>CAWGFP010000008.1:0-164841 GCA_963821905.1 Thermoanaerobaculia bacterium | reverse complement strand
AATGCCTCCGCGGTCTGACCGGACGAGCTTGACAACTAGCGATTCTGGCCCATATCATCCGTGGTCCCTTTGCTCCGCAGAGGTCGGGTGACCTTCGCAGGGCCGCAGGCGCTCGCCTAGCAGGGCAGCGATGAATCTCCAGGGAGTGAGTGATGACTAGGACCTACAGCCCGAAGCTCGCCGAGATCGAGCACCACTGGTTCGTGGTGGACGCCGACGGGGCTGCCCCTCGGCCGGCTGTCCGCCGCTGTGGCGCGGCTGCTCAGGGCAAGCACAAGCCGACCTACGCGACCGCACATCGACACCGGCGACTTCGTGATCGTGATCAACGCCGAGAAGGCGGTGCTGACCGGCCGCAAGGAAGACGCAGAAGGTCTACTACCGCCACACGCGGCTATCCGGGCGGCTTGAAGAGCGAGATCGCGCGGCGAGCTGCGCCAGCGCCGCCCGCCAAGCTGGTCGAGGAGGCGGTCTGGGGCATGCTGCCCAAGACCAAGCTCGGCCGCCAGCAGCTCCGGAAGCTCAAGGTCTACGCCGGCGCCGAGCATCCGCACCAGGCGCAGAAGCCCCAGGCCCTGCCCGGCCTCGGCGCTGCGCGCGCTAAAGCGAGACGAGGAGAGACGAGTTTGAGCGAGCTCCAGCTACTACGGCACCGGACGGCGCAAGACGGCCACGGCGCGCGTCTTCCTGCGCCCCGGCGCGGGCGAAGTCAAGGTCAACGGCCGCAACCTCGACGCCTACTTCCCGAACGAAGTGCTGAAGATGATCATCAAGCAGCCCCTGCTCCTGACCGAGACGGCGGAGAAGTTCGACATCATGGTCACGGTCGAGGGCGGCGGCAGCGCGGGCCAGGCGGGCGCGATCCGCCACGGCATCTCCCGCGCCCTGCTCGAGTTCAACGTCGAGCTGCGCGACCGGCTGAAGTCGGCCGGCCTCCTGACGCGCGACCCGCGCAAGAAGGAGCGCAAGAAGTACGGTCAGGCCGGCGCCCGCGCGCGCTTCCAGTTCAGCAAGCGCTAAGGAGAGTCACTTTGGCGGAGATGGTCGATGGAAGTCACCATGAAGGAGCTGCTCGAAGCGGGCGTCCACTTCGGGCACCAGACCCGGCGCTGGAACCCGAAGATGAAGCCGTACATCTTCGGCAAGCGCAACGGGATCTACATCATCGACCTGCAGAAGACGCTCAAGCTGTTCAAGCAGGCGCGCCGAGTTCGTCGCAGCAGCTGGGCCGCGAGGGCCGCAGCTCCTGTTCGTCGGCACCAAGCGGCAGGCGCAGGAGGCGATCGCCGAGGAGGCGCGCGCGCTGCGGCCAGTTCTACGTCACCAACCGCTGGCTGGGCGGCACGCTGACCAACTTCGTCACCCTGCGCACGCTCGATCGAGCGCCTGAACGAGATCGAGGCGCGGCTGGCCGACGACGACAGCCCGCTGACCAAGAAGGAGCGCCTGCGCGCTCGACCGCGAGCGCGAGCAGGATGGTGCAAGAACCTCGAGGGCATCCGCGACATGGAGGGGCTGCCGGACGCGCTCTTCGTGGTCGACCCGAAGAAGGAGTACATCGCGGTCGCCGAGGCCAACAAGCTGGGCATCCCGGTCATCGCGATCGTCGACACCAACTGCGACCCCGAGCTGATCGACTACATCATCCCGGGCAACGACGACGCCATCCGCGCCATCCGCCTGTTCGCCTCGCGCATCGCCGACGCCTACCTCGCGGGCGCCGGGCAGCTCGAGCAGGAGATGGCGATCGAGGCCAAGGACGCGCGGCGAGCTGGCCGAAGCCGGCCGCGACGCCGCAGGCCGGCGGCGCGGCAGCGCCGGCTCGGCCGCTGAGCCAGCCGCTCCGAAGCGCGGCGGCCCGAGGCGACCGTGGCGCGCGAAGGGGTCAGTCGAACGCGGACGTCGATCTGACCCTTTTTGTTATCCGCAGGCGCTTTCCAGAGTCCGAGCGACAGGAGAACGAGCATGCAAGATCACCGCCCAGATGGTGAAAGAGCTCCGGGAGCGCACCGGCGCCCGGATGATGGACTGCAAGACCGCCCTCGACCGAGACGCAGGGCGACATGGAGAAGGCGGTCGACTTCCTGCGCAAGAAGGGTCTCGCCGCGGCCGCCAAGAAGGCCGGCCGCGTCACCGCCGAGGGCGCCGGTGGCCTCCTACATCCACGCCGGCGGCAAGATCGGCGTGCTGGTCGAGGTCAACTGCGAGACCGACTTCGTGGCCCGCACCGACGAGTTCCAGGAGCTGGTGCGCGACATCGCGATGCACATCGCCGCGGCCGACCCGCGCTTCGTGCGCCGCGAGGAGGTCACCCAGGACGTGCTCGAGCGCGAGCGCGCGATCTTCCGCGACCAGGCGCTCGCCTCGGGCAAGCCGGCCAACGTGGTCGACAAGATCGTCGACGGCAAGATGGAGAAGTTCTACGCCGAGTCCGTGCTGCTCGAGCAGCCGTTCGTCAAGGACCCCGACAAGACGGTCGGCCAGCTGGTCGCCGAGAAGGTCGGCAAGATCGGCGAGAACATCCAGGTCCGCCGCTTCGCCCGCTTCAAGCTGGGCGAGGAAGGCGCCGAGAAGTCGCCGAGGACGACTTCGCCGCGGAAGTCACCGACTAGGCCCCGCCGGGCAATCGCGATGAGCGACGTCCCGCCTACCGCCGCGTCCTGCTCAAGCTCTCCGGCGAGGCCCTGATGGGCGCGCAGCCCTTCGGCATCGACGAGACGGTGGTGCGCGGCCATCGCCGACGAGATCGCGAGGTCCACGCCCTCGGCGTGGAGATCGCGATCGTCGTCGGCGGCGGCAACATCATCCGCGGCCTGGCCGCCAGCCACCGCGGCATCGACCGGGTCACCGGCGACTACATGGGCATGCTCGCGACGGTGATCAACGCCCTGGCCCTCCAGGACGCGCTGGAGAAGCGCGGCGTCCCCACCCGCGTGCAGACGGCGATCGACATCCGCGAGGTGGCCGAGCCGTTCATCCGCCGGCGGGCCATCCGCCACCTGGAGAAGGGGCGGGTGGTCATCTTCGCCGCCGGCACCGGCAACCCCTACTTCACCACCGACAGCGCCGCGGCGCTGCGCGCCAACGAGATCCACGCCGACGTCCTGCTCAAGGCGACCAAGGTCGACGGCCTCTACACCGCCGACCCGCGGCGCGAGGCTCCGCGCGCGCCACCTGCCGGAGGTGACCTACCAGCAGGTCCTCGAGCGGAACCTGAAGTTCATGGACGCCGCGGCGATCGCCTCTGCCGCGACAACGACCTGCCGATCGCCATCTTCAACCTGAGCCAGCACGGCAACATCCGCCGGGTGGTCTGCGGCGAGCGGTCGGCTCGATGGTCCGGGCAACCCTCGATCCCGTTCCCGCGAGTTGATCTCCGCCGGCCAGGCGCCGGTCCCGCTGCTCAGTTTCTTGTGCAGTGCTAGAGTTGGCGGTCCCAAAACGACGGGAGGAGACGGGCGGGATGAAAGAGATCTTCCGGGAAGTCGAGGCGAAGATGAAGCACGCGGTGGACCACTTCCACCACGAGCTCAAGCACCTGCGCACCGGGCGCGCGTCGCCGGCCTGCTCGACGGGATCATGGTCGACTACTACGGCACGCCGACGCCGATCAATCAGGTGGCCAATCTGTCGGTCGCCGACGCCACCATGCTCATCGCGCAGCCCTACGATCCCAAGCAGATCCCGGCGATCGAGAGGGCCGTTCGCTCGGCCGACCTCGGCCTGAACCCCACCAACGACGGCAAGGTGATCCGCATTCCGGTGCCGCCGCTCACCGAGGAGCGGCGCAAGGAGATGGTCAAGAAGGCCCACGACTCCGCCGAGCACGCCCGCAACGCGCGTGCGCCAGGCCCGCCGCGAAGGCAACGACAAGCTCAAGACCAGCTGAAGGACAAGACGATCAGCCAGGACGACGAGCGCCGCGGGCTGGACGAGGTCCAGAAGCTCCACGACCACTACATCGCGGACATCAACAAGGCGCTGGAGCATAAGGAAAAGGACATCCTGACGGTCTGACCGCCGGGATCCCGTGTTCGAGCACCGCATCATCGGCTTGGTTCCGGCTGCCGGCCGCGGCGAGCGCTTCGGCGGCGACCTGCCCAAGCAGTTCCTTCCCATCGCCGGCCGGCCCATGCTGGCCTGGACCATCGAACGGCTGCTGGCCGCGGGTGTCCATCAAGTGGTGGTCGCTCTGCCGGCCGACCGACTGGCCGGCGATCTGGCGGTTTCCGATAGCCCACGAGCGCTGTGGATCGCCGGCGGCGTGACGCGGCAGGAGACCGGTCGCCCGATGCCTGGCAGCGGCGCCGGGCGGCGACGACGATCTGATCCTGGTGCACGACGGTGCGCGTCCCGCCGTGGCGGTCGAGGACATCGCCGCTACGGTCGATGCCGCGGCGCACGCAGACGGCGCGGTGCTCGGACGGCCGCTCGCCGACACTCTCAAGCGCCTCGAGGGGGAGCGGATCGAGACCACTGTCGACCGCCACGGCCTGTTCCGCGCCGAGACGCCGCAAGTTTTCCGCCGCGCGGTGTTCGCGCGGGCCCTCGCACTCGCCGAGCGCGATCACTTTCTCGGCACCGACGAATCGTCGCTGGTCGAGCGGCTGCCGGGAGCGCGTATCGTCGCCGTGGTGGCCCAGCATCCCAATCCCAAGCTCACCGAGCCCGCGGATCGCGGGCTGTTGGAGCGTCTGCTGCTCCACCCCTCCGCCTGATGGACGTTCGCGTCGGTCAGGGCTACGACATCCACCCCTTCGTCGAAGGGCGCAAGCTGGTCCTGGGAGGGATTGAAGTCCCGCATCCCCGCGGCCTGGAAGGTCACAGTGACGCCGACGTGATCCTGCACGCGCTCGGCGACGCGCTGCTCGGCGCGGCCGGGCTGGGCGATCTCGGAACCTACTTTCCGCCGTCCGACCCGCAATGGCGCAACGCCGACAGCGGTGAGCTCCTGCGGCGCATCGTCGGCGAAGTGAAGAACGAGGGCTGGGTGGTCGGCAACTGCGACCTCACGGTGATCGCCGAAGAGCCGCGGCTGATGCCGCTGCGCGACCGCATGCGCTCGCGCATCGCGCAGCTGCTGGGCGTCGCTCCGGCGGCCGTCGGCCTCAAGGCGACCACCAACGAGCGGCTCGGAGCCCTCGGGCGAGGCGAGGGCATCGCGGCCCTTGCCGTCGTCCTGCTCAAGCGGCCCTGATGTGGATCTACGGCTTCCACCCGGTGCGCGAGGCGCTTCGCCACCGCCCGCACGACATCGCCCGGATCTGGATCGGGCGCGGGCGCGGCGGCCCGCGGCGCACCGAGGTCGAGGACCTGAGCCGGCGGCACGGCGTCGAGCTGCTCCCCATGCCGGAGTCAGGAATTCCCGGCATCGACTGGGCGGTGCACAACGGATTCGGCGCCGAGCTGCGGGCCGCGGCGGGGACCGCTGCGCCGAGCGGGGACCCGGACTTCGTCGTCCTGGTCGAGGACGTCCAGGACACTCGCAACCTGGGCGCCTTGCTCCGGGTCTGCGAGGGCGCCGGTGTCGGCCGTGTGCTGGTGAGAGATCGCGGCTCGGCGCCGCTCACGCCGGCCGCCGCCAAGACCTCCGCGGGCGCCAGCGAGTGGCTGGAGGTCGAGCGCATCACCAACACCGCCTCCACTCTCAAAGAGCTGAAGGAAGAGGGCTATTGGGTGTACGGCGCCGCAGGTGGAGGCGACGCGCCCTGGGACATCGACCTGACCGGGAAGGTCGTGCTTTGCTTCGGCGGCGAGGAGAAGGGACTGCGCCATCTCACGCGCGAGGTCTGCGATCGATTGATCGGATTGCCGATGCGCGGCCACGTCGACTCGCTCAACCTGGCGACCGCCGCTGCGGCGATCCTCTACGACGCGGTGCGCCAGCGCTTGCCAGCCAAGCCGGCGAGCCGCTAGACTTGCCCGTCGCGCGACCGGGGCCGCCGGCATAGCTCAGTTTGGTAGAGCATCCGCCTTGTAAGCGGAAGGTCCCCGGTTCGATTCCGGGTGCCGGCTCCATCTGCCGGCTCGCGGCGCGGTTCTTTGAGAAGTCACGGAGGTGTGGCCGAGCGGTCAATGGCAGCAGACTGTAAATCTGCCGGGCATAGCCCTACTCAGGTTCAAATCCTGACGCCTCCACCATCCTTCCTCACCCGGGCGGGAGTAACTCAGTGGTAGAGTCACGGCCTTCCAAGCCGTTGGTCGCGGGTTCGAATCCCGTCTCCCGCTCCATCTAGTTCCTAGCATTTGCGGCTCCAAACCGCATAACTGCAATAAGTCACCTAAGTAGCATAACCCCGCAACAGCCCACCCTGCCCCGCCCGGCGTTAGCGCCGCCTGGGGCATCCTGGGTGTACGATCGTTGGGCTGTCCACCGAAGTTCAAACGGAGAGAGGAGGTTCATTCAGTGAGATACATACTCACGTGGAGAACGCGCCCGGGTCTGTACAAGAAGGCCTTTCAGCAGTTCATGGAGACCGGCGGAGTGCCGCCCGAGGGTGTGAAGCAGGTCGCCCGCTATCACGTGCCCGGCTCGGTTCTGGGCTGGCACGTCCTCGAAACGGACGATATGACCGCCCTCGCGGAGCACGTTAATTCTTGGGGTGACCTGATCGACATCGAGCTGCATGCGGTGGTCGAGGATGACGTCGCGGCAGAGGCCGCGGGCAGGGTGTTCGGGAAGTAGCTGCTGAAGAAGGTTCAAGCCGTTTCGCTGGCGACCTCTCATCAGCAGTTCGGCGAGCGGCTGGCACCTTCTCGGATCCGGCGCTGTTCTATTCGTTTGGGCCTTGGCACGTTTCCGAATCGATTCGCGCCCTCCGATGCGCTGGAGGGATCGCTAGAGCCAGCACCCAGATCAGCCCAGCCGCAGACAGGAGCGCGCCGGCCAGGCGGTCCCAGGTGCGCGTGAAGCGGAACCGCGCTTCGTGCTGGCCGGCGACGACGGCAGCCTGGATGAGCCCGTCGCGGCTCGCCGACGTCTCCTTCCAGCCTTCGGGCGTCCACACCCGCCAGCCCGGATAGTGCTGCTCGAGCACGACGACCGACCCCGGCCGGCCGTCGAGCTCGACGACGATCTCACCGCCGCCGCGGCGCGCGGGCCGCTCCTCGATACTGCGGCTGGCCGAGCTCCACGAAGCGTAGGGAAGCGGGTCGATGCGGACTAGGGGCCCGGTCTCCCAGCCGGCCAGGCCCACGCCGGCCCGGGACAGCACGGCCGGATCGCGCGGTGGGAAGAACGCCCGACGGACCGCCGGCGTGACGTACTCGGGGTAGGCGCAGCAGAAGAGCGAGACGTCGGCGCCGGGCTCAGGCGGCGGCAGGAAGTAGCCGGCGATGCGGTCCGGGTAGGGTGGGGCGACGGGCTCGTAACCCAGCGAACCCTCGGGGTGCCCGGGCTGACCGGCAGGCCAGCTCATGCGGACCAGACCGCGGTACTGCGGCAGCCATTCGGCGGCGCCGGTGTAGGGCGCGGCGTCGAGGACGAGAAGCGCGACGAGAGCGCCCGGCACGAGAGCCACGTAACGGCGGCCGTTCGACCTGCCGAGCACATTCGCCGCGGCGTAGCCGGCGAGAGCGGCAGCGGCGAACGTGGCGAGGCCGAGGAAACGCCACGGGAACTGGAGGACCGCGAGCGGCGGCACCGCGAGGGAAACCGCGGCGGCGACCGGCCGCAGCGAGAGCGCCATCGCGACCGCGAGCAGGACGAGGAGTCCGCGCGGGGCACGGCGGGCCAGCGGGACCAGGGAGAGGAGGACGATGCCGAAGTAGAAGGGCATCTCGGCGCTTTTCGCCGCGGCCTCCGTGCCGGCGTGCTCGCTCAAGTCGAGCCGGGACCACAACCGCCGCTGCCACAACTCCCGCGGCTCGAGGCCGTGGGCCACGAAGATCTGGCGCTGCTCGCCGCGCGCGACGCTTGCCACCTCGATGTCGCCGAGCTCGACCGCGAACGGCACGACGAAGAACCCGGCCAGGGCGGCCCCGAGCGCCCAGGCTCCGGCGAGCCGAACGAGCGCAGCGAAGGCGCGTTCCACCGTTTGGACGCGTCATCGGTTCGACCGCGAGCCAGAGCAGGAGCCCGAGCGCCGCCATGAGGGCGCTGAGCGGATGGGTGACGAGCAGCAATCCCCACGCAGCGGCGGCTATCGCCAGCCGGCGGCGACCTCCTTGCCGTGAAGCCTCCAGACAAGCGAGGAAGACGAGCGGCAGCAGCGCGATACCCGCGCACTCGCCAAGCGCCGCGCGGTAGTGGCCGTCCAGCAACCGGTAGGGGGCGAAGGCATAGGCCGCCGCGGCCACCAGAGCGGCGCGGCGGTCGCCTGTCCAGCGGACGCTGGCCGCGTACATCGAAACCGCGGCCAGCGCGCCGAGCGCTGCGAGGCTCCCCGACAGCGCGGCGGCAGGGCTGGCTCCCACGAGGGCGAGGCCGATCGGCGCAAGGAAACTGCCCGGGCCGTAGAACTGGAGCAGAGGCATCCCCAGCCCTAGGCCGTGCACCCAGCGCGGCAACAGCTCGCCGGCCGCGACCTCTCGCGCCACCGCCGAGATGCCCCAAAGGTGGGTCAGCGTGTCGTGCCCCCGCGGTGCGCCGGGCGTGAGTAGGAGATGCCCGGCGGCGAGTCCCAGCGCCGCTGCGAGCGGTAGGTCCAGCCAGGGCCGCGGGCGCGGTCCGCCTCGGCCGGCGAGGAACGCGTAGCCAACCGCCGCAGCGGCGAGGACGGGCAGGCTCGGCGGGACTCCGACCCTGCCTGAAGTCAGGGCGAGGAACACGGGCACGGCGAGCAGTGGCGCCAGAAGGTCCATGGCGCGAAACAGCGTCCGTCGCGGAGGCGCCCCTTCCGGAAAGCTGGTGTGCAGTCCCATTGAGAGCTACGGGCAGCAGCGGATTCAGCGGTTGGCCGGCTCGATGACCGCAAGCGTTTTCTCGAGCAACTCGGTCGGACCCAGGTCGATGGCTCGGTGCAATGCGTTCGCGGCCTCTTCGCGGTCACCGCTGTAGTGCGCGATGACGCCGAGGAAGTACAACGCACGCTGATTCTCGGGCCAGACGGCGAGCAAGCCACGAAGCTCGTCGCGCGCCGCCTGGCTGGAAGGGAGATCGGCAGCCAGCGCCCTCAGCTCCTCGGTTCCGCCGCCACCGAATCCACGAAAGTACCGAAGCTCGAGGGCTTTCAGTGCCGGCCCGAAACGGTCCTTGCGCAAGTAGACCGCGGCAGCGTCGTCCCAGTAGACCAGTCCCCAACGGCCGCTTTCGGCCTCCTCGCGCAGGTCGCGGTACTCGCGCTCCGTCAGCACCAGGATGTCGACGTCGTAGCGGGGCGCGACGACGCTGAAGTCGGTAGTGGTCACTTCCCTCGTGAGAGTCCAGAAGACGTCGTTTCGCCCGTCCCAGAAGATCGGCTGTCCGAGGGCGTAGTACAGGTACCCCCCGTGGTTGGCGTGGTGAAACATGTGGCCACGCAATCCGTGCCCGGCGATGAACTTGGCGGCTCCGACTGGCAGCGATCGGTCGAGGGTACGAAGCGGCCATTTCAGCGGCGTGGCAGCGATCTCGGCGCTGCTCACGGCGGCGATGAGCGCCGAAATCAGCCAGGCGATCCGGCGCGGATGGAGAGCCGGCCGTGTCGAGGCCATGCTCGCCAAGAGCCGCGCCGCCGGGGGCACGAGCAGGACTACCAAGGAGAACTCGAATCGGCTGGCGCGCAGGCTGAGCAGCAAGAACGAGGCGATCGCGACGAGCTCCCATGGCCGCGGCCAAGATCGGGATGAGCACTTCACCATTCCGATGACCACGGCAGCGGCAAGCGCCATCAGCGCAAGGTTGCCGAACGGCGATTGGGGGGTGAATTGACCCAAATCCCAAGCGATACCGCTGCCGAAGAAGATGCGGCTCAGCAGGAAGGGAAAACGCAGCGCGTCCAGGCCGTTGGGATTCACCAAGCTGACCGCGGCCGTAGCGACGGTGGCTGCAGCCAGCGCCCACTTCGGCAGCGGGGAGCCGGGGATCCGCCAGCGGCCGGCCAGGAGTTGCTCAACCGCTTGGAGGCCCAGCACGAAGATCCCAAAGATGACGCCCGAGTGAATGTTGGCCCACACCCAGAAAATCGCGATCGTTGCCGCTAGCCAACCCTTGCGCCCGTCTTCACGGTACCGATCGGTGGTCCAGAGCGTCGCCGCAAAGAGGGCCTCTCCGACCAGAGCGGGCCGCAGGAAAACCAGCCCTCCCACCGCCAGGAGGCCGAGCCCGGTCGCCAGTAGCGCCCAGGTCCGGGCCCCTGGCTCGTGCCTTGGGCAGCGCAGCCAAACGAAAAGTCCGATTGTCCAAATGACCAGAGCGCCGAGCATGAGAGTGCCCTCGGGCCCGCCCAGGCGGTGAGCGAAGCCGGCGAGAAGCGAAAACCCCCACTCGTGGGTGATCCAACGCTCTCCCAAGCGGGTGAAGGAGAAGGAGTCGGTAAGAGGCACCCGGAGGTTTTGGGCGATCCACTCTCCGGCCCGGATGTGCCAGAAGACGTCGTCGTGGGAGATCGGCTGGCAGGCCCAGACGGCCGCCAAGGCGCCCAGAGCGAGGAGGCCGAGCCAGTGGGCCGGTCTCATGGAGCGAGCGGAATCTTCCGGGGACAAGCGGAGTGGACTTTATCTCGCCCAGGGGCCCCTGGACGTGGCGGCAAGTCTCTGCCATAATTACAAATCCGCCCCGTTTCAGCCGTTGGCGGGTGCAATCCGTCCGGTTCGACTCGAGGCTCTTTACAGGGCGACAGGCCGGGAAGTAGAATCACAAGGTTTCGCTATCCCTACCGAGCGGCGGACTCGGATGGGATGGCTGTTCGCAGGCCCCCCGGCCCACGTAGCTCAGGGGTAGAGCACTTCCTTGGTAAGGAAGAGGTCATCGGTTCAAAGCCGATCGTGGGCTCCAGAGACCGCGGCGACGGCGTAAGCGACGGAATCGGAGCAGAGAATCAACAGCCCCCCGCGGGCCACCAGCAAACCGGAGGACGAACAAGACCATGGGCAAGGAGAAGTTCGATCGCAACAAGCCGCACGTGAACGTTGGGACGATCGGTCACGTGGACCATGGCAAGACGACGTTGACGGCGGCGATGACGAAGGTGGCGGCGGACAAGGGCTGGGCGAAGTTCGTGCCGTACGACGAGGTGGCGAAGGCTTCGGAGTCTCAGGGTCGTCGCGACCCGACGAAGATTTTGACCATTGCGACGTCGCACGTGGAGTATTCGACGGCGAACCGCCATTACGCGCACGTGGATTGCCCGGGTCACGCCGACTACATCAAGAACATGATCACGGGCGCGGCGCAGATGGACGGCGCGATCCTGGTGGTGTCGGCGGCGGACGGTCCGATGCCCCAGACGCGCGAGCACATTCTCTTGGCCCGCCAGGTGGGCGTGCCGTACATCGTGGTGTTTTTGAACAAGGTGGACGTGGTGGACGATCCGGAGCTTGTTGGACCTGGTGGAGCTCGAGGTGCGTGAGCTGCTGAAGGCCTACGACTTTCCGGGCGACGACTTGCCGGTGATCCGGGGCTCGGCGGTGAAGGCGCTGAACGGCGAGGCGGGCGCGGATGCGCCGATCCTGGAGCTGTTCGATGCGCTGGACAACTACATTCCGCATGCCGGAGCGCGACGATCGACAAGCCGTTCCTGATGCCGATCGAGGACATTTTCTCGATCTCGGGCCGCGGCACGGTGGTGACGGGCCGGGTGGAGCGCGGGATCGTGAAGGTGGGCGACGAGATCGAGATCGTCGGCATCCGTCCGACGCCAGAAGACGATCGTGACGGGTGTGGAGATGTTCCGCAAGCTGCTCGATCAGGGCCAGGCGGGCGACAACATCGGCGTTCTGCTGCGCGGCACGAAGAAGGACGACGTGGAGCGCGGCCAGGTGTTGGCGAAGCCGGGCTCGATCACGCCGCACACCAAGTTCAAGGGCGAGGTGTACGTGCTGACGAAGGAGGAGGGCGGCCGTCACACGCCGTTCTTCAAGGGCTACCGTCCGCAGTTCTACTTCCGCACGACGGACGTGACGGGAGTGGCGGAGCTGCCGGGCGGGGTGGAGATGGTGATGCCGGGCGACAACGTGAACCTGGAGGTGGAGCTGATCGCGCCGATCGCCATGGAGAAGGGCGTGCGGTTCGCGATCCGCGAGGGCGGCCGCACCGTCGGCGCCGGCACCGTCACGGAAGTGATCGCTTAAGAAGTCGAGACTAAACGGAGACCACAGGCCAGTAGCTCGAACTGGTAGAGCACCGGTCTCCAAAACCGGATGTTGGGGGTTCGAATCCCTCCTGGCCTGCCAATTTAACGATGAAGAGCGCCCATGACGCGCAACGAAGACTGGTGGAGCAAGACGCGGGACTTCTTCGCCGAAGTGCAAATCGGAGATGAAGAAGTGCAGCTTCCCGACGCGGGACGAAGTGGTCGGCACGACGATCGTGGTGATCATCACCAGCGTCGTGTTCGCGATCTTCCTGTGGGTCGCGGACCTGCTGATCATCAGGGGCTACGAAGGCATGCTCAAGGTGTTCACTCATGACCGACGTGGCGACCAAGGGCGACCGCAAGTGGTACATCGTCCACACCTACTCGGGCTTCGAGGACCGGGTGAAGGAGACGCTGCGCCAGCGCGCCGACGCCCTGGGCATGGGCGACGCCTTCGGCGACATCCGCATCCCGACCGAGACCGTCGTCGAGTTCAAGGGCGGCAAGAAGCGGGAGACCGCAGCGCAAGTTCTTCCCCGGCTACATCCTGGTCGAGATGGAGATGTCCGACGACGACCTGGCACGTGGTCAAGAACACGCCCAAGGTCACCGGCTTCGTCGGCACCGGCAAGAAGCCGACGCCGCTCTCCGCACGAGGAGGTCAACCAGATCCTCGAGCAGGTGGTGACGCGCGAAGGAGAAGCCGAAGCCGAAGTACGTGTTCGAGAAGGGCGAGCCGGTCAAGATCATCGACGGCCCGTTCAACAACTTCACCGGCGTGGTCGAGGAGGTCAACCTCGACCGCAACACGCTCAAGGTCATGGTCACGATCTTCGGCCGGCAGACGCCGGTCGAGCTCGAATTCTCGCAGGTGCAGAAGCTGTAAGCGCGACGCGCGAGAGCTGAGGACATCATGGCGAAGAAGGTCACTGGACAGATCAAGCTGCAGATTCCCGCCGGCGCGGCGACGCCCGCCCCGCCGGTCGGTCCGGCGCTGGGCCAGGCCGGCGTCAACATCATGGACTTCTGCAAGACGTTCAACGCCCGCACCAAGGAGCAGGCAGGCCTGATCATCCCGGTGGTGGTCACGGTCTACGCCGACCGCAGCTACACCTTCATCACCAAGACGCCGCCGGCGTCGATCCTGCTGCTCAAGGCGGCGGGTGTCGAGAAGGGCTCGGGCGTGCCGAACCGCAACAAGGTGGGCAAGGTCACCAAGACGCAGGTCGAGGAGATCGCCAAGACGAAGCTCCCCGACCTCAACGCCGCCAGCCTCGAGGCGGCGGTCCGGATCATCGAGGGCACCGCGCGCTCGATGGGCATCGAAGTCGCAGAACGGATCGCACGGCAACTCAATCTGGGAGGCCGTCCTCGCGGCGGCCGCTAGAACCAGGGGAGGAAGTGAATGAGTCAAGCACGGGAAGAAGTTCCGCAGACGCCACGGAGGTCGAGCCAGCCGCGCCCGTATCCGCCTGCGCGAGGCGGTGCGGCTGGCCAAGTCGAACGCCTTCGCCAAGTTCGACGAGACCATCGAGGTCGCCCTGCGCCTCGGCGTCGATCCCAAGCACGCCGACCAGATGGTGCGCGGCACCGTCGTGCTGCCGCACGGCCTGGGCAAGACGCTCCGCGTGCTGGTCTTCGCCAGCGGCGAGAAGATCCGCGAAGCCGAAGAGGCGGGCGCCGACTTCGTCGGCGGCGAGGAGTTGGCCAAGAAGATCGAGGGCGGCTGGCTCGACTTCGACGCCGTCGTCGCCACGCCCGGACATGATGCGCGTCGTCGGCCGCTTGGGCAGGGTGCTCGGTCCCCGCGGCCTGATGCCCAACCCGAAGACCGGCACGGTGACCCTCGACGTCGACAAGGCGGTGCAGGAGATCAAGGCCGGCAAGGTGGAGTTCCGCGTCGACAAGACCGGCATCATCCAGGCGCCGGTCGGCAAGCTGTCGTTCGCGGCCGAGCAGCTCGAGGCCAACGCCGACGGCGCTGATCGACGCCGTGCTCAAGGCCAAGCCCGCCGCGGCGAAGGGCAAGTACGTCAAGTTCGGCGACCATTTCCTCGACCATGGGCCCGGGCATCCGCCTCGACGAGGCGTCGACCACCCTGGCGGAAGCGTAAGGAGAGACCATGGCGCTTTCGCGTGCCCGCAAGGTAGAGATTCTCGAGAGCTACGGCAAGGGCCTGGCCACGGCCACCCACGCCTTCCTGCTCGGCTACAAGGGGGCCACGGTGCCGCAGGTCACCGACCTGCGCGCCCGCGTACGCTCGAAGGGCGGCAAGTACCTGGTGGTGAAGAACACGCTGGCTTTGCGCGCCATCGAGGGCGGCGCCCTGGCGGCGCTCGAGAGCCACTTCACCGGCCCCACCGCGGTGGTTTACGGCGACGATCCGGTGGCGCTCGCCAAGACGCTGAACGACTTCGTCAAGGACGTTCCGGCGTTCGAGTTCAAGACGGCGTTGGTCGACGGTCAGACCGTCGCCGCCGCCCAGATCAAGGAGATCGCGACCCTGCCCACCCGCGAGGAGCTGATCGCCAAGCTGCTCTTCCTGCTGCAGTCGCCGGTGACGCGCTTCGTGCGCGTGCTGGCGGCGGTGCCGCAGCAGTTCGTCGGCGTGCTGGACCAGATCCGGGTCCAGAAGGAGAAGCAGGGCTAAGGCCCTTTTTCGATATTGAAACTGGTCCCGGACGGAGTCCGCGGCGCAAGGAGAAGAAATGGCGATTTCGACGCAGGAATTTATTCAGCAGATCGATGGTCTGACCGTTCTCGAGCTCAACGGCCTGGTTAAGGCGCTCGAGGAGCACTACGGGGTATCGGCGGCCGCGGCGGCGATGCCGATGGCGGCAGCCGGTGGCGGCGCGGCGGCGGCTCCGGTCGAGGAGAAGACCGAGTTCACCGTCGTTCTCAAGGAGATCGGCGCCAAGAAGATCAACGTGATCAAGGCGGTTCGCGAAGTGACCAGTCTCGGCCTCAAAGAGGCCAAGGATCTGGTCGAGGCGGCGCCGGCTCGGTGGTCAAGGAAGGCATCTCCAAGGACGAGGCGGAGACCATCAAGAAGAAGTTCGCCGATGCCGGCGCCAGCGTCGAGCTGAAGTAGGCGCGCCGCTGACTCGCATTCGAAGGACGGGTTCGGCGATCAGCGATCGCCGAACCCAAGACATCCGGTTCCCGGTAAGCGGCCGCGAGGCCGCCCGGGTTTCCGCCACACCCGGGGGGAGCGCCCAAACGAGGCGTCGCTCCCGCCGGGTGTGGTGTCGCCTTTGCCGGGCGACGAGCACCCATCGGTGAGGAACTAGGAAACTCTATGGAAAAGCTGAGCGCATCCCCGAGCCGCGAGCGCATGGACTTTTCGCGGATCACCACCACGCTGGCGATCCCGAATCTGATCGACGTCCAGAAGAAGTCCTACGAGCGCTTCCTGCAGATGAACCTGCTGCCCGAAGAGCGGGCCAACCAGGGACTGCAGGCGGTTTTCACCAGCATCTTTCCGTTCGCTGACTTTCGCGAGACCTGCTCGCTCGATTTCGTCAAGTACTCGCTCGGCGACTGGGAGTGCAAGTGCGGCGAGCTGAAGGGTCTCGAGTATCTGCGCATGACCTGCACCAACTGCGGCGCCAAGATCATGACCGACCACCCGCACGAGGAGACGGTCACCTGCACGGTCTGCGGCGTGATCAACAAGAACCGGGTCACCAAGTGCGACATCTGCGGCAACCCGGTCGATCTGCAGCTCAAGTACTCGATCGCCGATTGCCAGGAGCGCGGCATGACCTTCGCCGTGCCGCTCAAGGTCACCTTCCGGCTGTTCGTCTACGACAAGGACCCCGAGACCGGCATGCGCATGATGCGCGACGCCAAGGAGGAGGAGGTCTACTTCGGCGAAATCCCGCTGATGAGCGACAACGGAACGTTCATCATCAACGGCACCGAGCGGGTCATCGTGTCGCAGCTGCACCGCTCTCCGGGCGTCTTCTTCACCAAGGAAGGTCCGCGCACCTTCCTCGCCAAGATCATTCCCTACCGCGGCTCGTGGGTGGAGTTCGAGTACGACCAGAAGGACGTGCTGTCGGTGCGCATCGACCGCAAGCGCAAGTTCCCCGGCACCGTCTTCCTGCGCGCCCTCGGCCTGGAGTCGGATGAGTCGATCCTGCGCCAGTTCTATAGCCCCGTCGGGCTGCGTCCCGAGGGCAAGGGCAAGTTCACGCTCACCGTCCCGGCCAAGGTGCTGGAGCAGGAGCGGCTCAAGGATCGCCAGAGCCGCGGCAAGCGCGAGAACTATCCGCTCTTCGCCGGCATCAGCCTGACCAAGGACCTGGTCGGCCAGCTCGAGAAGAAGGGCGCGCTCGACTTCCCGGCGCGGCTCGCCGACCTCGATCGCGCGTTTTTCGTCGCCGACGTGGTCGATCTCGACACCGGCGAGGTGGTCTTCGAGGCGAACGAGCTGGTGCCCGAGAACATCGAGGAGCGGATGCAGGGCCGCCAGGTGACTCCGCTCGAGGTCTTCTTCCCGGACTGGGAAGTCTCCGGCGCCATCATCTCCAACACCCTGACCAAGGACCCGACCACCAACGCGAAGGAAGCGTTGATCGAGATCTACCGCCGCATGCGGCCGGGCGACCCTCCGACCCTGGAGTCGGCGCGCTCGCTCTTCTACGGCATGTTCTTCGATGCCAAGCGCTACGACTTCTCGCGCGTCGGTCGCTTCAAGTTCAACATCAAGCTCGACACCGAGGTGCCGGTCGACCAGAAGACGCTGTCCGCCGACGACTTCTTCCGGGTCATCGAGTACCTGGTGCGGCTGCAGAAGGACGTCGGCCGGGTCGACGACATCGACAACCTCGGCAACCGGCGCGTGCGCGCGGTGGGCGAGTTGCTCGAGAACCAGTTCCGCATCGGCCTGGTGCGCATGGAGCGGGCGATCAAGGAGAAGATGTCGGTGCATCAGGACATCGACTCCGCGATGCCGCACGACCTGATCAACTCCAAGCCGGTAATCGCGGCGATCAAGGAGTTCTTCGGCTCGTCGCAGCTGTCGCAGTTCATGGACCAGACCAATCCGCTTTCCGAGGTCACCCACAAGCGCCGCTTGTCGGCCCTCGGGCCGGGCGGGTTGTCGCGTGAGCGCGCCGGCTTCGAGGTGCGCGACGTGCACGCCTCGCACTACGGCCGCATCTGCCCGATCGAGACGCCGGAAGGCCCGAACATCGGTCTCATCTCGTCGCTTGCGACTTTCGCGCGCATCAACGACTACGGCTTCATCGAGAGCCCCTACAAGAAGGTCGAGAACGGCCGCGTGCTCGACCACTTCCGCGTGGTCAAGGTCGGCGACGGGCCGTTCAAGCTCGGCCAGATCGTCATCGGCGACGACCTCGACGACACCAACCGCAAGCTGAAGAAGAACGGCAAGCGGGTGATCGAAGCGGAGCCGCACGCCTTCTACCTGACCGCCTGGGAGGAAGAGAAGTACATCATCGCCCAGGTGGCCACCAAAGGCCGGCCCGAGATGTCGGAGATCGACGAGAAGGGCTACCTCGTCAGCGACCGCGTGATCGCCCGCGCCGGCGGCGACTTCGTCACCGTCGAGCGTGACCGCGTCGACTACCTCGACATCAGCCCCAAGCAGCTGGTGTCGGTGGCCGCGGCGCTCATCCCGTTCCTCGAGAACGACGACGCCAACCGCGCCCTGATGGGCTCCAACATGCAGCGCCAGGCGGTTCCTCTGCTGCGTTCCGAGGCGCCGATCGTGGGCACCGGTCTCGAGGGCATCGTGGCCCGCGACTCCGGCGCCGTCGTGCTCTGCAAGCGCGGCGGCATCGTCGATTCGGTCGACGCCGAGCGCATCATCGTGCGCGTCGAAGGCGAAGACATCGAGACCGGCGAGGCCAAGGAGTTCGGCGCCGACATCTACCAGCTGACCAAGTTCCGGCGCTCCAACCAGAACACCTGCATCACCCAGAAGCCGGTGGCCAAGGAGGGCCAGCGGGTCAGGAAGGGTGACGTGCTCGCCGACGGTCCGTCGACCGAGCTCGGCGAGCTGGCGCTGGGCCGCAACGTGCTGGTGGCGTTCATGCCCTGGCGCGGTTACAACTTCGAAGACGCCATCCTGGTCTCCGAGAAGCTGGTGCGCGAGGACTACTACACCTCGATTCACATCGAGGAGTTCGAGATCGAGGCCCGCGACACCAAGCTCGGCCCCGAGGAGATCACCCGCGACATCCCCAACGTCTCGGAGTCGGCGCTCAAGGATCTCGACGAGTCCGGCATCGTCCGCATCGGCGCCACGGTGAAGGCCGGCGACATCCTGGTCGGCAAGGTGACGCCGAAGGGCGAAACCCAGCTGACACCGGAAGAGAAGCTGCTGCGGGCCATCTTCGGCGAGAAGGCGGGCGACGTCCGCGACGCCTCGCTGAAGACCCCGCCGGGCATCGAGGGCACCATCGTCGACGTCAAGATCTTCTCGCGCAAGGGCGTCGAGAAGGACTTGCGGGCCAAGGAGATCGAGCAGCAAGAGATCTCGACGGCTGGAGAAGAACATCAAGGACGAGGTGCGAATCCTCACCGAGGAGCGCAACAAGAAGATCACCGATCTGCTCTCCGGCCAGAAGGTGCAGGCCGCGGTCAAGACCCGCGCCGGCGACAAGCTGCTGGAGAAGGGCGACAAGGTCACGCGCCAGATCCTCGAGCGTCTGACCCGGCAGGAGATCCTCCGCCTGCCGCTCGGCGAGAAGAAGCTGATCGACGACGTCGAGCGCCTCTACCGCAAGACCGATTCGCACATCGAGGTTCTGCACCGGGTCAACGAGGAGCGCATCCAGCTGCTCACCAAGGGCGACGAGCTGCCGCCGGGCGTGATCAAGCTGGTCAAGGTCTACGTCGCCATGAAGCGCAAGCTGCAGGTCGGCGACAAGATGGCGGGACGCCACGGCAACAAGGGCGTGATCTCGCGCATCCTGCCCGAGGAGGACATGCCGTACCTCCCGGACGGCCGGCCGGTCGAGATCGTGCTCAACCCGCTCGGCGTGCCGAGCCGGATGAACGTCGGCCAGATTCTCGAGACCCATCTCGGCTGGGCCGGCATGGCGCTCGGCATTCGTTTCGCGACGCCGGTGTTCGACGGCGCCACCGAGAACGACATGCGCTCTCTGATGATCAAGGCTGACCTGCCGACCTCCGGCAAGACGGCGCTCTACGACGGCATGACCGGCGAGTCCTTCGAGCAGAAGGTCACCGTCGGCTACATCTACATCATGAAGCTCTCGCACTTGGTAGACGACAAGATCCACGCTCGCTCGATCGGCCCTTACTCGCTCATCACCCAGCAGCCGTTGGGCGGCAAGGCGCAGTTCGGAGGCCAGCGCTTCGGCGAAATGGAAGTCTGGGCGCTCGAAGCCTACGGCGCGGCGTACACGCTGCAGGAGCTCCTCACCGTCAAGTCGGATGATGTCGAGGGCCGCAGCCGGGTCTATGAGGCGATCGTCAAGGGCGAGGTCCCCGAGGATCCGGGTCTGCCCGAGTCGTTCAACGTGTTGGTGCGCGAGCTCCAGAGCTTGTGCCTCGACGTCGAACTGCTGAAGGTCTGAAGCTGGGACTGAAGGTCAACCGCGGGAAGGAGTCGAGCCTTGCAGCCACTAGCGATGCATTCTGAGAGACAGCAGCCGATCAAGGATTTCAACGCGATCAAGATCGCGATCGCTTCGCCCGAGAAGATCCGCGCCTGGAGCCACGGCGAGGTCACCAAGGCGGAGACCATCAACTACCGCACTTTCAAGCCTGAGCGGGACGGGCTGTTCTGCGCCAAGATCTTCGGGCCGATCACCGACTGGGAGTGCTTGTGCGGCAAGTACAAGCGCATGAAGCACCGCGGCGTGATCTGCGACAAATGCGGCGTCGAAGTCACGCGCTCGCGGGTTCGTCGCGAGCGCATGGGTCACATCGAGCTCGCCAGCCCGGTGTCGCACGTTTGGTTCTTCAAGGGTCTGCCCAGCCGCATCGGGCACCTGCTGGATATCTCGCTGCGCGACCTCGAGCGCATCCTCTACTTCGAGAGCTACGTCATCGTCGATCCCGGCGAGACCGATCTCAAGGAGAAAGAGCTGGTCTCCGAGGAGCGCCATCGCGAGCTGCGCGAGCAGTTCGGCGAGGGCAGCTTCGACGCCCGCATGGGCGCCGAGGCGATCAAGGAGCTGCTGCGCCGCATCGACGTCGACGAGCTGGCGGAAGAGCTGCGCATCGTGATGCGCACCGAGACCAGCCAGATCCGTCGCCTCAAGGCCGCCAAGCGGCTCAAGGTGGTGGACGCCTTCCGGCGCTCGGGTCACAGCCCGGCGTGGATGATCCTCGACGTCATTCCGGTGATTCCGCCCGAGATCCGGCCGCTGGTGCCGCTCGATGGCGGTCGCTTCGCCACCTCCGACCTCAACGACCTCTACCGGCGCGTCATCAACCGCAACAACCGCTTGAAGAAGCTGCTCGAGCTTCGCGCCCCGGAAGTGATCGTGCGCAACGAGAAGCGCATGCTGCAGGAGGCGGTCGACGCGCTGTTCGACAACGGCCGCCGCGGTCGGGTGCTCAAGGGTTCCAACAACCGTCCGCTGAAGTCGCTCTCCGACACCCTCAAGGGCAAGCAGGGCCGCTTCCGGCAGAACCTGCTCGGCAAGCGCGTCGACTACTCGGGCCGTTCGGTGATCGTGGTCGGCCCGGAGCTCAAGCTCAACCAGTGCGGTCTGCCCAAGAAGATGGCGCTCGAGCTCTTCAAGCCGTTCATCTACAACAAGCTCGAGGAGCAGGAGCTGGTCGGCACGATCAAGGCCGCCAAGGAGATGGTGGAGCGCGAGGAGGACGCGGTGTGGGATGCCCTCGAGGAGGTCATCGAGGATCATCCGGTGCTGCTCAACCGCGCCCCCACCCTGCATCGCCTCGGCATCCAGGCCTTCCAGCCGGTGCTGATCGAGGGCAAGGCGATCAAGATCCACCCATTGGTCTGCGCGGCCTTCAACGCCGACTTCGACGGCGACCAGATGGCGGTGCACGTGCCACTGTCGCCCAAGGCGCAGATCGAATGCCAGGTGCTGATGCTGTCGGCGAACAACATCCTGTCGCCGGCCCACGGCCGGCCGCTGGCCGTGCCGTCGCAGGACCTGGTGCTCGGTGGTTACTACCTCACCATGGCCAAGAAGGGCGCCAAGGGTGAAGGTAAGGTATTCCCCGACTTCGACTCCGTGCTGCTCGCCGACCAGGAGGGCTTGGTCGAGACCCATACCCCGATCAAGGTGCGCTTCAGCGGCCAGTACATCAACCTCGAAACCCAGTACGACTCCCAGGACGTGCTGCACGCCGAGGTCGCCGAGGTCACCAACCAGTTGGTCGAGACCACGGTCGGACGGGTGATCTTCAACCGGGCGCTGCCCAAGGAGATCCCCTTCATCAACGGTCTGCTCAAGAAGCGCGGCCTGCAGGACCTGGTCGGCTACTGCTACATCAGGCACGGCAACGACCTGACGGTGAAGATGCTCGACGACATGAAGGAGATCACCTTCCTGTTCGCCACCAAGGCAGGTATCTCGATCGGCATCGAGGACATGGTGATTCCATCGTCCAAGCCGCGCATCCTCGACCAGGCTCGTAAGGATGTGGTCGAGATCGAGACCCAGCGTTCGGCCGGCGTCATCACCGCCGGCGAGCGCAAGAACAAGATCATCGACATCTGGCACCGCGTCACCGAGAAGGTCTCCGAGGAGATGTTCAAGGAGATGAAGGCGATCGAGCGCCAGAGCGGCGAGTTCAACCCCATCAACATGATGGCCGACTCCGGAGCCCGCGGTTCGCGCGAGCAGGTGCGGCAGCTGGCCGGCATGCGCGGCCTGATGTCCAAGCCGTCGGGCGAGGTCATCGAGACGCCGATTCACGCCAACTTCCGCGAGGGCCTCTCAGTTCTCGAGTACTTCATCTCGACCCACGGCGCGCGCAAGGGTCTCGCCGACACCGCCTTGAAGACCGCCGACTCCGGCTATCTGACGCGGCGGCTCGTGGACGTGGCGCAGGACGTCATCGTCAGCGACGTGGACTGCGGAACCATCGACGGCATTTACGTGTCGGCGATCATGGAAGGCGGCGACATCCTCGAGCCGCTGCGCGACCGCATCGTCGGCCGCGTCAGCCAGGAGGAGATCTACGATCCGATGACCGGTGAGCTGCTCATCGCCATCGCCCAGGAGATCACCGAAGAGCTGGCCAACACCATTCAGGCGGCCGGTATCGAGCGGGTGAAGATCCGTTCGGTGTTGACCTGCGAAACCCGCCGTGGCGTCTGCGTCTCCTGCTACGGCCGCAACCTGGCCACCGGCCGGATGGTGGAGATCGGCGAGGCCGTGGGCGTCATCGCGGCGCAGTCGATCGGCGAGCCGGGCACGCAGCTCACCATGCGGACCTTCCACTACGGTGGCACCGCGAGCCGCGTCTCCGAGCAGTCGAAGCATCTTTCCAAGAACCCCGGCAAGGTGAAGTTCATCAACGTGGTCACCGTAGAGTCCAAGCGCGGCGACCTGGTGGTGGTGAACCGCAGCGGCAAGCTGGTGATCGCCGACCCCAAGGGTCGCGAGCGCGAGCGTTACGCGCTGACTTACGGCTCGCACCTGCTGGTCCGCGAGGGCCAGGACGTGGAGCCGGGCGCGGACCTGGTGGAGTGGGATCCGTTCACTTCGGCGATCCTCACCGAGATCTCCGGCAAGGTGGAATTCCACGACATCGTCGAGGGCGAGAACGTTCGTGAGGAGACCGACAGGGTCACAGGCTTGTCGCAGCGCATCATCGTCGAGGCCACCCAGAACGAGAAGCGGGTGCCGGCGCTGATCATCACCAGCGGCGGCCAGAAGTCGGAGGAACGACGTTACCTGTTGCCCTCGGGCTCGCACCTCATGGTCCACGATGGCCAGCAGGTGTACGCGGGCGACGTGCTGGTCAAGATCCCGCGCGAGACCACCAAGACCAAGGACATCACCGGCGGTCTGCCTCGCGTTGTCGAGCTGTTCGAGGCGCGCTCGCCCAAGGAGCCGGCGATCATCAGCGAGATCGACGGTGTGGTTCGCCTCGGCGAAGTCCACAAGGGCATGCGCAAGGTGGCGGTGGAATCGGATTCGAGCGAGGTGCGCGAGTACCTGGTGCCGCGCTACATCCACGTCAACGTGCAGGACGGCGAGCGGGTGCGCGCCGGCGATCCCTTGATCGACGGCCCGATCAATCCGCACGACGTGTTGCAGGTGCTGGGTGAGAAGGAGCTGCAGCGTTACCTGACCGACAAGATCCAGGAGGTCTACCGCTCGCAGTCGGTGGCCATCAACGACAAGCACATCGAGACCATCGTCCGTCAGATGATGCGCTCGGTGAAGATCGAGGAAGTCGGCGACACCGATTTCCTGATCGACGAGCAGGTCGATCGTTGGCGCTTCCAGGAAGAAAACGACCGCGTCATTGCCGCGGGCGGTCAGCCGGCCATCGGCCGGCCGATGCTGCTCGGAATCACCAAAGCGAGCTTGTCGACCGATTCGTTCATCTCGGCGGCCAGCTTCCAGGAGACCACCCGCGTGCTCACCGAGGCGGCAATCTCCGGCAAGGTCGACTATCTGCGCGGCCTCAAGGAGAACGTCATCGTCGGCCGTCTCATCCCGGCCGGCACCGGCATGGCTCCCTACCACGACTTCCACATGGAAGAGGAGCCGATCGCGCCCGCGATGTCGGAGGAGGGCGAGGAAGGCGACGTCTACTTCGACTTCAGCGACGAGGAGATTCGGACGCTGCCGCAGGAAGTGATCGATCAGGACTAGACGGCGAGCAGCCCAGTTTCATATTCCACAGGCCCGGGGTTACCCGGGCCTGTTTTGTTTCTAGCGCCGGGGATGCCGCCCGCGCGTCCCTACGTCGATCGCTGGCCGAGCAGCCGGCGTAGGATGCCCGTCATGCGAAGACTGACTCTCATCATGGCGGCGGCGCTATGTGCCGCGAAGCTCGGCGCCCAGGAAACGAACTGGGATGAAGTCCGCTTCGAGGTCCAGAAGGTGGCCGGCACCGTGTACCTGCTGAGCGGCGTCGGCGAAGCCGCGGGTGGGAACATCGGGGTTTCGGTGGGTGAGGACGGCATTCTGCTGGTCGACGACCAGTTCGCGCCGCTGGTGCCGAAGATCGAGGCCGCCCTGGCGACGATCAGCAACAAGCCAGTACGCTTCGTGGTCAACACCCACTACCACGGGGACCACGTCAACGGAAACAAGGTCTTCGGCACGAAATCGACGATCGTCGCGCACGACAACGCTCGCCTGCGGATTCTCAAAGACGACGCCTTCGACATGAGGCGCGGCACGCATGCTCCGCCCCACGCCCTGCCGATCCTGACCTTCGACTCGCGGATATCGTTCCATTTCAACGGCGAGGAGATCCGCGGTATCCACGTGCCGTCGGGCCACACTGATGGCGACACGGTGGTTCACTTTCTCGGGTCGAACGTCGTCCACATGGGGGACGACTTCTTCAACGGCAGCTTTCCGTTCATCGATCTCGAGGCCGGGGGGTCCGCCAAGGGCTATGTCGCGGCGGGAAAGAAGGTGCTGTCCGAGGCGCCGCCGGACGCGAGGTTGATCCCCGGCCACGGGCCGCTGGCCACCCGAGAGGATCTGGCGAACCACCTCGCCATGATGGAGGCCACTCTCGCGGTGGTGGAGAAGGGGATCGCGGAGGGGAAGACCCTGGAAGCTCTCAAAGCCGCGAAGGTCATGGATCCGTGGGCCAGGAACGCGAAATGGTTTGTTACCCCGGAGTACCACCTGGCGCAGCTCTACAACAGCCTGAAAGGGGTCCCGAAGAACCCCTTTTGAGGACAGAACCCCTTAGGGGCTTGACGGCGAAAACCTAGCTTTGCTATCCTGCGCAGGTTTCGCGCCGCGGTCCAGCAGGACCAGCCCGGGACAGTTGTCGGTCCGAACGAGCCCCGAGAAGGCACGGGGCTGTTTGGCGTCGGCAAACTGGTCGCCGGCGGAGCGCGAACAAGCGACGCAGAATCAAGGAGATCGAAGGATGCCGACGATTCACCAGCTGGTGCGCAAGGGACGCGAGCGCGCAGGTCTGGAAGACCAAGAGCCCGGCGCTCCAGGCCTCGCCGCAGAAGCGCGGCGTGTGCATCCGCGTCTACACCCAGACGCCCAAGAAGCCGAACTCGGCGCTGCGCAAGGTCGCCCGCGTCCGCCTGACCAACGGCATCGAGGTGACGACCTACATCCCGGGCGTCGGCCACAACCTGCAGGAGCACTCGATCGTGCTGATCCGCGGCGGCCGCGTGAAGGACCTGCCGGGCGTGCGCTATCACGTGATTCGCGGCACGCTCGACGCGGTCGGCGTTCAGGACCGCCGCCAGGGGCGCTCCAAGTACGGCGCCAAGCGGCCGAAGTCGTAACGGAGGCCTGAGGAACAACGAGATGCCCAGGCGCAGAGAAGTCGCCGAAGCGCGAGGTCCTGCCGGACCCGCTGTACAACTCGCAGCTGGTCACCAAGTTCGTCAACGTCGTGATGCGGGACGGCAAGAAGACGGTGGCCGAGCGATCCTGTACGATGCCCTCGAGGCGATCCGCCAGCGCACCACGGACGACCCGATGAAGGTGTTCAAGAAGGCGGTCGAGAACGTCAAGCCCGCGGTCGAGGTCAAGTCCCGGCGCGTCGGCGGCTCGAACTACCAGGTGCCGGTCGAGGTCCGCCCGTCGCGTCGGCTGGCGCTGTCCATGCGCTGGATCATCAGAGCGCCGAGAAGCGCGGCGAGAAGACGATGCGCGCCAAGCTGGCCGGCGAGCTGCTGGATGCCGCGGAGAACCGCGGTGGGGCGATCAAGAAGAAGGAGGACACCCACCGCATGGCAGAAGCCAACAAGGCCTTCGCGCACTACCGCTGGTAGGTTCGTGCCGGCGCCGGCCGTGTCTGCGGTGCACCGGCGACACCCTTTAACCAGTCCAAGACAGGCAGGCGGCAGCAGCCGTCAGCCGGTGCGAGGCCCTCAGGGCGCGGGCATAGTTGTCGCCGCGGCCGGTTCGGAACGTTTTCTTATGGCGAGACAGACACCGCTCAAGGACGACCCGCAACATCGGCATCATGGCCCACATCGATGCCGGTAAGACGACGACCACCGAGCGCATCCTGTTTTACACCGGGGTGAACTACAAGATCGGCGAGGTCCACGAAGGCACCGCCACCATGGACTGGATGGTGCAGGAGCAGGAGCGCGGCATCACCATCACCGCCGCCGCGACGACCTGTTTCTGGAACAAGCACCGGATCAACATCATCGACACGCCCGGACACGTGGACTTCACCGCCGAGGTGGAGCGTTCGCTGCGCGTCCTCGACGGCGCGGTGGCGGTGTTCGACGCCGTCGCCGGCGTCGAGCCGCAGTCGGAGACGGTCTGGCGCCAGGCCGACCGCTACCGCGTGCCGCGCATCGCCTTCGTCAACAAGATGGACCGCATCGGCGCCGACTTCGACCGCTGCGTCTCGATGATGCGCTCGCGCCTCGCCGCCTCGCCGGTGGTCATCCAGCTCCCCTGGGGCAAGGAAGACACCGTCCGCGGCATCATCGACCTGGTGCGAGATGAAGGGCATCTCCTACAAGGACGAGACCATGGGCGCCGACTACGAGCTGGTCGACATCCCCGAGGAGTACCTCGACCGCGCCCACAAGGCGCGCGAGCAGATGGTCGAGGCGATCTGCCGAGACCGACGACCAGCTGCTCGAGAAGTACCTCTCCGGCGAGGAGGTCACCAACGACGAGCTCAAGGCCGCGCTGCGCCGCGCGACGATCGCCAACCGGCTGCAGCCGGTGATCTGCGGCAGCGGCGTTCAAGAACAAGGGCGTGCAGCCGCTGCTCGACGCGGTGGTCGACTACCTGCCGTCGCCGCTCGACGTGCCGCCGATCGAGGGCATCGATCCGGACGGCGACAGCCAAGATCATCGCGCCAGCTCGGCCGACGACGAGCCGTTCGCCGGCGCTGGTGTTCAAGATCATGACCGACCCGTTCGTCGGCCAGCTCGCCTTCTTCCGGGTCTACTCCGGCCACATCGAGTCGGGCACTAGCGGTGCTCAACGCCACCAAGGGCAACACCGAGCGCATCGGCCGCCTGCTCAAGATGCACGCCAACAAGCGCGAGGAGATCACCGAGGTGTGGGCGGGCGACATCGCCGCCGCGGTGGGCCTCAAGAACGTCACCACCGGCGACACGATCTGCGACTCCCAAGCACCCGATCGTGCTCGAGGCGATGAACTTCCCCGAGCCGGTGATCGCGGTCTCGATCGAGCCCAAGACCAAGGCCGACCAGGAGAAGCTCGGCATGGCGCTGGGCAAGCTGATGCAGGAAGACCCGACGTTCCGCGTCCACACCGACCAGGACACCGGCCAGACCCTGATCTCGGGCATGGGCGAGCTGCACCTGGAGATCATCACCGACCGCCTGGTGCGCGAGTTCAACGTCGGCGCCAACGTCGGCAAGCCGCAGGTGGCCTACAAGGAAACGGTCACCGCACGAGGCCGAGGGCGAGGGCAGGTTCATCCGCCAGACCGGCGGCCGCGGCCAGTACGGCCACGCCAAGATCCGCATGCGCCCGACCACGCGAGGGCGAGTTCATCTTCAACAACAAGATCGTCGGCGGCTCGATCCCCAAGGAGTTCATCAAGCCGATCGAGCAGGGCATCAAGGAGGCGCTGGAGAACGGGCCGCTCGCCGGCTACCCGATGACGGGCGTCGAGGTCGACCTCTACGACGGCAGCTACCACGACGTCGACTCCTCCGAGATCGCGTTCAAGATCGCCGGCTCCATGGCGTTCCAGGACGCGTGCAAGAAGGCGCGCCCGGTGCT
Organism: Thermoanaerobaculia bacterium; assembly: GCA_963821905.1. GTDB lineage: Bacteria > Acidobacteriota > Thermoanaerobaculia > Multivoradales > JAGPDF01 > CAWGFP01. The sequence continues at coordinate 136,745 of CAWGFP010000008.1, read as the reverse complement.
GCTCGAGCCGATCATGGCGGTCGAGGTGGTGACCCCCGAGGAGTACATGGGCGAGGTCATCGGCGACATCACCTCGCGCCGCGGCCGCATCCAGAACATGGAAGCGCGCGGCAACGCCCAGGTGATCACCTGCAAGGTGCCGCTGTCGGAGATGTTCGGCTACGCCACCGACCTGCGCTCGATCAGTCGCAGGGGCGCGCCAACTACACCATGCAGTTCGCGGCCTACGAGCAGGCGCCCAAGAGCGTCAGCGAAGAAGTCGTCGCCAAGGCCGCCGGCTGATCGTCAAGCGTCGATAGACCGTAACCAAGAGAGAGCTGGAGGAGAGACCATGGGCAAGGAGAAGTTCGAGCGCATCGAAGCCGCACGTGAACGTCGGGACGATCGGTCACGTGGACCATGGCAAGACGACGCTGACGGCGGCGATCACGAAGGTGCTGGCGGCCAAGGGGCTGGGCGAAGTTCGTGCGCGTTCGACCAGATCGACAAGGCTCCGGAGAGAGCGCGGAGCGCGGCATCACGATCGCGACGGCGCACGTGGAGTACCAGACGGCGAACCGCCACTACGCGCACGTGGACTGCCCGGGTCACGCCGACTACGTCAAGAACATGATCACCGGCGCGGCGCAGATGGACGGCGCGATCCTGGTGGTGTCGGCGGCGGACGGCCCGATGCCGCAGACGCGCGAGCACATCCTGCTGGCCCGCCAGGTGGGCGTGCCGTACATCGTGGTGTTCATGAACAAGTGCGACATGGTGGACGATCCGGAGCTGCTGGACCTGGTGGAGCTGGAGCTGCGCGAGCTGCTGTCGCCGTACGACTTCCCGGGCGACGACATGCCGATCATCCGGGGCTCGGCGCTGAAGGCGCTGGAGAGCGGCGACGCCGGCAGCGAGTGGGGCGCGAAGATCATCGAGCTGATCGACGCGGTGGACAGCTACATTCCGCTGCCGGAGCGCGCGATCGACAAGCCGTTCCTGATGCCGATCGAGGACATCTTCTCGATCTCGGGCCGCGGCACGGTGGTGACGGGCCGGGTGGAGCGCGGGATCGTGAAGGTGGGCGACGAGGTCGAGATCGTCGGCATCCGTCCGACGCCGAAGACGATCGTGACGGGCGTCGAGATGTTCCGAAGCTGCTCGACCAGGGCCAGGCGGGCGACAACATCGGCGTTCTGCTGCGCGGCACGAAGAAGGACGACGTGGAGCGCGGCCAGGTGCTGGCGAAGCCGGGCTCGATCACGCCGCACACGAAGTTCAAGGGCGAGGTGTACGTGCTGACGAAGGAGGAGGGCGGCCGTCACACGCCGTTCTTCAACGGCTACCGTCCGCAGTTCTACTTCCGGACGACGGACGTGACGGGCGTGGCGAAGCTGCCGGAGGGGACGGAGATGGTGATGCCGGGCGACAACGTGAACCTGGAGGTGGAGCTGATCGCGCCGATCGCGATGGAGAAGGGCGTGCGGTTCGCGATCCGCGAGGGCGGCCGCACCGTCGGCGCCGGCACCGTCACCGAAGATCGATCAAGTAAGGCGTAGTCAATCAGAGGGACGAGTCATGGTCAACGAGAAGATCCGCATCCGCCTGAAGGCGTTCGACTACCGCATCCTCGACACGTCGACGCACGAGATCGTGGACACCGCGCGGCGCACCGGCGCGCGGGTCGTGGGCCCGATCCCGCTGCCGACGCACATCGTCGCGCTACACGGTGAACCGCTCGCCGCACGTCGACAAGAAGTCGCGCGAGCAGTTCGAGATCCGCACGCACAAGCGGCTGCTCGACATCTTCGAGCCCACCAGCCAGACGGTCGACGCGCTGATGAAGCTCGAGCTGCCGGCCGGCGTCGACGTCGAGATCAAGGCCTTCGGCAAGTAGACGGGGACGAGGTCAGAGCGCATGGAAGGCATGCTGGGAAAGAAGCTGGGCATGACCCAGATCTTCGCCGAGGACGGGACGGCGATCCCGGTGACGGTGATCCAGGCCGGGCCGTGCCTGGTCGTGCAGCGCAAGACCGAGAGACAGCGACGGCTACGAGGCGGTCCAGATCGGCCTGGTCGAAGACCGGCCGGCGCGCAGCGTCACCAAGCCGCAGGCCGGCCACTTCAAGAAGGCCGGCGTGGCGCCGGTGCGCCGGCTCGCCGAGTTCGCAGGTCGAGCGCACGGCGAGGACGCTCAAGGCCGGCGACCAGGTCAAGGCGTCGATCTTCGCAGAGAACGAGTACGTGGACGTGGTCGGCACGAGCAAGGGCAAGGGCTTCCAGGGCGTCGATGAAGCGCCACGGCTTCCGCGGCGGCCGCGGCGACCACGGCTCGATGTTCCATCGCGCGCCGGGCTCGATCGGCGCGCTCGTCCTATCCCGTCGCGCGTCTTCCCCGGCATGCGCGGCACCGGCCGCATGGGCGGCGAGCGGGTGACGGTGAAGAACCTCCAGGTCGTCAAGGTCGACGCCGAGAAGAACCTGATCTACGTGCGCGGCGCCGTGCCGGGCGGCGAAGACGGCTACCTGGCGATCCGGCGGGCGAAGCGCGGCTGAGCACGAGGGCCGGACGGCAATGAAGATTGCGGTCAAGAATCTCGACAACAAGCAGGTGCGCGAGATCGAGCTGCCGGAGGCGGTCTTCGGGTACCCGTACAAGGAGCACCTGATCCACGAGGCGGTCCAGGCCTATCTCGCCGGCCTGCGCGCCGGCACGCACAAGACCAAGACCCGCGCCGAGGTCTCGGGCTCGGGCAAGAAGCTCTGGAAGCAGAAGGGCACCGGCCGCGCCCGCATCGGGCGACATCCGCAGCCCGCAGTGGCGCAAGGGCGGCACCGTGCACGGCCCGGTCCCGCGCAGCTACGACAAGGACCTGTCGGCGCGCGAGAAGAAGAACGCCCTCAAGTCGGCGCTGTCGCAGCAAGCTCGGCCGAGCAGTCGATCGTGGTGGTCGAGAGCCTCGAGCTCGACAGCCACAAGACCAAGGAGCTGGCTGGCAGCGTCTGGGCGGGCTGGGGATCGACGGGCAAGGCCCTGCTGGTCGACAGCCGCGACAACCAGAACCTGGCGCTGGCGTCGCGCAACAACCCGGCGCTCAAGACGGTGGACGCGCTGGCGGTCAACGTCTACGACGTGGTCGACCGCGCCTATCCTGGTGGTCAGCGAGGGCGCCCTGGACCGGCTGGTGGAGGTGCTCGGCGAAATGAGAATCCAGGACGATCATCCGGCGCCCGCTGATCACCGAGAAGTCGACGGTGCAGCGCGAAGACGACTGAACATCGTCGCCTTCGAGGTCGACGCGCGACGCCAACAAGATCGAGGTCAAGCAGGCGGTCGAGGCCCAGTTCAAGGTCAAGGTCGCCGAGGTGCGGATCGCCCGCGTGCACGGCAAGGTGCGCCGCCAGGGCCGCTTCGCCGGCCGCCGGCCCGGACTGGAAGAAGGCCTACGTCCGGCTGGCCGAGGGCGAGAAGCCGATCGAGTTCTTCGAGGGCGATGTAAGCGATGCGCGAATCAAGGAACCATGGGAATCAAGCAGATTCGACCGATGAACGCTCGAGCCGGTTCCAGACGCTTCTCGACGTTCGACGAGATCACCACGCGACCGGCCGCACAAGCGCCTGACCGAGGGCAAGAAGACGACGCGGCGGCCGCAACAACCAGGGCCAGCTCACCGTCTGGTGGCGCGGCGGCGGCCACAAGCAGCGCTACCGCGTGATCGACTTCAAGCGCGACAAGCACGGCGTGCCGGCGAAGGTGGCGATCGATCGAGTACGACCCCAACCGCTCGGCCCGCATCGCGCTGCTGCACTACGCCGACGGCGAGAAGCGCTACATCCTCGCGCCGCTCGGCCTGAAGGTGGGCGCCAAGGTGGCAGTCGGGCGAGGCCGCCGAGGTCAACGTCGGCAACGCCCTGCCGCTGCGCCGGATCCCGCTCGGCACCACGATCCACAACATCGAGCTCAAGCTCGGCAAGGGCGGCCAGATGGTGCGCTCGGCCGGCGCCGGCGCGCAGCTGATGGCCAAGGAAGGCGACTACGCGCAGGTCAAGCTGCCCTCCGGCGAGGTGCGCCGGGTGCACGTCGACTGCTACGCCACGGTCGGCCAGGTCGGCAACCTCGATCACGAGAACGTGTCCTATCGGCAAGGCCGGGCCGCAACCGCTGGCTGGGCTAGAAGCCGCACAACCGCGGCGTGGCGATGAACCCGGTCGACCACCCGATGGGCGGCGGCGAGGGCAAGACCTCCGGCGGCCGCCATCCGGTGTCGCCGTGGGGTCAGCCGACCAAGGGCTACAAGACCCGCAACAACAAGCGCACCGACGCGCATGATCGTCCGCCGCCGGAACCAGAAGTAGGAGGAGAGCGAGAGATGGCGCGTTCACTCAAGAAGGGCTACTTCATCGACGGCCACCTGGCGGACAAGGTCGTGGCGATGAACGCCAGCGGCGACAAGCGGGTGATCAAGACCTGGTCGCGGCGCTCGACGGTCATCCCCGAGATGGTCGGCCACACGCATCGCGGTGCACAACGGCAACAAGTTCATCCCGGTGTACGTCAGCGAGAACATGGTCGGCCACAAGCTCGGCGAGTTCGCGATGACCCGCACCTTCCGCGGCCACAGCGGCAAGAAGGCCGCAGAAGGGCGCGCCGGCCCCGGTAAGCCGCAGCGGCGCAGAAGAGAGGAACGACGATGGAAGTGACAGCACGCTCGCGACATCTGCAGGCCTCGGCGCAGAAGGTGCGCCTGGTGGCCGACCTGATCCGCGGCAAGGACGTGCAGGAGGCGGTCGAACATCCTCGGCTGACCAACAAGGCGGCGGCGCAGCACCTCCAGAAGCTGCTCAAGTCGGCGATCGCCAACGCCGAGAACCGCGACGAGAACGTCGACGTCGACCGGCTCTACGTCAAGGAGATCTTCGTCGACGGCGGGCCGATGCTCAAGCGGATCCAGCCGGCGCCCATGGGCCGCGCGTTCCGCATCCTCAAGCGGCAGAGCCACATCACGATCAGGCTCGACACCCGAAGGGCGAGCGCCACGAAAGGCGCCCGCTCGGAGAACGGGAAGAAGGCGTAAGGAGAGTCGCGGTGGGTCAGAAAACGCATCCCGTACGGGTTCCGGCTGGTCTACAACAAGACCTGGCACTCGCGCTGGTACGCCGAGGGCGAGTACGTCGAAGCTGCTGCACGAGGACCTCAAGCTGCGCAAGCAGCTCAAGAAGCGGCTCGGCCACGCCGGCGTCTCGGAGATCGACATCGAGCGCGCCGCCGACAAGCTGCGGGTGTCGATCTACACCTCGCGGCCGGGCATCATCATCGGCCGCAAGGGCGCCGAGGTCGACAAGCTGCGCGACGATCTGGCGAAGACGGTGGGCCGCGAGGTCCACATCAACATCCAGGAGATCCAGCGCCCGGAGCTCGACGCCCAGCTGGTGGCGCGAGTCGATCGCCGGCCAGCTCGAGCGCCGCGTCTCGTTCCGCCGCGCGATGAAGAAGGCCATGGAGTCGGCGTTCCGCTTCGGCGCCAAGGGCGTGAAGATCATGGTCGCCGGCCGCCTCGGCGGCGCCGAGATCGCGCGCACCGAGTGGTACCAGGAGGGCCGGCTGCCGCTGCACACGCTCAAGGCCGACATCGACTACGGCTTCGCCGAGGCGCGCACCACCTACGGCAAGATCGGCTGCAAGGTGTGGGTCTACAAGGGCGATCACCTCAAGGAGAAGGGCCGCCGGGCGTCCGCCTGAGCGGCGCTAGCGGAATCGACGGAGAACTGAACCATGTTGATGCCGAAGAAGGTCAAGTTCAGGAAGCAGCAGCGCGGCCGGCGCACGGGGATCGCCAAGGGCGGCAACTACATCGCCTTCGGCGACTTCGGCCTGCAGGCGCTGGAGGCCGGGCTGGGTGACGGCGCGGCAGATCGAGGCGGCCCGTATCGCGATCACCCGCCACGTCAAGCGCGGCGGCAAGCTCTGGATCCGGCGTCTTCCCGGACAAGCCGGTCACCAAGAAGCCGCTCGAGACCCGTATGGGCAAGGGCAAGGGCAACCCCGGAGGAGTGGGTCGCGGTGGTCAAGCCGGCGCGCATCCTCTACGAGCTCGAGGGCGTCGAGCCGGCGATCGCCGAGCAGGCGATGCGGCTGGCGTCCCACAAGCTGGGGATCAAGACCCGTTTCGTCACGCGCCACGAGAGAGTGAGCTGAGGCCGGAGCGCGGACGATGAAGAGCGATGAGAGAATTTGCGGGATCAAGACGGTCGAGGAGCTGCGACGACCAGGAGCGCGAGCTGGCGAGCAGCTCTTCGCCCTGCGCCTGCAGAAGGTCACCGGCCAGCTCGAGAAGCCGGCCAAGGTGCGCACGGCGCGCAAGGACCTGGCGCGGGTGCTGACCGTTCTGCGCGAGAAGCGGCGGCCGGCGCTGGAGCGCCGACGGACGGGACGTCGAAAATGACGGCAGAGACCAAGACGGCCAGACGCCGCGGACCGCCGGCAGGTGAAGGTCGGCACGGTCGTGAGCAACAAGATGGACAAGACCGTGGTGGTGGCGGTCGAGAAGCACGGTGATGCACCGCCTCTACCACCGCTACGATGAAGCGGACCACGAAGTTCCACGCCCACGACGAGGAGAACGAGTGCAACATCGGCGATCGCGGTCGAGATCGTCTCGACCCGGCCGCTGTCGAAGACCAAGCGCTGGCGCGTGCGCCAGATGCTGAAGCGGGCCGAGGAGGAGCTAAGCCATGATCCAGATGGGAACGATTCTCGACGTGGCGGACAACTCCGGCGCCAAGAAGATCGCCTGCATCCACCTGCGCGGCGGCAACGCCGGCCAGTACGGCCGGCTGGGCGACGTCATCACCGCCTCGGTCAAGGAGGCGACTCCGGACGGCACGGTGAAGAAGGGCGCGGTGGTCAAGGCGGTGATCGTGCGCACGGTCAAGGAGCAGCGCCGGCGCGACGGCAGCTACATCCGCTTCGACACCGAACGCCGCGGTGCTGATCAACGACAGCAAGGAGCCGATCGGCACGCGCGTCTTCGGCCCGGTGGCGCGCGAGCTGCGCGAGAAGCGCTTCATGAAGATCGTCTCGCTGGCGCCGGAAGTGATCTGAGGAATGCAAATGATCAAGGTGAAGATCAAGAAGAACGACCAGGTGCTGGTGATGGCGGGCAAGGACCGCGGCGCCAAGGGCAGGGTGCTGCGGGTGCATCCCGGCCAAGGGCAAGGCGATGGTCGAGCGCGTCAACATGATCAAGCGCCACACCAAGCCGAACCCGCAGCAAGGAGATCAAGGGCGGCATCCTCGAGCGCGAGGCGCCGATCCAGATCTCGAACCTGATGGTGATCTGCCCCGAGTGCGGCAAGCCGGCGCGGCTCGGGCGCAAGCGGCTCGAGGACGGCACGCGGCGTGCGCGTCTGCCAAGCAGTTGCGGCGCGACCCTCAGCTGAGGCTGGGAGAGTCGAGAGACATGGCGAAGAAGAAAGAGCAAGAAGGCCGCCAAGGCGCGGCAGAAGGTCGTCGGCCGAGACCGGCGAGCAGCAGCCCGAGCAGCCGCGGGCTACGTACGCCTCGCGCCTGCAGCAAGCGCTACGCCGGACGAGGCGGTGCCGAAGCTCCAGCAAGGAGTTCGGCATCGACAACGTCATGGCGGTGCCGCGGATCGAGAAGATCGTGCTCAACATGGGCCTCGGCGAGGCGATCCAGAACATCAAGTTCCTGGACGACGCCGTCGAGGAGCTGGCCGCGCTCGCCGGCCAGAGCCGACGTGACGCGGGCCCGGAAGTCGATCGCCAACTTCAAGCTGCGCGAGGGCATGCCGATCGGCTGCCGGGTGACGCTGCGCGGCGACGCGCATGTGGGAGTTCCTCGACCGGCTGATCATCGTCGCGCTGCCGCGCGTGCGCGACTTCCGCGGCGTGCCGAGCAAGAGCTTCGACGGCCGCGGCAACTACACCCTGGGCGTGCGCGACCAGCTGATCTTCCCCGAGATCGACTACAACAAGGTCGAGAAGACCAAGGGGATGAACATCACGATCGTGACGACGGCCGGCAACGACGAGCGCGCGCTGTATCTCCTGCGCGAGCTCGGGCATGCCGTTCGCGCGAGCTGAGGCCGGCCGAGGAGATCGACGTGGCGACAGACGCGCGAATGGCGAAGACGAGGAAGAAGCTGAAGTTCAACAGTCCGCCAGCGCAACCGCTGCAAGGTCTGCGGCCGCCCGCGCGGCTTTCTGCGCAAGTTCGGGCTCTGCCGCATCTGTTTCCGCGACCTGGCGCTGCGGGGCTATCTGCCCGGCGTGATCAAGGCGAGCTGGTAGGAGCGAGGAAGACGCATGAGCATGACCGATCCGATCGCGGATCTGCTGACGCGGATCCGCAACGCGCACCTGGCCAAGCACGACCGGCTCGACGTGCCGGCCTCGAAGCTGAAGGTGGAGATCTGCCGGATCCTCAAGGAGGAGGGGCTGATCAAGAACTTCCGCCATGGTCGAGCGCCGCAGCCCGACGCGGCCACCGTTGCGCATCTTCCTGCGCTACAGCGACGAGGGCGAGCCGGCGATCAGCCACCTGCAGCGGGTCAGCAGGCCCGGCCGGCGGGTCTACCGCGGCGCCGACGACATCCGGCCGGTGCTCAACGGCCTGGGCGTCGGCATCGTCTCGACCTCGCAGGGTCTGCTGACCGACACGCCAGGCGCGCGAGCGCCGGCTCGGCGGCGAGATGCTCTGCGAGATCTGGTAAGAGGAGGCGAGCCATGTCGCGCGTAGGAAGAATGCCGATCCCGTCCCCAAGGGGGTCAAGGTCGAGGTGCGGGACGGCGCGCTCTTCGCCGAAGGCCCGAAGGGCAAGGTCGCGCAGAAGCTGGTGCCGGGCTACCCGGTCGAGATCAAGGACGGCCGGTCATCACCGTCGGCCGCCAGGGCGACACCGGTCCCGAGCGCGCCAGCCACGGCCTGGTGCGGGCGCTCTACGCCAACGCCGTGCGGGGCGTGACGGAGGGCTTCAGCCAAGATGCTCGAGATCGTCGGCGTCGGCTACAAGGCCGAGGTCAAGGGCACGAGGTGCAGTTCGCGCTCGGCTACTCGCACCCGGTGCGTCTTCCAGATCCCGGCGGGGATCAAGATCGAGCATCGACGCCAAGGCCAACCAGTCACGGTGTCGCGGCGCCGACCGCCAGAAGGTGGGTCAGGTCGCGGCCGAGATCCGCGGCCTGCGCAAGCCCGACCCCTACAAGGGCAAGGGCATCAAGTACGCCGACGAGGTGATGCGCCGCAAGGTCGGCAAGGCCGGCGGCAAGTAGGCCGGGAGGATCGGACTGATGAGCGAACCCGAGAGAAAGCGACGCGCCGGCGCAAGCGCGCCCATCAGCGGCTGCGCCAGCGCGTCAGCGGCACGGCCGAGCGGCCGCGCCTGTCGGTCTACAAGAGCCTGAAGTACATCTACGCGCAGGTGATCGACGACGCCACGGGCCAGACCCTGGCGCAGGCCAACTCGCACGATGCCGGCGTGCAGCGGCGAGCTCAAGGGCGGCGCCGGCTCGCAAGGAAGCGGCGAAGCGGGTCGGCGAAGCGGTGGCCGAGCGGGCCAAGGCGCAGGGCATCGAGAGAGGTGGTCTTCGACCGCGGCGGCTACGTCTACCACGGCAAGGTCAAGGAGCTGGCCGACGCGGCGCGCGCCAAGGGTCTGCAGTTCTAAGCGAGTCATGGACGCGGATGAGCCGAAGGAGAAGAGCTGTGGCCAGAGACTTCGAGCGCGAGAGCGAGTTCGTCGAGCAGGTCGTCCACATCAACCGCGTCACCAAGGTGGTCAAGGGCGGCAAGAACTTCTCGTTCTCGGCGCTGGTGGTGATCGGCGACGGCAACGGGCCGCGTCGGCTATGGCGCCGGCAAGGCGAAGGAAGTGCCGGCGGCGATCCGCAAGGGCATCGAGATCGCCAAGAAGAACCTGGTCGCAGGTGCCGCTCAAGGGCAGCACCATCCCGCACGAGTCGCTGGGCAGCTTCGGCGCCGGCCGGGTGCTGCTGAAGCCGGCGTCGCGCCGGCACCGGCGTGATCGCCGGCGGTCCGGTGCGCGCGGTGATCGAGAGCGCCGGCATCCAGGACATCCTGACCAAGTCCCTGGGCTCGACCAACCCGCACAACGTGGTCAAGGCGACCTTCGACGCGCTGCTCAGGCTGCGCAGCGACGAGGCGCACGGTGCGCAAGCTCCGCGCCGTCCGACCGGTGCGAAGGGGCGCTGGCATGACGCGAAGGCCAAGAAGGCGACAAGACCGTCAAGATCTCGCCAGGTGCAAGAGCGCGATCGGCACGCCGCAGGCGCACCGCGAGGTGCTGCGCGGCCTCGGCCTGCGCCGCATCCGCCACGAGGTCGAGCGCGCAGGACACGCCGGCGGTGCGCGGCATGGTCGCCAAGAGTTCCATACCTGGTCGAAGTGTCGGAGGAGAAGCGATGAAGCTGCACGAGCTCTCGCCCGCCAAGGGCAGCACGCAGTCGCAGAAGCGCGTCGGCCGCGGCCCCGGCTCGGGCCTCGGCAAGACCGTCGGGCAAGGGCCACAAGGGCCAGAAGTCGCGCTCCGGCTACAGCCGTCGGCCCGGCTTCGAGGGCGGCCAGATGCCGCTCGTCCGCCGGGTGCCGAAGCGCGGCTTCACCAACGATTTTCCGCGTCGAGTACGCGGTGGTCAACGTCGGCGCAGCTCGCCGGCTCTCGAGGGCGAGATCACCCCGGAGATGCTGGCCGAGCGCGGCCTGGTGCACGCGTGGCCGGCCGGTCAAGGTGCTGGGCGACGGCGAGACCTCGCAAGGCGCCTGTACGGTGGTCGGCCCACAAGTTCAGCGAAGTCGGCGCGCGCCAAGATCGAGGCGGCCGGCGGCACGCTGCGAGGAGCCTGCAGCGTGATCGAAAGCTTCCGCAACATCTTCGCGATCCCGGACCTGCGCAAGCGGGTGCTGTTCACCTTCGGGCTGCTGGCGGTCTACCGGATCGGCTGCATCATCCCGTCGCCGGGAGTCGATCCGCACGCCCTGCTCGAGTTCATGCAGGCGGCGCAGAGCACCTTCCTCGGCTTCGTCAACACCTTCACCGGCGGCAGCCTGGAGCGCGTCGCGGTCTTCGCGCTGGGCATCATGCCGTACATCACCGCGTCGATCATCCTGCAGCTGCTGACGGTGGTGTGGCCGTACCTCGAGAAGCTCTCCAAGGAAGGCGAGCTCGGGCGCAAGAAGATCACCCAGTACACGCGCTACGGCACGGTGGTGATCTCGATCATCCAGTCGGCCGGCATCGCGCTCTTCCTGAGAGCACGCACGACGCCGGGCGGCGCGCCGCTGGTGCCCGACCCCGGGCTGGGGCTTCCGCCTGATGACCATGCTCACCCTGACCACCGGCTGCGCCTTCGTCATGTGGCTGGGCGAGCAGATCAGCGAGCGCGGCATCGGCAACGGCATCTCGCTGATCATCTTCGCCGGCATCGTGGTCGGCCTGCCCGAGCGCGGTGGCGAACACGCTGCGGTGGCATGCAGTCCGGCACCCTGTCGGTCGATCAAGATCCTCCTGCTGGTGGCTTCATGGTGGCGGTGGTCGCCTTCATCGTCTACATGGAGCGGGCGCAGCGCCGGATCCCGGTGCAGTACGCCAAGCGCGTGGTGGGCCGGCGGGTCTACGGCGGCCAGAGCACCTACCTGCCGCTGCGGGTCAACACCGGCGGCGTCATCCCGGTGATCTTCGCCAGCTCGGTGATCATGGTCCCGGCGACGGTCGCCGAGCCTGATCCAGCAGCCCTGGCTGCAGCAGATCGCCGACGCACCTGCAGCTGGGGCCAGCCGATCTACTACCTGCTCTACGTCGCGGCGATCATCTTCTTCTCCTACTTCTACATCTCGATCATCTTCAACCCCGACCGATACCGCGGAGAACATGCGCAAGTACGGCGGCTTCATCCCCGGCATCCGCTCGGGCAAGCGGACCGCCGAGTACATCGACCGCATCCTGACCCGGATCACGCTGGTCGGCGCGCTCTACCTGGCGGCGGTCACCGTGCTGCCCGAGTTCCTGCTCACCGGCTTCAAGGTGCGGGAGTCTGCCCTGGATCGGGCCGGCTATCGACGCCGCCCTGCCGCGACTGGTTCACCCAGGGCATGGGGATCAACTTCTACTTCGGCGGCACCTCGCTGCTGATCGTGGTCGGCGTCGCGATGGACACGATCCAGCAGGTCGAAAGCCAGCTGGTGATGCGCAACTACGAGGGCTTCCTGAAGAAGGGCCGGATCCGTGGGCGGCGCGGCTGACGCTGACGGCGGCCTGCGCGGTCGTCCTGCTCGGCGCGCCCGGGTCGCGGCAAGGGGACCCAGGCGGCGCTGCTTGCCCGGCCGCTTGGGCGTGCCCGGCGATCTCGACCGGCGACATGCTGCGCGCAGCGGTGGCGGCCGGGAACTCCGCTCGGCGAGCGGGTGGCGGACGTGATGGCCGGCGGGCGGCTGGTGGACGACGACCTGATGGCCGACGTGGTGCGGCGAGCGGCTGGCGCGTCGCGACGCGCGGCGCGGCTTCCTGCTCGACGGCTATCCGCGGACATCCGCCGCAGGCGCGACACGCTCGAGCGACTGCTGCAGGACGCCGGGACGCGCGCTCGACGCGGTGGTCCTGCTGCGCGTGCCGGAGGCGACGCTGGTCGAGCGGGCGCTGCGGCCGAGGACGCGAGGACGACGGCGAGGAGGTGATCCGGGAGCGGCTGCGGGTGTACCAGCGAAAAGACCGAGCCGCTGATCGGATATTATAGGGAGCGCGGGCTGCTTCGCGAGGTCGACGGCGACCGGTCGATCGGACGACGTGACGTCGCAGCATTCTCGCGGCGCTCGGGCCGTGCGGGCATGATGGTGCTCAAGACCGCGGGCGAGCTCGAGCTGATGGACGAGGCCAACCGGATCGTCCACCGGGTGCTGGACGGCGTGGCCGAGCTGATCGCGCCCGGGGTGACCACTCGGGAGCTCGACCGCTTCGCCGAGCGCGATGATTCGCGCCGCGGGCGCGGTGCCGGCCTTCCTGAACTACCAGGGCTACCCGGCGACGCTCTGCACCTCGGTCAACGACGTCATCGTGCACGGCATCCCGGGCGAGACCGCGCTGCGCGAGGGCGACATCGTCGGGATCGACTGCGGCGTGCTGTACAAGGGCTACTACGGCGACGCGGCGCGGACCTTCGCGGTCGGCAAGGTCGAGCGAAGCGTCGCAGCGGCTTGATGCGACGTGACGCGTGAAGCGCTCGAGCTCGCGGTCGAGCAGGTGCAGGCCGGGCGGTCACGTCTCTCGGACATCGGCTGCGGCGGTGCAGCGCCACGTCGAGGCGCACGGCTTCTCGGTGGTGCGCGACTTCGTCGGCCACGGCATCGGGACGGCGCTGCACGAGGATCCGCAGGTGCCGAACTTCGGCGAGCGCGGGCGAGGGGCCGAAGCTGCGGCCGGGCATGGTGCTGGCGATCGAGCCGATGGTCAACGCCGGGCGAGCCGGGCGTCCGCTTCGACGCCGACGGCTGGACGGCGCGGACCGAGGACGGCTCGCTGTCGGCGCATTTCGAGTACTCGGTGGCGGTGACCGCCGACGGCGCGCGCGTGCTGGGCGTAGCTCGCTGAGCTGACAACGGCGACGGGAGACAGGATTTGGCGAAGGAAGAAGCGATCGAGGTCGAGGCGACGGTGATCGAGCCGCTCCCCAACGCGATGTTCCGGGTGGAGCTCGGAGAACAAGCATCAGGTCCTGGCGCACATCTCCGGCAAGATGCGGAAGCACTTCATCCGCATCCTGCCCGGCGACAAGGTTCTGGTGGAGCTGTCGCCCTACGACCTGACCCGTGGCCGCATCGTCTACCGGCTGAAGTAGGCAGGAAGGGAAGCAGGTCGAGATGAAAGTACGTTCGTCGGTGAAGAGGATCTGCCCGAAGTGCAAGGTCGTGCGCCGCAAGGGCGTCGTGCGGATCATTTGCGAGAACCCGAAGCACAAGCAGCGGCAAGGATAGGGGACGAGCATGGCACGTATCGCAGGGGTAGACCTGCCCCAGAACAAGCAGGTGTGGATCGGGCTCACCTACATCCACGGCATCGGCCGCGCGCGCTCGACGGACATCCTCGACGAAGGCCGAAGTGCCGCCGACGTGACGCAAGGTGCAAGGACCTCACCGAGGACGAGGCGCAGCGCATCCGCAAGGTCATCCAGGACGAGGGCGGGTCGAGGGCGACCTGCGCAAGGAAGTCTCCCAGAACATCAAGCGCCTGATGGAGATCGGCAGCTACCGCGGCGTGCGTCATCGCCGCGGCCTGCCGGTCCGCGGCCAGCGCACGCACACCAACTCCCGCACCCGCAAGGGTCCGCGCAAGGGCGCGGTCGCGAGCAAGAAGAAGCTGACCAAGAAGTAGGAGCTGAGGGAACATGGCCAAGCCGGCGGCAGCAGCGGCGACAACCGCGAAGAAAGAGACGAAGGGCGCCAAGAAGGAGAAGGCGCGTCGTGCCGCACGGGGTGGCGCACGTCCAGGCGACGTTCAACAACACCATCATTTCGATCACCGACCCCGAGGGCAACGTGCTCTCCTGGTCCTCGGCCGGTCGGATCGGCTTCAAGGGCTCGCGCAAGGGCACGCCGTTCGCGGCCCAGGTGGCGGCGCAGAACTGCGCCGGCCATGGCGCAGCGACGTCGGGGATGCGCACCGTGGACGTCGTGGTCACGTGGTCCTGGCGCCGGCCGCGAGTCGGCGATCCGCGCCATCCAGTCGACGGGCATCGACGTCAAGTCGATCAAGGACGTGACGCCGATCCCGCACAACGGCTGCCGGCCGCGCAAGCGCCGCCGAGTCTAGGAGCACGCGGCCGCCGGAATAGGCGGCGCGGCGGGAACGTTCGGGCGTCGTCCGGGTGTGCCGGCGCGGCTCGGCGTCTTCCCAGAGTCTGAGTCCCCGTAGCGTCGGGGAGAGGACGTAACCGAAGGAGATACCCACAGTGGCTAGATACACCGGACCGGTCTGCCGGCTTTGCCGGCGCGAACGGATGAAGCTGTTCCTCAAGGGCGACCGCTGCTTCAAGGAGAAGTGCGCGATCGAGAAGCGCGGCTACCCGCCGGGCCAGCACGGCCAGCGTCGCGGCCGTCGCACGCTGGGCTACGGCCTGCAGCTGCGCGAGAAGCAGAAGGTGAAGCGGATCTACGGCGTGCTCGAGAGCCAGTTCCGGCTCTACTTCAAGGAGGCCGACCGCCGCAAGGGCATCACCGGCGAGAACCTGCTGGTGATGCTCGAGCGCCGGCTCGACAACGTGGTCGTACAGCCTCGGCTTCGCCGCCTCGCGCGCCGCAGGCGCGCCAGTTCGTCCGCCACGGCCACATCCTGGTCGACGGCAAGAAGATCACCATTCCGTCCTATCAGGTGAAGGCCGGCCAGGCGGTCGCGGTCAAGGAGGCGAGCCGCAAGAACGAGCTGATCCGCGTCGAGCGTCGAGACGGCGCGCGGCCGCGGCGTTCCGGACTGGCTCGAGCTGGACGCCGAGAACTTCACCGGCAAGGTGCTCAGCCTGCCCACTCGCGAAGACATCAAGCTGCCGATCCAGGAGCAGCTGATCGTCGAGCTCTACAGCCGCTGAGCGGTCGAGCGGACAGGGAAGGAGTCTGCAATGCTTTGGAAAGGTTTTCAGCGCCCCAAGCGCGTTGAGATCGAGCCGGAGTCGCTGACCGCGACCTACGGCAAGTTCGTCGCCCAGCCGTTCGAGCGTGGCTTCGCCACCACCATCGGCAACGCCATGCGGCGTTGCCTGCTGTCTTCGATCGAGGGCGCGGCGATCACCGCGATCCAGATCGAGGGCGTGCTGCACGAGTTCTCCTCGATCCCCGGCGTGGTGGAGGACGTGACCGACATCATCCTCAACCTCAAGCAGGTGCCGATGCGCCTGCACTCCGAGGAGCCGCGCTGTCTCTCGATCGACATCCAGGGACCGCGCGAGGTGAAGGCCGGCGACCTGGCGGGGACCCGCAGATCGAGATCGTCGACCCGAACGTCCACATCGCCACGGTCAACGAGGAGGGCCGGCTTCAAGCTCCAGGCCCAGATCAAGCGCGGCCGCGGCTACGTCACGCGCCGACAAGAACTTCGACGAGTCGATGGGCATCGGCTGGATTCCGGTCGACTCGGCCCACAGCCCGGTGCGGCGCGTCAACTACCGCGTCGAGGCGGCCCGCCTCGGCCGCACCACCGACTACGAGCGGCTGATGCTCGAGGTCGTGGACCAACGGCACGGTCACGCCCGAGGAGTCGGTGTCGCTCGCCGCGATGCTGCTCAAGGACCACCTCGGCATCTTCATCGACGCCGAGGAGAGCCTGCGCGACGACGGCGACGGGCGCGGCGCGGCGAGCTGGCCGGGCTCGACGCGCTGCTCGCCGAAGACCATCGACGAGCTCGACCTTTCGGTGCGCTCGGCCAACTGCCTGAAGAATGCCAACATCCACACGCTGCGCGACCTCGTCCGCCGCAGCGAGAAGGACATGCTGGAGACCAAGAACTTCGGCAAGAAGTCGCTCGAGGAGTTGCAGGAGCTGCTGTCACGCCTGGGCTCTGCGCTTCGGCATGGATGTGCCGGAGCGGCCCGGGCGCTTCGCGCCTGACGGCGGCGAGGAGGACAGAGTCATGCGTCACGCCGTGAGAGGGCAGCAAGCTGGGACGGACCGCGTCGCACCGTGTGGCGATGTTCCGCAACCAGCTCGCGTCGCTGGTCGAGAAGGAGCGGATCATCACCACGCTGCCCAAGGCCAAGGAGCTGCGGCCGATCGCCGAGCGGGTGATCACCCAGGGCAAGCGCGGCACGGTTCACGCCCGCCGCCTGGCCGGCGCTGGCTGGCGGATCGCGATCTCGTCAAGAAGCTGTTCGACGAGATCGCGCCGCGCTTGGCGGAGCGGCCGGGTGGCTACCTGCGGATCGTCAAGCTGGGCCCGCGCCAGGGTGACGGCGCCGAGATGGCGGTGCTCGAGCTGGTGGATTTCCAGCCCAGCGCGCCGCCGGCATCGTCGGAAGACACCAAGGGGAAGAAGGCCAAGGGCGGCGACGACTCGGCCGAGGGTGAGAAGGCGGAGAAGAAGAAGGCGAAGAAGGCCGCTCAGCCCAAGGCGGGCCCCCGCGCCAAGGGCGAGAAGAAGGTCCGCACCGACGCGCACGCCAAGGGCGCCGCCAAGGTGAAAACACCGCGCAAGGCTGGCGGCGAGTAGGAGAAGGCTTTGCCTCAGGCCAACGATCTACGATCCGGCATGTGCATCATCCATGCTGGTGACCTCTGCCGCATCATGTCGGTAACGCACCGCACGCCGGGTAACCTGCGGGCTTTCGTGCAAGTGCGCATGCGCAACCTGAAGACCGGCAACAGCTTCGAGCATCGCTTCGCCTCGACCGAAAGCGTCGAGCGCGCGATGCTCGACACTTACCCGATGGAGTACTTGTATTCCGACCCGTCGGGGCATCACTTCATGAACCAGGAAAGCTACGACCAGGTCTCGCTCTCCGAGGATGTGTTGGGCGACGCCCGACTCTATCTGTTGCCCAATACGGTCATCCGGGTGGACTTCCACGACGAAAACCCGGTTGGCATCGAGCTGCCCAACACCGTGCAACTCACGGTCACTGACACCGAGCCGGGAATGAAGAACGCGACGGCGTCGGCGTCCTACAAGCCGGCCGTGATGGAAACAGGGCTGACCGTGCAGGTGCCGCAGTTCATCAACAACGGCGACAAGCTGACCATCGACACGCGCGAGAACAAGTACTTGTCGCGCTCCTGAAATCGTTCGCTTCCTCTTCTGCTTTTCCGGGCCGGCGGTCTTCGCCGGCCTTTTGCTTTTGGATCGATGCGCGACGAAATTTGCACAATTTTCGCGCCACTTGACACCCCTCCCAACGGGGCGTACGTTGATCATGAACACAGGAGGAAGGACATGACTCCACCGGGCGAACTACGGCCCTCGAGGCGAGACGATCCCACGGTCGACCGCTACGAGGGCGTTCAGCGCCGCCGGACCTGACCCCTATACGCGTCCCGAGTGGACCGGGGAGCTGGACCGGAAGGTCACAACGGTTGGCCCGGCGGTAAGCAGCAATGGGGAAGGCGAAGATGCCTTCCCCGTTCGTTCTTGTGGGGCTCTGGATGGGCGACAAGCCGCCGCGGCCGCGTCAGTGCTCTTCTTTCTCTTCCTGCTTGCGCTTCGCCGCCTCGGCGATGATCTTGTCCTGCACCAGCCGCGGCACTTCTTCGTAGTGCGAGAACTCCATGTGGAAGTTCGGCCCGGCCCTGGGTCATGGAGCGCAGCGCCGGCGCGTAGTCGAGCATCTCCGACATCGGCACGACGGCCGCGACGATCTGGCCGCCGTTCTTCGACGTCCATGCCCTGCGGGCGGCCGCGGCGCTGGGCGAGGTCGCCCATGATGTCGCCCATGAACTCGTCGGCGGTGTTCGATCTCGACCTTCATGATCGGCTCGAGGATGGTCGGGCGTGGCGTTCGCCATCGCGTCCTTGAAGGCCAGCGAGCCGGCGATCTTGAACGCCAGCTCGGACGAGTCGACGTCGTGGTACTGGCCGTCGAGCAGCCGGACGCGGAAGTCGACCACCGGATAGCCGGCCAGATAGCCGCGCAGCCGAGCCTCCTGGATGCCCTTTCTCGACCGCCGGCCGGTAGTTCTGCGGGATGGAGCCGCCGAAGATCTCGTCGACGAACTCGAAGTCGCTCGCCGCGCGGCAGCGGCTCGATCTTGATCCGTGCAGTCGGCG
This sequence comes from Thermoanaerobaculia bacterium, assembly GCA_963821905.1. Classification (GTDB taxonomy): domain Bacteria; phylum Acidobacteriota; class Thermoanaerobaculia; order Multivoradales; family JAGPDF01; genus CAWGFP01. The sequence continues at coordinate 117,991 of CAWGFP010000008.1, read as the reverse complement.
AACTGGCCGCGGCCGCCGGTCTGTTTCTTGTGCCGGCCGTGGCCGTCGGCCGGCTTGAGGATGGTCTCGCGGTACGGCACCTTCGGCGGATGCAGGATGACCTCGACGTGGTAGCGGCTGCTTGAGCTTGGCGACCGCGATCTCGACGTGGAGCTGGCCGGTGCCGGAGACCAGGAACTCGCCGGTCTGCTCGGGTCGCGGCCGGAGTGGAGCGCCGGGTCCTCGTCCATCAGCCGGTGGAGGGCCTCGCCGATCTTCTCTTCGTCGCCCTTCGCCTTGGGCTCGATGGCGAAGGCGATCGCCGCCTCCGGCACCTCGATCCAGCCCAGCTGCACCGGCTGCTCCTTGGCCGCACAGCGTGTCGCCGGTTTGGCGGTGCTTGAGCTTGGCAACGCCGCCGATGTCGCCGGCGATCAGCTGGGCGTCGTCGGTGCCCTGCTTGCCCTGGAGGACCATCAGGTGGCCGAGGCGTTCTCGTTCTCCTCGGCGCGGCTGTTCCAGACCGTGCGCGTCGCCGGTCAGCGTGCCGGAGACCACGCGGAAGATCGAGACCTTGCCGGTGAACGGATCGGTCAGCGTCTTGAAGACCAGCGCGGCCGCGGGCCCGGCGGGATCGGCGGTCAAGCTCGACCGGCGTCGCCGCCCACGTCGGTGGCCGGGATAGGCGGCGCGCTCGGCCGGCGACGGGCGCCAAGTCGACCAGCGGCGTCGAGCAGCGTCGAGGTGCCGATGCCGTGGGCGCCGGACGGAGCGTCACGAGCGGGAAGATCTGGCGCCGCGCATCGCGCTGGCGCAGGCCGGCGTCCAGCTCCTCCTGCGTCAGCGTGCCGCCCTCGAAGAAGCTTCTCCATCAGCGCGTCGTCGGTCTCGGCCACCGCCTCGACCAGCCGGCGCGCGCCAGGTCGGCCGCGTCGGCCAGCGATCGTCGGCGGCAGCCCGACCGCCTTGGCCTTGCCGTTGCCGTCGCGGTCGAAGCGGTAGGCCTTCTGGCGCACCAGGTCGACGACGCCGGCGAAGCTCATGCTCCTTGCCGATGCGGGATCTGCACCGGCACGATGCGCGCGGCCGAAGCGTCTTGTGCAGCGCTGGCGAGAGTGCGCTCGAAGTCGGCGCGCTCGCGGTCCATCTTGGTGAGGTGGACGATCACCGGCAGGCCGAGCTCGTGCGGCGAACTCCCAGACCTTCTCGGTGTTGACCTCGACGCCGGCGACGCGCGTTGACGCAGAGCAGCGCGGCGTCGGCGGCGCGCATGCGCCGGCTTGGTCTCGGTGAAGAAGATGCCGTAGCCGGGGCAGTCGATCAGGTTGACCTTGTGGCCGCGCCAGGGCGCGAAGCAGACGCGCGAGGCCGATCGAGATGCCGCGCTCGAGCTCCTCGGGATCGAAGTCGGTGAGCGCTGTTCCTGTCCTCGACCCGGCCCAGGCGGGTGGTGGCGCCGCCGGTGTAGAGCAGCGCGCTGTCGAGCGTGGTCTTGCCGGTGTCGTTGTGGCCCGCCACGGCGACGTTGCGGATCTTGTCCGGGCTGTCCACCTGCATCGTTCGGACCTCCTTCGAAGGCGCTGGACAGGGCGCGAAATATACCACAGCAGGCCGTCGCCGGCCCGTCCGGCGGCGCCTGCCAAGTCCGGATTCGCAGACTTGCATATGCCGCGGTGGTTTGACTCGGCGGCGCCTCCGGCCTAGAATCGGCTCGGACCACGCCATGATGCCCCGACGCCGACCAAGCTCGGCCGCTACGAGATCGTCGAGGAGATCGGCAAGGGCGCGATGGGCGTGGTCTACCTGGCGCCGGACCCGCTGATCGGCCGGCTGGTCGCGCTCAAGACCTTCCGCATCGGCTATTCCGTCAAGGACCAGGAGCTGCGAGCAGTTCCGCACCCGCTTCATGCGCGAGGCGCAGAGCGCCGGCATCCTCTCCCACCCCAACATCGTCACCATCCACGACGTCGTGGAGCGAGAGCGAGGACGGCGCTCGCCTTCATCGCCATGGAGTACGTCCGCGGGACGCAACCTGAAGCAGCTGCTCCAGGGCGACCGAGCCGCTGACCGCTGCCGTTCGTCGTCGACCTCGATCGTCGCAGGTCGCCGAGGCGCTCGACTACGCCCACTCCAAGCGGCGTCGTCCACCGCGACGTCAAGCCGGCCAACATCCTGATCACCGCGGACAACCGGGTGAAGATCACCGACTTCGGCATCGCCCGGCTCGACACCTCGAACCTCACCCAGGAGGGGCAGCTCCTCGGCACGCCGAACTACATGGCGCCGGAGCAGATCCAGGGCAGGGAGGTCGACCACCGCGCCGACCTCTTCGCGCTCGGCGTGGTGCTCTACGAGATGCTGACCCGCCACAAGCCGTTCCAGGGCGAGAACCTGACGGTGGTCAGCCACCGCATCGTCTACGACCCGTTCACGCCGCCCGAGGAGTTCGTGCCCGAATTCCCCTCCGCCCTGCGCGCGGTGCTGCAGCGGGCACTCGAGAAGGCGCCGGACAAGCGCTATCAGCGGGCTGGCGAGTTGGCCGCCGACTTGCGGCGGCGCCTCCAGCCCCGCCCTCGATCTGAACGCCACGCTGGTGACTCTGTCGATGCCGGCCGCACGGCACCGGTTCCGGCGGCGGTGCCGGTGCCGTCGATCGGCGGAGCAGTCCGGCCGGAGAGTCATCCCTGACGCAGGCGTTGCACGATACTTTCGTCGGCCGCGCCGCGGCGCCTCCGGCCCACGACGTCGTGGCGCGGCGCCGCAGCCAGGCACGCGCCATCGCCATCGCCCTCGCCTCGGCGGCGGCCGCCTTGATGGCGGGCCTGGGGGGACTCGCCTTTTTCCACGACAGCGGTCCAGCGTTCGGCCGCAAGGAACTGCCGGGCGGCGAAGTGGCCCTGGCCATGCCGTGGTTGTTGGAGGGCGGGCGACGGCTGGAGAGTGGCGATGCGGCCGCGGCGGTGGTGGCGTTTTCCGAAGCGGAACGTCTGGCGCCCAAGCTGGGCGCGGCGACGCAGCTTCGTGTCGAGGCCGCGACGACGGCTGAGGCCTCGGCGAAACAGGCCGAGCGCGACCAGCGCATTGTCGACGGGTTGCAGCGCGGGAAGGACGCCCTCGCTGCGAAGGACTGGGAGGAGGCCCGATCCGCAGGCCAGGAATTGCTCCGCGAGGACCCCGAGAACGTCGAGGCGAGTGCGCTCGTCACGCAGGCCGAATCGGGTCTGGCGCGCCGTCGTGCCGAGTCGCGCGCCGCGGTGGCGCCGCCGCCGCCGGCAGCTGTCGCGGCGCCGGCCGCAACGCCTGCGCCGGAAGCTCTCATCGATGCTGCGTTGGCGATCGACTTCCAGAGCGAGGCGCCCGAAGGCGTGCTCACCGTTTTTCTGGACGGCAGTCAGATCCTGCGCGAGCCGTTCCGTTTCGTGCGCCGGAAGGGCCTGTTCCGCAGCGAGGCGGTGGCCGGCGGCCTGCAGGCCAACCGTCCGCTCTCGCCCGGCGACCACAGCCTGCGCGTTTACGTCGCCCTCAGCGGCAAGCCGGCGCGGCTGGTCGACCTGCAGGGCAATTTCCCGGGCGGCGGCCAACGGACGCTTCGTATCCAGGTCACGAAGGCTGGAGAACCCTCGGCGCGCCTGGAGTAGTCACGCGGATTTCCGCAGCTCCGACAGTTGGGGCACCAGCTCCGCAGCTGGGCCGGCGACGACGATCGCCATCCGTTCAGGTTGGAGATAGGTCGCGGCCGCACGCTGAATCTCCGGCGCCGTCACCGCCTGGATTTCCGCCAATCGCCGCTCGGCGTGGTCGTCCGGTAGGTCGTAGGTCGCCAGCTCTTCCAGCCTCCGGGCGAGATCGTCGCCCGTCTGCAGCTGGTAGGGGAACACGCCGACCAGGTAGTCGCGTGTCTCGGACAGCTCGAAGTCGCTCGGCGGCTCCTGTCGTAGCCGTTCGAGCTCGCCGAGAATCTCGCGCACCGCCTCGCCGGTCCGCTCGGTAGCCACCGCGCCGCCGACCGAGAAGGGACCCGCGTGACGCCGGTCGGCGAGCCGCGAGAAGGCGCCGTAGGTTATGCCGCGGCGCTCGCGCAGGTTGAGATTGATGCGACTCGTGAACTTGCCTCCGAGAAGCGAGTTGGCCACCCCGAGTGGAACGCGGTCGGGGTGCAACTTGGGCATACCCACCTGGCCCATGCGGAGCTCGGTCTGAGCGCTGCCGGGTCGGTCGATGACGTCCACGGTGAGGCTGGCGCGCGGCCTGGGCAGGGGCACCGGCATCCCTTGGCCGGGATCGCCGCCCCGCCAGTCGGCGAGCAGGCTCGCTGAATTACGCTCCAGCTCAGCGAGCGAGATCGCGCCGACCGCGATCAGCCAACTGGTCGCCGGGCAGAATCGGGTCGACGCGAAGTCGGTGGCGTCCGCGCGCACGAGCGCCGTGGTGGTCGCCTCGTCGCCCGAAAGCGGATAGCCATAGAGGCCGTCGCCGTAGAGCTCGGCGGCCAGCCGTTCGTCGGCCAGAGCGGCCGGCTGCGACCGGCGATGCAGGAGGTCGGCCAGCCGCTGGCGGCGAAGGCGCTCGAACTCCGCTTCCGGCAGCGTTGCCTCACGCGCCACTTCGGTCATGAGCTCCAGAGCGGCTCCGACTGCCGGCGCCAGCACCACGGTGGAGATGTAGCTCGCCTCCCAGCCGGCGGTGGTCGAGAGGTGGCCACCGAGGTCTTCGATCGCGGCCGCGATCTCGGTCGAGCTGCGGCGCGCCGTACCTTCGTCGCGCAGCGCCGCGGTCAGAGTAGCCAATCCAGCGCGGCCCGGCGGATCCCATTCGCCGCCGGCGCTCGAGCCGAGCTGCAGGTGCACGAGGGGCAAGTCATGGCGTTCGATGAGCAGGAGCCGCAAGCCGTTGCCGAGCCGCGCGTGCTGTATGGGAGGCATCGCGGCGCGACGCGGAGTCGCGAGAGGCGGCGGCGCATGGCGGTCGATCATGACGCCGACTCCGGAATCACTGTCACTTGAGCTCGTGCCGACGGTGAAAGGTAGCGGCGCGCGAAATCCCTGAGCTGGTCACCGCTGGTCGCGAGGTAGCGCTCGATCTCCCGGCCGAAGTAGCCGGGATCGTCGAAGTAGGTCGCGCACTGGCTGAGCGTGTCGGCTTTGCGATCGAGCGTCTCGAGCTCCTCGAAGGTGCCGGTGAGGAGATGGGCGCGGGCGCGCTCGACTTCCTGGTCCGACGGGCCGCGCTCGGCGGCGTGTCCGAGATGGTCGAGCAGCTCGCGTTCGAGATCTCCGGGATCGACGCCGGGCTTGCAGGTCGCCACCACCAGCACGGTGGCTTCGAGCTCGGTGGGGTAGACGTAGAAGCCGACGTCCTGGGCGATCTGCCGCCGATAGACCAAGTCCTGATACCAGGGGCTCGCCTTGCTGCCCGCGAGAGCCTGACCGAGAAGGGCCCCCGCGTACCAATCGCGGTGGCCATAGGCCGGCGCTCGAAAGCCGAGGTAGAGCCGGGGCAACTGCACGCGATCGGGCTGAATTTCGATCTGCAGGCCCCGAGGTTCGCCGGAAGGAGACGCCAGCGATCGGGTCGCCGCTCCCCGGGGCAGGCCGCCGAACCAGCGCTCGACCTTGGCGAGCGCCGCGGCGGGCTCGATGTCGCCGGCCAGCGTCAGGACCGCGTTGTCGGGCCCGTAGTGGCGGCGAAAAAACTCCGCCACCTCCTCCAGAGCCGCACGCGGCGATGTCCTCGAGGTAGCCGATGACCGGCCAGCTGTAGGGATGCGCCGGCAGGGTAGAGCAGCTCGTGCACGCGCTCCAGGGCGCGCCCGTAAGGCTGGTTGTCCACCCGCTGACGGCGCTCGTTCATCACCACCGAACGCTGGTTCTCCAGCTTCTCCGGCGTGAGGGCGTCGAGCAGGAACCCCATGCGGTCGGATTCGAGCCACAGCCCGAGGTCGAGCGCGTGGGCCGGCAGGGTCTCGTAGTAGTTGGTGCGGTCGTACCAGGTCGAGCCGTTGGCGACGCCGCCGACCTGCTGGATCAGCCGGAAATGGTCGTTGGTTCCGACGTGGCCGCTGCCTTGGAAGAGCATGTGCTCGAAAAGGTGCGCCAAGCCGGTGCGCCCGCGGACGTTCGTTTCTGGAGCCCACGTGGTACCAGAGGTTGATCGCGACCAGTGGCAGGCGCGGGTCGCGGTGGAGGACGACGCGCAGTCCATTGTCCAGCCGGTGTTCCTCGAACGGGCAGTTCGGGCATCGCGAGAGCCATGGCCCGCCAGTCTACCCAAGGTTTTGACTTACGCCTTTGTTGCGCCTATCATCAGCGCCATGGCTCGAAAGCCCAGCTTCCTCACCGAGACGCCAGAAGACCATTCTCGAGTTCATCACCGACTATCAAGGCCGCCACGGGATCGCGCCGACTCTGCGCGAGATCTGCGAGCACTTCGGGTTCTCCTCCTACGGCACTGCCTATAAGCATCTCAAGCTGCTGGCGCAGAAAGGCTTCCTGCGCCGGGACTGGAACCAGAAGCGCGGTCTCGAGCTGTTGCGACCGGTGCCGGGGCACGGGACCGGCTCGCCGGCCAACGCGCCCGAGTTACCGCTGCTCGGTCGGATCGCCGCCGGCCGGCCCATCGAGGCCATCGCCGGCGACGAAACGCTGACGGTGCCCACCACCTGCTCGGCCCGCAGCCCAGCGATCACTTCGTGCTGCGCGTGCGGGCGATTCGATGATCGACGAGGGCATCCATGACGGCGACTGGGTGGTGGTGCAGCGCCGCGAGCGCGCCGACGCCGGGCGAGATGGTGGTCGCCCTGATCGGCGCCGACGCGACGCTCAAGCGTTTCTACCCCGAGGGCGAACGGTCCGCTTGCAGCCCGCGCATCCCACCATGCAGCCGATCTTCGCGCTTGCCGCCGAGGTCAAGGTGCAGGGGGTGGTGGTCGGTCTGATGCGTCGCTTCTGATAGCCAGCGGCTGCCGACATGGCGCCTCGGGCCGATTTGCGCTAGGGTAACGCTCCAAACAAACTAGCTGCGAAAAGCGATTGGAACTCGACGAGCTGCTTCGTTTCATGACCGAGAAGGGTGCGTCGGATCTGCATCTGAAGCCGACGCGGCCGCCCTTGCTGCGCGTGCACGGCAAGCTGATGCCGATCGAGTCGGAGTCCGCTGACGCCGCAGGACATCGAGCGCATGCTGCTCGGGATCCTCAATCCGCAGCAGAAGAAGAGGCTCGACGAGCGCATGGCCGTCGACCTCGGCTACGGCGTGCACGGCCTGGCGCGCTTCCGCGGCAACATCTACATGCAGCGCGGCACGCTGGCGGCCTGCTTTCCGCCGCATCCCCTACGAGATCAAGACCGTCGAGACCCTCGACCTGCCGCCGGTGCTGCTCGATTTCTGCCGACCTGCCGATGGGCCTGGTGCTGGTCACCGGCCCGACCGGCAGCGGCAAGTCGACGACGCTGGCGGCGCTGATCAAGCACATCTCGCGGCGGCGCCCGGTGCACGTCATCACCATCGAAGACCCGATGGAGTTCCTGTTCACCGACGACGTCGCGTCGATCTCCCAGCGCGAGGTCGGCACCGACACCATCGCGTTCTCCGAGGCGCTGCGCAACGCCATGCGCCAGGACCCCGACGTCATCATGGTCGGCGAGATGCGCGACGCCGAGACGATCGGCACCGTGATCACCGCCGCCGAGACCGGCCACCTGGTCTTCTCGACCCTGCACACCAACAGCGCGCCGCAGACCGTCGACCGCATCCTCGACGCCTTCCCGGCCGACCAGCAGAGCCAGGTGCGCTCGCAGCTCGCGCAGGTCCTCAAGGGCGTCGTCTCGATGAAGCTGGTGGAGCGGCGCGACGGCAACGGGCTGGTGGCGGCGCTCGAGATCATGAAGACCTCGCCCAAGATCGCCAAGCTGATCGAGAAGGGCGAGACCAGCCACATCCTCGAGGAGATCGAGTCCTCGGTCGGCTACTACCGGATGCAGTCGATGAACCAGTCGCTGCTGTCGCTGCTGGTGCACGGCGACGATCACCTATCGCCGAGGCGATGCGGCAGTCGACCGATCCCGAAGACCTGTCGCTCAAGCTGCGCAAGATGTTCCCCAAGATCGAGGAACGCGGAGGCGACATGAGCCCATCCACCGCCGATTTCTCGCGAGATCCTCGAGCTGCAGCAGTTCCGGCGGCTCTACGAGGAGCAGGAAGAGAAGATCAAGATCCGGCTGCAGCGAGAAGGACGAGCGGATCGCCGACCTCGAGAGCGCGGTGACCGGCAAGCGCGACGACCAGATCCGCGATCTGCAGGAGCGCGTGCAGGAGATGCACCGTGAGATGGAGCGCATGCGCGGCGACTACACGCGCCTGCGCCAGGAAGCGCAGGAGAAGATCGACAAGCTGATGGAGCGCATCAAGGAGCTCAACCAGCGCCTGATGGGCACCAAGTAGGACTACGGCGGGCGCCGCAGCAGAGCCAGGGCGTCTTCGCGGCTCCGCACGCTGCCCTCCACCTGCGCCGCGCGCACGCGCGCCAGCGCTCGGCCGATCTCCGGCCCCGACGACAACCCCAGGAGCGTCTTCACCTCGTCGCCGCGCACCAGCACCGGCGGATCGAGGAGATCCTTGCCTTCGGCTTCGATCAGTTCGACCAGGCCGGCGAGCCAGGCCTCCCAGACCGCCCGCTCTCCTTGCCGCAGCGCCCGGCTACCGAGCCACACCGCCGCGGTGGGCCACAGCTCCGCCGAGTCGTGCAGGAAATGGCGCATGGCGAGCGCGGTGAGCGGCAGCTCGGGAACCAGGAGGAGGGCAGCGATGCGCTCGGCGTCATTGCGGGCCATATAGCCGGCGGCGGCGAAGCGGCGCAGCGCGGCGCGCGGTTCGGCGACCGTCGCCAGGGATTGGAATGTCGAGGCCCAGCGGGCCGCGGGAAGATCCAGGCCGTCGGCCCAGCCAAGCGCGGTGCGGCGCAGCACCAGGGCCGCCTCGCCCAGGCGCTCGAGCTCGTCGATCGCTTGTTCGGCGAGCTTCGCATCGCCCGGGCGCCCGAGCCACAGCCCCGGGTAGATCTCGAGCGCCTGCAGGAGCAGGAGGCCGCGGTGGGCGTCAGCCCCGTCGAACAGCCGCCGCAGTTCGTCACGCACCCGCTCGGCGGCAACCTCGGCGAGCCGCGGCGCCTCGGTGCGTGCCAAGGCGATGGTTTCCGGGTCGGCGGCGAAGCCCGGTAGTTGCACGAGCAGTCGCGGCAAGCGCAAGCTGCGCAGTGGATCGCCCCGGAAAGCTCCTGGCCCGACGGCGCGCAAGACGCGGGAGCGGAGATCCCGCAGCCCGCCGTGCGGATCGAGGCAGGCGCCCGATTCGAGGTCGAGCCCCAGGGCGTTGACCGTGAGATCTCGCCGCTCGAGGTCGGAGGCGATGGTGGCGCCCTCACGGTCCCAGAGGTCGAGGGTGAAATCTCCTCCTACCAGACGGTAGGCCGCGAAACGCTCGCCCCCCAGCCCGATGAGCCTCGCCTTCAGCGCCGACTCCAGCCGTTCGCCGACGCCGCGACCGTCGGCAGCCACCACGGCGTCGAAGTCGTAGGCCGGCAAGCCCAGCAGCCGGTCCCGCAGCACGCCGCCGACGAAATGGGGTTCGAGCCCGAGCGCCGCGGCGCGCAGCGCGAGAGCGATTCGGTGATGGCAAAGGAGAGCCAGCGTACCCGCGCCGCGCTCGGTCATGGGGGAGCGCAGCATAGCAAGCAGGCCGCGATTGCCCAGATGCTTCCAAAGAGTTAAAATGAAACTTTAGGAAAATGCCCTTAACTATCGAAGAAGTCAGGAGAATCGCGACTCTCGCCCGGCTCCGCCTGACTCCCGCCGAGGAAGCGAAGTTCGCGTCGCAGCTGGGGCAGATCGTGGACTACATCGATCAGCTGAAGAGTTACCCCGGTCAGGATTCGCAGGAGGCCGAGCTACTGGCGGTCGAGGCTTCCGACACCGTTGCGGAATGCCTTCCTCTCGAGGCCTTCCGGAACAACTCCCCGGAGCTCTACGGCTCGTTCCTCGTCGTGCCACTGGTCAAGGGCGAGAATGAGTGAGCCCTGGCAGTGGTCGGCTTCTGAGACCGCCGCCGCGGTGCGTAGCGGCGACGTCTCCGCCTCGGCGGTGCTGGAGTCTTGCCTGGCCCGCACCGAACAGGTGGAACCTCTGGTCGTCGCCTATCTGTCCCGGTTCGATGGCGACGCCCGCAGCCGCGCCGCCGAGATCGACCGCCGGCGGAAACTGGGCGAGAACCTCGGAGCTCTGGCCGGAGTGCCCGTGGCGCTCAAGGACAACCTGGCGCTCGCCGACACGCCGCTGACCTGCGGATCGCGCATTCTCGGCGGCTATGTCTCGCCCTACAGCGCGACCGCGGTCGAGCGTTTGCTGGCCGCGGACGCCGTGGTGCTGGGGAAGACCAACCTCGACGAGTTCGCGATGGGCTCGTCGTGCGAGAACTCCGCCTTTCATGCCACCCGAAACCCCTGGCACCTGGGTATGGTTCCCGGCGGGTCGAGCGGCGGCTCGGCGGCGGCGGTGGCGGCAGGCAGCGTCCCGCTCGCATTGGGTTCCGACACCGGCGGTTCGATCCGCCAACCAGCCGCGCTCTGTGGCGTGGTCGGACTGAAACCGAGCTATCGACGTGTCTCCCGCTACGGCTTGGTGGCTTTCGGCTCGTCGCTCGACCAGATCGGTCCGCTGACCCGTTCGGTGAGCGACGCTGCCCTGGCCCTGTCGGTAGTCGCGGGGGGCGACACGCGGGACTCGACCTGCGATCCACGGCCCGGCGGAGACTACGCGGCGGCGCTCGAAGACGGGATCCAGGGCTGGCGCATCGGTGTGGCGCGTGAGGTCGACATCTCGGGCATGCCCGACGATTCGCGGCGGGACTGGCTCCAGGCATGCGAACGGCTCGAGAGTCTCGGCGCAGAGCTGGTCGAAGTCTCGGTGCCCAACCTGCCGGCGGCGATCGCCATCTACTACGTCATCGCGAACTGCGAAGCGTCGGCGAATCTGGCGCGGTTCGACGGCATGCGCTACGGCCGCCGGGCGACGGAAGTGAGCGACTTGCTGTCGCTCTACCTGGCGAGCCGCAGCGAAGGCTTCGGCGACGAAGCCAAGCGCCGCATCATGCTCGGCACCTTCGCGCTGTCGTCGGGCTACTACGAGGCGTACTACGGGCGGGCGCGGCAGGTGCTCGCCGGGCTCACCGCTCAGTTGCTCGCTGCCTTCGAGGGCTGCGATCTGCTGGCCTCGCCGACCAGTCCGACCGGCGCTTTCGCCCTCGGCGAGAAGGTCGACGACCCGCTCACGATGTATCTCAACGACATCTTCACGGTTCCCGCCAGCCTCGCCGGCCTGCCGGCCATCTCGGTGCCTTCCGGTCTCGATGGACGCGGCCTGCCCCTGGCGCTGCAGTTGATGGGCAAGCCGTTCGACGAGGCGCGGTTGCTGCGCGCAGCGCGCGCCTTCGAAACCACTACCGGCGGACAGCGTCAGCCGACCTTCGCCGGCGCCAGCCACGGTCCGGAGCTGCGACCCTGATGCGGGGACGACGTGCGGGCATGGCGCTCGTGACGGTCGGCCTCGCTCTGCTCGCCGAGGCCCTGCTCGCGGCGCCCTCCCGCATCCTCATCGGCGACGGCCTGCGCGCCACGCTCAGCGACTCGCGCAGTCTCTACCTCGAAGCCCAGCCGATGCGCGGCGAGGGACTCTACTCGCTGGCCCGCCGGTTGTGCGGCGGCGCCGACGCGGCGGCGCAGATCGCGCGCGAGAACGGCGGCGTCAAGGAGCTCAAGACGGACCGGCGCTATCGCATCGCCTTCGAGCTGCTGAAGCCGGAGCTCAAGACCAAGGTGGTACGTGCTGTTTTCCGCGAGGACCGATCCGAAGCCGTGGGCTGGCGCCACACCATCAGTCCGCGCGGTCAGGCCGGAGGCGAGAGCCTGTGGCAGATCGCGCTTTGGTTCACGGGCGCGGGGGAGAACTTCGCTGTGCTGCGCGAGGTGAACGCACTGAACGACACGGAACCCAAGCCGGGCTCGCGGCTCCTGGTGCCGGCCGAGATCCTGCTACCGGAGTTTCGTGCGCTGTTGCCGAAGGCCGTCGTGGCTGCCACGGCGCCGGCCAAGCCTGCTCCAGTGCCTTCGTCAGCGCCGGCGCGGCCGGAAGCCCCGGTGCTCCCCGCGCCGCCGCTGGCGGCCGCGCTCGAAGAAGTCGAGGAGATGGAGACCGAAGAAGTGGTCGCGGCGGCCAGTCCGTCGCCGCCGGTTTCCGCCGTCACCATAGCGCCGGCGGGGGAGCCGGAACGAGCCCACCAAGCGCCGCCGACACCATTGCCGGTCAGCCAGCCGGACGAAACTCCCGCCGACTCGCCGGAAGCCTACGATCTGCGCTACGGCAAAGACGAGCGGGGTGAGTTCGCAGTTTACGGCTTGCGACCCGGTGAAGCGCTCTACTCGAGCGTCGTGGTGCGTTTCACCGGCAGCATCCACGCCGAGGACGTCAACGCGCTCGCCCGCGAGATCGCAGCGCGCAACGGCATCGCCGACGTCACCGACATTCCGATCGGCTTCCCGGTGAAAGTTCCGCTCGACGTTCTGCTGCCCGAGTTCCTCCCCGCCGGGCATCCGCGGCGGGTCGAGTACGAAGCGGCGGTGACCGCGTCGGCGCGTTTCCGCAACCAGGTGACCGCGGTCGATCTCGAGGGCATCACGGTCATCCTCGACGCCGGCCACGGCGGCCGCGACGTCGGGGCCTCGATGTCGGGAGTCTGGGAGAGCCTCTACGTCTACGACGTCATGTTGCGCGTGCGCCGGCTGCTCGAGACCTACACCGCGCGCGACGGTGGTACCCACCACCCGCGACGGTCGCAGCTTCGAGATCGACGACAAGGATGTCCTGGCGTTCTCTCGCGGCCACGCCGTGCTGACCACCCCGCCCTATCCCATCGAGGACTCGAAAGTGGGAGTGAACCTGCGCTGGTACCTGGCCAATTCGGTGCACCGCAAGCTGGCCAAGAAGGGCGGCGATCCCGAGAAGGTGATCTTCATCTCGATTCACGCCGATTCGCTGCACCCGTCGCTGCGGGGAGCCATGATCTACATCCCCGACGCTCAGCGCAGCGGCGACTGGCGTGGATCCGGCGGCGGAGTATATGCCTCGCGCCAGGAAGTGCGCGACGGAGGGACGTGGCGCCCATCGACCCGCGAGCTGCTGCGCAGCGAGGGTCTGTCCCGTGAGCTCGCCACCGACATCCTGGATGCCCTGCGCGAGGAGAACCTGCCGGTGCACCCGTTCAAGCCGGTGCGCGAGAAAGTGATCCGCAACCGTCGTCAATGGGTGCCGGCGGTGTTGCGTTACAACGCAGTTCCCGCCAAGCTGCTGCTCGAAGTCTGCAATCTGGCCAACGCCGAGGACCGTGAGCTGCTCCAGACGCGCGCCTACCGTCAGAAGATGGCGGAAACGGTGGTCCGCGGCATTCTCGGTTACTACGGTCCCTCCGCCGCCGGCAACGTCCGGCTGGCGCGAACACGGGCCAAGTAGAATCCTCGCCACCGGGAACTTTCCGCCCCCCGGAGCGGTCTACTCGTACAGCGGGCCTTGGGCTCGCTACCTATGGCCGTGGAGGCGATGACGCTCGAAAGCGCTGCCGTCCCCGACCCCGACGTCGATCTCGTCGTGCGCCACCGCGCCGGAGATGGCCGGGCGTTCGACGAGGTGTATGGCCGCTACGCCGGGATGGTGTACGGATTGGCGCTGCGGCTCTCCGGTAATCCGGCGGAGGCTGAAGATCTGACACAGGAAGTGTTTCTCCGCATCTATCGACACCTGAGCGGTTTCCGCGGTGGCTCGAGCCTCAAGACCTGGGTCTACCGGGTGGCGCTCAACCAGTGCCGCTCGCGCTTCGCGCGCTTCCGCCCGGCTACGCAGGGGTTGTTCGAGGAGGGAGTCGAGGAAGCCCCGCAGCTGCGGGATCCCGGCCGTGGTCCGGAGGAAAACGCCCTGTCGCACGACACCTCGCGCCGGGTGGCCGAAGCGCTCGGGCAACTGCCGATGGCATTTCGCGAGGCCGTGGTGTTGCGCGACCTCGAGGGGCTCGCTTACGAAGAGATCGCCGAGGCCACGGGAGTGCGTGTGGGGACGGTGCGCTCGCGAATCGCCCGCGGTCGTGAGCAGCTGCGCCAGCTCCTGGGGAGCGCCGCATGAGCCGCCATCTCGATCTCGAAACGATCTCGGCGCTGCTCGACGGCGAGCTCGAGGCTTCGATCGCCGACGGGGCGCAGGCGCACGTCGTCGAATGCCAGGACTGCCGCGGCCGGCTCGAGGGTTTGCGGGTCACCATAGGCGAGCTGCAGAAGCTGCCGCCCGCTGTGCCGCCGCCGCACGTGCGGGAGGCGCTGCGCCGCCAACTGGCGATCGAGCAGGAGGTTCGCCGCCGACTCTGGACGCTTCCCGGCTGGCATTCGCGTCTCGCCGCATGGCCGGCCATGGCAGCAGCCGTTTTCCTCGCCTTCGGCTGCGGGCTGTTCCTGTATGCCTACATGCTGCGGCAAGGCGCGGACCGGCAAGCGGCCTCTCCAGCAGCCGCAACCTCCGCCGAGGACTGGCGAGCGACCATCACCTTCGACCCTCCGTCCGAGCAGCCGACTGCCGAGACTGGCGCTTCTGCGGCCGCTCCCGTGGTTCCTCCTGCGCCGGCCGCACCCGCGCCGCAGGCGGCGGCGGATCGGTTGGCGAAGCGCGAAGCGGCGGCGCCACCTCCGCCTCCAGCCATGGAGGCCCAAGCCGAGGCGCCACCGGCAGACACAGCGGCGACCGGTGGTCGCGGCGAGGCCGAGCTGCGCGACGCGACGGTGGGGAGCGAGGTCGCAGCCGAGCCGATGAGTGCTCCGGCTCCCGGGCCCGCCGCCGCGGTGGCCGCGCAGAGTGAAACCCGCAACCGCGAGCTGTCGCGGCGCGACTCCGCTGCCTCTACCGCGTCGCCGGCCGGCGCTCTGGCTGAGCAGAAAAAGGTCGCCGACGAAGAAGTGCTCACACTGGGCCCGGGCATCGAACGGCCGGTGAAGCTCAGTGGAGCGAATCCCGACTTGCAGTCGTT
The DNA here is from genome assembly GCA_963821905.1 of Thermoanaerobaculia bacterium. Classification (GTDB taxonomy): domain Bacteria; phylum Acidobacteriota; class Thermoanaerobaculia; order Multivoradales; family JAGPDF01; genus CAWGFP01. The sequence goes on along the minus strand of CAWGFP010000008.1, from coordinate 102,904 downwards.
CCGCGGCCGCGAGGCGCCGCCGCCGTTGATCATCATCGAGACCACCATCGGTAGCGATGGCCGCCTGGGCGAGCTCAAGTTCCGTCCCGACGACCTCGACCCGCGAATCGCCGAGCGGGTGCGGCAGTCACTCGCCACCTGGCGTTTCCAGCCGGCGCGCAAGGACGGCCGAGCGGTCGCAGTGCGCTACACCCTGACGCTCAACATCCACCTTCAGTAGGTGGCGCGGGCTCTCAGGCGAAGGGCTCGATGGAGGCGATCGTGAACGGCTTCCCGTCCCAGGAGATCTCGTCACCCGCGCGTTTGCCGAGCATGCGGGCGGCGGCTTCGGACTCGTACGAGATCACGTCCGCTTCGGGCTTGCTTTCCCAAGGACCGAGAATGGTCAGCGAGCGCTCGGCCCCATCCGAGTCTCGCAGGCGCAGGCGGGTGCCGACCCGCACCTCCGAAGAGTCGATCGTTCCGGCCTCGATCGGCCGTACCCTGCGGAGCTCCCCGTCGAGCTGGGCGGTGCGAGCGGCGAGGTACTCGTGGCGCTGGCGAGCCGACTTGTACTCGAAGTTTTCTCGCAGGTCGCCGAGGGCGCGCGCCTCTTCGATCGCCTTGCGGTTCTGAGGGATCTCGATGTCGAGCAACTTCTTCAGCTCGGCGCGCCGTTCGGCGATCGCCTCGGCGGTAGCGTAGAGCGGCAGATCGCCCTGCTGGCGAAGCGCCGGGAAGCGCATCTCGAGGGCGTTGAGCAACGGCTGCCGCGCGAACGTCTCGAGGCCTGCTGCCCGCGTCAGCGCCTCGTAGGCCTGAGGACCCTGATCCTCCTCGAGCCGCAGGAGCAGCTTGGGGACCGTCTTTCCCGATTCGAACAGGGGTCGCAGCCGCGTCCGGTAGGGGAGAAACTCGTCGGTGTTCAAAGCCGCCAGTAGCTGCTGCAGGAGGCGCAGCGGATTGCGGCCGGCGATGGCGGGATCCTCGGCAGCGCGCTCGGACATCCATACGAAGGCGGCCTGCGCCTTGCGAGGCTGCGCCAGGGTCTGATCGTAGAAACGCTCGAGTACCTGCGGGGCCTCGCGGCGCAGCGCGTCGGCCAGAAACGCCAAGCTGCGCGCGTCCTCTTCCCGGGCCAGCAGGTCGGCGTACATCTCGCGCCAATCGGCGCGCACGCTGGTGAGCAGCGTGTAGCCGCGCTCGCGGAGGAGGCGATCGCCTACCGCGGGCAGGAACTGACGCGGGTCGACGTCGCGCAGCAGCGCCTCTGGAGCCCAAGTGGCGCCGGCCGGCGCGGCGCCGGTGCGGTCGAGGGCCCACCAGACCTCGTAGGCCACCGCCGGCGAGCTCGCTCGAGCGGCTTCGCCCAGGACCACCAGCGCATCCACCATGCGCTGGCGAAGCACCGGCTCGCGATCGGCGTTCTTGCGCAGCAGGTCGATCTTGCCCGCCGTGTCGGCGCGCTCGAAGGCCCGCCAGACGGCATCGGTGGCGTGACCGCCGGAGGCCGCCCAGGCGTAGCTCTGGCGCCCGCCGCTGCCCGACGTCATCACCTGCTCGTGCTTGCGCGCCGCGGCCCACCAGGAAGCCCATTGGGCGTCGCTGACGATGCCCGAGAGCGCTTCCTTGATCTCCCCCGCGCTGAGCGGCCGGCTGTGGCTCTCCAGCACCGCCCGCAACAGCTCAGGCGGCGCCTGGTCACGCATCGTGACCAGGGAATCCGGCTCCTCGATCTTGCGGCGCAGCAGGTGGCCCGGCGGCAGGGTCTTGAGCAGCTTGGCGGCGGCGCGGAACCCGACCGTCACGCCGCGCTGTTTCTCGAAATCGACCTTGAATCCCTCCAGCCCGAAGTTCACTTCCGCCACGCGGCCGGCACCTTTGCCCTCCATCCAGACGATGGCGCCGATGTCGTACTGCAGCAGGCTCTCGAGCCGCTCGACCTTCTCCCAAGTCTTGGGAATGTCGTCCACGGCGCGCTGCAGGCCAACGCTCTGCGAAAGCCCCTCGAAGCTGGGACGATCGGCATAGCGCCGCTTGAGCGTGGCGAGGATCGTCGGATGCTGCTTGTCGGGCGGCAGGACCAGGTGGCCCGCGCGCCGCAGGAGGAGCAGGCGTTCGGCCCAGAGCTGGCGCTCTCGCAACTCGGCGTCGAGCAGCTCGAGCAGAGTCTGAGCCCGGTCCTCTTCTCCCTGTCCTCCGAGGGCGCGGGCGACGCCGACGAAGTAGTCGATGTCGAGTGGTCCCTGCTCGATGCGCTGCAGCCAGGCGTTCTCTATGGCCGCGAAGTCTTCTTTGGCGATCTGATTCTGGGTCTCGCGGCTAATGGCCATGGGGGAGGAAAGATATCAGGGATAGAGTGCCGAGATGGAGCGCGGCACCGCGGACGATTTGGGCCGCCGGCTCCGCGAGGCTTCGGGTCAAGAGCTCGAACAGCTGCTGCGCGACCATCTCGCAGTCATCGGGCCCGCCGAGGCCTGTCAGGCGTTGCGCAACCCGTTCGCCGATGCCGAGATCGTCGAGCTGCTGGTGGCCGGCGCGCCGGCGCTGCTGCGGTACTACGACTTTCGCAGGGATGTCGCGATTCACCCCCGGACACGGGAGATTCTCGCCCTGCGCCTGGTGCCGGGGCTCTTCTGGCTGGATTTGGTGCGCCTGGGTCTCGATGTCCGCGTCCGGCCGATGGTGAGGCGCGCTGCCGACCTCCGGCTGATCGAGCGTCTGCCGAATTTGTCCGTGGGCGAGCGGTTGGCGGTCGCGCGCCGGGCGGGACCGGGAGTGCTGACCCAGGTGCGCAAGGATCCGACGCCCCGGGTCATCGCGGCGATGCTCGAGAATCCCCGGCTGACCGAGGCGCTCCTCCTGCCGCTCCTGGCCGGCGAGGAGGCCAGTGCGCCGGTGCTCGCCCTGATCGCCGGCAGCGCGCGATTCGGACAGCGCTATCCCGTGCGCTTCGCGTTGGCGAGGAATCCGCGCACGCCGCCGGCATTGGCGTTGACACTGTTGCCCGGCCTGCGCAAGCCGGACCTCGGGGCGGTGGGTTCGAATCCGCGGGTGGCGCCGCAGGTGCGCCAGCGAGCGCGCTTGCTGCTCGGCGAGCCGGCATAGTGATTGACCCTCTCGGCGCGCCGCCCGTAGACTGCGCGGGGCCCGCGCCATCCACCCTATGACTGTGCCTCCCAAGCAGCGACCCGCCCGCCCCCGTCCGTGGGAGCAGGGTTCGGCCGACACCGCCAGCTTCGGACGGTGGCTGCGCCGCCAGCGGGAGGTCCGCAAGATCGCCTTGCGCGAGGTCGCCGAGACGACCAACATCTCGATCCGCTATCTCGAAGCACTGGAGGATGATCGCTTCGAAGCCCTGCCGGCGCCGGTGTTCGCCAAGGGTTTTCTCCGCGAGTATGCCCGCTACGTCGGCCTCGATCCCGACGAAGTGGTCAACAACTACCTCGCGGCGCGGCAAGACGCCACCGTGGAGGAGGCGGAGCGAGTCGCCACCGCCCAGCGCGCCAAGGATGCCCAGCGCCGGCCCTGGGCGGTGTTCGCATGGGTGGTGGTGGGGTTGTTGATCCTGGCCGGCATCGCCTATTGGGCCTATCGCTTCGAACGCCAGCGCCAGGCGCCGCCCGCCGCGGTGCCGCCGCCGGTCTCAGCGCCCGCGCCCTCGCCTTCGGCTCCCAGTCCCCCGCAGCCTCAGCCCTCGGCGGCGGCGCCGCCCGAGGCCGCGCCGGTGGATGCGCCGCTGCGGGTGACCCTCGATTTCACGGCGGACAGTTGGGTCGATGCGCGGGTGGACGGACAAAGCTCCTTCTCGGAGCTGCGCGTGCAGGGCGAATCGGTGCAGCTGGAAGCGCGCGAGGAAGTGGTTCTCGGCCTGAGCAACGCCCGCGGCGTCCACGTCGAGGTGAACGGCCGGCCGTTCCCGCTTCAACCAGCGGAGGACGGCTCGGTGAAGGAACTGCGCATCGATCTTGCGCTGGCGGCGGTCTCGACCACACCTCCGCAATGAGCGAGCGCGCGGTTCACCCGCTGGCCGCCCAGGCGCTGTCGGGAGCAAGTCCCGAGCTACAGATTCTCGCCGCCGAGGGATTGCTGCCGCTGCCGCCGGAGGAGCTGGTGCCGCTCCAAGTCGAGCTCACCCGCAATGCCAACCAGATGGTCGCCGCGCGTTCGCGCGAGTCGTTGCGCGGGCTCGATCCCAAGCTGCTGGTGCCCTACATTCAGCACGACGCGACCGAGCCGGTGCTGGCCTATTTCGCAGAGCTCGGCCAGCATCCGCAGGTCCTCGAGGCGATCCTGCGGCGGCGCGACGTGCCGAGGTTCCTGCTGGTCGAGATGGCCCGCCACCTCGACGCGGATTTGCAGGAGATCCTCCTGCTGCGCCAGGACGCCATCGTCGAGGAGCCCGGCATCCTCGACGCGCTCGAGGAAAACCCCCACATCGCCGCCTACGCCGTGCGGCGCATCGCGGAGTTTCGCGAGCACCTGCTGCGGCAGGCTCCCGAAACGGCGGTGGCGATCCCGGGCGCGCCCGCCGAGGCCACCGACGAAGAGTTGCGCCTGGCACTCGATGCCGCCCGCGCGCAGCCACCCGAAGGCGAGGTGGAGGAAGTCACGGGTCTCACCGAAGGGCAGATCCGCACCTTGCCGGTGGGCGCCCGCCTGCGCTTGAGCCGTGGTGCTTCGCGCGGGTTGCGCGCTTTCCTGATTCGCGACAAGCATCCCCTGGTGGCGCTCTCGACCCTGGTGAACAACGTCTGGTCGGATCAGGAGATCGAGCAGTTGGCGCGCAGCCGGGCGATCGCGGAGGACATCCTCTCCGCGATCACCAAGCGGCGGGAGTGGGTGCGCAAGTACCCGATCGTGCTCTCCCTGGTGGGCAACCCTCGTACGCCGATTCCCGCCGCCCTGCGTCTGATGCCCCAGTTGGTACCGCGCGATCTGCGCAATCTGTCCCGGGACCGCAACGTCTCGGACGCCGTGCGGTCGCTGGCCGGCCGGTTGTATAGAATGAAGGGGATCTAGAGTCCCTGCCATGGCGAAGGACTACTACGCGGTCTTGGGCGTGGGGCGCGCGGCGACCTCGGCGGAGATCCGCGACCATTTCCGCAAGTTGGCGCGCATGCGCCATCCCGATCGCTTTCAAGGTGCGCTCAAGCAGCAGGCGGAAACCGAGTTCCAGGGTTTGACCGAGGCTTTCAATGTGCTCTCGGACGCCGAGCGGCGGCGTCTGCACGATCTGGAGCTGGCGCGGCCCGAGTTCCATGGCGCCCAGGGAGACAACCCGGCCCAGCTCGCCAAGCTCTACCTGCAGCGCGGCATCAGGCTTACAAGGAGCAGAACTACGTGGAAGCGGCCGAGAACTTCGACCGCGCCACCAAGGCCGATCCCGACAACGCGCAGGCCTGGCACCACCTGGCGCTTGCCTGCAGTCACTACCAGCGCTTTCAGACCCGCGCGCTGGGCGCGATCACCAAGCCTGCGAGATCGAGAAAATGAACGCCGGCTACCTCAAGCTGGCCGGCAAGCTGTCTCGCCGCCGCCGGGATGACGGCCCGCGCGGAGCGGTACTACAATGAGGCACTTACTTGGGGCGGTGAAGACGAGGCGTGTCCGTCAGGCGCTGGAGGAGCTGAGCAAGGCCCAGCGGCGGGGGACGGCTTGTTCGGAAAGGCAGGGGGATGATTCGCATCCAGGCCTGCGGGCTCTCCGACGTCGGGCTGACCCGCAGTCACAACGAGGACTACTTCGAGATCGACCCCGAGCACCAGGTGTACGTGGTGGCCGACGGCATGGGCGGCCACAGCCACGGCGAGGTGGCGTCGCGCATCGCGGTCAAGGCGATCCGGGACTTCGTCGATCAGACCGCCGACCACGACACCACCTGGCCGTTCGCCTACGACTCGCGACTCAAGCGGCATTCCAACCGGCTCAAGGCGGCGATTCGCATCGCCCACGACAAGGTGCTGCGCGCGATCCGCAAGGATGGCTCGCTGGTGGGCATGGGCACGACGGTGGTCGGCGTGCTGGTGGACGATTCGACCGCCGCGGTGGCCCACGTCGGCGACAGCCGCGTCTACCGCATGCGCGACGGGCACCTCGACCTGCTCACCCAGGACCACACCTGGGTCAACGAGCAGGTGGTGGCGGGCTACCTCTCCGAGGAGCAGGCGCGCGCCCACCCGCTCAAGAACGTGGTGACCCGCGCGCTCGGCGGCGAAGCCGACGTGCTGGTCGATGTGCGCGAGTTCCCGATCGAAGCCGGTGACATGTTTCTGCTGTGCTCGGACGGCTTGACGACGATGCTGCCCGACGAAGAGATCGAGAAGCACGTCAAGTCCGGTTCCCCGCCGGATCAGATCTGCCGCTCCCTGGTGCGCGACGCCAACGCGCGCGGCGGGCTGGACAACATCACCGTCGTGCTGGTCAGCGCCGAAGCGGCGCCGGACGAGGACGACGAGACTTCCTAACGACTTCGTCGCGAGTTCCGCGCCTCCTCGACAGCTTTCTTCGCCGCCCTCCCGCCCTTGCTGGGTAGGGCTAGGATGAAGGGGTGCGTATCGGCGTGCTCGGAGGCGGCCCGGGTGGAGCGAGCGCGGCGCTCGCGCTGGCGCGTGCCCGGCGTCGACGTCACGCTCTTCGTGCCTGCGCGGCCAGGTGAGAAACCCTGCGGCGGTGCGGTACCGGAGTTTCTGTTACCGCGACTCGAGGGTTTCCACCCGCGGCTCCTTTCTGCGGTCGAGGCGCCTCCGTGTCTCCTGGAGAACGCTCGCGGCTCGACTCTCGAACTGCCACTTCAAGGCGTGCGGATCTTCCGGCGGCGAGACCTCGATCCCGCTCTGCAGGAAGCCGCGGTGGCGGCCGGCGCGCAGCGCGTTGCGGTCCGAGCGGAGCAGGTGGTGACCGGTGACGACCGCGTCGAGGTCGCGGCCGGCGGCGAGGTTCAGCGTTTCGATTGGCTCATCGGCGCCGACGGAGCGCGCGGTTTGAGCCGGCGCACGCTCGGGTTATTGCCGGAGGGAGAAAGCGTCGGCCTCGGTGGTTCGCTCGCTGGCGTCATTGCATCGCGCCTGGTTCTTTCTTTCGCCGGCGAAGGCGACTCGTACGGCTGGATCTTTCCCCGCCCCGGCGGCGCTTCGGTCGGCGTCGCCTACACACCGAGCACACTGGGGGACGATGCGGCGCGTCGCCAACTGGATGGGCTGCTCGACCGTCATCTCCCCAAGGACTGGAGAGACGCGTCGGGTCCGCGCTATCGCTATCCCATCCCGGTGTACGGTCCCTGGACCAGAGCGAACATCCAGCGTGGCGTCGAGCAGCGTGTCCTCTTGACCGGTGACGCCGCGGCCCTCGCCGATCCGCTGACCCGCGAGGGCATCCGTTATGCCGCACTCTCGGGCCAATGGGCCGCCGAGGCCCTGCTGTCGGGGCGTCCCGAGACCTATCTCGAGCGCGTTGCCGCGGAGCTCGAGAGCGAGATGTCCCGCGCCGCCAAGGCGCGCGAGCTCTTCTTCGAAGGTCCGGTGGGTCGTTGGATGGTTCCGCTGGCCCGACTGCACCCGGGAATCCGGGGTGTGCTCGCCGACCTGCTGGCCTGCCGCCAGCCTTATCGAGGTTTGCGCCGTCGCCTCTTGCGGTCCGTCGTGGCGCGCGGACGCCCGAGCGCTCAGGCGACGCGCGGCGCGCGCCAGTCGACGGCGTAGAAGCCGCCTGCCGCGGCGGTGCGGCGCAGCGCCGCCGAGGGCGCGAAGCGCGGGCCGACGGACTCGGCGAGCCGCTCGAGGTCCTTGACCACGTCGGCCGAGACCCTGACCATCCGCCCAGCGGCAGAGGCCGCCGCGGAACGGCGGGAAGCCGGTGCCCATGATCATCGCCAGGTCGAGCTTGTCCGGGCTGGGCGACGATCCGCTCCTCGAGGCAGCGCGCCGCCTCGTTGACCATCGGCAGCACCATGCGTCGACGAGCCGCGCCGGGTCGGCCTCGCGCACCCTGCGGCTGGAGGCCGAGCAGGGCGTAGACCGTCGGCGTCCGGACCGCCGCGTCGCTTGCCGTCGTAGCGGTAGAAGCCCTTGCCGTTCTTGGCCCCGAGCCGGCCGGCTGCGACCAGCTTGTCCTGAGCCGACCGGCGCCGCCAGCCGGTCGCCGAACGCCTCGCCGAGGATGTGCGCCACCTTGATCGCCACGTCGATCCCGACCTCGTCGGTCAGCGCCATCGGCCCCATCGGCATGCCCCAGTCGACCATCGCGCGGTCGATCTCCTCGATGCGCGTGGCCCTCGTCGAGCAGCCGCATCGCCTCGGACGATGTAGAAGGCGAGCAGCCGGTTGACCAGGAAGCCCGGGCCGTCCTTGACCAGGACCGGCGTCTTGCCCAGCTTGCGCGCGAAAGCCGACGACGGTGGCTGCAGCCGCCGCGGGACGTGCGCTGGCCGCGATCACCTCGACCAGCGGCATCTTGTGCACCGGGTTGAAGAAGTGCATGCCGACCACCCGCTCGGGGTGCGGTGGTGTCGCGCGCGATCGCGTCGATCGACAGCGACGAGGTGTTCGAGGCCAGCACCGGCTTCCGGCTCCACCTGCGCGCCAGACTCGGCGAAGACCTTGCTGCTTGACGTCGAGCTTCTCGACCACCGCCTCGATGACGAGGTCGGCCCGCCGCGAAGCCGGCGAGCTCGAGCGTCGGCTGGAGGAGCGCCATCTTGCGGCGCGCCGCCGGCGCTTGGTCAGCCGGCGGCGCTCGACCTGCTTGTCGAAGAGCTGGGCGGCGTGCGTCAGGCCGGTGGCGAGGGCCTCGGGCTGGATGTCCTTCATCCGCACCGGCACGCCCGCCTGGTCGGCGATGAGCTGGGCGATGCCGCCGCCCATGACGCCGGCGCCGAGCACCGCCGCGGCGTCGACCTCGCGCGGCGCGCCGCCGGCGAGCCCGGCGGCTCCTTCTTGGCGTCCTCCATGAGGCGGAAGACGTGGACCAGGTTCTTGCACATGCGGCGAGGTGGCGAGCTCGGCCGATGGCGCGCGCCTCGGCGTCGAAGCCGGCCGCGCGGCCGCGCTCGATGCCGACGCGCACCACCTCGATGGCGCGCAGCGGCGCCGGGTAGTGGCCCTTGGTCGGCGGCGAGCGTCTTCTTGCGCGCCTGGTCGAACAGCACCTTGCGGCCCGAGCGGGTTGCTTCTCGAGCAGCATCTCCTTGAGGTCGCGTGCCGCCGGCGCCTGCGCTTGCGCTTGCCGCGCCGCGCGCAGCGCGAAGTCGCGCACGTGGTGGAGAAAGCGCGGCGTCCGGGAAGAGTCGCGTCGAGCGAGCCCGATCTTGAGCGCCGCCTTCGGCCGAGATGGTCTTGCCGGCCAGGATGATGTCGAGCGCCGCGGCGATGCCGACGCGCCGCGGCAGGCGCACGCAGCCGCCCCAGCCCGGCACGATGCCGAGCCGCATCTCCGGCAGCCCGATGCGGATGTCGGCGCGGTCGCTCGACCACGATGTAGGTGGAGGCGAGCGACAGCTCCGTGCCGCCGCCGAGGCAGGCGCCGCGGATGGCGGCGACGGTGGGGAAGGGAAGCTCCTCCCAGGCGGTGAACATGCGCGTGGCCGCGCCGCGACCGGCCCTCGGCCTACGCCGGGTCGGTGACGTCGGCGATCTCGTCGATGTCGGCGCCGGCGATGAAGATCCCCGGCTTGCGCGGACAGCAGGATCAGGCAGCCGATGTCGCTGCGCCGGGCGAGCTCGGCGATGGTGCGCTCGAGCTCGGCGCCGCGCGGCGCTGGTGAAGATGTTGACCCTTTTGCCCGGCAGATCGAACGTGAGAGTGGCGAGTCGGTCGCCGCCGACTTCGAGTCGAAAGATCTCGCCGCTCAGCCGCTCAGGCCGCCTGGTGCTCGCTGTAGAGCCGGTCGATGACCGGCGCCGTACTTCTTGTTGATCACCCGCCGCTTGACCTTCTGCGTCGGCGTCAGCTCGCCGCTCTCGAGAGTGAACTCGGCGGGCAGGAGCTCCCAACGCCCGCACCTGCTCGTAGCGCGCCAGGTCGGCGTTGACCCGCTCGACCGCCTTGGCGAAGTGGGCGCGCGGTCTTGGGGTCGGCCGCCAGCGCGGCGTCATCGGCGCCGGTCAGGCCCTCGCGTTCGGCCCAGGAGCGCAGGCGCCTCGAACTCCGGCACCAGCAGCGCGATGCAGAACTGGCCGCTGGTCGCCGATCACCACCGCCTGGCCGATGCAGCGGCTCGCGTCTTGAGCAGCGTTCTCGATCGGCGCGGGCGCGATGTTCTTGCCGTAGGCGTTGACGATCAGCTCTTTCTTGCGGTCGGTGATGCGCGAGGAAGCCCTCGCCGTCGAGCTCGCCGATGTCGCCGGTGTGGAACCAGCCCTCGCGCGTCGATCACCTCGGCGGTCGCCTCCGGATTGTTGAAGTAGCCGCGCATGATGTTGGGACCCTTGGCGAGGATCTCGCCGTCCTCGGCGATCCGCAGCTCGACGCCGGGGATGGCCTTGCCGACCGTGCCCAGCTTGACCGCGCCGTGGGCGTTGACGGTGAGCACCGGCGAGGTCTCGGTCAGGCCGTAACCCTCGTAGATCGGCACGCCGGCGCCCCAGAAGAACTCGGCCACGTCGCGGCCGAGCGGCGCGCCGCCCGACACGGCGCATGCGGAAGCGGCCGCCCAGGCGCTCGCGGATCTTGCCGAAGACCAGCTTGTCGGCGAGCTCGAGCTTGAGTCCGAGCATGCCGGGCGGCGACGCGCGGCGCAATCGCCAGGGGAGCGCTTCGCGGCCGACCCCCACCGCCCAGCGGAAGATCTTCTGCTTGGTCGGCGAGCGACTTGGCGACGTTCTCCTGCACCCGCGCCAGCACCTTCTCGTACACGCGCGGCACCGACACGAAGACGTGCGGCTTGACCTCGCCGCAGGTTCTGCGCCACCGCCTGCACCGACTCGGCGTAGGCGATCGAGCAGCCGCGGTAGAAGTAGATGTAGTCGACGGTGCGCTCGAACGAGTGGGCGAGCGGCAGGAACGAGAGCGCGGTGTAGCTGCCCTCGATGTCGAGTCGCTGCAGAGCGTCGACCACGTTGGAGGCGATGTTGCCGTGGGTCAGCATGACGCCCTTCGGGTTGCCGGTGGTGCCGCTGGTGTAGATAAGCGTCGCCAGGTCGTCGGGCTGGGCGAGCGCGGCATTCGGCCTCGAAGGCGGCCTGGTCGCCAGCTGCGGCCGCGCTCGAGGAGGTCGACGAGTGCCGTGCACCCCCGCCTGTGGCTCGCCGCCGATGGCCACGATGTGCTCGACCGACGGCATCTCGGCGCGCCGCGCCAGCAGGCCGTCGAGGCGCTCCTTGCCGTGCGCGAAGACCACCTTGGCGCCGCTGTCGCTGGACGATGTAGGCCGCCTGTTCGGGCAGCAGGGTCGGGTAGATCGGTACGTGCACGCCGCCGACCGCACAGCACCGCGAAGTCGACCGTCGGCCAGTGCGGGCCGTTCTCGGCCATCAGCGCCACCCGGTCGCCACGGGCGACGCCGAGGTCGCGCAGCGCCTTGGCGAGGCCGCGCACGCGGGCGACGAGCTCGGCGGTGGAGACCGGCTCGAACTTGCCGCCGACCTTGTGCTGCAGGCAGTCCGCCTTGGTCGTCCCGCGGCGACCAGGAACAGTTCGGTGAGCGTGCGGATCGACATCGGATTTCACTCCTCGGACAGGCGCCGGGATTGTATCCGCAGGGCCTCCGTGCCTTGACCGCGCGGCGGTCCCGGCGATATCCTCCATCGCCTTCGCGGCCGCCTGCGATCTCCCGAATCGCGCCTGGCGGCCGCGGTCACGCAGACTCGCTTCCATCGGGGCGTAGCTCAGCTTGGTAGAGCGCACGGTTCGGGACCGTGAGGCCGGAGGTTCAAATCCTCTCGCCCCGACCAGCAGCCGACCCGCAGTACAATCGGTTCCGAGCAATGAACAGCGAGGCGCCGCGAACCCTGGTGTTCGGCGTGTTCGAGATTGATTTCCGCCGCCACGAGCTGCGGCGCGGCGGCCGCCGCGTGCGCCTGCAGGAACAGCCGTACAAGATTCTCGTCGCTCTCCTCGAACGCCCGGGAGAGCTGGTCTCGCGCGATGAGCTGCGCAGCCGCCTCTGGCCCGGGGGCACCTACGTCGACCACGAGACGAGCATCAACGTCGCGGTGATGAAGCTACGTGACGTCCTCGGCGACTCGACCGAGGAGCCGCGATTCATCGAGACGGTGCCGCGGCTGGGATACCGATTCGTGGCGCCAGTCGAGGAGAGGGGGGCCGTACCCTCTCCCGAAGCGGCGGAGCGCGAGCGGCTACGGGCGGCGGCCTCCGAGGTGCGGGCCAAGGAATGGTTGATGCCTGCCTCGACCGTCAAGGTCGCGGTGCCGCCTGGCGGCCGCTGGCGCAGGCCGCGCCTCGCCATGGCCGCGGCCGGAATGCTGATCGCAGCCGCCGCGGCGGGTTGGGTGGTCTGGCGGCAAAGCAGCGCCTCCGATCCCCGCTTCCGCTCGCTTGGCATCCTGCGGTTCGAGAATTCAGGGCAAGGAGCCGCGGCAGAGTCCCTAGCGATCGGCGTCCAAAGCGAACTGGTCACCAGCTTGGAGCGCATTGACGGACTCGAGCTGCGGGTTTTCGCCTCGCCCATCTTGGCGCGTGAGGCGGCGGTCGACATCGTTGTTTCCGGCTCCGTCGAGCGTGTCGGGACACGCCTCCGGGTATCGGCGCGGCTCGTCGGCGCCGCGAACGAACGGGCTCTGTGGGCCGGCCGCTACGAGTGCGAAGAAGCCGATTTCGCGAGCCTGCCATCCGAAGTCGCGCGCGACGTGGCGCGCCAGGTCGTGACGGCCCGACAGCCGGCCTTGTAGATGGAGCGCCGAAGGAAGCCGGTCCGAACCGGGAGCCGGTCCCTCCTTCTTCGCCAAAGTCCGCTATTCTTGGCCTACCAATGCACCACCCACAGGCGACGGGCGTGGCCCTGTCGCTCGAGAACGGCACGCGGCTGGGGCCGTACGAGATCCTGGGACATCTGGGTTCCGGCGGGATGGGAGAGGTCTACCGCGCCCGCGACACGCGCCTCGGGCGCGAGGTGGCGGTAAAGGTCTTGCCCAGCGCGCTGCTCGCCAACTCCGAGAGTTTGCGGCGTTTCGAATCCGAGGCTCGCGCCGCCTCGGCGCTCAATCATCCCAACATCCTGGTGGTTTACGACGTCGGGTCGCAACAGGGGCAGCCTTATCTGGTCTGCGAGCTGCTCGCCGGCTCGACACTGAAGGAGATCCTGGCGGAGGGCAAGGTCCCGCCGCACCAGGCGATCGAGTGGGGGCGGCAGATCGCACGCGGTCTCGCCGCCGCGCACGAGAAGGGCATCGTGCACCGGGATCTCAAGCCGGGGAACCTGTTCGTCACCAACGAGGGCCAGATCAAGATCCTCGACTTCGGGCTGGCGAAGCGCACCGGGGGCGAGGCCGGCCTCGCCGACCTGGCCGAGGCTCCTACCTCCGATTCGACCAGCCCGGGCGTGGTGGTGGGCACCGTCGGCTACTTGAGTCCCGAGCAGGTGAAAGGGCTGCCCGCGGATCCTCGCTCGGACCTCTTCGGACTCGGTTGCGTTCTCTACGAGATGTTGTCCGGCCGCCTCGCCTTCGCTGCCCAATCGGTGGGCGAAACGCTGAGCGCGATCCTGCGCGACGACCCGCCGCCGCTCGACCCCAAGCTCCCCGCCGGCTTGATCGCAGTGGTGACCCGTTGTCTCGAGAAGCGTCCGGGTGATCGTTTCGATTCGGCCAAGGACGTGGGTTTCGCGTTGGGGAGTGTCGGCGCGGGCGATCCGTCGTCGGCGCCCACCCAAGTCTCGACCGCCGGCGGATTCCGCAGGGCCGTGCGCCGGCCATGGCCGCGCGTCGCCGCGGGCCTCGTCCTCCTGGCGCTCGCGGGTGCCGGCATCTGGCGCTTCGTAGCGGCGCCCGCGCCGGTGATCCGCTCGCTCGCGGTCCTTCCGTTCACCGACCAGTCGGCACAAGCCGGCGAGGAGTACCTCGCTGCGGGGCTGACCGAGGAGCTGATCACCCAGCTCGCGCAGCTGCGGGAGCTCGCGGTCACCTCGAAGACCTCGTCGGAAGCGCTGCGCGGGTCTCAAGACCCGCTCCCCGTCCTGGCCCGGCGCCTCGGAGTGCAAGCCGTCGTCCAGGGCTCGATCGCCCGCCAGGGCTCGCGCATCCGGGTCGTGGCGCAGCTCGTCCACGGCGAGAGCGACCGCCACCTCTGGGCGGGCCGTTACGAGCGCGAGGAGAAAGATCTCTTCAGCCTCCAGAACGAGATCGCGCTCGACATCGCGCGCGAGATCGCGGTGACGTTGACGCCGCGCGAGGAGCGCCGCCTGGCCTCTCCGCGAGCCGTTCCTCCCGAGGCCTACCGCGAGTATCTCCGGGGCGCCTACTTCGCGGGCCGTCGCGATGTCGAAGGCTACGTCAAGGCCCTCCGGCATTTTCGCAAGGCGATCGAGATCGATCCCGGGTACGCGGTGGCGTACGAGGCCCTCGGCGCCGCCTACCAAGGCATGGGTGTGGTGGGGATCCTGGCCCCACAGGACGCGAATACGCAGGCCCTTGAGTCGCTCGAGCTCGCGCTCGAGCTCGATCCAGAGCTTCCGCAGGCCTATTACACCCTGGGGACCCTCTACGCACACCAATGGCGTTGGACGGACGCGAAAGCTGGCATATGACAGAGCGCATGCATTGGCGCCGCCGGCCGAATCTCGTGACAGCTGGTTGGCCACTGGTGTATCTTGCGGCTCAGGGCAAGATCGACGAAGCCCTCGATTTGACGTTGGAAGCGATGGAGCGAGATCCGCTTTCGCACGGAAGTGAACTGAGCGTCGCCTGGCTGCGCTACCTGGCAAGAGACTACGAGGGTGCGATCCGTCAGAGCGAGCACGCGCTCGAGATGGCCCCCGATTCGCAGGAATTGCTGCAACTCTTGGCGCACAGCCGAGTGGAAACGGGAGACTCCCAAGGCACGGTCGACGCTTACGAGCGCTGGGCTCGGGCAGGAGGCTACTCGGAACAAGACGTCTCGACGCTGCGCGCCCGCTTCGCAACCGAGGGGCTTCCGGGTCTGTGGCGCTTCTTGCTGTCCCTCGAGGAGCGCGACGAGGAAGAGACGGGGGCGACTTGGCCCTACCGCCGCGCCGCGCTCCACGCCCGCCTGGCCGAGGCAGACGCGGCTTTTCGGTGGCTGGATGCAGCTTTCTAGGAGGGCACCTACATGCTGATCTTCCTCGGCAGCGACCCTGCGTTCGACGGCATCCGTGGCGATCCGCGTTTCGCGGGTCTTCTCCGGCGCATGAATCTCGACCCGGCAGCTTTCCACCCGCCGGCCGGTTAATCCGCGGTTCACATGCGTTTTACCTCCGGTCAATTGATTCGCCCTTTGTCAGGGGCGCATCCTGTTCGCACATTTCGAAGGGAGGAATAACATGAGGGCAAATCGAAAAGGAGCCACCATGAGCCGGACACTGGCCGTGTGCGCCCTCGTCGCCCTGGGTCTGGGCTCTGCGTCCGCGGTGGTCTATGCCTGCGGCGACAAGCTGGTCGTGCTGGGCCGCGGAGTGCGCTTCGAGCGCATCCACCTGGCCCGCAACCCCGGGGCGGTGCTCGTTTTCCTCAATCCCGATTCCAACCTGGCTCGCGCCGATGAGGAGTTCCATTTGAGCGCCTCGCTCGAACTGGCCGGCCACGCTGTCCAGATTGTTGGCAGCGAGGCGGAGCTGGAGCGGGCCTGGAGGAGCGGCGGCGCCGACGTCATCCTGGCCGATCTCGGCGATGCCAACGCGTTGTGGGAATCGATGGGGAGTGACGGCACGGCGCCGGAGGTCGTCCCCGTTCTCTACAAGCCCACCCGCGAAGACCTGGCCCAGGCCGAGCGGTTGTCGAAGTGCACCAGCCAGGCGGCGAAGCGCAAGAGCCGTTCACTGCTCAATGTGGTCGACGAGCTGATCGGGCAGCGCCGCAAGGGCGAGCCCGCCGTGTGTGGGCCGGTCGCGGAGAAGGCGGCCTCATGAACGCTCGAAGACGCATCCATCGGCTGCCTTTCAGCCTGGCCACGACGCTCTTCCTGGCGCTGCCGGCGGTGGGCACTGCCCAGGCCTGGAACGCGGACAAGGGCTCGACCAGCTTCACTATTAGCTACGGCAATAACTGGGCCACGAAACACTACACATATCTCGGCGACGAGGTCGACCGCGGTCATACGCGATCGCAGGTGGTGGCCTTCGGTGTCTCCCGGGCGCTCACCGACCGCCTGAGTGCGAGCCTGAGTGTGCCCTACGTGCAGTCGAAGTACATGGGTTCGTTTCCTCATACCGGGTCGGAGGTCGACGACGGCGACTATCACGGCACGTTTCAGGACCTCAATGTCTCGCTGCGTTATCAACTTTCCGAGGACCCGGTGGCATTTACGCCCTTCGTGGCCTATGGCTTGCCGATCCGGGACTACGTCACCTTGGGTCACGCTGCCCCGGGACAGCGGCTCGATGTCTATACCCTCGGTTTCTTTACCGGGGCCAGCCTCGACGACTGGCTTCCCAACACGTACGTGCAGGGGAGCTACGGCTACAGTTTCGTCGAGAAAGTGGCGGGGATTTCCCATGATCGCAGCCGCGCCGGACTCGAGGTCGGTTACTTCCTGACCCCCACGCTCGGTGTGCGCGCGCTTGGGAGCTGGCAGAAGGCGCACGGCGGCCTCGATATCAGTCCGTCGCTCCCGGCTGCGCTCTTCCCCTACCACGACCAGGCCTCTGCGGAGAGTTATGTCAGCGCCGGTCTGGGTGTTTTCCTATTCGCTGACCCATCTGGTGGACCTCTCCGCGATGTACGGCCGTACCTTGCGCGGCCGCAACGGGCACAAAATGGACGATGGCTTGATCTTGGGAGTCAGCTACAGTTGCCACTGCGCCTTTCGCCAGGTGGGGGATCGCATGCAGCCGATGAGCCCCCGCAACCGCTGAAACCTCGCTGGTGATCGGCACCTTCAGCGCGGGCGCGACCTCCGGGCTTCTTCGCGAGCGCGTGGTGAAGGAGAGATGTCGCCGAGCCTGATCTCGTGTTTTGCGCGCGAGCTGGCAGACTTGCTCGCTCCGTTCGGCTACTTCGCGGCTCGAGATTGACCTCTCGCTCCGACCAACAAGATACGTCCAGGAAAGCCGACCCACTGAGCCGGGCCGATATGATTCAGCCGATGAGCGACACGCTGGAAGCCCTCCTCGCCGCGGCCCGCGCCGGCGATCGCGCCGCCTTCGACGGCGCCTTCGCGCTGGTCTACGACGAGCTGCGCCGGGTGGCCTCACGTCGGGCGATGCGGCTGGGCGCGGGCAACTCGATGACGACCACCGCGTTCGTGCACGAGACCTACCTCAAGCTGGCTGGGGCGAGCCTGGTGTCGACGCAGGATCGGGCGCACTTCTTCGCCCTCGCGTCACAGGCGATGCGGCAGATCCTGCTCGATCACGCGCGCAAGCACTTCCGCCACAAGCGCGGCGGCGGCGCTGTGCACCTGCAGCTGGACGAGGTCCTCGACGGCCCCGCGAGCCTCGACGTCAGCTCGCGTGCGGCGGAGCTGCTGGCCCTGGACGAGGCGCTGCAACGGCTCACCGCGCTCGATGCCGACCTCGGAAGGCTGGTCGAATGGCGCTTCTATGGCGGGCTGACGGTCGAGGAGATCGCCGAGCTCACCGGCGCCTCGGTGCGCACGGTGAAGCGCCGGTGGTCGGCGGCCAAGCTCTTCCTGCTCCGCGAGATGGCGGGCGGCCAGCCCGGGCAATCCGCTCCCTAGGCCGGTCCCTGGCACCCTCCCGCCGGGAAAGGCGATCTACGGGCGACCATCAAGGAGGTCACCATGGCCGCCCGCCGTCCCGCTGCCGAAGTCCGGTCCATCGTCCGCCTGCCCTGCGTCATCGCGATTACATTCGTCTTCGCCCTCGCGGCCGCGCCGGCGAGCGGTAGCGCCGCCTTCCTGCCTGACAGCTACGACGTCACGGAGCCTGGCCTCTACCCGATCACAGTGGTACGCACCGGCGACACCAGCGGCCCGCTGACCGTGCAACTGCAGACCGTGGACGGCCAGGCGACCATCGCCGACGGGGATTACTCGCCCATTCTGGCGACGCTGACTTGGGGTCCGGGCGACACGTCCCCGCGCCAGTCGATTCTCGAGATCCTCGACGACGCCAACGCCGAGTGGCTCGAGGACCTCACGCTCGAGCTCTACTCGCCCTTTGTCGAGGCGGGTGTGCTCATCGATACCGCCGTGGTCACCGTCGTCGACGACGGCGTCCCGGAAGGACCGGCGGCCGAGGTGCCGACGCTGGGCGAGTGGGGACTCTTGGCGCTCGCCGGGATGCTCGGGGCCGCAGCCGTCCTTCTCCTCCGGCGCGGATAGGCAGGACCCTCTAGGGGGGCCGCGCGCGGCTCAAACGCGGCCCGCCACGGAGGCCCGGTGCTACGATGCGCGCGCCCTCCGTGGCACTCGTCGGCACGGGCTTCGGCCGTTGTCCGAGCACCCGTCATGCGCAGCGTGAGGGCATTTTCCGCCGATGACACCCGAGCGCTTCGCTTCGGTCATGGAAGTACTCGCCGACGCGCTCGAGCTCGCACCGGACGCCCGCGGTGCCTTCCTCGACGCGGCATGCGGCGGTGACGGTGCTCTGCGCGCCGAGGTCGAGTCCCTCCTCGCCGCCGGCAGTGGCGCAGGCGCCGCCGGATCCGATCCGCTCGCCGGCGACGCGCTCGACTTCGCCGCTGCTCTCCTGGGGCCGCCGGCGCGCGGAACCCTGGCCGGCCATCGTCTCGGCGCCTATCGTCTCGAGCGCCTGCTCGGCGCGGGCGGCATGGGGGAGGTCTACCTCGCGCACGACGAGCGGCTCGACCGCAAGGTGGCCCTCAAGCTGCTCGCCGAGACGCTCGGCGCGGACCCGCGCTGGCGCCGCCGCTTCCTGCGTGAGGCGCGGCTCGCCTCGGCCCTCGATCACCCCAACGTGTGCACGATCCACGAGGTCGGAGAAACTGAGGGCCGCGCCTGGATCGCCATGCAGCTCGTCGAAGGGCGGACAGTCCGCGAGTTGGTCGGGGGCCGGCCGCTACCGCCCGAGGAGTGGGTTCCGCTGGCGCTGCAGGTAGCCGAGGCGCTGGCGGCGGCGCACGAGCGCGGCATCGTCCACCGCGACGTCAAGGCAACCAACGTCGTCGTCACCCCGCGCGGTCAGGCGAAGGTGCTCGACTTCGGCATCGCGCGGCGGCTCGACGAGCCACTGGAAAGCCTCGGAGCGCCTGTCGCCGCGGGCACCGGCCGCGAAGACTTCGATGTGACGGCTGTGGGCACAGTTCTTGGCACACCCGCCTCCATGGCTCCCGAGCAGGCGAGCGGTGCGCGAGCCGACGAACGCAGCGATGTTTTTTCCCTCGGAGTGCTGCTGTACGAGATGGCCACCGGCCGTGTTCCTTTCGCCGGAGACAGCCGCACGGCGGTGCTCGGCGCGGTGATCGAGAGCACGCCGCCGCCTGCGAGCGAGGTCCACCGCGCTTTGCCGGCGGCGCTCTCGGAGGTGATCGACAGCGCGCTGGCCAAGGACCCCGCTCGACGAACGCAGTCGATGGCCGAGCTGATCGCCGGGTTGCGGGCCGCGGCGTCGGCCGTCCATCTCGAGCACGAGCGCGGTGCTGGGAGCGCGACGACGCGTAGACGCTGGATCGCCGGCTTGGCCGGAACCGCGCTCGTCGCAACTGTCGCTATCGTCGCGGCGCTGACGAGCCGCCGCGATGCGCCGCCGGCCGAGTCCACCGAGGCGGCCGCGCCTCCCTTCCAGTCGATGCGGATGACGCGCCTCACGACCGCCGGCACCGCGTCCTCCGCCTCGATCTCGCCGGACGGCGCCACCATCGCGTATGCCCTGGGCGAGGCAGTGGCCGCGGGGTACCAGCCGCGCTGGCCCGCGGGCCGCACGAGCCTGTGGGTCGAAGAGACGTCGACTGGTACGGCCGTCCAGATCGCGCCCCCACGCGACGTGAGGTACGACGGCACCACTTTCTCGCCCGACGGGCGCCTCGTCTACTTCAGCGCCACCGATCGCGAGCATCCGCTCGGCGCCCTATACCGCGTACCCGCCGCGGGCGGGTCGGCGCGGCTCCTCGTCGAGCGCATTCAGTCGCCGGCCGCCATCTCGCCGGACGGGCGCCACCTAGCGTTCGTTCGGCACGATCCGACCGCGGGCGGCGACGCGCTGGTGGTCGGCGACGCGGAAGGCGGCAACGAGCGCGTGCTGCTGGTGCGCACCGGCGTGGACTGGATCGAGGAGGACGGGATCTCCTGGTCCCCCGATGGCGAGCACATCGTTATCGGCGTGGGCACCGACAGAGGCGGCACGCACATGTCGGTGGTGGCCGTGCCGGCGCGCGGCGGCGAACCGCGAGCCCTCGCCGCGAAGCGGTGGAGCGCCGTTGGCAGAGTGGCATGGAGCGGCGACGGGCGCGCGGTCGTGGTGATCGGCTCGGACGAGGACGACCCCGGCAATGTCGGCACGAGTGCCCAGGTATGGCGTATCGACCTGCCCAGCGGTGCGGTGGGGCGGATCACCAACGACCTCAGCGGATACGGTCACCGCAGCCTGGCCCTCACCGGGGACGGCCGCTCGCTGGTCGCCGTTCAGGAAGACGTGACGGCGCGCATCTGGGAGGTGGAGCTCGACCTCGCGTTTCGACCGTCGTCGGCGCGGCAGCGCACGACGGGCAAGTTCGACGCACGGTCGGGGCTCGACTGGACTTCGAATGGTGCGCTCGTCTACGGCACTCGCGGTAGCGACCACGAAGATCTCTGGGTGCTCGAGGCTGAGGGCTCGACGCCGCGGCGGCTTACCGACGACGCGGCGATCGAGGAGGCGCCGGCGGTGTCACCGGACGGACGGGAGGTGGTCTTCAGCTCGACGCGGTCGGGCAGCCGGCAGCTCTGGGTCATGCCTGTGAAGGGAGGAGCTGCGAAGCCGCTCACCGCGGACCTGGCCCCCGCCGCCGAGCCGGGCTGGTTCCCAGACGGGAGGTGGGTCGCGTTCAGCTCGTGGCGCTCGGGCTCGCTCGCGATCTGGCGGGTGCCTGCCGCGGGGGGACCGGCCGTGGCCGTCGTCGAGGCGCCGAGCTTCCGGCCCGCGGTCTCGCCCGACGGCACTCTCGTCGCCTGCTCGTGGTTCGACCACGCCGCGCTGGATCCGCGGTGGCGTTTGGCCGTGCTCGCGGTGAAGGGCGGCGAGCCGCGCGAGGTGCTGGCGCTCTCGCACGAGACCGTCAACCCGCTGGCCGGACTGGCCTGGACACCGGACGGCCGCTCGCTGCTCTACGTCGACACCCCGCGGGGCGTCTCGAACGTCTGGCGCCTGCCCCTCGGCGGTGGAGCGCCGCGCCAGATCACCACCTTCGACTCGGGTCAGATTTTCGCCTTCGCGCTCTCCCGGGACGGTCGGAGGCTGGCCGTTTCACGCGGCGGCATCGAGGGCGATGTCGTGCTCATCCGGGACTCGAGGTAACGGTCGCAGGTCCGGGAGGCGAGGACGCGGTGCCTCGCCGCACTCGCCACGGCTGCGGTACGCCGTAGGTCAGCGAGCGCCACAGCCACTCCGCGGGCCCGAAGGTAAAGTAGCGGAGCCAGAGCCGGCTGAGCGCGGCCTGCGCGCCGAACACGGCCGCCCAGATCGGCACGAGCGCCGCCGCCCCCACCCTTCCCATCAGACCTGGGCCGGGCAGGAAGCCGTAGAAAAGCCAGAGGCCGAACGCGGTCTGCAGCAGGTAATTGGTCAGGCTCATGCGACCGACCGGCGCGAGGAGAGCGAGCGTGCTCCCGGCGGCGCGAGACTGCCAAGCGGCGAGAAAAAGGGCGGACCAGGCGAGCGTCAGGCAAAGCGTGCCGACTTCCACTGGCAGCGCGCGCCACACTGGGTGTGGAAACTCCAGCAGATCGGCGAACACCGCGCTACCCACCAGGCCGGGAGCAAGGCAGGCGAGCGCCATCGTGCGGAGCCGCGACGGCGCTGGGAGGCCGCTGTCGAGAAGCTTGCGGCCCAGCCAAAGGCCGAGCAGCATGCGCCCAAGGACCGTGGCCTGATATGCGCCCTGAGTCGGCGAAAAGGTGAGGTGCCAGTCGAACGCCCAATTTGCGGCGAGCACGTCGAGGTAGTCGCCGGCGGCGAAGGACTGGAACACGCCGTGGGGCGTCTGCTCCGCAGGAGCCAGCGCAACCGCCACTCCTCGCCAGACGATGGGTACCACCACGCCGACGACCAAGCTCGCCGCGAGCAGGGCGCGCGAGCGGAGGCGGTCGAAGAGCGGCAAGAGGAGACCCAGGAGTGCGTAGAAGCGCAGCACGTCGAAGCTCCAGAGGAGCCAGCCGTGGAGCGACCCGATCGCGAACAGCCAGCCGAGCCGGCGAAGATGCAGCCGCAGACCGCGGGCGCCCCGGGCCCGGGCGCGGGCGAGCTGGAGCGCGGCGCCGACGCCGAAGAGCAGGGCAAACAGGCCGATGAACTTGTTCTCGACCAGCCAACGCATGGCCGTGTGCGCGACGGAGTCGATGTTCGCTGTGGGCAGCGCAGCGAGCTGAGCATCGGTCATGTAGGGGTGGCCGGCGAAGAGCGGCAGATTGGCGAACAGAACACCGGCGAGCGCGAACCCGCGCAGCGCGTCGAGCGCGGTGACGCGTTCCGTGCCTGGCGTGGGCTGCGCAACGGTTTGGGACAAATCGAGGGCTCGGGCTCCCATTGTCGCCTCCTCCTCGCCGCCGGAGCGGCTCCGTTATCCTCATCGCCGTCTTCGCCGCGTTGGTGTCACCAATCTGTGCGAAAGGGCGATCTACGGTGCGGCGGTACGAACGACCGCCTCGTGGACAACCCTGGAGGTTCGACCCATGCGTACCCAGGTCTCGATGGCAGCCCTCGCGGTCGCCTTGGTGGCTCTCCTCTCGACTGGCTGCGCCTCGGGGAGCTCGGTGACCGGCACGGCCCCATCCGCGCAGGCGGTCGCCGAACCCGGGCCGACGGGAGCGGCGCCACTCACCCTTGAGAGTCTGAGAGACACCGAGATCATGCGCTGGACGCCGGCGCAGCAGCGCCTGGGGTACCCCAACATCGAGAAGCTGATCGAGACCGGGACGGTGCGGCCCTCGGCGAGGCCGCGCGCGCTACCGATCGCGTCGCGCGACTGGTCGGGGTTCACCTACGAGCACGCGGGCAGGAGACGCACGCTCGACGACTTCCTACGCGAGCTGAACGTCGTCGGCCTGATCGTCGTCGCCGACGGCACCGTGGTGCTCGAGCGCTACGCCGATGGCCACGACGCCCAGACGCCCTGGACCGCGTTCTCGGTCACCAAGTCGATCACCTCGCTGCTATTCGGTGCGGCGATCCGGGATGGCCACCTCGCGAGCCTCGACGATGAGGTCGTTCGCTGGGTGCCGGCGCTCGCCGGCACTGCCTACCAGGGTGTGACGCTGCGCGATCTCCTTCAGATGACATCGGGCGTGACCTGGAACTCCGACCTCTCCGACCCGACGGCGAACACCTACCAGCTCTCGGCGATCGACAAGGCCGGCGGGCTCGACGCCCTGCTGCGCTACCTCGGCGGGCTGCCGCGCGCGGCCGAGCCGGGCACCAAGTTCACCTACAACACGGCCGACGCCGACGTCGCCGCTGCCGTGCTTCGCGCCGCTACTGGCCGCCCGCTCTCGGCCTACCTCACCGAAAAAATGTGGCAGCCGTTCGGTATGGAGCACGCGGCGCACTGGGTGCGGCTGCGCGGGGGAGACCTCGAGCACGGTGACTGTTGCCTCAGCATGACCCTGCGCGACCAGGCGCGGGTGGGGCTCTTCGCCCTCGAGGGCGGCGTGCTGCCCGACGGTGCGAGCTCGCTGCCCGAAGGCTGGATGGAGGAGTCCTTGCGCTCGGGTCCCGATTTCAAGGGTTACGGCTACTACTGGTGGCTTCGCCGATCGGGCGGATATTTCGCCAGCGGCAGCTTCGGCCAGCACATCGAGGTGGCGCCTGCCGAGCGCGTGGTGGTGGCGATCCAGAGCTACTGGCCGAGGGCGTACAGCGACGAGTTGATCGACCACAACGACGCCGTCGTGGCGGCGCTGGTCGCGGCCGCCAGCCGGTGGTCAATTCCTCCTTCTCCTTCGGCAACCTCAAAACGGCACTAGGAAGTCGTTGTAGGAGAACAGTGACTTGGTCGCCGGAAAGAAGTAGCCCACCGCCATGCAAAGCTCGTCGGTAGCCGCGCTGTCTCCGCTGCCACTCACTTAGTAAACCGGGAAGCAGGGGGGAAAAGACGACTCGAGGCTTACTGCCCCGGCGCTAAGGAGGCGCCGAGGGTTGGCCCCGGCCATGGATACGGCGTAGGTGCTCGCAGGCCTGCGATCTGCCGAATCGCGTCTGGCGGCCGCGGTCACGCAGACCCGCTACCATCGGGGCGTAGCTCAGCTTGGTAGAGCGCACGGTTCGGGACCGTGAGGCCGGAGGTTCAAATCCTCTCGCCCCGACCACTAAGCCCATTCTCCACGGTACCGCGCCCTAGGCGCGGCCGCTCGCCTGACGGCCGCGACGGGAGAGCGCGTCGATGATCACCGCCACCAGCAGCACGGCGGCGGTGATCATGTATTGCGCGTCCGCGCGCAGATCGAGCAGCAGGATCCCTGACTGGATGGAGCCGATGACCAGCATGCCGAGCAGCGCCGACCAGGCGCTGCCGCGGCCGCCGAAAAGGCTGGTGCCGCCGATCACCGCCGCCGCGATGGCGTTGAGCAGTACGTCGCCGCTGCCCGACGCCTGATTGACCGCGAACAGCCGCGAGGCCTGGAGCAGGCCGCCGAGCGCGGCCATGGCCGCGGCCACGGCGAACACCACGATGCGAACCGTCGCGACGTCGAACCCCGCGCGTCGCGCCGCCTCCGCGTTGCCGCCGACCGCGAAAACGGCGCGTCCGGCGCGCGTCCGGCGCAAGAGCAGGTCGAAGGCGATCACCGCGCCGACGAAGACGAGCAGCGCGACCGGGACGCCGCGCGTCAGGTCGAGGATGTAGACGGCGACCAGCGCGAGCAGCACGAGCCCGCCCGTGCGCACGCCGAGCGCGACCAGACCCGGGCTCTGAAGCCCCAGCCGGATCCGGCGTCGCGCCGAGCGCAGGGAGACGATGAAGTAGAGCGCGACCGGGGCAAGCGCCAGGGCGTAGCCGAGGACCGGGTCGGTGACGAATGTGTTCGCGAGCCGGGCGACGGCGCCGTCGTACGGGATGTTGAGGGTTCCGGTATTGCCGAGCACCCACAACAAGGCGCCCTGCCAGCCGATCAGCCCGGCGAGGGTGACGACGAACGACGGCACACCGAGGCGCGCGAAGACCAGTCCCTGAGCGGCCCCGATGGCGGCGCCGAGGAGGATCGCCGCAGCCATCGCCAGCCAGGGAGAGAGACCGTGCTTGACGCTCAGCACGGCCATCACGGCCGCGCACAGGCCGCTCACCGACCCCGCCGAAAGGTCCACCTCGCCGAGCAGAAGGACGAGCACGATGCCGAGGGCGATCAGGCCGGTGGGCACGATCTGCAGCGTGAGGTTGCTCAGGTTGCGTGCCGAGAGGAACGATGGAGCGAGCGATTGGAACACCGCCGCCATGGCGGCCAGGCCGACGATCACCGGCAGCGATCCCAGGTCGCCCCCGCGCAGGCGACGCACGCCTCGCTCGAGGCGTGCCAGCGCGGCGCCGGCCGGCGCCGGCTCGAGCGTTTCGCTCACGGCGTCCCCGTCGGTTCGTCCATGGGACGCATCGGATCTCCCGGCGCGCTCGATCGGCGGGCGTGGCGTCGCGCCGCCGCCCCGTCGGCGGCCCCGGTGATCGCCGCCACCAGCGCTTCGTGAGTCACGTCGGCCGCGCGAAAGGTTGCGGCATTGCGCCCCAGCCTGAGCACGACGATGCGGTCGGCCACCGCCAGCACGTCCTCGAGGTTGTGGCTGATAACCACCACGCCGAGACCCCGGTGGCGCAGGCGTTCGATGAGCTCCAGCACCTGCGCAGTCTGTTCGACGCCGAGCGCCGCGGTCGGCTCGTCGAGCACAACGACACGTGGCTCGCCGAGCAGGGAGCGAGCGATGGCCACCGCCTGCCGCTGGCCGCCGGAGAGGGACGCCACCGGGGCTTTCACGCTCGGCAACTGCACGGACAGCGTCTGCAGCAGCTCACGCGAGCGCCGCTCCATCTCGATCTCGTCGAGCACGCCGGCCCGCGCGACTTCGCGGCCGAGGAACAGGTTGGCGGCGATGTCGAGGTTGTCGCATAGCGCGAGGTCCTGGTAGACCGTGGCGATGCCGAGCGCTCGCGCGTCGGCGGGACGCTCGAGGGTGACGCGGCGGCCGTCCCACGTCACGATGCCGTCGTCGGGAGCGCCGGCACCGGCGATGACCTTGACCAGGGTCGACTTGCCGGCCCCGTTGTCACCGACCAGCGCCACCACCTCGCCGGCGTGGACATCGAGGTCGACGCCGGCGAGGGCGTGTATCGAACCGAAACGCTTGCGGATGCCGCGCAGCGAGAGGATCGGCTCCGCCAGGGCGCGGCTCATCCGGCGGTCACGGCCTGGGGGTCAGCAGGGCCCGCTCACAGGCTCCCAGGAACGCCGGCGTGCAGATCTCGGCGAGCGGGTAAATGCCGTCGGCGACGATGGTGGACGCCACGTCGTCGCGAGTGACCGCGACCACCGGCAACAGCAGCGAGGGAACTTGATGGCCGCTCGAGTTGGTGCGCGGCACCGTGCCCGGATAGGCCTGCCCCTGCGCTGCGGCCAGGGCCATCCTCGCCGCCGTCTCCGCCTCGGCGGCGTACGGCTTGTAGATCGTCATGTGCTGGTCGCCGGCGAGGATGCGCTGGATGGCCGCCAGCTCCGCGTCCTGGCCGGTCACCGGGGGCAACGGCTCGACACCGTGCCCCTTGAGCGCGGCGATCGCACCGCTGGCGAGCCCGTCGTTGGCTGCGTAGACGCCGACGATCACCGTCGAGCCGAGCTTGGTCAGGGCTTGCTCGACCGCTTGCTGCGCTTTGTCGGGGCTCCAGTCGGGCGTATCGATCTCGAAGCCGATCGTGACCTGCCCGTCGAGCGCCGCGTGGGCACCCTGCTTGAACTCGGCCGCATTCGGGTCGGTGGGCGAGCCGTTAACCATGATGATCGCGCCGCGCCGGGGATCACCACCGGCCGAGATCGCGCGCAGCAACGCCTTGCCCTGCTCCTCGCCCACCTTGACGTTGTCGAAGGTGACGAAGGCGTCGACCGGGCCGGCCGCGAAGCGGTCGTACGCGACGACCGGCACTCCCTGCTCCTCGGCGCGGGCGACGATCGCTGCCGCCGCCTTGGCGTCGACGGCGTCGAGGATGAGCACCTGTACGCCCTGGGTGAGCAGCGAGTCGGCCTGGGCGAGCTGCTTGCCGGCGTCCTGCTGCGCGTTGAGGTAGAGCACCGTGCAGCGCGGGCAGCCGGCGCGAACGGACTTCTCGATGAGGGGACGATCGAACGCCTCGTAGCGAGCGGTCTTGCTCTCGGGCAGCAGCAGACCCACCGCGAAGCCCTCGGCGACCGACCGCCGTGTGGCACCGCCACCTTCGTTGGCACCAGGCGCCTGGCCGCAGGCGCCGACCGCCCACGGCAGACAGGCCGCGGCGAGAACGACGATCGTTCGCACGGTGCGTGGCATGGCCCTGGTCAACGGTGCGGTCGATACCCTATCAACCCCTACCTCGCAGGGCGAGCTTCGCGCGCAGGCCACCGATGGCCACCGTGAAGTCGCCGGGCTCGACGATGGGACGTCGATCGCGACCGATGAACGAGAAATCGCCGCGACGGAGCGTGAACGTCAACGCGCGGCTCTCTCCGGGCGCCAGCCATACCTTGGCGAATCGGCGCAGGCGCTTGACCGGGGGTGTCACGCTGGCCACCTCGTCGGTGACGTAGAGCTGCGCGACCTCGGCACCGGCGCGAACTCCACGGTTGCTCACCGTCACCGACACCGTCACCTCGGCGCCGATCTCCGCGCTCGCCGGCTCGACCTTCAACCCCGTGTACTCGAACGTGGTGTACGACAGACCCCAACCGAAGTCCCATTGCGGACGATAAGCGGTCAGACCGAAGCTCGTGTCCTGTTCCTCGTATGCCTTGTGGTCGTACGTCATGAGGGCGTGCGGCCAGCGTGGGTAGGTGATCGGCAGCCGCCCGCTTGGCGAGACGTCCCCGGCGAGCACCTCGGCGACGGCGCGCCCGCCCTCTTGGCCGGGGTTGAGGGCCAGCACCACGGCCGCCGCAAGGTCCACGACCGGCCGCACGATGCGCGGCCGCCCCTCGACGAGGACGAGCACCGTCGGCGTGCCCGTCTCGGCGACGGCCCGCGCCAGTCGCAGCTGAGCGTCGGGCAGCGCCAGGTCGTCGATGTTGCCGGGCGTCTCGGCGTAGGCCATCTCGCCGAGGCAGACGATGGCCACGTCGACCTCGCGCGCGGCGGCGACCGCGGCCGCGACGTCCACTTCGGCGTCGTACGTCGATCCCGGCACGTAGCGCAGGCGGTCGCTGCCGAAGCGCTCCTCGAGCGCCTCCTTCACCGTGGGCCAATCGGGCGGGTAGAGTTCCTCCCGGTTTCCCTGCCAGACCAGCGACCAGCCATTCTCGAGCGCGGCGCGCGAGTGGGCGGTAGGACCGGTGACGAGCAGCCGCGGCCGAGCCTGCGCAGCCGACCTGCTGCTCTGGGTCGCGCTGGCAGGAAGCAGGGGCAGCGCCGACTTGGGGTTGGCGAGCAGAATGATCGACTCGCGCGCCGCAGCGAGCGCCGTCGCCCGCGCTTCGCGACCGCCGACCTCGGCGGGTTGCGCAGTTCCGAGAAGCGGATCGTCGAGCAGGCCGAGCCGCTCCTTGAGCGTCAGCACGCGCGTCACGGCGGCGTCGAGGCGCGTCATCGGCACGGCGCCGTCCTCCACCAGCGCGACGAGCGCGTCGCTGAAGCTCAAGTCGAGCGGCACCATGCTCACGTCGATGCCGGCGAGCATGGCCTGACGGGTGGCGTCCTTCTCGTCGACCGCCACGCGGTGGATCGAGACGAGCTTCTTGATGTCCTCCCAGTCCGAGACCACCACGCCGTCGAATCCGAGCTCGCCTCGCAGCACGTCATCGAGCAGGACTCGGTCGACGTGACCGGGGACGCCGTTGACCTCGCCCGAGTTGACCATCACCGCGGCGGCGCCGGCGCGCACGCCGACGGCGAAGGGTGGAAGCAGATGCTCGCGCAACGTGATCTCGGGGATCAGCGCCGGCGTTCGGTCGTGCCCGCTTGTCGGCAGGCTGTAGCCGACGTAGTGCTTGAGCGTTGCGGCGACGCTCTTCGGCGAGGCGAGGTCGTCGCCCTGATAACCGCGCACGGCGGCGACGCCCATCACCGACGCGACATACGGGTCCTCGCCGAAGGTCTCGAAGAGGCGCGGCCAAAGCGGCTGCCGGCCGACGTCGAGGATCGGCGAGAAGTTCCAGGGGATGCCCGCGGCGCGCGTCTCGGCAGCGGCGATCCGGCTGCCGGCGAGCAGCAGCTCCGGGTTCCAGGTCGCTGCCATGCCCAGCGGCTGCGGGAAGAGCGTCGCGCCTCTCACGTAGTTGGCGCCGTGGATGGAGTCGATGCCGTAGAGCACCGGGATCTTGAGCCGTGTCTGGCCGGCCGCCGCCTGGACCTCGCGCAGCAGGTCGCGCCAGCGTGGCACCGTCAGCGCCTGGTCGCGGACGTTGAGGATCGAGCCGATGCCGTAGTCGACCACCGCTCGACGCAGCTTCACCGGATCGAGCTGAAGCGCCTGGTCCTGCGGCGTGGTCAACGCCCCGAGCGTGAGTTGGGTGAGCTGCCCGACCTTCTCGCGCACCGTCATCTTCGCGACGATGCCGCTCACGCGGTCCGACCTCGCACTCGACGCGGGCTGGACGCGAGCGAGCTCGCGCGCGAGGAAGACGTCGCTGTCGACCACCGCAGGCTCCGTGCCGGTCACCGGCGCCGAGGCTCCGACGAGCACCGCCAGCATGGCGGTCAGGGCGCACAGGCGCCGCGCAGCGACTCCACTCTGGGCGATGTTCTGACACATCTTCAGCGTGGTAGAGCGCACGGTTCGGGACCGTGAGTCCGGAGGTTCACATCCTCTCGCCACGACTAGCCTTTCTCTGCGCCTCAGCATACGCGCAGGCGGGCGCGTTGACGGATGCCGGCGCCGCCGCGACGAGACGCTCTCCCCTTTCGAGGCTCCGGCGGCGGATGGGTACCCAGCAGGCCGGACTGTCCGGTAGATCGGCGCGGGATCCTAGCACCCTCGCTTGGTCCCTTCGGCAGGTCGCGCAACTTGCCGCCAAGCCGCGGCTTCGCCTACTCTTCCCGCACCATGTCCAAGCTGAGAGGCTTCTCGCGGTCCTTCTGGATCGCCAACGTCATCGAGCTGTTCGAGCGCTTCGCCTACTACGGCAGCAAGGCGATCCTGGCGGTGTACATCGCCGAGCAGGTCGGGCTCGGGTCCGGCAAGGCCGGGCTTCCTGGTCGGCAGCGTGTTCAACACGCTGCTCTACTTCCTGCCGCGCGCTCGCCGGCACGGTCGTCGACCGCTACGGCTTCAAGAAGAGCCTGCTCGCCTGCTTCTCGATCTTCTGCATCGGCTACTTCCTGATCGGCCTCGGCGGGCTGCCGGCGGGCAAGCCGCTCGTGCGACGCGCTGGGCGCCGAGCGCTACATGGTGTTCGCGCTGGTGGTCACGGCGATCGGCGGCTCGCTGATCAAGCCGTCGATCGTCGGCACGGTGGCGCGGACGACCACGACCGAGACCAAGGCGCTCGGCTACTCGATCTACTACACGCTCGTGAACCTCGGCGGCGCGATCGGGCCGATCCTCGCGCTCGCAGGTGCGCGAGAACGTCGGCATCGCCTACGTGCTCGTGATGTCCTCGCTGGTCAGCCTGGCGCTTGGTCTTCGCGACGCTGGTCTTCTTCAAGGAGCCGCCGCGCCCGGCCGACGCGCCCGCCGCCGAAGTCGATGGGCGCAGGTCCTGCGCGACATGCTCATGGTCTTCCGCAACCTCGAGTTCATGATCTTCCTGGTCGATCTTCTCGGGCTTCTGGGCGATGTTCTGGCACATCTTCTACGCCCTGCCGTTCTACGTGCGGGACGTACCTGCACTTCGAGAAGCTTCGAGATCATCGAGACCGTCGACGCCTGGACGATCATCCTGGTCACGGTTCCGGTCGACGGCGCTCGCCAAGCGCCTGACGCCGCTCGCCGCGATGACGCTCGGCTTCGCGCTGGCGACGCGCGTCGCTGGTTCGTGATGGGCGGCGTTCCCGACGCTCGCGGTCACCGTGGCGGCGATCGCCGATGTTCGCGATCGGCGAAGCGATCCAGGCGCCGCGCTACTACGAGTACGTGGCCGACCTCGCGCCCAAGGAGCAGGTCGGCACCTACATGGGATTCGCGTTCCTGCCGGTCGCGATCGGCACGTTCATCGCAGGGGCGACTTCCGGGCCGCTGGTGGCGCGTTACGTAGGACAGCGGGAGAACGAGGTCTTCGTTCCCGGGCCGGAGTTCGCCCAGGCGCCGCACATGTGGTACTGGGTCGGGGCTATCGGCGTGGTGTCGACGGTGCTGATGTTCCTCTACGACCGCACGGTGGCCCGCCGCGCCTAGTCGGACCAGGGCGCCCAGGCTTCGCGTGGGCGCCCCGGTTGCGCGGCGGCCGGCCGCTCGCGGGCGGTTCCTGGCCGTCCCAGCGCGTTCAACCAATCGACCGTAGCGGCGAGGGCTGCCTGCGAAAGGCGGTAGACACGGTTACGGCCGCTTCGCCGCTCGACCACCCAGCCCGCCTCTCGTAGGACCTTCAGGTGCCGGGAAACGGCTGGCCGGGTGACGCGGAAACTGGCGGCGATGCGCCCTGCCGTGAGCGGGCCCAGCTGAAGCTGACGCAGAACGGCTTGGCGTATGGGGTCGCCCAGGGCGGCAAACAGCACCCAAGTTGGGGTTGCTGTAACTTGTGGGCTACGTGTATCAAGTCTATTGGTCACCATTATGTTACGCATTCTAGCAGAGAATCTGCCTGGTTCGGCGTTGCGGGAAGCGAGGCAGGCGCGTAGGGTTGATTCGTGAGTCGGCTTCGGCCGCCCGCGGTCGCCGGTCTGTTCTATCCGCAGAACGCCGCGGAGCTGCGCGGGGTGGTGGAGGGGCTGCTCGCCGAGGCTGAACGCCGGCCTTCGTCGGCTGGCTGCCGGGCGGTGATCGCCCCGCACGCCGGCTACGTCTACTCGGGGCCGATTGCCGCCTGCGCCTTCGCCGCGCTGTCCGACGGCGCCGTCGACCGTGTCGTCATTCTCGGTCCATCCCACTTCGTTCCTGCCCGCGGCCTGGTGTTGCCGGAGGCCGACGCGCTGGCCACGCCGCTCGGCGCCGTGGCGTTGGACGAGGAGGGCGTTCGCATAGCGACGGGGTTTCCACAGGTCACAGCGAGGAGCGACGTCCACGAGCGCGAGCACTCGATCGAGGTGGAGTTGCCCTTCGTCCAGGTCTGTTTTCCGCGCGCCAGGGTGGTGCCTCTCGCGGTGGGAGTCGCAAGGGCCGAGGAAGTGGCCGAGGTGATCGTGGCTCTCGCCCAGCCGGCGACCAGCCGGGTGATCGTGAGCTCCGACCTCTCGCACTACCTGCCGTACGAGTCGGCGCGCGCCACCGATGCCGAAACGGCCGAGCGAATCCTCCGGCTGCAGCCGCTCTCGTCCGTGCAGGCCTGCGGCGTCTACCCCCTCAACGGGATGCTCGACGCCGCCGCCCAGATGGGACTGCGGCCGCGCACGCTCGATCTGCGCAACTCCGGTGACACTGCGGGCGACCGCCGCCGGGTGGTCGGCTACGGCGCTTTCGCCTTCGAGGAGGTCTCGTGATCGAGCCCGAAGCGGGAGCGGAACTGCTCGCCACGGCCCGGCGAGCGATCGAGCAGGCGGTTGCGGGCGAAGAGGAGGTCGAGCTCGCCGTCGACGGGCCGCTCGCGGCGCCCGGCTCGAGCTTCGTCACCCTGACTCTCGAAGGGCGCCTGCGCGGCTGCATCGGCAGCCTGTCGTTCGACCGCCCGCTGATCGAAGACGTGCGCGAGAACGCGATCGCCGCTGCGGTGCGCGACCGCCGCTTCCCGGCGGTCGAAGCGAGCGAGGTCCCGCGCCTGCGCATCGAAGTCTCGTTGCTGTCGCCGCCCTGGCCGTTGCCGGCAGCCGGGACGCTGGAAGAAGCGGCTGCCTTGCTGCGGCCCCGGGTCGACGGAGTGGTGTTGGAGCGTGGCTGGGCGCGCGGCGTCTTCCTGCCCCAGGTGTGGGAGAGCATCGCCGAGCCGCGGGAGTTTCTGCGCCACCTCCTGCACAAGGCCGGGCTCGAGGCGAACGGCTGGGACGCCGCCACGCGGCTCTGGCGATTCGACGTGGAAAAACTGCGCGAGTAGCACTGAGGCGCGGTTGGCGGAGCTATACTGCGCGCCCAACACGCTACGTATCCGAAGGGGGTTGCTCATGGGCATGTCAGGACGGTCACTGACTCTGTTTCTGCTGGCGCTCGCTCTTTGCGGCGCCGTGGTGACGGCGCAGACGACCGGTGGAATCGAAGGGCGGGTGACCGACGAGGACGGCGGCGTTCTGCCGGGCGTTGCCGTAGAAGCGAAGGGCGCCGCGCTGCAGGGAGTCCGCACCGCGTTGAGCGAGGCCGATGGCAGCTACCGGCTCAGCCTGTTGCCGCCGGGCGACTATGTCGTGACTTTCCAGCTCGAGGGCTTCGCGATCGATAGCAAGAGTGTGACTGTCGATCTCGACCGCGACTCGACGTTGAATTCCACGCTGCGCGGCGCGGCCACCGAGGAGATCACGGTCTCCGGCGAGGCGCCGGTGGTCGACACCACCTCGACCGACGCTGGGCGTGAACCTCGGCACGCGGGCGATCGAGACCCTGCCCACGCGGCGCAACTACTCTTCGATCGTCCAGGTCACGCCCGGGCGTCTCGTCCGACGCCAACCCGGAGAACACGGACCAGTCCACGATCACCGTCTACGGCTCCTCCGGCGCCGAGAACACGTTTCTACATCGACGGCGTCAACACCACCGGCGTCGAGTACGGCTTCCAGGGCAAGGAGCTCAACTTCGAGTTCATCCAGGCGGTCGACGTCAAGACCGGCGGCTACGAGGCCGAGTACGGCCGCTCGACCGGCGGCATCATCAACGTGATCACCAAGTCGGGCGGCAACGAGCTGCACGGCGACGTCTTCGGCTACTGCGACGACGACTCGCTGCAGAGCTGCGCGCGACGACGATCGTCGTCGACCAGCGGCACAGACCGTGGGCTTCAACCGCGAGGACTACGGCATCGACCTCGGCGGCTACTTCGTCAAGGACAAGCTCTGGTTCTTCGCCGCCTACGACCAGGTCGACAACAGCACCGACACCGGCTCTCCGGCGGGCCGCACGCCGGGCGAGGTCGTCGAGTCGACGAGCGACCGCGACCTGGCGCGCCGCGAAGCTCACCTGGAACATCGTGCGCCGGCCAGTCGCTGTCGGCACCTTCTTCCAGGACCCGCGCGACGACACCGGCGCGATCAACGACGCCGCATCGACCACGCTCTGAACGGCGAGCCGCTCACCTATCAAGGCGCCGCAGGACTTCGGCGGCGAGGACTACGCGCTGCGCTACGAGGGCGTCCTCGGCTCGGCAAGTGGGTGTTCGCGGCCCAGGTGGCGCGCCACGAGGAGGAGAACTCCGATCGCTGCCGGCGAGCGCCGCCGGCGACATCATCCAGTTCGCGACTCGGAGAACGACTTCTTCCAGACCGGCGGCTTCGGCCTGATCCAGGACGAAGGACTTCGAGCGCGACGCCTGGGGCGGCTCGGCCGAGCTGCTTCGCCGGCAGCCACGAGTTCAAGGCCGGCCTCGAGTACGAGAAGGAAGAGGCCACGGTCATCAAGCGTATGTCGGGCGGCCAGCAGGTCGACGTCTTCGCGCGAGCGACGAGCGGTCGCGACGTCTACAGCCACTTCTACTGGACGACGCCCACCGCCACGCGTCGACAACGCGCCGACCTCGCAGCTCGACGCCACGCCGAAGCACGAGAACACCACGCTGTTCCTGCAGGACCGCTGGCGGCTCTCTCCGGCCTTGACCCTCAACGTCGGCGTGCGCTGGGACCGCCAGGAGATCTTCGACCGCTTCGGCGAGCGGGTGATCGATCTC
The DNA here is from genome assembly GCA_963821905.1 of Thermoanaerobaculia bacterium. Lineage (GTDB taxonomy): Bacteria > Acidobacteriota > Thermoanaerobaculia > Multivoradales > JAGPDF01 > CAWGFP01. The sequence continues at coordinate 67,633 of CAWGFP010000008.1, read as the reverse complement.
AAGGACGACTACGCGCCGCGCCTCGGCTTCATCTGGGATCCCGCGCGCCGACGGCCGCACGCAAGGTCTACGGCTCGTACGGCCGCTACTACGAGCAGATCCCGATGGACCTGGTCATCCGCTCGTTCGCCCAGGAGCGCCAGGCCCGCATCTTCAACTACAGCCCGACCTCGCACCGACGCCGCGATCCGGCGGCCGAGGCCGACTTCGGCGACTCGCGCATTCTCGGCGGCTTCACCGAGCCCGCCGATCCCGAACCTCGAAGAACCAGTACATCGACGAGTACATCCTCGGCTACGAGCGGGAAGTGCTGCCGGACGTCGCAGTCGGCATCAAGGGCGATCTACCGCGAGTACGGCCAGGTGATCGAGGACTTCCTCTGCTCCGAACCGCCGATCGACGGCACCTACTGCATCGGCAATCCGGGCGAGGGCATCATGAAGCGCGTCTTCACGCCTCGACTACACCACGACGTTCCAGGCGCCGGAGGCCGAGCGCGAAGTACAGCGGCGTGCAGCTCGACGTCAACAAGCGCTTCTCCAACAACTGGCAGGGCCTGGTCTCGTACATCTACTCCAAGCTCGACGGCAACTTCGACGGCGAGTACGCGCCGTTCACCAACGTCGGCGCCGACCCGAACATCTCGGCGGCGTACGACTACTACGACTTCTTCACCGACGGCTGCGACTGGCACCTGCATCGGCGAGCGCATCACCAACGACGGGCCGCTCTCGAACGACCGCCGGCACCAGTTCAAGTTCTCCGGCATCTACGTCACGCCGATCGAAGCTGCGGCTCGGCGTCTGCGGCCTACTACCGCACCGGCACGCCGCTCACCCGCTACGGCTTCTTCGACGTCTACGGCCGCTACGAGTTCTTCCTGACCAAGCGCGGCGCCGAAGGGCGCCAGCCCGACACCTACGAGGCCGACGTCCACCTCGGCTATCCGCTCGAAGCCGGGCCGGTGGAGATCAACTTCCTGCTCGACGTCTTCAACATCCTCAACGCGCAACGGCCGATCCTGCTCGACCAGCGGTGGGGCTTCCAACAAGCGGACAATGCATCGGGAACACCTGTGAACCCGGGTTACGGACAACCGCTGCTGCGCACCGGGCCGACCACGGTCAGGCTCGGAATACGCATCAGCATGTAGCGGTTCTCGTCAATGGCCGTACGCGGGGCTCCGGCGGAATGGCCGGAGTCCCGTTTCGTTTTCATCTCTCCGCTGCGCGGACCGCGCAGGAGGAATCGTCCGATGTGCCGAAACATCAAGACGTTGTTCAACTTCGAACCGCCGGCCACCAGCGACGAGATCCGCGCATCGGCGCTGCAATTCGTGCGCAAGCTGAGCGGCACGACCTCGCCCTCGAAAGCCAATCGTGAGGCGTTCGACCTGGCCGTGGACCGGGTGTCGGCGGCCGCCGCGGAGCTGCTCGCCAGCCTGGTCACCCACGCTGCTCCGCGCGACCGCGACGTCGAGGCCGCCAAGGCCCGGGAGCGCGCCCAGCAACGGTACGCCCGGCCCTAACCCCTGCAGACGGTTTTAGGTCGACGCGCGACGAACCATCAGTGCCGCGGGAATGCCGACCAGGAGCACGTGGGCCAACAGGGGCACGATGAGCGCCACGCCTCGCGTCGCCGGCGGACCCACTGCGGCGGCCGACAACGGGACGACGACCCGCGTCATCACGAAGTAGACCGCGACGCCGTAGAGCCCGCCGCACACGACCGGATGAAGGCGCAGGAGCGTCAGGACCCGGCTCGCCAGCCAGTAGACCGCCACGATTCCGTAGGAAATGACGTACTGCAGCAGCCCTCCGAGGAGAGCCGTGGGCAGGCCGCCCTGGTAAGAAGGGCGTCCGAGCAATCCGGAAGCGATGCTCTGGAAAATGGCCGCCGGCCGCACGCCGCGAGCGCCGTAGAAGACCAAGGCAAAGACGATGTCGAGCGTACCGACCAGCAGGGCGCCATAGAAAATTGCCCTGCCGGGCGACAGCGGCGCCGGCCGGGACACCTGGTCGGATTCCACCCCGGGAGCGTACGACGGTGGCGATTGCGAGGTGTGCCAGCGGGGACGGACGGTCGCTTCGGTGTGGCGAGCGCGAGTCCCTTGGGACGGGGTTTTGGACGTAGTCTTGGGGAAGATGGCAAGCAGCCCGTTGACGCGGCTCCGCCGCCTTTGTCTGGCGCTACCCGAAGCGCACGAAGTCGAGGCCTGGGGGGAGCCCACCTTCAGGGTGCGCAACAAGCAGTTCGCGATGTTCGCCTCGGCCGACAACCATCACGGCGCCGGCCGGCCGGCGGTGTGGATCAAGGCGGCGCCGGGCGAGCAGGCGGTGCGCGTCGCGGCCGACCCTCAGCGCTACTTCGTGCCGCCCTACGTCGGCCCGAGCGGCTGGGTGGGCGTCCAGCTCGACGGAGCGGTGGATTGGGACGATGTGAACGAGTTGCTCCGCGACGGCTACCGACTCATCGCGCCCCGCAAGCTGATGTCGCAGCTCGATTGATCCCGCTCACGCGGACGGGAGTAGACTCTCGCCATGCGGATTCGCCTGGCTCTGGCCGCGTCGTTTCTCGCCGCCGCCTCCCTGATCGCCGGCGAGATCGCGCTGCCGCGGGCAAGTTCGGCGAGCGCAAGTCGCCGCTCCCACCCGGCTCGATCGTGGTCAAGGAGAAGCTCGACGGTGAGACGATCGCGGCCGTGGCGGCGATGATCAAGCATCCGCCGGGTTATTCCGCAGCCACTGGAGACTGGGAGTTCTTGTTCTACGGCAAGGACCGCAAGGCCGCAGACGGAGCGGCGCTCCAGGCGCATTGCGGCGGCTGCCATGCCAGCAGCCGCTCGAGCGACTTCCTGTTCCGCAACTATCTGAACGCGGGCGAGTCGTACACGAGCTCGCCGTAGCTCTTTCGTGATCGGTCTCCGCCGGCTCTCGCCGGCCACGCGCCGCGTGGCCCTGGCGCTCGCGGCCGCTGCGATCGCGGCGGGTGGGGCGTTGGCCTGGCGTCAGGCGCGCGGGCCACGGCTCGACGCCGAGGCGCAGGGTTACGCGGCTCCCGAGATCGCACGCGCGGCGCGTCGCGGGAGGCCGGTCTTCTTCGTTGGCCTCGACGGAGCGGACTGGCAGCTGCTCGACCGCTACGTCGCCGCCGGTGCAATGCCCGAGCTGGCGCGGCTGGTGCGCGAGGGCTCAGGCGGATCGCTCCGCACCGAGCAGCCGCCGCTATCGCCGCTCCTCTGGACAACCATGATGACCGGCCGCGGCCCGCTCGAGCACGGCATCCTGGATTTCACTCGCTTCGCGCCCACCGGCGGCCAGCGCGAGCCGATCACCAGCACGGAACGGCGGGTGCCGGCGCTGTGGACCATGTTGTCGCAGGCAGGGCGCTCCGTCGCCGTCCTCGGCATGTGGGCGACGTACCCCGCCGAGCCGGTGAACGGCGTCGTGGTCTCCGATCGACTGTTCTCGTTCCAGCATCGCGGCGAGGCTCCGCGCGCCGGAGTGGTCTGGCCGGCGAGCGAGGACGAGGGAGCGCGAGAAGCGCTCGCCGGCAGCGAGCGCGCGATTGGCTATGACGAGCTCCGCGCCTATCTTCCGTGGCTCGACCAGGCGCAGTACGCCGCGGCGGCCGCCGCGCCCGACCCCTACGCCCAGCCGGTGGGCGCGCTGCGGCGAATCCTCGTCGAGACCCGCGTCTACGACCGGCTCGCCGAGGATCTCTGGACGCGCCTGGAGCCGGATGTCCTGGTGCTCTACGTCCAGGGCACCGACGCGATCGGCCACGTCTTCGCGCCCTACGCTCCGCCGCGCCAGCCCGCCATCGACCCGTCGGACTTCGAACGCTACAGCGGCGTCGCCGAGACCTACTTCCGCGCCATCGACCGCCAGCTCGGGCGCTACCGACGAACTGGCGGAGCAACGCGGCGCCGTCCTCATGCTGGCCTCCGACCATGGTTTCCTGTGGAGCGATGGCCGGCCGCGAGAGCTGTCGAGCATGGCCGTGGCGACGGCAGGGAAGTGGCACCGCGAGGAAGGCATCTACCTGCTGCACGGCCCGGGGATCGGCGCGGTGCCCGGGCATGCGGGGCAAGGCGGCATCGCGCAAGTCGCGGCAACGGTCCTGGCGCTGGCCGGCTTGCCTCCGGGTCGAGGTCTCGCGAGTCCGCCGCTCGGCGGTGTCGCCTTCCAACCGACGGATCCGGTCGACTACAGCGCGGTTGCGCGACCTCGCAGAGAAGAGGTCGCGGCGTCCCCTGGGGATGCGGAGGAGCTCGCGAAGCTGCGCGCCCTCGGCTATCTGGGAAGCGGCGAATCCGGGGCGGCTCCCGCGGGCGCCGCTTCGACCCGCACGGGCGGCTCCTTCAACAACGAGGGATTGCTGCTCGAGGCCGCCGGCCGCACGCGCGAGGCGATCGCCGCTTACGAGCGCGCCCTGGCGCTCGACTCGGGACTGCTGACCGCGGCCTGGAACCTCAGCAACCTGCTTTTCGAATCCGGCGGCGACCTCGAGCGCGCCGACCGTCTGGCCGTCGAGGCCTATGCGGCGGGGCTCCCGGCGGGCGGCCCGCTGCTGGTCGCGAGGGCGCGCGCCTACCGCGACAGCGGCCGTCTGGCGCGCAGCGTGGCGCTGCTCGACGGCGCGCTCGCGGCGCGCGGCGATGACGAGCTGCGCTTGTTCCGCGGCCGCTACCGCATCGAGTCCGGGGATTGTCGCGGCGCCGCCGCCGATTTTGCCGCCGTCGTGGCGGCGCAACCGGACGACGCTGTCGCCCATGCTTCGCTGGGCATGGCGAAACTCTGCTTGGGTGACCCTGCCGGTGCGGCTCGCGCGCTGAAGCGCTCGCTCGAGCTCGATCCGGATCAACCGGCGGTGAGCGCGGCGCTCCTCCAGCTATCGGCGCGTTGACATCCCGCCGCCGCGTCCCTAGTAGTCGATGTATCCCTCGCGGGTGCGCGCGCGCAGCCCGCGCCCGGCGCGGACTTCCACCTCGCGCCAGCTGCCGTCGTGCCGCGGGTTGCTCGGGTAGTAGCCGAGCACGTATTGGCTGCGCAGCTCGTCGATCACGCTCTGGTAGGACGCTTCGACGTCGTCGATCGAGCGCAGCGTCTCGATGCGGCCGCCGCTTTCGCGCACCGCCTGTTCGAGCAGCTCTTCCTCGCGTTGGTTGGCGACCGCGCCGCGCCACGCCGAAGTGAAGCGCGCATGGGGATTTCCTTCCTGCAGGCGGATCCAGTAGATCGCCGCCTGCGAGCGCTGCGCCTTCCACAGCACGTCCTTCATGCGCAGCACCGACAGCACATCGGCGCCGTCGGAGAAGAGCACCACCACCCGCCGGCCCTGGCGCGCCTCCAGCATCTCCAGCGCCAGGTAGAGATGATCGTTGACCGCCGTCCCGCCCTTCGCTTCGATCCCGGCGAGCCCGTCGACGATCGTGTCGGCGTCGTCGGTGAACGGCGTCGTGTGGCGGGTGCGATCGGAGAAGAGAATCAGGCTGGTCTCGTCCAGTTCCCGCATGCCGCGCGCGAACCCTTGGGCGCCGCGCAACGCCGCCTCGAGGCGGCCGCCGTGCATGCTCTCGCTGGCGTCGACCAGGAGCACCGAGGTGAAGGGCGCATCGCCGCCTTCGAAGGTGACGATGCCCTGCTCGCGCCCGTCGTCGAAGATCTTGAGATCGGAGCGCCGGAGTCCGCTGACCCGTTCGTCGCCTCGAGTCACGGTGACGTAGAGCTGGCGCAGTGCGACGTTGACTTCCTGGTCGATCTGGATCGCCGGCGTCGTGACCGCGGCCCGCGCCGCGATGCCGGAGGCGGTGATCACGTTGGCCTCGAAGCGGTGTGCGCGGTTGTCCTCGCCGACGTCGACCAGGGCGCGATACGGCGGCGCCGTCGGACTGGCCACCAGGCGCCCGTCGACTTTCATCTCGACCCGCAGGACCCCGGCGACGTCACCCACATCGACCGTGAATTCGACCTTGCCGAATACCGGCTCCGGCAACGGACTGGTGATCCGCGCGTCGGCGGCGTACCCGGCAGAACCGTCGATGAGGACGGCGGCCAACGCGATGGCCAGGCGACGGAGGTTCATCCGCCGGTTCCCGCCAGGGTCCCGAGGGCCGCCGCGAGGCGCGGCAACTGCGGCTCTGCTGTTTGTCGCATCAGCGCCTCCGCTTGGGAAAAAGCGTGCTGGGGCCAGCGGTTGTAGATTCGGCGCGGCGCCAAAGCGGCTGTGTTCTCGGAGGCGGCGGGGTTGACGACAGCTGCTGCCTCGGCCTCGCCGAGCGCCGCGCCGTGGTCGCCGGCCCGCTCCAGCCAGTACGCCAGCTGAATGCGCAGCAAGCGCTCGTCCGGATGGCGCTCGACCGCGGTGCGCAGCCGTGCGATCGCCTCGCGGGTCCGCCCTTGTTCCCCGAGCAGGCTGGAGAGCTCCTGGCTGGCCAGGATCGCCACCCATCCTTCCTGCTCGGCGCTCAGAGCGACGAAGTGCGCCTGGGCGTTCCGACTGTCGCCGGTCCGCTGAAGGTTGACCGCCAGCCGGAGCCGCGTCTCGGGCGTGGGCGCGATCGCCATCCGGCGCCGCAGCAACCCGACCGCCTCCCCGTAGTAGCCGAGCTTCTCGTAGATCGCCGCCTGGGCGAGCAGGGCGTGGCCGTTGGTGGGATCGAGATCGATGGCGCGCCGCAGGAGCTCGATCGCGTCCGATGCGTGGATGTCGACCGTGACACCGGACAGGCTGGTCAACGCCAGGCTGCTCACGCGGCGCACCGCCATGCCGGCGGAGCGAATCTCGGATGAGCCGGCGGTATCGACCACGACGCGCAGGGCGTGGGCAGCGAGGCGCAGCTTGCCCACCCGGCGGTACTCATGGAAAGCGTCGTGGTGGAGCAGGACCAGCACCGGCAAGGCCTGGGGATCGTGTCGGGACACGCTGGCGATCACCTGCCGTTCGGCCTCCAGCAGGGCGTCGCCGGCCCCGGCTTCGAGCTGGCGGGTCTCGAGCTCGGAAAGGGCGGCGAACGCGGCCTCGCGCTGGCCTTCGGCGTAGCGGTTGAGCACGCCCTCGTAGGCTTGCACCATCCAAGCCTCGTCGTCGCCTCCCGCGCCGAGACACAGCACCGCCGCCAGGGCGAGACCGGCTGCTTTGACTCCCGCCGAGGCGTGACCTATCCTCCGCGGGCGGTTGGTGGGATTGGCCGTCAGTCGCAAAACGATCGATTGACCTCGGGTGAAGCTTGGCGTGCCGGGCGAGGTCCCGTCAAGTGTCGCCGAACAAACGCGAAACGGAACTCTAGATGAATATGGGCATGAGAACGTTGCGGCTCGCCGCCGCCGGGTGGACGATATGGGCGGGGGTCGGTCTTGCGGCGTCTGCGCCGCCCCGCGACGGCCGCGAGGCGCACCTGACCGACCTGCGGCAACTGACCTTCAGCGGCGAGAACGCCGAGGGCTATTGGTCGCCGGACAGCCGTGAGCTCATTCTGCAGAGCACCCACGGCGAGCTGGGCTGCGATCAGATCTTCCGCCTGGCGATCGATCAGCCGGGCAAGCTGCAGCGGGTCTCGACCGGCGCCGGCCGCACCACCTGCTCCTATTTCCTCTCGCCGGAGCGCGTGCTGTTCTCGTCCACCCACCACGCCGCGGCTGCCTGTCCGGCGCCGCCGGATCGGACGCATGGCTACGTCTGGGCGGTCTACCCCGAGTACGAGATCTGGACCAGCGACCGCGCCGGCGGCGGGCTCGCACGGTTGACCGAGAATCAGGCCTACGACGCCGAGGCCACGACGTGCTCCAAGGATGGCTCGATCGTCTTCACCTCGACCCGCGACGGTGACCTCGAGCTCTATCGCATGGATGCGGACGGCAAGAACGTGCACCGCCTGACCCGCTCGCCCGGCTACGACGGCGGAGCGTTCTTCTCCCCCGATTGCACCAAGCTCGTCTGGCGAGCGTCGCGGCCGCGCGCGGGCGCCGAGCTCGACGACTATCAGGCGCTGCTCGCCAAAGGACTGGTGCGGCCGAGCAAGCTCGAGCTGATGGTGGCCGAGGCCGACGGCAGCAACGCGCGCCAGATCACCTACCTCGGCGCGGCTTCGTTCGCGCCGTCCTTCTTCCCGTCCGGGGAGCGCGTCATCTTCAGCACCAACTACGGAGACGCGAAGGGCCGCGAGTTCGATCTCTGGGCGGTGAATGTCGACGGCACCGGCCTCGAGCGGGTCACCTACACCCCGGGTTTCGATGGCTTTCCGGTGTTTTCGCCCGACGGCAAGACGCTCGCGTTCGCCTCGAATCGCAACCAGGGCAAGCCCGGCGAGACCGATCTCTACGTCGCCCGTTGGCAGGACGGTGCGATCGCCGAGCAGCCCAATCCCGCCGACGCCTGGGCCGGCGACGTGCGTTGGCTGGCCGACGACGCGCGCGGTGGGCGCGGAGTGGGCACACCCGGCATCGCCGCCGCTGCCGAATGGCTCGAGCGGCGCTTCGCCGAGAGCGGCTTGCAGCCCGCGGGCGACAACGGCGGGTTCCGGCAGGCGTTCGAGGTTCCGGTGGCCGTGGTTAACGGACCGGCGACGGCCCTTTCGGTCGGCGGCGCGACGGTCGGCAAGGAGGATTTCACTCCCGCAGCCTTCTCGCTCTCCGGGGCGGCGAGCGGTGGCGTCGTCGTCGCGGGGTACGGCATCAGCGCCAGCGAGCTCGGACACGACGACTACGCCGGTGTCGACGCCCGCGGCAAGATCGCGCTGGTGCGCCGTTTCGTGCCCGCCAGCGAGGCCTTCAAGGCCGAAGACGTGACGCGGCGCTACGGCGATCTGCGCTACAAGGCATGGAACGCTCGCGAGCACGGCGCGCTCGCGCTGCTGGTGGTCGACTCTCCGGTCGTCGAAGCGGGCCAGGCGATGCCCGAGGAGGCACCGCTGCCGGCATTGCGCGTCGACCACGACGGCGACTCCGGGGTGCCGGTGGCGATCGTCAAGCGCGCCGTGGCCGCACCGCTGCTCGCCGGGGTCTCCCCCAATACGGCTGGGGGCACAGCGGCGGACCTGCGCGTCGAGCTCCAGGTCGAGCGCGCCCCGGCCTGGAACGTCGTCGGCCGCCTGCGCGCCGGCGCCGAGTCGAAGCTCGAAGGTGTGGTGGTGGTCGGCGCGCACTACGACCATCTCGGCATGGGCGGCTCGAGCTCGCTATCGCCCGATGCGCACGAGCCGCACAACGGCGCCGACGACAACGCCTCGGGCGTTGCGGGGCTGCTCGAATCGGCGCGCCTCCTCGCCGCGCGCCGCGCCGAGCTGCGCCGGGACGTGGTGTTCGTCGCCTTCTCGGGCGAAGAAGAGGGCGTGCTCGGCTCGACCGCGTTCACGCGCCGGCCGCCGGCCGGCCTCTCGCTCGGTGAGGTGCGAGCGATGGTCAACATGGACATGATCGGGCGGCTGCGCGAGGGGCGGGTGTCGATCCTGGGCGGCGAGTCGGCGGCGGAGTGGAAGGACCTCGCGCCGGCGCTCTGCGATGGTCTGGGTCTGGAGTGTGCCTTGAGCGGCGACGGCTACGGCCCGTCGGACCAGATGCCGTTCTTCGCCGCCGGCGTGCCGGTGGTCCATTTGTTCACCGGTGCCCATTCCGACTACCACAAGCCGAGCGATGACCCGGCGCGGATCAACGCCGCGGGTGGCGTTCGGGTGGCGGCGCTCGCCGCCGACCTCGCCGCGGCGGTGGCGGGCCTCTCGCAGCCCCTGACCTACGTCAGCGGAAACGCTCCGGCGCCGCGCGGCGACGTACGAGGCTTCGGCGCCTCATTGGGGACGATTCCCGATTACGCCGGCCCGGCCGACGGGCGGCCCGGCGTGCTGCTCGCCGGGGTGCGCGCCGGCGGACCTGCGGAACGGGGCGGCCTGCGGCGCGGCGACCTGCTGGTCGAGTTGGCCGGCCACCCGATCCGCGACATCCAGGACTTCATGTTCGCCCTGCGCTCGGCAAAGCCCGGGCAGCAGGCTGTGGCCGGCGTCGAGCGCGAGGGCAAGCGTCTCGACCTGATCATCACCTTCGGGGTTTCGACCGGCATGCGCTGAGCCCGTTGTAGACTGCGCTCACCGAAACCGGAGGACCAGTGCGGTCGAAGCGCAGCCTGCGCGGCAAGTTCGTGGTCGCCATCTCGGCCCTGGTGGCCGTGGTGTTGGCGATCAACGCCGTGGTCCAGGTGCTGACCGATCGGCGCGAGCTGCGCCGTCAGATCGAGCAGCGCGCCATCGCCTACTCGAAGCTCACTGCCGATCCGGTTTGCCGCGCCTACGAGACCTACTTCGCCAGCGGCTTCTCGAAGTTCCAGCAGATCCTGCGCGACCTCTACGCGCTCAACGGCGATCTCGATCGCGTGCTGCTCTTCGACACCACCGGCGCCCTGCTCTACGACTCCGGCGAGCTCGACGAGACCGTCCTGGAAGACGAGCCGATTGCCGCGTTCCCGTCCGGTGGCGGCCCGGCGGTGGAGGAGCTGCGGGCGATGGAAGTGACCGCCCGCGAGGGCCGCTCGGCGCTCGGCGAGCAGCAGTGGTGGGTGGTGACGCCGCTGGTCGAAGAGTGGGGCCGTCATCGTTACGCGGTCTTCTTCGCCTTCGACTACGACACCCTCGGCATGGCGGTGAGGAAATCGGCCTGGAACATCTTCTGGCTCGCCGCCGCCTCGCTCCTGCTCGGAGTCGCCGCCGCGGTGGGGCTCTCCCGGCAGACCCTGGGGCCGCTCGAGACCCTGATCGCGGGAGCGCGAGAGCTCGGCGAAGGCCGGCTGCGCCGAAGGGTGACGCTGCAGACCGGCGACGAGTTCGAGCTCCTGGCGGGTACCCTCAACCAGATGGCCGAGCGGCTCGACGCGACGATCTCCGATCTCGAGACCAGCAACCGGGCGCTCAACTCGATGAACGTCGAGCTGCAGGAAGTGGACCGCTTGAAAAGCGACCTGCTGGCGAACGTCAGCCATGAGCTGCGCACGCCGCTGACCGCGATTCGCGGCTATTCCGAAGCCCTGCAGGAAGGTCTGTTGGGCGAGATCTCGAGCTCCCAGCGGCAGGCTCTCGAGGCGGTCGATCGCAACTCTGCTCGCCTGCTCAGGATGATCGAGCAGATCCTCTCCTACTCGCGACTGCAGGCTGGGGCGGCGCAGTTCGTTTTCGCGCCCTTCGATCTCGGCGAGCTGGGCCGTCAGCTGGTGGGCACTTTGCGCGCCGCCCGGGGCGGCGAGCTCAACCTCGCCCTGGACGCCGAGCCCGACCTGCCGATGGCGATGGGCGACGTCACCGCCATCGGGCAGGTGATCGAGAATCTGCTCTCCAACGCCATCAAGTTCACGCCGCCGGGGCGCGAGATCCGTCTTCGCCTGCGGCGCAAGCGCGGCGAGCTGGAAGTCGAGATCGCCGATCGCGGCATCGGCATCCCGCCTGCCGCGCTGGGCATGATCTTCGAGCGCTTCTTCCAGGTCGATTCGTCGTCGACGCGCGCCTACGGCGGCGTCGGGCTGGGCCTCGCCATCGTGCGCGAGATCCTGCGCGCCCATGGACGCGAGATCGCGGTCGAGAGCGTCGAAGGCGAGGGCACCGCCTTCCGCTTCGTGCTCGCCGCGGCGCCGCGCTCGGCCGCCGGAGGCCACCGTTCCGGCGCTCACACGGCGGTGGTCTCGGGCTAGACTGAATGCCTCGCATGACTGGAGAACCGGCCAAGATCCTGGTGATCGACGACGAGGTCGACGTGCTCGAGGTGCTGCGCCTCGTGTTGGCGCGCAGCGGCTACCAGGTTTCGGCGTCGAGTTCCGGCATCGAGGGCCTGGCGCACGCCCAGAGCGAGCGCCCGGACCTGGTGCTGCTCGACATCATGATGCAGCGCATGGACGGCTGGGAGGTGCTGCGAGCGCTCAAGTCGGACGAGGCGACGCGCGACATCCCGGTCGTCATCCTGTCGGCGCGCGTCGAGCCCAAGGACAAGATCCGCGGCCTCCAGGAAGGCGCCGTCGACTACGTCACCAAGCCGTTCGCCGTGCGCGAGATCCTCGAAAAGGTTGCGGCGATTCTGGCCACCGACGGTGAACGGGGCGGGAAGGCGCGCGAGGGCACGGCGTGAGCGACGGCGACCAGCGCTACTGGGAGCTCAAAGCGGAGTGGCTCAAGCTGCGCGGCTGTCTCTACGATCCGGCCACCGGCCTGCCCTCGCTGCCGGCGGTGATCGACGACATCCGCCGGCGGCTGGAGGATGGCGAGGAGGTCGGGCTCATCTACGTCGACCTCTCCGGCGAGGAGCTGCTGGAGAACATCTACGGCTGGCAGGCCTATGACCAGCTGCTGCGCCAGGCCGCGGTGGCGCTCGACGGCTTCCGCTCCTCGGTGCTCGGCGAGCGCGACGAGGTGGCGATCTCGGGCATCCGCGGCGACGAGTTCCTGATCTTCGTCGGGGCGCGTTTTCCCGAGCGCTTGGACGAGGTCCGGTTGGAGTCGCTGCGCGGCCGGCTGGTCACCGCCCTCGCCGCCGCCTTGCGCTTCGACTCGCCGGGCGAGATCCCGCGCGCCCTCACCCTGCAGAGCGGCGTGGCAGTGGTCAAGGCCGATCCGACGGTGCGGCTCGAACGCGCCATCTACCGCTCGATCGACGACGTGCGCTCACGCTGCCGCGAGCAACAGAACCGCCGCCATGGCCTGCGTCTCGGTGAGCTCCGGCGCATCCTGGCGACCGGCGACGTGCGGGTTCGCTACCAGCCGATCGTGGCGCTCGGCGACGGCCTCATCCACGGCTTCGAGGCGCTGTCCGCCGGCCCGGCGGGGGACGTGTTCGAGAACCCGGAAGTGATGTTCTCCTTCGCCGAGGAAACCGACCAGATCGTCGAGCTCGAGCGGCTCTGCCGGCGCACCGCGATTCGCGGCGCGCTGCCGCTGCACCGCGGTCAGAAGCTCTTTCTCAATTCGTCGGTCCCCGGCTTCGGCGACCCCGAGCTGCTCACCGCCAGCCTGGTGGGCGAGGTCGAGCGCGCTGGCTTGACGCCGCTCGACGTGGTCTTCGAGGTGACCGAGCGGGTGGCGATCACGGAATGGCACCATTTCCGCGCCATCGTGCGCGACCTGCGGGCGCTGGGCTATTCGGTGGCCATCGACGACATGGGCGCGGGGTACTCGTCGCTTCAGGCGGTGGCCGAGATCGAGCCCGACTACCTGAAGTTCGACGTCTCTCTGGTGCGCGACATCCACCTCAGCCCGATCAAGCGCAACCTGATGGAGACCCTGGTGGTGCTGGCCGGCAAGATCGGCGCGCGGGTGGTGGCCGAGGGCGTGGAGAGCGTCGAGGAGTATGCCGCCCTCCGCGACATGGGTGTGGCCCTGGCCCAGGGCTATTTCTTCGCCGCCCCCGCCCCGCTGAGCGAGCCGGTTCCGCAGCGCATGGCGGAACCGGTCTGGCGCCGCGAGCCGGCCGCGGGTTGATCGCCGTCTAGAAGCGCAGCCCGAAGGCGACGACGAACTCGTTCTCGTCGGACAGGATGGCCTTGGCCTGCAAATAGGGGATCACCGTGTTGAGCCGCCAGCCGACGCCACCGAGCAAGTTCAGCCCGAAGTCGGTTTCGCTGTCGTCGTCGTCGCCGGGCCGGTCCAAGTCCGAGAAGACGATCGCCGGACCGCCGCCAACCCACACCATCGTCGGATGCGGGATGTCGAAGTCGTAGTGGAAGTCGAAGTTGAGCGTCATCAGGTTCCCGTTGTCGACGAACACGTACTCGAAGTTGGGATTGAACCAGATGTCGGGATGGACCTGGTGGAGAAACTCGACACCGAGAAACGGCTCTCCGACGTCGGTGTACTCGCCGACGCGCACGCCGAACATGGCGGCGGGGGCGGCGCTGGGCGCGAGCAGCGCCAGGGCGAGCAATAGCGAGAAACAGCGCAGAGTTCGCTGGATCATCACGGGCTCCCGGGGGTGGGCGGCCGCTTGAACGCGGCTCCGCCATGCCCTCGGGGCAGCAATAAGCCTGCCACTCAGACGCGCGCGTCGGACGCGTCTTCGGTAGCCTGGGGATAAGTACCGAGGATCCTGAGCTCCGCGGCCAGCGGCGCGATGCGCTCGAGCGCTTCGGCGAGCTGCGCCGAGGCGGCGTGACCCTGCACGTCGAGGTAAAAACGGTACCGCCACGGCGCGCCGGGCAGGGGCCGCGATTCCAGCTTGGTCAGGTTGATGCCGCGGCGAGAGAGCTCGGCGAGCACCTGCGCCAGGGCCCCCGGCTGATGGGCGGTGGCCAGCAGCAGCGATGTCTTGCAGGGCCGATCGGGCGGGCAGGGCACCGGATGGGTGGCGACCTCGACGAAACGGGTGAAGTTGAGCGCTTCGTCCTGGATGCCGCGCCGCAACACTTCGAGCCCGAAGAGCCGCGCCGCCGTGTCGCTGGCGATTGCGCTCAGACTGGCGTCGCCCAGCTCGCGCACCTTGCGCGCCGCGCCGGCGGTGTCGAACTCCTCGCGCGGCTTGGCCCACGGGATGGTGCGCAGGTAGCCCTCGCACTGGCGCAGAGCCTGGGGGTGCGAGTGCACTTCGCGCAGATCGTCGATGCGGGCTCCCGGCAGGCCGAGCAGGCAGTGCTCGATGGCGCTGACCACCTCGGCGGTGATCGCCAAGCCGCCCTCCGCCAGCAGGTCGTAGGTCTCGTTGATGCTGCCGGCGGTGGAGTTCTCGATCGGCAACAACGCCAGATCCGCGGCGCCCTCGCGCACCGCCTCGGCGGCGTCGCGGAAGGTGTCGCAGCCGGTCAGCAGCACGCCGCCCTTGCGCCCGCCGTAGCGACGCTGTGCCGCGAGGTGGCTGTTGGAGCCCTCGACGCCCTGATAGGCGACGCGCAGCGGCAGGGTGTCGAGAGCCGCGATGTAACCCTGCTGGCGGGCCACCGACATCTCCATGATCAAGCGGTAGAGACGCTCGACCTCGTGGGCGTCGATGCCGAGCTCGACCGCGGCGTGGCGCACGCGCTGCAGGACGTGCTCCTCGCGCGGCCGGTCGCGCAACGGCGAGGCGTGCTCGAGTTTGGCGGCGGCCACGCTCTCGACCAGGCTCATGCGCTCGCGCAGCAGCTCGAGCAGCCGGCGATCCAGCGCTTCGATGGCATCGCGCAGCGCGCGCAGATCCGGGCCCTTCATCGGGCGCGAAGTATACGCGCCGGCGAGCCGGCGTCCGCTGTTACCATCTGAACGTGTCGGACCGACGACGCGCTCTGCTCCTGACGATCCTCATGGCCGCTATGGCGTGCG
Organism: Thermoanaerobaculia bacterium; assembly: GCA_963821905.1. GTDB lineage: Bacteria > Acidobacteriota > Thermoanaerobaculia > Multivoradales > JAGPDF01 > CAWGFP01. The sequence continues at coordinate 52,380 of CAWGFP010000008.1, read as the reverse complement.
CCGCCTCGGCGGCGACGTTCACCGTGACCAAGGTCGCAGACACAGCCGATGGCGCCTGCGACGAGGACTGCTCGCTGCGCGAGGCGGTGATCGCCGCCAACGCCTCGCTGGGCGAGGCCAGCATCGTGGTGCCTCCCGGTGTCTATGTCCTCGACCGGCTCGGCGCGGGCGAGGACCAGTCGCAGACCGGCGATCTCGACCTGCGGGTCTCGATGTCCATCGTCGGGGCCGGCGCCTCGAGAACCGTGCTCGACGGAGCGCAGGCAGACCGGCTGATCCACGTACCCGGCGCCGAGTTCACTCCCGTTCCGGTAATGGTGACGATTCGCGATCTCAGTGTGCGCAACGGCTCGGTCGCGGGCGACGGGGGCGGGATCGCCACCGAGGGGCCCGGCCAGCTCGAGCTCGAGCGGGTGTTGGTCGAGAACAACCACGCCGACTCCGGCGGCGGCGTCTTCGGCTTCAACCTGGTCGTCAAGGACAGCGCGCTGATCGGCAATCGAGCCGAGCTGGGTGGCCGGGAACGAGGGCGGCGGTCTCGCGGCCTTCGGTCCCGACTGTCCGAGCGATCCCACCTGCTTTCCGGTGAGTGAGCTGGCCAACTCCATCATCGCGCTCAACGTCGGCTCCGATTGCCTCGGACTCGTCGAGTCGGTTGGCAATAATCTCTTCGGCCGACCCGGGTGCGAGCAGACGGGGAGCGACCTCGTGGGCTTGCTCAATGCGCCGCTCGACCCGAAGCTGGGGCCGCTCGACGGCAGCGGTCTCGACACTCCCGTGCGCCGGTTGCTGCCCGGCAGCCCGGCGATCGACCGTGGCGCCATCGGCGGCGCCGGCAGCGCCGCCTGCACGGCGAGGGATCAGCGCGGCGTGGTGCGACCCGTAGACGGCAACGGTGACGGTGAAGCCCGATGCGACATCGGGGCGGTCGAGGAAACGACTGCCTGTGTACCGGGTCCGACCGTCCTTTGCCTGGGTGAAGAGCGCTTCCGTGTCGAGGTGCGGTGGCAAACGGCCGCGGGAACGAGCGGCGAGGGGCAGGCGGTACGGTTGACTCCGGACAGCGGTTACTTCTGGTTCTTTTCCCCGGCCAACGTCGAGCTGATCGGCAAGGTGCTCGACGGCTGTGCCGTCAACGACCGGTTCTGGGTCTTCTCGGCCGGCCTCACCGACGTCGGCGTAGAGCTCGAGGTCACCGATACGACCTCGGGCGCTCAGCGCGTTTTCAGCCACCCACGCGGCGCGCCCTATCCGCCGCGCTTCGACACCGAAGCCTTCGTCTGCCCGTGACCGCCGCGCCCGTCCTCACCCGGCGCTCCGCATGACTTTGGCCGGACATCTCCGCACCGTGCTCCCGCGTCTGGGTGACGCGCTGCGGGCGCCGCGCCCGCCGTCGGCAGCGCCCTGGTCGGCGATGGTCGATGGCCCCGGCCGAATGGTGCGGATCTCGGGTGCGTTGCGGACCGTGCCTGGTGCCGACACCCTGGTGGTGATCGTGCACGGCCTGGGCGGCTCGGCGGAGGTTCCTTACGCTCGCCGAGCGGCAGTCACGGCCGAAGCACTCGGCGCCTCGTCGCTACGGCTCAACCTGCGTGGCTCGGACCACTCGGGCGAGGACTTCTATCACGCGGGACTGACCGCCGATCTGCACGCGGCGCTCGCCAGCCCCGAGCTCGCCGGGTACGCGCGACTGTGTATGGCCGGCGTCTCGCTCGGTGGCCACGTCGCACTGCGCCTGCTCACCGAGGCGCACGACTCTCGCCTGCGGGCGGTGGCGGCCATCTGCTCGCCGCTCGACCTCGACGCCACGTCGGCCGCTTTCGATCGCCCGCAGAGCGCGCTCTACCGCTACTACATCCTGCGCCGGCTGCGGGAGATCTACGCCGAGGTGGCGGCGCGCCACCCGGTGCCGACTCCGCTCGAGGTGATGCGCGGGGTTCGCCGGCTGCGCCAGTTCGACGCTCTGACGGTGGCGCCGCGCTTCGGATTCACCAGCGCGGAGGACTACTACGAGCGCGCCTGCGTCGGGCCAATGCTCGGCAGGATCGTCAAGCCCGTGCTGTTCGTCGCCGTGGAGGACGATCCCATGGTGCCGCGCTCGACGGTGGTGCCGGTGCTCGCCGCCGCGCCGCCGACGATGGACGTGCGTTGGGTGCGGCGAGGCGGGCACGTCAGCATGCCGGCCGATCTCGATCTCGGCGTGCGGGCTCCCGCTGGGCTTCCGGGGCAAGTCCTCGGCTGGCTCCTGGAGCATTAGCCGCGGCGGGCCGTATCGGCGTCGCGATACGATCCCCCCGTTCTCTACGGTGAAGACTTGAGTTGGGCTGCTCTCGCGTTGGCGATCGCCGCTGCCGTCTCGGCGGCAGGCCTGTGGCTGCTCGAACGCCGCCGCCGGCGGTCCGGTGAGCGCCGGGAGCGCTCGCTCAAGGCGATCGTCGACAACATTCCCGCGGCGGTGTACGTCAAGGACCGCGAGGGACGGTATCTGATGATCAACCGCCGGCTCGAGCAGCTCCATGACCACTCCCGCAGCCAGGTCGTCGGACGCTCGGAGTACGATTTCTTTCCCCAGGAGACCGCCGACATCCTGCGCCGGAACGACCAGCGCGTCTTCGAGACCGGCGAGCCCTTCGAGTGCGAGGAGACCTCGCTCCAGCCGGACGGCGAGCACATCTATCTGTCGCTGAAGTTCCCGCTCGCCGAGCCCGGCGAACCGCCGTACGCGGTGGGCGGCGTGTCAACCGACATCACCGACCGCAAGCGGCAGGAGGAAACCCTCGCCGAGCTCAACGCCGAGCTCGGCGCGAGCCTCGAGGAGACACGGGCGATCAACCAGGAGCTCGAGTCGTTCAGCTATTCGGTCTCGCACGACCTGCGGGCCCCGCTGCGCGCCATCGACGGGTTCGCGCGCATCCTGGCCGAGGACCACGCCGCGGCGCTCGGCGACGAGGGCCGGCGGCTGCTCGGCGTGGTGCGGACCAATGCCAAGAACATGGCGCGGCTGATCGACGATCTGCTGGCTTTCTCGCGCACCAGCCGGCGGCACATGGATCGCGCGCCGGTCGACATGACGGCGATGGCGCGCGGCGCGGTGGAGTCGCTCCACCTCGGCGGCGGCCTCGAACGACCCCGAGATCGAGATCTCGAAGCTGCCGTCGGCGGAGGGCGATGCCGCGATGCTGCGCCAGGTGTTCGCCAATCTCATCGGCAACGCGGTCAAGTTCTCGCGCGGCCGGGTACGGCGCGCGGGTCGAAGTCGAGGGCGAGCGGCAGGCGCAACGAGGCGGTCTACCGGGTGCGCGACAACGGCGTCGGCTTCGACCCGCGCTACGCGGAGCAGTTGTTCGGCGTCTTCCAGCGGCTGCACCGCAGCGAGGACTTCGAGGGCACCGGCGTCGGACTGGCGCTGGTGCAGCGCATCGTGCATCGCCACGGCGGCCGGGTCTGGGCGGAAGGCCGCCCCGACGCCGGCGCCACCTTCAGCTTCACGCTTCCCGAGGAGGAAACCCTGGCATGACCGAGGTGACCGCGGTCGAGATCCTGCTGGTCGAGGACAACCCGTACGACGTCGAGCTGACGCTGCGCGCCCTCTCCGAGCATCACCTGGCGAACCGCGTGCACGTGGTGCGCGACGGCGCCGAGGCGCTGGCCTTCCTGTTCGGCGAGGGCGAGCAGGGCGGGCGGGTGCCCGAGCAGCTGCCCAAGGTGATCCTCCTCGATCTCAAGCTGCCGCTGATCTCCGGGCTGGAGGTGCTGCGGCGAATCAAGGGCGACGAGCGGCTGCGCTCGACGCCGGTTGTGGTTCTCACCTCGTCGCGGGAGGACCAGGACGTGGTGGCGAGCTACGAGCTGGGGGTCAACAGCTACATCGTGAAGCCGGTCGAGTTCGAGGACTTCGTAGCCGCGGTCTCGAAGCTTGGGCTCTACTGGCTGGTGCTCAACCAGCCACCGGCGGGGCCCCCCACTTCCCGCTGTAGCGTTCGTCGCCGGTTTCATTCCTGTTCCACCCCGTTTCCACTCCGTCTGGATCCAGACCTCGACTTCGAGACAGCGATCATGACCGTGGTTTACAACCTGTTTATCGCAAGTTGATGCGCCGACATTGACTGACACGGTGAAGCTCAATCCCTCGCTCGATTCGGCTGCGTGGCGGTGCATCGTGTCGCGACTGATCGAGCAGAATTGCCCACGGGTCGGCGTTCGCCGCTGGTCGCGGCGGCGGTGACTTCTCTCGAAGCCACGACCTTCATCCCGGTCGCCGGACGATGCTGGCCGATCGCGCGAGCTCATCGCCGAAGTGCGCGTCAGGCGAGGGCAGCCCTTCCCCGGACGGGGTCCTCATTTCGACCGACTACACGGTCGAGGTCACCCGAGTGCTCAAAGGCGAATCTTCCAACAGGTCGATCATGGTGCTAGTTCCGGGCGGTGAGCACCCGACCGGCATCGGCGTCAAGGTCTTCGGGGCGCCGACTCTCGGGCTGGTCGAGCGCTTTCTGCTCTTCCTGCGTCCGAGCGGACTAGACGTCGACGTCCTGGATCAACTGGCTTTGCGCTTTCCGGCGTGTCGAGCTCATCCGGCAGCGTCCTGGGTGCGGGATCTGACCGGGTCGCACCGCCTGGATGCGTCCGAGGCCAGGCCCCGGCTGCCAAGCGTCCTCGGACCTCCGGCGGGCGGAGGCGTTCGTTGGTTGCTCGCTGCCCGAGCTCGTGGTGAGCGTCCCGGCCCGTTACCACCACGTCGCCGGACCGGGAGTGAGTTGCGCAGCTTGGCCGCCGACTTTACTCTTCAGTTTGGCAATCAGGGCCCCATTCGCCGGTTCTCGTTCGACGACGGCAACATCCGTAGGCTGGTGCTCGACCAGCGCGGGCAGACCGGATTGCCAGGGGGGCGGGCACGCCGAGGTCGAAGCGGCTCTGGCGGCTTGGAACGACGACCCGCAAACCGAGGTCCGGTACAGCTATCTCGGTCAGAGCGCCGCCCGCGGCGTGTTCAATTACTACAGCGAATCCGATGGCTTGAATGTCGTGGCGTTCGAGACAACTGCTGTCGATGCGTTGCGCCAGCGGCGGGCTGGCCTCCGTACGTGGCTCTACTACCGATGGGACGTCACCAGACGAGTCGCGCCGCGAGTACCACGTAATCGACGAGGCCCACGTCGACGCTCAAGGCACGGGGTGCCTGTTCTATGCCATCGCAGATCCGCAGCGGAAATCCAAGCTGGCGGAGGACTCATCGATCGCGCTGGCACTCGCGCCGGCGGTCCACCACCACCCGCGGGAGACGGTTGGAACGCGCGGCGCGCTCAAGTACGCGTTTCCGCACCGACTGTCGTGGTGCGCTTGCGGCGATCGCGCTGGCCTGCGCCAGCTCTATCACGTGCCGGATCTCTGCTCGCACCGCGCCGCGGAGGATTCTCTCTCGACCGAACTGTCGCTGGTGCTGCTCGGCACCTACGCCTTGAGCATCTGCTGTTCGCGCCCCTCTCTTATTTACCAGCTTCTTCTCTTTCTATCCCTACCAACATCGAAGTGCTTTGAAGATTCTCAATATCCGCTTGTTATCTCTGTCCACCCCTACCACCTACCTACCTGCGCACCCACAAGAAGCTGTTCGAGGGTCGGTGTCTCGGCGCTGCGGAGGTCCCTGGCGCGGCGGGGCACGGGGTCGGGCCATTTGCCTGGACCGATGCCTCCGCCGTTCGCTAACCCCGTCCTCCTCGGCGCTACCGCAGTCGTCGCCTGGCGAAACCAGTACGACGGCAGCAGCGGCAGGGGACGGACGATCAAGCGATCCGATCTCGCCGGGCTGGTGTATTACGCCACGCCGGGCAACATCGAACTGGTGACCAAGGTGCTCGACCTCGGACAAGAAGTGAAGCTGTTCTACGCGCCTCTTTCGGACTTGGATTACTCGCTCCGCATTACCAACATGTCGACCGGCGAACTGCATTCGTTCGCCAATTCGGCCCCCCGCGTGCACGGAGACTCTCGTGCGAGGGGGCGCGTTGCCGTGACCGCTCCAGCGGGAGCGGCGTGCGGACCGCCGCTCCCGCCTTTCGTGGCCGCTACGGCCATGGCCGCATGAGCGGCCGCTCGGCATTGGTATAGTCGTGTCATCACGGCCACGTCACGCCTGACCTCGACTGTCGCTTTTGCGGAGTTCGAGTTCGATCCGCTCCGGCACGAGCTCCGGCGGAGTGGCAAACATGTTTCAATCCAGCTCCAGCCGTATCAGATCCTGCAGGCCTTTCTGGAGCGTCCCAACGCGTTGGTGACCCGCGAGGAGTTGCGCGACCGGCTTTGGCCCACGGGCAGTTACGTGGAGTACGAGAAGAGCATCAACGTCGCGGTATAGCCCGAGATTCTCGTCGGTTCGGTCGAGGCTGCCGCGGCGACGCTGGGCATGAGCGAGCTCTTCGTCGGTGTGGTGGTGGTGGCGCGGGGTCGGCAAACGCGGCGAGAAAACTTCGAGCGCCATCCTGATGGCGGCAAGACCGCATGGATTTGTCGCTCGGCGATCGCCATCGGCTTGCGAGCACCCTTGATCGCGCTTTCGTGGCGCCGGTGCTGGTGCTCGCCAGCCACTTATGGCGCCGCGGCCAATGGATCCTGGGTGTTCAGCCGGCGGAGCCTGCCCGTCGTGCTGGCGGTCCGCTCACCCCCCGATCGCCGGCGACGGCGAATCGAATTGGCTGGAGGGCGTGCAACTCCTCGCGGTGTACTTGATCCTCGCCATCCTGTTCTACTTTCTGCCCGCCGAGCATCCGGTGCCTCACCCCGGCTGAGGCGATCGCCTCGACGGTTTACCGTCAGTTGATCACGAGTTGATGGCTGGGCGATTGATCCAGCCGGCGTGACGACGCATTCTGTCTCCGGAACGTCCAACAGCTTGGCTCAGTAAGGAGACCATCATGCGGTCCCACACCCTCGGGCAAACCATCGTCCCGTTCTTGGCAGGCTCCCTCGGCCTCGCCGTGGCAAACCCTGGCCTGCTTTCGGCCACCACCTATGTGCCGATGAGCGACAGCGCGCTCGCCGACCTCGCCGCCCTGATCGTCGAGGCACGGGTCGTCGAGATCACGCCTTCCCCGGACGGCACGCGGATCGCGACCGACTACACGATCAAGGTCGAGCGCCTGCTCAAGGGGGCGCTCGATGCATCGACGATCGTGGTGCGGGTCCCCGGTGGACGTCAGCCCTACGGCATCGAGGCTAGAGTCTTCGGAGCCCCGTCGTTCGAGCCCGGCGAGCGGGCGTTGTTGTTCCTCCGCCCGACGCGGCTGTCCGTCTACGCTGTCGAGCAGATGATGCTCGGCGCGTTTCACCACGTCGAGGCGGGCCGTTCGGCGGTCTGGATGCGCGATCTTTCCGAAGCCCATCGCCTGCACCTTGCGGCCGGCACCACGACTGTGACCGCCGAGGCCGAGTCGCCGCGGCAGGCGAAGCTCTTCTCCGATTGGCTCGCTGCCCGCGGGCGCGGCGACCGTCTGCCCGCAAACTACCGGCAGGCCGTGCCATCGAGCGCGCTGCGAAAAGCCACCGACGAGTTCCGCCTTCGCGCAGGCTATGGCGCTCTGATGCGTTGGTTCGCGTTCGACGAGAATCGCCAGGTGAACTGGGCCTCGTTCAGCGGCGGCCAGCCGGGCCTTCCGAGCGGCGGGCACGACGAGTTCCAGGTTGCCCTGGCAGCTTGGAACAGCGATGCCGAGACCAACGTCCAATTCGGCTATTCCGGCCAGACCGCGGCCAACGGCAGCTTCGAGTACTACGGCGGGCCGGATGGGCTCAATGTTGTGTCCTTCGAGGACCGTGAGCTGGAGCGCTTCGACTGTGAAACGGGCGGAGTCGTTTCGACTTCGAGGGGATAGCCCCGATTTCTTGGAGACCAGGAACTTCCGTGGCCATGAATTCAACGAGATCGGCGAAGCCGACATCGGCACACATCCCGGCATCTCGTGCCTTTTCGACGCGGAAACGGACCCCGCCCGTAGGTCCAAACTGGCAGAGGAGCTTCTCGCGCACGAGCTCGGGCACGCCTTGGGGCTCGCTGATTCGAGCTCGAAACGCGCCGAAAAGGACCGCACGATCCGGGAGGCCCTGATGTACGCCTACCTGCACAACGACGGTAGAGGGGCGCGCTTGACGGCCGACGATCGAGCGGGTTTGCGCCAGCTCTACGGCGAGCCGAGACGGATAGTCTGCCAACCGAGCGAGCGGACTCTGTGTCTCCAGAAGGGCCGTTTCGCTGTCGAGGCCAACTTCTACAACCCATACGCCGAGCTCAGCGCCGACGCGAGTGCGATTCGCTCGACCGATGTCGCCGGCTTCTTTTCGTTCAGCGGCCCGGCCAACGTCGACTTGGCGGTGAAAATCCTAAATCTAGGCGGCACCTTCAAGGTTTTCTATGGCCAGCTGACGGATTTTCCGTTTGCCGTCAGGGTGACCGATACTGAGACTTGGGAGATTCGCACATATTCCCCCGGCTACGGGACCTGCGGGAACGTTGCCGCACTGGCCATTGATGCCGTCGACACCACGGCTTCGATCGGCGCGATGACCGCCGCCGCGAAAGCCTGCAAACCGGGGCCCAACACTCTCTGCCTCCTGGGCGGGCGCTTCAGCGCCGAGCTCGACTGGCACAACCAGTTCGACGATAGCCGTGGCCGAGGAAGAATGATCCGGCAGTCGGATCTGACGGGCCTGGTCTACTTCAACGACAAGAGCAACCTCGAGATGGTGGTCAAGATCCTCAACGCCGAGGGCACCGTGAAGATCTTCTACGCACCCCTCTCCGATCTCGAATTCACCCTGCGCGTCACGGATCTCGAGAACGGCCAAACCCGTACCTATCGCAATGGCACGCGAGAGAGCTGCGGCGAGGAGCCCTTCGCCGATGATGGGGCCGGCGATTGGGACTACTGACGAGCACCTTATTCAGGAGCTGCGGGAAGCGCCGCCGAGCGTTTTACGCAGCTCCAGGTTCGCAGCCTGGCCTGCGCAGTAGGATGCGCCAATGACGGGGTGGCGCCGGCCAACCGCCTGGCCGGCGAGACCAGCCCCTACCTCCTGCTCCACGCCCACAACCCGGTCGACTGGTACCCCTGGGGCGAGGAGGCGATCGCCCGAGCGCGCGCCGAGGACAAGCCGATCTTCCTCTCGGTCGGCTACTCGACCTGCTACTGGTGCCACGTCATGGAGCGCGAGTCGTTCTCCAATCCCGAGATCGCGGCGCTGATGAACCAGGAGCTCGTCAGCATCAAGGTGGACCGCGAGGAGCGGCCCGACCTCGACGAGATCTACATGGCCGCCACCCAGATCCTGACCGGCCAGGGCGGCTGGCCGAACTCGGTGTTCCTGACGCCCGAGCTGAAGCCGTTCTTCGCCGGCACCTACTTCCCGCCGGAGGATCGCTGGGGCCGGCCCGGCTTCGCGCTCGCTGCTCAAGGCGCTCGGCGAGGCCTGGCGGCAGCGGCGCGCGGAGGTCGACGAGCAGGCCGAGGAGCTGGCGCGGCCATCCGCCGCTACCTCGCGAGCAGCGCGCACGCCCGGCGGCGAGCTGCCGTCGCGCGACGCCGCGACGCGTGCGCGCTGGAAGCGCTCGCGCGCCGCTTCGACTCGACTTGGGGCGGCTTCGGCGCGGCGCCGAAGTTCCCGACCCCTTCCAACCTCTTCGCTGCTCGAGGATTTCGCCGCCGACGCACCGACGCCGACGCATGCTCGCCGGCACGCTCGACCAGATGGCGCGCGGCGGCATCTTCGACCAGCTCGCCGGCGGCTTCCACCGCTACGCGACGGATCGCGAGTGGAAGGTCCCGCACTTCGAGAAGATGCTCTACGACAACGCGCTCCTTCTGCCGCTCTACGCCCGCCAGCTCGCGCGCAGCGGCGACGCGGAGTCGGCGCGGGTGGTGCGCGAGACGGTCGAGTTCCTCGCCGCGGAGATGACCGGCCCGCGACGGCGAGCTCTGGAGCGCCATCGACGCCGAGACCGACGGCCAGGAAGGGGCCTTCTACGTCTGGACGCGGGAGGAGCTGTTCGCCGCACTGGGCCCGGAGGACGCCGCGTTTCTGGCGCCGCTCTTCGGCTTCGACGGGCCGCCGTTCTTCGAGGACCGCTACGTTCTGCACCTGCCCGACCCATCCCCGAGCAGGCGGCAGCGCCGCCGCGTCACGGCGGAAGAGCTATGGAGCCAGATCGGGCCGCTGCGCGAGAAGCTCCACTCGGCGCGGGCGCGTCGCGAGCGCCCGCAGACCGACGACAAGGTGCTCGCCGATTGGAACGGCCTGGCGATCGCCGGACTGGCGACGGCGGGGCGGCTGTTGGGCGAGGACGAGTGGGTTCGACGCGCGGCGCGCGCCGCGGAGTTCGTGCTCGGCGAGCTGCGCCCCGACGGTGGACCGCTGCAGCACGTCTGGCGCGCGGGCACCGCGAAAGTGCCGGCCTTTCTCGCCGACTACGCCTACCTCATCCACGGCCTGCTGGCCCTCCACGAGGCGATCGAACGACGAGCGCTGGCTGGCCGCTGCGCGCGAGCTCCAAACCGAGCAGGAGTCGCGGCTGGGCGATCCCGCGGGAGGCTACTTCGCGGCGGCGGCGAGCCCCGACGTCCTGTTTCGCAGCAAGGAGATCTTCGACGGTGCGACGCCGGCGGCCAACGCGGTCGCGGCGCTCAACCTGCTGGCGCTCGCCGAGCGCACCGGCGAGTCCGCCCATCGCGAACGCGCGGAAACGCTGCTTCGCGCGTACGGTCCGCTGATTTCGAATCAGCTCGAAGCGGCGCGCGCCATGATGCTGGTGGTGCGCCGCCTCGGTGCCGAGACCGCGGCCCCGGCCGGCGCACCGGCGGCGGGAGTGCACGCGGCGCTCCGCAGCGAAGCGCAGACGCGAGTCGCCGCCGAGCTCGAGGTCGAATCCGGCGAGCCCGGGGCTTGGATGCCGTTTCGACTCCGCTTGCGCATCGCTCCCGGCTGGCACGTCCAAGCCCACGACGCCGGCGAGGATTTCGTGCCCACCACCCTCGCGGGCGATGGCGCCGACCTCCGCGCGGTGGTCTATCCGGCCGCGGAACGCCTGGCGGGAGACGCGCGCGGCTGGCAGGGCGAGGTGGAGATTCGCGGCGAGCTCACTAGGCTGCTGCCGCGCGCCGGGCTCGTGGTGCGTTTCCAAGCCTGCGACGAAACGCGCTGTCTGCCGCCGGTCGAGCAGGAGCTGCCTCTCCCGTGAAGCCGGGACGTTCGCGCAACCTCGTGCTCGGCAGCCTGCTGCTGGGCAGCGCGCTGGCGGCGATCGAGGCCACCGCGGTGTCGGCCGCGATGCCGACCGCGGTCGCCGAGATGGGTGGCCTGGAGCGCTATAGCTGGGTGTTCTCGATCTATCTGCTGACCTCGACCACCACCGTGCCGCTCTACGGCAAGCTGGCCGACCTCTACGGCCGGCGGCGGGTCTACCACGCCGCGGTTCTGCTCTTCCTCATCGGCTCCGTGCTGTGCGGCATGGCGCGCTCGATCGAACAGCTGATCGCGTTTCGCGCCGTGCAGGGCATCGGCGCGGGCGGCGTCATCCCGGTGGCGCTCACCTTGCTGGGTGATCTGTACGACCTCGAGGAACGAGGCCGGGTGCAGGGCTATTTCTCGGCGCTGTGGGCCGCGGCGAGTTTGATCGGCCCGCTGGTCGGCGGCCTGTTGACCACGACGCTGTCCTGGCGCTGGATCTTCTGGCTCAACCTGCCGCTCGGGCTGCTCTCGAGCTGGCTGCTCGAGCGCTACCTCGAAGAACGCACGGTGCGCCGCGAGCACCGGCTCGATCTGGTCGGCACGCTGGCGCTGGCCGCCTCGGTCACGCTGCTCTTGCTGGCGGTCGCCGAAGCGCCCTCCGTTTGGGGCTGGTCCGACCCGCGCACTCTCGCCCTGCTCGGCGCTGCGGCGGTCTGCGGCGTTCTCTTCGTGCGCCAGGAGCGCCGCTCCAGCGAGCCCACGCTGCCGGTCGGCATGCTACGCGACCGGCTCACCTTGGTCGCCAACACCGGCAGCCTGATCAGCGGAGTACTGCTCTTCTCGCTCGCCGCCTACGTGCCGCTGCTCTTGCAGACGGTGCTCGGCGGCAGCGCGCTCGACGCCGGAGCGGCGCTCGCTCCGATGCTCCTCGGCTGGCCGATCGCCTCGACGCTCGCCGGCCGCCTCATCGCCCGGGTCGAGTTCCGCCCGATGGCGATGTGGGGCAGCGTCATGCTGGCGGCGGGCGGCGGCTTGCTGTGGTTCGTTGCGCTGCAGCCGGGGGTCGGGCTGCTGCGCGTTTCGCTGTTCCTCATCGGACTGGGTCTCGGTTTCACCACCATGCCCTATGTGCTGGCGGTGCAGGCCGCCGTGCCCTGGAACCAGCGCGGCGTGGCATCGAGCCTGACCATGTTTTCGCGCACTATCGGCGGCACCGTCGCGGTCGCTCTGTTCGGCGCCATGTTCAACGCGCGCGTCGCGGCGGCGGCGCCGGGCCTGCCCCTCGAGGCGACCATGCGTCCCCTCGGGGCTGCGCTGTCGGCAAGCGACATGCAGCGTCTGGCGTCGGCGGTGGAGCAGGGTCTGCGCGGCGTCCTGGTGGCGCTGGCTTGCGTCTGCTTCGCGAGCCTGTTCGTCGCCTGGGGCTTCCCGCGCGGCGCGGTGGCGCGCGGCCCCGTGGCGCCGGAGCCGGTCTAGGAGCGCGGCGTGTACTTCTTGGACAGCGGTCTGACGGCGCAAGGCGGCGGCGGGGCGATGGCGCTCGCCGTGGCGCTCCTGCTCGGCTTGCGTCACGCCACCGATCCGGATCACCTGACCGCGGTCTCGACGCTGGTGCTCGGCGAGCGTACAGAGGGCCGTTCCCCCAGCCGTATTGGGGGCGCACGCCGAGCGGGCTGGCTGGGCCTGGCGTGGGGTCTCGGTCACGCCGCCACCATGTTCGCTTTCGGCCTGCCGGTGGTGTTGCTCGGCCGCCATCTGCCGGAGGCCGTAACCCGCGGCGCGGAGGTGCTGGTCGGAGTAGCGATCGTTGCCCTCGCCGCCCGGCTGCTATGGCGCTGGCGCCGCGGCACCTTTCACTCTCACGCCCACAAGCACGGTGCCGTCGAGCATGCCCATCCGCATGTTCACGAGCCGGGGCATTCACCGGTTTCGCGGAGACCACACGGCCACGCTCACGCCGAGAGTCTCGGCCGCTCTCCGCTCGAGGCGTTCGGCATCGGTTTGCTGCACGGCGCCGGCGGTTCGGCCGCGGCCGGCGTTCTCCTGGTCGGCGCGAGCGCTGGCCGCGGTGATGCGGTGATGGCCCTGGCGCTCTACGCTGCCGGCACCGCTCTATCCATGGCGCTGGTCTCGACCGCTTTCGGCTATGCCCTGGTGCGAGCGGCGAGCGCCCGTCGCGTCGAATCGTGGATTCCGGCGTTGAGCGCGGTGGGTCTCGTCTTTGGGATCTACTACACCGTCGCCGCACTGCGGTGACACCGGCCGTATACTTATTGGGATGAGACGGTTGTGCCTGCGGGCCATCCTTCCGTGGGTCGCGCTGCTAAGCCTGTCCGGCGCGGCCCTCGCCTCCGACGCCGCGAGCGGCGTGGTGCTGATCCGTCTGGACAGCATCATCCATCCGATCGCCGCCGATTTCCTCCGCGACGGGTTGGCGCGGGCCGACGCCGAAGGCGCCGCCGCGGTGGTGGTGCAGCTCGACACGCCCGGCGGCCTGATGACCTCGACCCGCGACATCACCACCGCCATCCTGGGGGCGCGCGTGCCGGTGGTGGTCTACGTCGCGCCGAGTGGAGCCCAGGCCGCCTCCGCGGGGTTTTTCGTCCTGATGGCGGGTGACGTGGCGGCGATGGCGCCGGGCACCAACACCGGCGCGGCGCATCCGGTGGGCGCCGGCGGCAAGACCATCGAGGGACCGATGGCGGACAAGGTGGAGCAGGACAGCTCGGCCAACATCCGCTCGCTCGCGGCGCGCAACAAGCGCAACGTCGAGCTCGCCGAGTCCGCGGTGCTCGAGAGCCGCTCGTTCACCGCCGACGAGGCGCTCGCCGCCGGTCTGGTCGACGTGCTGGCTCCCAGTGTCGAGGAGCTGCTGCGCCAGATCGACGGCCGCTCGGTGATGAAGGCGAACGGCGCAGCCTTGGTGCTGCGCACCGCCGGCGCCGCCGTCCAGCCATTCGAGATGAAGCCGATCCAGCGTCTGCTGGCGGCGATCGCCCATCCCGACATCGCCTACATCCTGCTCACCCTCGGCTTCCTGGGAATCTACTTCGAGCTCGCCCACCCCGGCGCCGTGCTGCCGGGAGTGTTGGGCGCCATGGCCCTGGTGCTGGCGTTTTTCTCGCTCTCCTTCCTGCCGGTCGACTATGCCGGGCTGACGCTGATCATCCTCGGGCTGCTGTTCTTCATCCTCGAGATCAAGATCACCAGCTACGGGCTGCTCACCGTTGCCGGCGTCATCTCGCTGCTGCTCGGCTCTTCGATGCTGTTCAAGACCGCGGAGCCGGCGCTGCGGGTGAGCCGCGACGTGGCGCTGTCGGTGACCGTCTTTTCCGCCGCGGTGGTCGGCATGCTGGTGTACTTCGCGCTGCGCGCCCGCCGCCAGCCGGTGCGCACTGGCCGCGAGGGTCTGCTCATCGAGGTCGGCGTGGCGCGCTCGGCGATCGCGCCGCGCGGCAAGGTGTTCGTGCATGGCGAGCTCTGGGAAGCGCGAGCCGATCAGCCGGTGGCAGCCGGCCAGGCGGTGGACATCTTGGACGTCGAAGGCAGCGTGCTACGCGTGCGCGGCCGGGCGTGAGAGGGATTCACATTCCATGGGAGATGCAATGAATCCGATTGCCATAGGCGTCGTCGTCGTCCTGGCGATATTTCTGTTTTCGCGCTGGATCAACATCCTCAACGAGTACGAGCGCGCGGTCACCTTCTGGCTCGGCCGCCTGGCGGCGTCGCCGAAGGGGCCCGGCCTGGTGCTCATCTTCTGGCCGTTCGAGCGCATGGTGAAGGTCTCGCTGCGCACCGTCGTTCTCGACGTGCCGCCGCAGGACGTGATCACCAGGGACAACGTCTCGGTGAAGGTCAACGCGGTGGTCTACTTCCGGGTCGTCGATCCGGCCAGGGCGATCGTCTCGGTGGAGAACTTCCTCTACGCCACCAGTCAGCTGGCCCAGACCACGCTGCGCTCGATCCTCGGCCAGGCCGAGCTCGACGAGCTGCTGTCGCAGCGCGAGCACCTCAACGAGCGCCTGCAGGAAGAGATCGACAAGCACCTCGATCCCTGGGGCGTCAAGGTGTCGATGGTCGAGGTCAAGAACGTCGACCTCTCCCAGGAGATGCAGCGCGCCATGGCGCGCCAGGCCGAGGCCGAGCGCGAGAAGCGCGCCAAGATCATCCATGCCGACGGCGAGTTGCAAGCCTCGAAATCGTTGGCTGCGGCGGCCGAGGTGATCTCGTCGAATTCCGTGACCCTGCAGCTGCGCTACCTGCAGACGCTGACCGAGATCGCCGCCGAGAAGAACTCGACCATCGTATTCCCGCTGCCGATCGACTTGCTCGGCGGCCTGATGAAGAAGTGACGACCCACGACGCCGTGACCGATTCGCACGAGCCCAGCTACTACGAGATCGCGCTGACCAACCGTCAGGTGTTGGTGGCCTTCGTGCTGCTGCTGTTGTGTCTGCTGGGAGCGTTTTTCTCCGGCGTCTGGGTCGGCCGGGGTGCGACGACTCAGCCGCAGCCCACGACGGCCGCATCGCCGCCGCCGGCGGGAGCACCGCTCGAGGAGTACAAGTTCTTCTCGGACGACTCCGGCAAGGCTGCGGGGGCACCGCCGGCCGCGACGACGTCCGATCGCGCGCCCGCGCCCGCCGCTCCGCCGGTCCCCGAACCAGCACCAGCGACTCCACCGAGCAAGCCCGGCTCGACCCTGCTCTCGGACCTCGGCGGCGCGCCGCCGGCGCCTCAAGCGGGACCGGAAGAGATGGGACAAGCCGGCGAGCCGCCGGTTGCCGAACCCGCGCCGGCCGAGCCGACGCCGGCGCCTCCTGTTCCCGCACCGGCGCCGCCGGTCGCGGCTGCTGAGACTCCGGCCGCGCCCGCTCTCGCGGCCAACGAAGTGGTGGTGCAGGTCTTCTCGTCCTCCGATCTCGCGCAGGCTCGCAGCATCGTCGACAAGTTGAAGAAGGCCGGCTACCAGGCCTTTCTCTCGCCGGTGCAGGTGGGCGCGCAATCCATGCAGCGCGTTCGCATCGGTCCCTTCACCGATCGCAGCAAGGCGCAGACTGTCGCGGACGAGGTCAAGAAGCGCTTCCGTCTCGACACCTGGATCACGCGCTGAGCGCGCCGGGAAAACAGGGACAGGCACCTTCTTGATCACTGGGGCGTCGCTTCGACCGGCGCGCGGGACGCGGCTGCCCTATCCCGTACTGTTCGCCCTGGGCGGAGGGTTGCTGTGGGCGGCGTGCTTCGGAAAACAGGAGTACGTCGTCGCGCCCTGGCTGGCGCTGGCGCCCTTCTTCTATCTGCTCGATCGCGGCCCCGGGTGGCGAGCCGCCCTCTGGCTGGGTTTCGCGCACGGTCTGGCCACCTGGCTCTTCGCCATCTGGTGGATCGCCCCGACGCTCTCGACCTACGGCCAGATCGGCGGCTTCCTCGGCGTGGTCGGTCTGCTCGTGGTCGCCGCGTTGATGGCGCTCTACCACGCGCTTTTCGCGCTGATCGCGGTCCGCATGCGCGGCGGCTGGCTGCGTACGATGGCGGGCTGGGCGGCCCTGTGGGTGCTTCTCGAGCTCTTGCGCGGCTGGATGTTCACCGGGTTTCCGTGGAATCTCGCCGGCTATGCCTGGGCCGGCGTGCCGGGCGCGCTGCCGACCACCGCCTGGATCGGCGCCTGGGGGCTCTCCTTCCTGATCGTCTTCGCCAATGCCGGCATCGCGCTGGCCGCGCAGCGGCGGCGCTGGGAGCTCGCGGTGGTCGCCGTGGGAGTTCCGCTGACCTTGCTCGCCATGGGCGCGCGCTGGGCGGTGCCCGATGGCGGTGACCCGATGGTGGCGCGAGCCGGTGCGCATCATCCAGCCGAACATTCAGAACATGGTGTCGTTCGATGCGACGGCCGCGGAGGCCGGCTACGCCAGGCTGCTGCGCATGTCGCGCGAGGCCTGCGACGAGCCCGGCGCGCTGCTGGTCTGGCCGGAGAGCGCCTCCTGGCCGCTCGCCTGGGACGAGGACGAGCAGCTGCGCCGCGACGTCGAAGAGCTCACCGAGCGCGGTTGCTCGGTGGTGCTCAACTCGGTGCGCAGCGCCGGGGAGAAATACTTCAACTCGGTCTATCTGGTGGCGCCCGGCGAGCCGGCGCGTTCGGCGGACAAGCGCCACCTGGTGCCGTTCGGCGAGTACGTGCCGCTCAAGTCCGTGCTGCCCTTCATCGGCAAGCTGGCGCGCAACGCCGGCGATTTCAGCGCCGCCGAGGAGATCTCTCTCCTGCCATGGGGCGGCGAGAGTTTCGGCGCTGCGGTCTGTTTCGAGGTCGTCTTCCCGGGCGAAGTGGCGGCCGCGGTGACGCCAGGGCGCCACGCTACTGGTGACGGTCACCAACGACGCCTGGTATGGCCCGACCTCGGCGCCCTGGCAACATTTCCGCGCCGCGCAGTTCCGCGCCGCGGAGAACCGCCGGCCGCTGCTGCGGGCCGCGATCACCGGCGTCTCCGGCTTGGTGCGAGCCGACGGCTCGATCGCGGCTCTTCTCGGGCCGGGCGAGGAGGGGATTCTGCGCGGCCGGGTCGGTGGGCGAAGCGATCTCTCGCCATTCACGCGCGCGCCCTGGGTGGTGCCGGTTTTCAGTGCGCTGATCGCCCTGGCGGCCCTGATCGCGCGCCGCCGCTAGGCTGCCGCCACAGCCAGATCGCGATCGGCACGTAGACCGCGATCACGAACGGAAAATAGAGCCGTCCGCTCAAGGCGCTGAGGGACACCACGCCGAGGAACATGCCGGCGATCCGGCCGGCGAGCCGCAGCGTGTTGATCGCGAACGCGGCAGTGATCCAGCGGTTGGTGCGCGGCGATCGCGCGTGAAGCCGAAAGCCAGGATGGCGCTACCGATCATTTGGGCGAACATCAAGGGAAAGTAGAGCGCGCGCTGCACCGCCTCGAAACTCGCCATCGACGCGAACGCCGCGGCCGGTTCGCGCGCATATTCCTGCGGCAGCCGGAGGAACACCCAGAACAGCTCCACCGAGCGGATCTCGATCTCGATCAGGCAGAAGATGAAGAGCCCCAGGAACGCTGCCGTGCTGGCGATCGGCCGGCGCGCGAAGTCGTGGGCGCAGACGGCCAGGAAAGCGTAGGCGATGGCGAACAAGGAGAGCAGCAGGAGCGCGGCGCGCGCGACGTTGAGCGGCGCCGCGCCGGCGAGTAGCCGCGCCGCCGTCGTCAGCAGGTTCGGTCATGACGCGAAATACGACCTGTTGAAACGTCTGGATCGCGAGGTAGGCGACGACGCAGAACGCGGCGACTCGGTAGCTCACGCGGCGATGATACGCAGAGCCCGTCGGGCCCGCAGGTTCAGTGGGGCAGGAGGCCGGGCCAGTTTACGATCAGACGGAACCTGGGGTCGAGACTCTCCGGCGGCGGCGCGTCGGCGAGGAAACGCTGGCCATCCAACGCGGGCTCGACGTAGAAGAACCGAGTAACCGGAAGCGGCCGTGCGCCGTCGGGAAGAACCGGCGGCCCGACGGCTACGTCGTCGGCGAGCTGAAAGGCGGCGAAGCGCAGTCGATCGTCCTCACCCAGGAAGGCGAGCTCGCGCCCGCCGGGCATCCAGCGGGGAGTGCTGCCACCGTCGACCGACACCTGCCATTTCTCTCCGTCCGACAAGCGCCGCAGGTACACCTCCCCACGCGATGTTTCATTCGATTCGTAGGCCAGGAGCCGGCCGTCCGGCGAAAAGCGCGGCGACGTTTCGTCGGCGGCAGTGGCCACCAAGTCGCGCGACGTTTTGGTGGCGAAGTCGAAGATGCGAATGTCGTAGTTACCACGGCTGGCAACGAACACGTTATAGACCAGGAAGCCTCCGTCCGGCGACCAGTCGAGCGACGGCTGGTCGAGGCCCGGGTCCTCTACCAGCACCTCCTCGCCGCCTCCGCTGGCCAAACGGGCGCGCAGCGTATTTCTTCCACTTTCGTACTGGACATAAGCGACCCGCCGGCCATCGGGGGACCAGGCGGGATCTTCGACATGTCCCTCCTCGAAAGTCATCCGCGAGCGGCCGCCGCCGGCGAGATCGAGGATCCACAGGTCGGTGCGCATCGGTTCGGCTGCGACATCGGTGAGCGCGACGGCGATGCGCCGACCATCGGGCGAGAGGCGCGCGTCGCTCCACGGCGCCGGCTCACCGAGACCGCCGATCGGCGTGCCGGCGCGGTCGTACCAGCCGATGGAGGTGTTCCAGGTAGTGGGGTGAGAAAGAAACAGGAGATCTCCGCCGTCGCTGGCGGAAACCGGCAGGATGGATACTCCCATGCCGTAAAAGACGTCACGCTGGAGAGGGGTCGCGGTGCCCGACAATCTGCCAGTGCTCACGTCGAACGGCTGCGCGAGCAGCCCTTCGTTCTGGCCGCGGGCGAACACCAGGTGGCCCGAGGAGTAGATGCCGTTGCTCGTCTTCTCGATCACCACTGGCGCCTCGTTGCCCGCCAATGATCCCAGGCGGATCGACGGCGGCGCGCTGGCATCGTTGGCGCTCGCCCAGTAGAGAAAGCGCGTCCCGTCGGGAAGGAACTGCGGCCAGCGATGGGTGTTCTCGCCGCGCGCCGGGTCGAGGCGGGTGGCGGGCGAGGGCTCGCCGCCGGTCGCGGCTACCTGCATGAGTGCCCCCTGGCGGCCGCCAGAGAAAATGATCGTGCCGTTCGAGCTCCAGGCGCCGCCTCGCGCGTCGTCCTCGAACGAACACAGCGTCTTGGCATCACCGCCGCTCAGGTCCAGACGCTTGAGACGTTTCCCCTGGAAGAAACCGATCGAGCGCGAATCCGGCGACCAGAAGGCGAACACTCCGCCCTCGGTGCCGGCGAGCGGTTGTGCGTTCTCGCCGTCGAGCGCCAGCAGGCGCAAGGGGACGACGTTGTCGCGCGCGATCGACGAAATCACCGCGCGGCGGCCGTCGGGGGAGATGGTCGCGATGGAGGTGAACGGCTGGGCGCCGGCGAGCGGGACCGGCAGCGCAGCACGCAGCGCAGGCCTCTCCGTCACCGGCGGTTGCCGGCCCGCGGTCCATAGGGTGCCCGCGACGGCGCCCAACGCAAGGGCGGCCAGCGCCGTGGCGGTCGCGAACCAGTTCCGGCGGGACGCCGCCCGCGCCGAGTCGCCACCTGGCGAACCGCCGGAGTCCAGCCAGCGCAGCTCCCGGGCCAAATCGCCGGCGTTTTGCCAGCGGCTGTCGGGATCCTTGGCCAGGCAAGCTCGCACGACGCGATCGAAGCCGGGCGGCGACAGCGGCGCGATCTCCGACACCGCGCGCGGCTCGCGATCCAGGATCGCCGCAATGGTCGACGCCGGCGTCGACGCCGCGAAGGCGCGCTCGCCGGTCGCCATCTCGTGCAGCACGCAGCCCAAGGCCCAGATGTCGGCGCGTTCGTCAGTGGGCTTGCCCTCGAGCTGCTCGGGGGCCATGTAGGCGAGCGTCCCGACCAGCGTGCCCTCGGCGGTGAGCGCGCCGGCGGTGCGGGTCGCCATGTCGGAGGACGAGCCCAGGGTGTCGGCGCGCAGTTTGGCGAGCCCGAAGTCGAGCAGCTTCGGCCCCGCCCTGGTCAGCATGACGTTGCCCGGTTTGAGGTCGCGATGCAGGATGCCCTGGCGATGCGCAGCAGCGAGCGCTTCGGCGATCGCGGCGCCGATGGTGAAGACCTGCTGCAGCGGCAGCGGCCCGCGCGCCAGCCGCTCCTGCAGCGACTCACCCTCCAATAGCTCCATCACCAGATAGTCCCGCCCACCGTGCTCGCCGACGTCGAAGAGCGTGCAGACGTTGGGGTGCTGGAGCTGCGCAATGCTGCGCGCTTCGCGCTGGAAGCGCGCGCGGCGCTCGGGCTGCGCCGCGTCGAGTCCGGTCACCAGCTTGATCGCCACCGAACGGTCGAGGCGTGGATCGCGGGCGCGATACACCACGCCCATGCCGCCGGCGCCGAGCGGCGCGCCGATCTCGTAGGGGCCGAGCCGCGCGCCGGGGGCGAGCTCGTTTTCAACCATTGGTGCCGGTATTGTGTCGCGGCTGGCTCGCCGCGCCTAGCCACCCCCGCGGCAGAGGCTGATATTCTTCCGCCGCCGACACCGGCCGCCCTTTTAGAGGAACCCATGCACGTACCGGAAGTCCAGCAGCACCTCACCGAGCTTTCCGAACGCCTGACCAAGATCCGGGGGTATCTTTGAGGAGACCGGGGTCGAAAGTCAGCTGAGCGAGATCGACCGGCGCATGGAAGCGCCGGATTTCTGGGACAAACCCACCGAGAGCAAGACCATTCTGCAGCGGCGCCGGCAGCTCGAGCGCCGCGTCGACACCTTGAAGAAGCTGCGCGCGCAGGAGGGCGACCTCGAGGCGTGGCAGGAGCTGTTGTCAGGGACCGGCGACGCCGACCCCGAGGCGGTGACCTTCGCCGGCCGGCTCGACGGCGAGCTCGAGCGGCTGGATCTCGAGCTCAAGCTCTCCGGTCCCGACGACGACAAGAGCACCATCGTCAACATCAACTCCGGCGCCGGCGGCACCGAGTCGCAGGATTGGGCCGAGATGCTGCTGCGCATGTACGTGCGCTGGGCGGAGCAGAAGGGGTACGCGACCGAGATCCTCGACCGGCAGGATGGTGAGGAAGCGGGCATGAAGAGCGCCACCATGGCGGTGCGCGGGGCCTATGCCTACGGCTACCTCAAGGGCGAGAACGGCGTCCACCGGCTGGTGCGCATCAGCCCGTACGACTCGCAGTCGCGCCGCCACACTTCCTTCGCCTCGGTCTACGTCTATCCCGAGGTGGACGACGACGTCGACATCGAGATCTTCGACAAGGACCTGCGCATCGATACCTACCGCGCCTCCGGGGCCGGCGGCCAGCACGTCAACAAGACGGATTCGGCGGTGCGCATCACCCATCTGCCGACCAACATCGTGGTGGCGTGCCAGAACGAGCGCAGCCAGATCAAGAACCGCGTCATGGCGATGAAGGTCTTGCGCGCCCGGCTCTACGACCTCGAGATGAAGAAGCGGGCCGAGGAACAGGCCAAGCGCGAGGGCCTCAAGAAAGACATCGCCTGGGGCAGCCAGATCCGCAGCTACGTGCTGCAGCCTTACCGCCTGGTCAAGGATCACCGCACCGGCGTCGAGATGGGCGACACCGATCGCGTGCTCGACGGCGGCATCGATCCCTTCATCGACGGCTTCCTGAGCGGCAAGCTGGCCGCGGCCGGCAGCGACAGCCTCGAGTAACCAACGACCACAATGTCATCCTGAGCGAAGCGAAGGATCTGGGGGCGGGAAACGTCCGGCAAGCAACCCCCGCCCAGATCCTTCGCTTCGCTCAGGATGACAACCCACGGGTTCACGGCCCAACTCAAACAGCCCGCTCGCCAGCGCCAGCTCGGCGTTGAGCACGCTGCCTCCCGCCGCGCCCCGTTCGGCGTTGTGGCCAAGAACATTGAGTTTCAAGCCGAGCACCGAGCAGGCCCGGACCCTGCCGACGTGCACCGTCATGCCGCTCTGGGCGCTCCAGTCTTCGGCGAGATCGAGCCGCGGCTGCGGACGGTTGTCCTGCTCGTGCAAGCGCAACGGCGAGGGCGGAGCCGAGGGCAGACCGAGGTCGGCGATCACCGGTCGCCAGGCGGCGAGCGCCCTGCGCACGTCGTGGAGCGACGGGTTGCCGCGCAGGCGCACGCTGACCGCTTCGCTGTGGCCGTCCACGACCGGCACGCGGTTGCAGAGCGCCGACACCGGGATCTCTGCGTCGAGCATCTTGCGGGTCTCGGCTTCTACCTTCTCCTCCTCGCCGGCGATGAAGGGAATGACGTTGCCGAGGATGTCGAGCGACGGCACGCCGGGGTAGCCGGCGCCGCTGGCGGCCTGCATCGACGTCATCAGCACGGCCTCGATGCCGAACGCCGCCTGGAGCGGCGCCAGCGCCATCACCAGCACGGTTGCGGTGCAGTTTGGATTGCAGACGATCGCGCCCGGCCAGCCGCGGCGCGCGCGCTGGCCCTCGATCAGCGCGAGGTGTTCGCCGTTGACTTCGGGCACCAGCAGGGGCACGTCGCTCTCCATGCGAAACGCCGAGGCGTTCGAGAACACCCAGGCGCCGGCACGGGCCAGCGCCGGCTCGATCTCGCGAGCCGGACCGGAGTCGAGGGCGCTGAAGACGATCGGCTCGGCGATGGACGCGGCGTCGCCCGCCGCCACCACGAAGTCTCCTGCGCCCGCGTAGGGCTCGCCTCCGAGCCGCCATTCGCAGGCGTCGCGGTAGTGCTTGCCGGCGCTGCGCTCGCTGACGCGGCGAGGCTGCGTAGCTCGAACCACGGGTGACGCGAGAGGCGGCGCACGAAGCGCTGGCCGACCACGCCGGTGGCACCGATGACAGCGACGGGAATGCGTGCGGACATGGGTGATCCTTTCATCGCATCGGGGAAGGTTGCGGCGCCCAGCGGCGCAAACGCGCCCGTAGCTCGTGGCTCTCCGCGACGAGCGGTTCGGTGAGCAGCGGCCGATTGGCGGCGCGGGCCAGAGGTTCCGGCAACGGAGCATCGGGATCGAGCGTGGCCTCGAACTTTGCCGGATGCGCGGTCGCCAGCACTACACCGGATTCGCCGGCGCGCTGGAGTCGGCGGAGCACGCCCCACGCCACCGCCGTGTGCGGATCGGCGCGGTAGCCGAGGGCGTCGAGCTCGGCGATCGCGGCCCGGGTGCCGTTCTCGTCGGTACTCCCCCAGCGCAACTCGCGGCGTAGCGCGCCGGTGTCGCCGCTGTAGAGCGCGGTCACGCGTTGCCAGTTGCTCGGCGCACCGACGTCCATGGCGTTCGAGAGCGTGGCCACACTGGGCCGCGGCGCGTAGGGGCCGCCATCGAGGAAGTCCGGCACCGTGCGGTTGAGGTTGGTGGCTGCCACCAGTGCGCGAATCGGAGCGCCCAGGCGGCGGGCGATCAGGCCGGCGCAGAGGTTGCCGAAGTTGCCGCTCGGCACCGCGACGACCAACGCGGCTCCGGATGCCACGTGCGCAGCAGCCTCGAAGTAATAGGGCACCTGCGCCAGCAGCCGCGCCACGTGGATGGAATTCGCCGAAACCAGACCGAGCTCCCGGTGCAGGTCGGCGTCGGCGAAACAGTCCTTCACCAGCCGCTGGCAGTCGTCGAAGGAACCCTCGACCGCGAAGGCGCGCACGCTGCCGCCGACCGTCGCGATCTGACGCTCCTGCAGCGGCGAGATGCGGCCGGCGGGGTAGAGAACCGCCACCCGGAACCCCGGCCGGCGCGAGAAGGCGTCCGCCACCGCTGCCCCGGTATCGCCGCTCGTCGCGGTCAACACCAGCCGCGGCGAGGCGTCCGCATCGCGTTCGCGCAACCGCGCCATGAGCGCCGCTTGGAAGCGCACGCCGAAGTCCTTGAAGGAGAGGGTAGGGCCGTGAAAGAGCTCGAGCAGCGCGGCATTCGGAGTGACCGTCACCCGCGGCAGGGGAAAGTCGAACGCCTCGGCGACCAGGGCGTCGACTTCGGCGGCCGAGAAGTCAGGAGCGAGCAGCCGAGACAGGATGACGCTCGAGCGGCGGCGCCAGTCGAGCGCGAGGAGATCCTCGACGTCGTCGAACGCCGGCGGCAGCAGCGGTTGGTAGAGGCCACCGGCTGGCGGCACGTTGCCCGCCACCGCGTCGCTGAGGCCGGCGCGGTACGACGGGTCGACGGTGCTCGAGAAGATCAAGGCGTCACCACCCGCGCGCCGATGGTGTCGAGCCGGCATACGCGGGCCTCACAGGTGACGCCTTCAGCGCGCCACGCCGCGGCTCCTGCCGCCGCCACCTCCGGCGCGATCTCGGCCGCCGCGACGGCGAAGATCGAGGGACCGGCGCCCGAGAGGCTGGCGCCGAGCGCGCCGTGGGCACGGGCCGCCGCCTGGACGGCGCGGAATCCCGGCACCAGCGCCGCGCGGTGCGGCTCGGCGAGCGAGTCGTGGAGCGCGTCGGCCAGCAGCGCCGTGTCGCCGGTGTGTAGGGCGTGGAGCAGCGTGGCGAGGTTCTGGGCATGCGCCACGGTCTCGGCGAGCCCGACTTCGCGCGGCAGCACGGAGCGCGCGGCGCGTGTCTCGAGCTCGAGGTCGGGGCGCCAGAGAACGAAGAGCAAGCCGGTGGGGAACGGCAGGCGGTGGGCGCGCCCCGCCGCATCGACCAGGCGCAAGCCGCCGAACAGCGCCGGCGCGACGTTGTCGAGGTGCGCCGCGCCGCAGCCCTGGCCCTCGGCCTCAGCCGCGGCGGCCAGCAGCTCGTCCGCCGCCAACGGCTTGCCCAGGCTCTCGTTCATCGCCACCAGCGTCGCGGCGACCGAAGCGGCGCTCGATCCGAGGCCGCTCGCCACGGGCAGGTTCTTGTGCAGCACGAAGGCGAGCGGCGGCAGCGGCCGCTCCAGCCGGCTCGCGAAGGAGTCGCGAGCGCGCCACACCAGATTCGAGCGCGGATCCGCCGGCAGCCTGTGCGCCCAGCGGCCGGTGACGACGAGCGAATCCTCTACCTTGCCGTCCGCCCGGGGACCGACTTCGACCACGTCGCCCCACGGCTCGCCCTCGAGGGGCTCGATGGCGGCGCCTAGCACGTCGAAGCCGGCGGCGAGGTTGCCGATGCCGGCAGGTGCGAACGCCGCCGCCGGACTGGCGACCAGCGGCGCGTCTCTCCCTGCTTGGCCGCTGGGCCCCCAGCCGTATTGGGGGCGGCGTCCGGTGGGCGCGGCCACGACCGCCTCGAAGAACTCCCGGTGCACGGCCACCACCGCCCGCTCGCCGTCGCACTCTGCGATCGCCGCGCAGATCGAGCGCTCGCTGGCGCCCTGGGCGATCGCCGCCACGCTGACTCCGGCGGCTCCCAGGGCGGCGAAGAAGCGTCCGGAGACGCCGCTGCGCTCGCGCATGCCGTCGCCCACCAGGCTGACGATCGCCAGTCCGCGGCGCAGCACGACGTCGTCCATTCGCCCGGTGGCGATCTCGGACTCGAAGGCTTGCCGCAAGGCCTCGCGGGCTTCGTCGGCCTGGGTGCTGCGCACCGCCAGTGAAAGCGCTGTCTCGCTGGAACCCTGAGTGATCAGCACCACCTCGATCCTGTGCTGGGCGAGGGCGGCGAAGATACGCGCCGCCGCGCCCGGCAGGCCCGGCATGCCGGGAGCGAAGACGTCGACCAGCGCGACGCCGCGCAGGAACGAGATCCCGCAGGCAACGGTGGAGGGCGACGAGCCTCGCGGCTCGATGACCGTGCCCGGACGCTCGGGGGCGAAGGTGTTGAGGATCGCTACCGGCACACCCGCGGCGCGCGCCGGAGCGATGGTGCCGGGATGCAGCACTTTGGCGCCGAAGTGGGCGAGCTCGAGCGCCTCTTCGAAGCTGAGCCGTTCGAGACAGCGAGCCGCCGGCACCAGCCGAGGGTCGGCGGTGTAGAGGCCGTCGACGTCGGTCCAGATCTCGAGCCTGCGGGCGGCGAGGGCCTGTGCCAGGAGGGCGGCGGAGAAGTCGGATCCGCCGCGGCCGAGGCACATGGTGTCGCCGCGCGCGTCGCCACCAAAGAAACCCGGCAGGATGTAGAGAGCGTGGCGGCCATCGCGGACAGGACCCATTCGACGCCGCATCTCGTTCGGCAACGGCGTCGCTTGTAGCCGATCGCCCTGACAGGGCAAGAACTCGAGTGGATCGAGAAGCTCCGGCTCCAGGCCACGCGACGCCAATAGCTCGCGCAGGATGGCGCAGCTGGCACGCTCGCCGAGAGTCACGATGCGCGCCTCGACCCGTGGCGAACAGTCGTGTAGAAGCGCCACGCCGCGCAGGCGCTCGTCGAGCTCGCCCGCGATGCCGGCGAGCTCGTCGTGGAGGCGTCTGCGGCGCTCGCCCTCGAGCGCCCCCCCGAGCTCCTCCACCAGCGCCAGATGGCGGGCGAGGAAATGAGCTGCCACTTTCGGCGGGCCCCCGCTCGTCGCCTCGCGGATTCCGCTGGCGAGATCGTCGGTGACTCCAGCGAGCGCGGAGGCGACCACCGCCACGCGCTCCTCGGCAACCGCCCGTTCGACCAGCATCGCGATCCGCAGCATCCGCTCGGCCGTGGCCACCGACGTGCCGCCGAACTTCATCACCCGAAATGACGTGCGCCTGGCAGCCGCGAACGGTGCCGTGTCGACGACTTCTAGGCTCGGCTCGGTCATTTCGGTGCTCCCTGAAAAGCAAAAGGCCCCGCGTCCTGGTGAGGAGCGGGGCCGGTCTACGCTAGTGCTGGCTGGCGTTTAGACGAGCCTCGCCCTTTCGCACGTCGTCGTGGTCATCGTGGACTGGCTCGCTCGGTTCGACATCGGGGGCACGATAGTCCTCTCGAGAGCGGCTGTCAAATCGCCACAGAGCCTGGCGGCTAAGATCACTTTGTGCGTTCGCGGAAAATACTTCTCATCGGTACCGGCTGCCTGGTGGTTGCCGCCACCGCCGCGTTGTTGCTCAAGGGCTGCATGAGCTTCGGGCCGCCGCCGCGTCCGAAGATCGAGGCTGCGTTCGCGAGTGGCCCAGCTCCGCGCTCCGTCGACTGGCAGTTCGAAGGCCGCGACCTGCACGCCATGGAGGTCGGAGACCCGTCGTTGCCGCTGGTGATCTTCGTTCATGGCACGCCCGGAGACTGGACTGCCTTCATGGGCTACATGGCCGATCCCGAGCTGCAGGCCGTGGCGCGGATGATCTCGGTCGACCGACTTGGGTTCGGTGAATCGGCCGCCGGCGGAGTCGAGACTTCGCTCGGCCGCCAAGCGGCATCGCTCCGGCCGCTGCTCGAACGCGACCCAACAGGACACAACGCTATCCTCGTCGGTCACTCGCTGGGCGGTCCGGTCGTCGGCCGCATGGCGATGGACTTTCCAGCCCAGGTCGCCGGACTGCTCATCGTCGCCGGTTCCTGCGATCCGGCGCTCGAGAAGCGCACCTGGTATCAGCGTGCCGGCATGTCGCCACTCGTGAGATGGATGGTTCCGGAAGAGCTCGACCGCGCCAACGTCGAGATGATGCCCCTCAGGGCCGAGCTCGAAGCGATGGCGCCGCGCTGGGCGGAGATCCGCGTGCCGGTGACGGTCATTCAGGGCGGCAAGGACAAGCTGGTCCCGCCGGGCAACGCCGATTTCCTCGAGCGCGCGCTGACGGGCGCACGGCTCACCATGGTGCGTCCTCCCGACGCCAGCCACTTTCTGGTCTGGGAGCAGCCGGAGTTGATTCGAGGCGCGCTGCTGCGAATGCTCGCCGAGCGCCGCCGAGAACCAGCAACCCAGTTTTCGTAGAATCACGCCGTGCGTCCGCGTCTCGACTACCTTTCTCCTCTTCCGCCCGTGCGGTCGGGGATCTCCGACTACAGCATCGACTTGCTGCCGCATCTGAGCCAGCACGCCGACGTGCGTGTGATCGCGGTGCCGGGACAGCCGGTCGCTGACGAGGTGAGGAAGCGCTACTCGCCGGTGCCGATCGAGCGGCTCGGCGAAGACGGACGCGTGCCGCTCTATCAGATGGGAAACAACGAGTACCACGAGGTTATCCGTCAGGCCGCCCTGCGCCTGCCGGGGGTGATGACGCTGCACGACGTGGTGCTGCATCATCAGCTCCTCGGCCGCACGGTCGGGGAGCGCGATCACCTCACCTATCGCGCCGAATTGGAGCGCGATCACGGTTGGGCGGGCGCCGCGGTATCCCGATCGGCATACTGGGGCGGCATCGGCCACGCCGCGCAGTTCGAGCTGCCGGCGCACCGCGCGCTTCTGCGCAGCCAACGAGGCGTGCTGGTGCACAGCGATTGGGCGGCGGCGGTCATCGCCGAGGAGAACGAGGGAGTCGAAGTGCGGGTGGTGCCGATGCCGATCCCACTGCCGCCGCTGGCTAGCGCCGAGCAGGCCAGGGAGTTCCGCTCCCGCCACGGCCTGCCGCTCGGCGCGCCCCTCCTCGGGTCGTTCGGATTCCAGACGCCGATCAAGCGCACGGAGATGGCCGTGCGGGCCCTCGCGCAGCCAGGGCTCGAGGCCGTCCATCTCGTGGTCGCGGGCGAGCTCTCCCCGCACGTCGAGATCGTCGAGACCGCGCTCGAGCTGGGCGTCGCCGAGCGCGTTCACGTTCTCGGTTTCCTCGGCTACGACGAGTTCGAGGCCGGCATCGCGGCCTGCGACCTCTGTCTCAACCTGCGCTACCCGTCGGCCGGAGAGACCTCGGCCTCGCTGCTGCGTGTGCTGGCTATGGGCCGGCCGGTGATCGTCTCGGCCCATGGGCAGTTCGCCGAGATGCCGGAAACGATCGCGGTGCGGATACCGCTGGGCGACGGTGAAGTCGAGACCCTCGCCCGCGAGCTGCGGTCGTTGATGGCCGGTCCCGACCGGCTGCGCGCCATGGGGGAGCGGGCCCGTGCCTACGTCGCGGCGGAGCACGATCCCGGCGCGAGCGCGCGTCGCATCGCAGAGGCCGCGGCGGAGCTGGCTGCGCTCGCACCGCCCGGACCGGCGGCCCGCAGTGAGCCACCGCTCTCGAGCTTGATCGAGCGGAGCTTCGCCGGCGAGATCCGGGTCGAGGGAGCGGATACGCCGTGGCCGGCGGGCGAGCGGCGCAGGCTGCGCGTCGTAGTGCGCAACGACGGCGAGTCCGTCTGGCTGGCCGGCGAGCGCGGCGAGGGCGGCATCGCCATCGAGACCCGCCTTTCTGCGAACGGAGCGCCCAAGCACGGCGCCGCCCCCTGGCGTCCCCTCCCACACGACCTCCATCGCGGCGAGAGCTGGAGCTTCGAGATCGATGTGCGCCGGCCGCAGGGCGCGGCGCGGCTGCGAATCGAGCCGCGCATCCTGGCGCGCGAGGGTTTTTCCTTCTTCGGAGGCCCGTTTTGGGAGAGCCCGCTGTAGCCGACGAAGTACCGCCGCGGCACGGCTTCTTCGCCGACCGCAGCCTGGCGGCGTGGGGCATCCTCCTGGCGGTGCTGTCGGCGCTCGTCGTCCTGGCCCTCCTGTTCTCGCCGTCCGGCGCCGATACGAACGGCGCCGAAACGCCGTTCGCCCTCAGCCACGACCTCGAGCCCTTCCTGACCTTGACCGTCGGGCGCGCCAGCGCGCTCGCGGCGGCGCTCGCTTTGTCGCTCGCCGCGCTCTTGGTGACGATCCGCCTCGAGATCCGCGTCGGCCGCTTCGCGCCGCTGTGGGTTGCGGTGTTCATCGTCGGCGCTGTCGTTCCTCAGGCAACCCTGTGGACCCCCGGCGCCGTCATCCTGGCCGCCGCGACCGCGATCGCATTCACCCTGGCGCAAGGTGGCGCGCCGCCGCCCCGCCAGCACATGCCCGACATCTGGGACGCGGCCGGCTCGACTCGCGGCTTCACCGGCCTGGGTCGGTGGCTGACGGTGGGCGCTCTCCTCGGTGCCGTGGGGGCATCGCACCCGATCTACCTGGGCCTGCTCGTTCCAGCCGCTCTCTCCGCGCCGGCCCTGGGAGCGAAGCGCGCCCGCTGGTCGCTCACCATCGGTGCCGCCGCGGCGCTCGCCGGCGGCCTGGCACTCGGTGGCATCGGTCGCTGGCTCGAATCGGTCGGTCCGCTGGTGCTCGCACCCAAGCTCGCGGGCTGGAACTTGCTCTACTTCTTCGCCGGACGGCAGGTGGGTGTGTTGATCTGCTTCGTGCCGCTTCTCCTGATGCTTGCCGCCGCCGATGACGAGCGCGGGCGAGTCGCCCTCGGTATCGCGGTGATGGCTCTGGGCGCGGCCTTCGCGCTGCTGCGGCCGTTCGATTTCTTCGGCGGGCCCTCGGCGATCGGCAACCGCTTCTTCCTGCCGCTCTACGGCGCCGCCTGGCTGCTGCCTGCGAAGCGGGCGCGCGCCTGGCCGGCGGTGCTGGTCGCCGCCCTGGCGGGCGCCGTGCTGTGGCCACTCTGGCTGCGGCCGCTGGCGTCGCCACTCACCGAGCAAGGGACACTGCGCTATGCCCACGGGCCGCTGGCCGAAAGGCTGCCGTACGAGATGACGCAACGGGACCTGCCGGGGGCCCGCGACGTGGTGCATCACGGACTGCGCATGCGCTTTCCCGATGCGCGTATCTGGCCGGCGGCACGCGGCGAGAGTCTGCGTCTGATGGGTGGAACGCGAGGCGAGATGGTCTTCGCGGCGGGCCCGCCGCTCGGCTCCATGCTGCTCGAGTTCAGCGGTGGCGCTTCGCCGCGCCTCGAGCTCGAGGGCGGCGAGCTCGGCGAGATGATCCTGCGCCCGGACGGCGGAATCGCCTATGTGGTGACATTCTCCAAACCCTCCGCCGTCATGCCCGGCTGGTGGACCAAGGATCCTGTCCACTGGTATCGATTGGCGCTCCGCTTCGCCGACGCGCCGGCGGCGCCGGTGTCGTTCTCCATCGCGCCACAGCGCAAGCCCGCCGCGCGGGTGGTCCAATGAACCGCCAGAGCTGGATTCTGCAGGTGCGCGAGCGTCTGGAAACGCCGCCGCCAACCCGCCTCGGACCGCGTGAAGCGCGGCACGCTTCGGTGTTGGTGCCGCTCTACGTCGAAGCCGGCGCGCTCTGGACGGTGCTCACCCAGCGCACCGAGACGCTGCCGCATCACAAAAGTCAGATCGCCTTTCCCGGCGGCGTCCGCGAGCTGGGAGAGGACGTTTGGGCGGCGGCGCTGCGCGAGGCCCAGGAGGAAGTGGGGATCGACCCCGCCGTGGTCCTGCGTCTGGGCCAACTCGACGAGGCGGACACGCCGAGCGGTTTTCGCATCATCCCCTGCGTCGGCGCCGTGCCGCATCCGTTGGAGACCAAGCCGAATCCCGACGAGATCGCCGAGGTCTTCTCGGTTCCGCTGTCGGCGTTCGCGAATCCTCGCCTGGTCGAGGAGCGCCGCGTGTTGCTCGACGGCCGCGAGCGCTCGCTGCGCATCTACCATGTCGGATCGCGACAGATCTGGGGTCTGACCGCGCGTATCCTGCAGAACTTGTTGGTTCGGCTCGGTCTCGAGCCGCTCGATCCGGAGCTCGACGGGTAGTGAAAAGGAGAGGCCGAACGCCTAGACGCGCCCGGCCTCTCTTGGCCCCGTGTGGGTAGCCGGGGCCGCCGCCCGCTAGAGCGGGCACAGGCAGGTTCAAACCAATGTAGCGCCACCCGGACCGGCGCGCAACCCCCTGTGAAATACTGGCCGCAACGGAGGATTCAGCCATGACGATCGCGCCCGCCC
The DNA here is from genome assembly GCA_963821905.1 of Thermoanaerobaculia bacterium. GTDB lineage: Bacteria > Acidobacteriota > Thermoanaerobaculia > Multivoradales > JAGPDF01 > CAWGFP01. Next base: position 19,978 of record CAWGFP010000008.1, on the reverse strand, counting down.
CTCGCGCCATCGATCGCATTCAAGAGTTGCTCGGCGAGGAGGCTTCCTCGCTGTTCGCCCATACCTGCACGGGCATTCCGAAAAGCGACATCACGGTGCCGGCGCCGGATCACGTCGACCGCATCTTCGGGCCCTCGGATCGCAAGATGCAGGTTCTGGCCAACCTGCAGCGCCTGCATTCTGCGGGCCGGCTCGGCAACACGGGCTATCTGTCGATCCTGCCGGTCGATCAGGGCATCGAGCATTCCGCCGCTGCCTCGTTCGCGCCCAACCCGGCCTACTTCGACCCCGAAAACATCGTGCGCCTCGCCTTCGAGGGCGGCTGCAACGGCGTCGCCTCGACGCTCGGTGTGCTCGGCGCGGTGGCGCGGCGCTGGGCGCATCGCATCCCGTTCATCGTCAAGATCAATCACAACGAGATGCTGACCTTCCCCAACAAGTACAGCCAGATCCTCTTCGGCCGCGTGCAGCAGGCCTGGGACATGGGCGCAGCGGCGGTGGGAGCGACGATCTACTTCGGCTCGGAGGACGCCTCGCGCGAGATCGTCGAGATCTCGGAAGCCTTCGCGCGGGCCCATGAGCTGGGTCTGGCGACGATACTCTGGTGCTACCTGCGCAATCCCGGCTTCAAGAAAGACGGCATCGACTACCACACCGCGGCCGATCTCACCGCGCAGGCCAACCATCTCGGCGTCACCATCGAGGCCGACATCATCAAGCAGAAGCTGCCGACCAACAACGGCGGCTACACGGCGCTCAACTTCGGCAAGACCCACGCCCGCGTCTACGGCGAGCTCTCGACCGACCATCCCATCGACCTGGTGCGCTGGCAGGTCGCCAACTGCTACATGGGCCGGATCGGCTTGATCAACTCGGGCGGCGAGTCGAAGGGGCAGGGCGACCTCGCCGAGGCGGTGCGCACCGCGGTGATCAACAAGCGGGGCGGCGGCATGGGTCTGATCTCCGGCCGCAAGGCGTTCCAGCGGCCGCTGCGCGAGGGCATCGAGCTGTTCAACGCCATCCAGGACGTCTACCTCGCCCCCGAGGTCACGGTCGCGTAGGCCCGAAACAACCGCCTGGCCGCCTCCGTAGGGTCGACTGAGGAGGTACGCCATGCCCAGATTCTCCAAGCACTCCATCCTGCTCGGCGCCGCCGTTCTCGCGGCGCTCGCGCTCCCCGTCCGTCCGGCGCTCGCCGAGAGCAAGGCGACCATGTCCATCAAGATCGAGACCGACGAGGGAAAGAAGATCGAGCTCGAGTCCGGCGGCGATTGGCTCCAGGGCCTCATCGCCGGCGCCGACATCACCTGCGAGGCGGACGACGACCGCGACACCCGGCAGATGATGGCGAGCCTGACGCGGCAGGGTGAGCGCGGTGTCTACCGCGGCCGAGACGACGACGGCGATTACCTGGCCCGCCGACGCGACGGCATGCTGCGCATCGAGCAAGACGCCGACGACGGCGAGCGCACCCTGGTCGAGATGCCCTGGGAGGTCGCGCAATGCCTGATGTCGGGTATCGATCCAGAGGGCGACCTCGGCGCCCGCCTGGCGAGCGGCAAGGCGAAGCTACGCTTCGAAACTGCCGGCGAGAGCGGCGCGAGGGTGTCGATCCGGATCGAGTAGAAGCGGTTTAGTGAACCCGTCACCCCGGGATCTAACAGAGCGTCGACCATGGCCCGAGCGAGTCTCAGCGCGGAAGGGTCTTGGAATCAGATAGATGGAGGAGGGCGTAAGATTGGTAGAGAACTAACACATAGTTAGGCGGCATGAAACAAATTCTGATCAGTCCCCTGGTGTTATTCGTCGCCGTTCTCGCCGCCCACAGCTCGATTGCGAGTAGTTCGGCGGCGCCCGCCGCTACTGAGGAGTTCAAGGTCGCGCTCGCCGAAATCGAGGCAGCGCAGGTCGAGTTCCAGAACGGTCGGCCTGCGTCTTTCAAGGCCCTGTGGTCCAAGGCGGATGACGTCACCCTGGCAGGCGGCTTCGGTGGTGACGTGGAGAAGGGTTGGAAGGCTGTTAGCAAACGCCTGGACTGGGCTTCGGCACAGTTCACCAACGGCAGCCACGAGAACACCCCGCTCACGGTCTTCAGCAACGGCGACCTGGGGTACGTGGTGCAACTTGAGCGAATTCGGTTCACGCCGTCTGGGTCGGCGCAGCCAACGACACGTGAGCAACGGGCCACGATGGTGCTCCGTCGAGAGCCCGAAGGCTGGCGCATTGTTCACCGGCACGCTGACGCGCAGGTAATGAAGGAGGCGCCGCATTGAGCCTCATGACTGGGAGTCACTAACATGAAGCTCGAAGCCAGCCGCCGATCCGTGATCCCTGCAATCCTCGTCTCATTGATGCCGCTTGCCGCGCAGGCTCAGCCGCCGCTCAAGGTGTTCATCTCCGCAGACATGGAGGGCGTCGCCGGCGCTGTAACGGCGGATCAGCTCGGCCCGACGGGCTTCGAGTACGAGCGCTTTCGAGGCTTCATGACCGACGAAGTGCTGGCGGCGATACAGGGAGCACGGGACGCGGGTGCGACGACGGTCGTGGTCGCCGACGCACATGGCAACGGGGAAAACCTGCTCATCGAGAAACTCCCCGACGACGTGACCGTTATTCGGTCCTGGCCGCGACCGCTCGGCATGATGGAGGGCATCGATTCGACCTTCGGCGCGGCGGTCTTCATCGGCTATCACACGGCGACGACCAGCACGACCGGCGTGCGCGCCCACACCCTTTCGAGCGCCACCCTCACGGCGGTGGCGCTCAACGACATTGCGATGCCCGAAGCGGGAATCAGCGCCGCCATCGCCGGCCACTTCGGCGTGCCGGTGGTGGCGATTTCCGGCGACGACGCAGCCGTCGCCGAGGCGCAGACGCTGCTCGGCAGGATCGAGGGCGCCGTGGTGAAAAGAGCAATCAGCTTCCATTCCGCCGCCACCGTGACGCCGGTGGCCGCCCAGGCGCTCATCCGGGGCAAAGTGAAGGCGGGCATCGAACGCCGCGGCGAATTGCGCCCCTATGTCCTCGAAAAGCCGGTTCGCCTGGATGTCACCTTCAAACACTATCGGCCAGGCGAGATGCTGAGCTATCTCTCGATCGTCGAACGCACCAGCTCGCACTCGATCCGCTTTACCGGCCGCGACATCGTCGAAGTCTCCAGGTTTCTCGAGTTTCTGGGTGACTACTCCGCCGAGCTGACGCCATGACTCAGGATTCTCGCGCTGAAGAGGATCGCGTAAGGCGCGTGCTCCTGCCCGTGCCATCCCGAGAAGCACGGCTTCGCGTCTGGCGCCCGCCGGCAGGCGAATTGCAGTAAGCGCCGCTGGAGGAAACTCGCTCATGAAAGCAAGACTGCTGTCATTCGGCTCGCTCGCAACGGCCATGGTGTTGACCGCTCTCCTCGTCTCTCCTTCGGTGCAAGCGCGCCGCGGCCGACGAGAAGAGCCTGTATGAACGGCTGGGTGGCGCCTTCGCCATCGCCGCGGTCGTCGACCACTTCAGCGACGCGGTGGTGCAGAACCCGATCGTGGGCAAGACATCGAAGAATCCGGCCCTCCGGGAATGGCACACGAAGAACTTGGACAGGCTGCCGGGCCTCAAGTTCATGCGCACTCTGTGGGTCTGCGCGGCTACCGGTGGGCCGTTCAAATACACGCCGACGAAGCCTGGCAAGACCGAGCTCGGCCTCGAGGAGGCGCATCGGAACCTCAACATCTCGCCGGCGGAATTCGACGAGGTCGCGGCTGAGCTGGGGCGCTCGCTAGACTTCGCCAAAGTGCCGGCGCCGGAGAAGGCAGAGGTCCTCGCCGCTTTCGCCGCGCACAAGAACGAGGTAACGGCGGGCTACAAAGCCGAAGTGAGACCGGTCTAGGCGAACCGTCGGCAATAAGTCCTCGCGCGTGCAGTTTCTGCACCCACGCGCAAACCGGTACAATCCGGCTTGGCGAAAAGGACGAACCCTGAACCGGCGACCGGCTTGGCTCTGCTTGGCTCTCGCGTTGCTCTTCGCGCCCTCCGCCGGCGCGAGCTGGATCGTCTTTGCGCGCAGCGGGGTACAGGAGATCAAGGGGCCGATCGAGGTCAAAGGCCGGCAGGTCCTCTTTCACTCGCTCACCGGTACCCTGCTCTCGGCTCGCCTCGAGGACGTCGACGTGCCCGCCAGCGCGTTCCTCACCTGGCACGCCGGTGACACCAAGATGATGGAAGCGCCATCCGGTCCGTCGCTGGCGCCGAAGCTGGTGCGGCCGCCACAAGCAACGACGCAGAGCCCGAAGGGCGCCCCGGTCACCGCCCCGAGCGGCGAGCCCTGCACCCCCGCCGTGGTGGAGCAGGTGGTCAACGCCGAGACGCTGAAAGTGCGCGCCGGCGGGCGCCTCGAGGCGGTTCACCTGGCGTGCGTCGACGGTCCGGACCTGCGTCACAAGTTCAAGGATCTCGATTTCTACGGCAGCGTGGCGCTCCAGACTCTCGAGCGATTGGCGCCGGCCGGCTCGACCATCTGTATCGCCGAGGACAATCCGCCCCGGCGCGACGTCGAGGGACACCGCCTGGTCTTTGCGCGATCCGCGAACGGCCTCGACCTGGGCGGTGAGGTCGTGTCGCGCGGCCTCGGGCTGGTGCGCTCGGAGACCTGCTCGCGGGCTGCCGCCTATCGCCAGTTGGAGACCTCGGCGCGGGTCGACCGCCAGGGTCACTGGGGGCCGCAGAGCGGCGAGACTTCGCTCAAGATCGCCCTCAACTCGATGGCGATGTACGGTGGTCCGGCGCCGCCGCCGCGGGTGGGCGGCGGCGGGGGTTGAGGGCGCTAGAACGCGGGCCCGGGCGGTCCGCAGCGAATCAAGCCGGTTGAAACGCCACCACGAAGGTGGCGCCCCGTTTAGGGTCGTTCTCCAATCCGAAACCGAAACGATGCTGGGCGAGGATCTCGCGCACTAGCGTCAGCCCGATGCCGCGCCCGTCGCGCTTGGTGCTGAAGAAGGGTGTGAAGAGCAGCGGCTGCGCCTCGGGAGGGATCCCGGGTCCGCTGTCGCGGACGCGCAAGGTTTGGCAGCCGGCCTCGGCGCGCAGCGAGATGTCGATGGCGCCGTCGCTGCCGATCGCCTCCATGGCGTTCTGCAGCACGTTGACCAGCGCCTGCTCGATCTGGTTGCGATCCATCTCGACCGGCGGCAGGCCGTCGTCTGCATTCCAGGTCACCGCGATGCGCCGTTCGGCCAGCTGGGGACGGAGCAGGACCAGCAGCTCGTCGACCAGCCGCCGCAGGTCCTGCGGCCGCAGGTCCGGCCGCGGCAGGCGGGCGACCTCGGCGAAGCCGTTCATGAAACGGCGCAGGTTCTCGAGCCGCGTCGAGGCGACCGTGATGGCTTCCTGGTGGTCGAGGCGGTCGGCTTCGGCGAGCTGCGGCGCGTAGGTGCGTAGCGAATCGAGCAGCGAGCCCACCGCGCCCACCGAGTTGTTGACCTCGTGCGACATGGTGCGGATCAGCTTGCCGTAGGCGGCGCGCTCGGAGGCGCGCAGCTCCTCGGTGAGCTCGGCGACGACATACAGGCTGCGCGCGAAGCCGCGGTCGAAGAACTCGGCGCGCGAGATCTTGAGCCGGCGGCCCTCGCTGGAGGGCACCACCAGGGAGTCGCCGATGGCGAGCGCGGTGAGCGCCTCCGGGAGCGGCCCGGGAAGCTCGCCGAGGGCGCGGCCGCGCGCCGCCTCGGGCTCGACGCCGAGCAGCCGCGCCGCCTGGCGATTGAGCATGCTGACGCGGCCGTCGAAGTCGAGAGTCAGGAATCCGGCCGGCGACGCCTCGAGCACGCGCTCGAGCAGATAGTGCTGCTCCTGCTGGCGCAGCCGTTCCTCGCGCAGGCGAACGATCATGCGGTTGTAGACCCGCACCAGGGCGTCCATCTCCGGCTGGCCGACTTCGCGAAACGACGAGCCGAAGTCCTGCTCCTCCATGAGCTGGGTGCCGCCGCGAATCAGATCGAGGGGCAGGAAGAAGGACCGCAAGAGCGCAATGCCGGCCGTCACCGAGAGCGCGAACATCAACTCGGCGCCGAGCAGCCACCATGGCCGGTCGCGCAGCGCCCACCACGCCGCTACCCCTAGCGCCAGGTGCACCGCGCCGAGGTAGACGAACAGCTTGGTGCGCAGCGACACGCCGGGCTCGTCCGCTCATGGCCGCGGCTGTAGGCCGTATTTTTCCAGCCGGCGATAGAGCGCCGGCCGCGACAGGCCGAGTGCCTCCGCCACCCGGGTGAGGTTGCCGGAGTAGTGGCCGAGGCAGTTGGCGATCATGGCGCGCTCCATCTGGTCGAGCGTCATGCTGCCCGGCACCGGCACGGCGCCCGCCGGTTCTTCCCGCCGTTCGAGGTCGGCGAGAGCGCGCAGGTCGCCGGTGTCGATGCGGTCGTCGGACTGCACCAGCACCGCGCGCTCGATGGTCTGCTTGAGCTGGCGCACATTGCCGGGGAAGGGCTGTCGCTCCAACCAGCCGAGCGCCGAATCGGTGAGGGCCAGCGACGGCCGCCCGTAGGCGCGCGCGCAGTGGCTCAGGAAGTGCGCGGCGAGCAGGCGCAGATCGCCCGGCCGCTCGCGCAGCGGCGGCACGCGCAGCGTGATGAGGTTGAGGCGGTAGAGGAGATCCTCGCGGAAAGCGCCGGTGGACACCAGCTCGGCGAGGTCGCGATTGGTCGCCGAGATCACCCGCACGTCGACCGAACGGGTCTGGCTGGAGCCCAGCACTTCGTAGGAGCTGTCCTGCAGCACGCGCAGCAGCTTCACCTGGGCGCTGGGATCGACCTCGCCGATCTCGTCGAGGAAGATGGTGCCGCCGTCGGCGATCTCGAAACGGCCCTTGCGATCGGCCCGGGCGTCGGTGAAGGCGCCGCGCACGTGGCCGAACATCTCGCTCTCGAAGAGGGTGGCGGAAATGCCGCCCAGGTTGACCTTGACGAACGGCCGCCCGCGCCGCCGGCTGTTGCGGTGCAGCGCCTCCGCCACCAGCTCCTTGCCGGTGCCGCTCTCACCCAGGATGAGCACCGAGGCGTCGGTTGGCGCTACCCGGCCGACCAGCTCGAGCAGGCGCAGGAACTTGGGATCGGCGCCCACCAGTCCTGCAAAGTCGTGGCGGCTGTCGAGATCCTCGCGCGACGACGCCGTGGTTTCGCTGCGCCTCGAGGCGGCCAGCGACAGCGCGGTCTCGATCGAGCGCAGAATCTGCGCGTTGTTCCACGGCTTGGCGATGAAGTCAGCTGCGCCCAGCTTCATGCCCTCGACCGCCAGCTCGATCGATCCCCACGCGGTGATCAGGATGACCGGCAGCCTCGGGCAGCTCGCGATGGAGGGCGCCCAGCAGCTCGAGCCCCTCCTCGCCGCTGGTGGCGCGCGAGAAGTTCATGTCCTGGAGCACCAGGCTCGGGCGCTGGGAGCGGGCGATGGCCAGGGCCTCGGCGGCGGAGCTCGCGGCGCGGCTCGGGTAGCCGTGTTGCTTGAGCAGCAACCCGAGCGATGCCACCACCGAGGGATCGTCGTCGACGATCAGGATCAAGTCGTCACTCGTAACGCAGCGCGTCGGCCGGGTCGAGCCGCGCGGCGAGCGCGGCCGGGTAGAGGCTGCACACCGTGGTCAGGCCGAGGATTGCCAGCACCGCCACCAGGACACCGGCGCCAAAGGCGGCGTTGCCGACCATGGCGGTGAGGCCGAGGAGAGGCAGCTGCAGCACCAGGACGAGTCCGAGGATCATGGCTAGAGACGCGATCAGCAATTGTTCGCCCAGAACCTGTTTGCGGACGTCGGCAGCGGTAGCGCCGAGCGCACGCCGCAGGCCGATTTCTCGAGTACGGCGCACCAGATTCTGCCACAGCACACCGAGCAGCCCGAGCGCCACCATCAGCATCAGGAAGCCCGCCACCAGCGCGCCGATCGCAAACGGCGCCAGTCGTGTCCGTAGCGTTGCTTCGCGGGCCTGCTCGAGGGTGCGGGTTTCGAACGACCAATCCGGCCCAATCCCCCGGAGCCGCCGGACCAGGGTCTCCTCGAATGCGGCGGGAGTGCCGGGACGCACCTTGAGCAAGAAATTACCGCCCGGCACGTCCCGCGAATTGGCCCGGGTCAGACGGATGAAGATGTTGCCCGGAGGCGCGATCTCGCCGGAGCGCCGAAAGTCTTCGACCACGCCGACGATGCGGTCTTCGGCCTCGCTTTGGTCGGGCGTGCGAAGCGGCTTGCCCACCATGCTCTCGCCGCCGCCCAACGTCTTCTCGAGCGCCCGGTTGATGACGATCGCGCGCCACGGCTGGCTGGCGTCGGCTGGCTCGAACCAGCGGCCCGAGACGACCCGCAGACCGAGCACCTTGTCGAGATCCTGGGTGACCTCGGCGACTTCCGCCGTAATGTCTTGTCCGTTCTCTGCCCACCCGCTGATCATGCTGCCGTTGGCGAACGGTGGAATATGGATGCTGGCGGCGGCTTCGACCTCGGGCAGCGTGCGGACCTCGGCGAGCATGCGGTCGATGGCGGCGATGCGCGGGTCGGCATCCGATTGGAAAGCTTTGGGCATGTGGGCGCGCGCCCCCTGATCGTCGGCGTTCACCAGCCACACGTCCTGCCAGGCGAAGCCGAGCGGGCGCTTGTAGGCCATCACCGCGAAGCTGACCGCGGTCGCCACCGCGAAAACCACCAGGAACGAGAAGAAGATCTCGAGCATTAGGAGCGCGTTCGAGCGCTTGCGGTTCCAAACCAGACGCAGCAGGTGACGGATCACAGGGACCTCCCGCGCAGCGCGGTGACGGGATCGAGCCGCGACATACGCCAAGCCGGCAGCACGCCGGAGAGCACCGCGAACACCAGGGACAGACCAACGGCCCAGGCGAAGACGCGGAAGTTGATGGTGAAGTCGGAGTAGGGCGCGATGCCGCTGCGGTTGAGCGCCGCCAGCGTGGCGGCTGCGAGCACGAGGCCGATGCCGGCGCCGAGCAGCGTCAGCACGACGTTCTCGACCAGGAACTGCCCGATCAGGGCCCGGCGCGGCGCGCCGAAAGCGCGGCGCACGCCGATCTCGGAGACCCGCTCGAGGATCCGGCTGAGGTTGATGTTCACCAGGTTGAGCGCCGGCAAGGTCATGAACAGCAACACGAGCGCGCCGAGGAAGAGCGCGAGCTGGAGCGGGTGGCTGGCGCGGTTGCCTTGGGACAGCAGCTCCCGCGACACCGACTCGAACAGCGTGTCGGCGCCGCCTGCCAGCTTGCTGCCCGGGTCCGGCAGCTGCAGGCGGTCGAGACGCGCCTGGAAGCCGTCCTTGATGCGCGGAAAGTCGGCGCGGCTCTTGGCGAGGAAGATGCCGTTGAAGTCGCCCACCATCTGACTGCGGAAGGCGGTGCTTCTGGCGCTGCCGATCGGCACCCAGATGTCGGAGAACGCCACCTGCCGCGTGAAGGGCACGTTGGCCACCACGCCGACGACGCGAAACGCCTGTCCGTCGACTTCCAGGCTCCGGCCGAGGGCCGGCGAGCCGCCGAAGAATCTCTCCCGGGTGGCGGCGTTGATCACCGCCAGTGCGTTGCCGGCCTGGTCGTCGGCGGTGGTGAACGGTCCGCCCTCGAGGAAATCGAAGCGCAGGATCTGCCAGTAGTCGCCATCGGTGCGCTTGAGATACGAGGTGATCTTCCGGCCGTCGACGTAGGAGACGACAGAGTCGGCCTTTTGCAGGATCGCCATGCGCTCGACGCCATCGATGCCGCGCGCTTCACGGTCGAGAAACCCATACCCGGCGGCGGCGCCCGTCGACCAGCCCTCCGATGACAGCGTCATGGCGTAGACGCCGAGGGTGCGCTCGCCGTGCGACTTCGGGTGCCCGGGCGCCGAAGAACGAATCCAGCACCGCGGCGGCGACTAGCAGGATGAGCAACGTGAGGCTGACGCCGGCACAGGCTGATGGCGGTGTAGAAACGGCGCCGCGACAGGACCTTCCAGGCGATGCGGAGGTAGTTTGCGAGCATGGCAGTCCTCAATTGACCTGACGCCCGTCGAACAGGCGCACGGTGCGATGGGTGCGCTCGGCCATGCGGGGATCGTGGGTCACCATGACGATCGTGGTGTCGTCGGCGTTGAGCCCCTCGAGGATCTGCATCACCTCGTCGCCCATGTGGCTGTCGAGGTTGCCGGTGGGCTCGTCGGCGAGCAGGATCTGCGGCCGCCCGGCGATGGCGCGGGCGATCGCCACGCGCTGCTGCTGGCCGCCGGAGAGCTGACTGGGGAAGTGGTGGGCGCGCGAGCCCAGGCCGACACGATCGAGCGCCGTCGAGCGCCAGCTTCGAGCGCTCGACGTTGGACAGCTTGCGATAGAGCAGCGGGATCTCGACGTTGTCTACCACCCGCAGGTCGGGAATCAGGTGGAAGGACTGGAAGATGAAACCGATGTGGCGGTTGCGGACCTGCGCCAGTTCGCTGTCGCGCTGGCCGTTGACCTGCATGCCGGCGACCTCGACGCTGCCGCTCGACGGCCGGTCGAGCAGGCCGATCAGGTTGAGCAACGTGCTCTTGCCGCAGCCCGAGGGTCCCATCACGGAGACGAACTCCCCCCGCGCGACTTCGAGGCGGATGTCTGACAGCGCGACCGTTTCGATGCGGTCGGTGCGGTAGAGCTTGCTGACGTCGTGAAGTCGAATCATGGCAGTCCCCTGGCGCTCGGCGCCGTCTATCGCAACCGGAGCTCGTCGAGCCCGGCGTAGTCCTTCATGTCGTTGAGAATCACTTCATCGCCTTCGGCTGCTCCGGAGACGATCTCGACCTGGTCGTAGCCCACCAGGCCGAGGCGCGCCGCATGCCGCACGGCGCGGTCGCCGTCGAGCACGAAGAGCGAGGCTCCGCCGTCCTCGACGAATCCGCCGCGGCGTACCCGCAGGACGCCGGCCGCGTGGCCGGTGATCACCGCGACGTCGACCCGCAGGTTGTTGCGCAGGCGCGGGTCGTTGGGCGTGTCGAGCTCGACGGTGAAGCGCAGCGCGCCGTTGTCGATCGTCGGGTTGACGCCGCTCACCCGGCCGGCGAAGGCCGGATCGCCGCCCAGGAGGATGCGCGCCGTCTGGCCGGCCGCAAGGCGTGCTGAATGGACGTCCGAGACGGTGGCCTCGATGCGGAACGAGCCGAGGTCGGCGACCCGCGCCACCACCTCGCCGCGCCGCAGCGTGGCGCCTTCTTGCGGCACCACCCAGGTCACCACGCCGTCGCGCTCGGCGCGCGCCGTGGCCAGCTCGAGCAGCCGGCGGGCCTCGTCGCGCTCCTTGCGCAGCACCGAGAGATCGAGGTCGAGACCGGCGAGCTTGGCCTCGGCGGAGCGGCGGGAGGCGTCGATGGCTCGGCGGGTCTGCTCGAGCTCGATCTGCGCCTTCTGAGCCTGCACCTCGGCGGCGCGCATCGCTTCCTCCGACGCCAGGCCCTCGGCGCGCAGCTTGCGCTGCTGTTCGGCGCGGTAGGAGGAGATCGAGGATTCCAGCTGCTGCGACTCGACGCGGCTCTCGAGGCCGCCGATCTCGGCTTCGAGCGCCAGGCGCACCTGGTTCTGCTCGTTCGACTTCTGCGCCAGCCGGTCGTCGAGGCGCGCCAGGTCGAGGCGGCTGGCGGAGGTGTCGAGGGCGACGATCTCGTCGCCGGCCGCGACCGACTCGCCGGGCCGCTTCAGGATGCGCTCGACGCGCGCCTCGACCGGGCTCGAAAGGGCGCGCTCGAGCGCCGGCACCGCGTTGCCCGAGGCCTGCACCACGGCCTCGACGGCGCCACGCTCGACCCGCGCGGTGCGCAGGCTGGACTTGCGCACCGAAGGACGCAGCCATGCCGGGAGCAGGACCAGCAACCCGACGAGAGCCACCAGGAAGCCGCCGCCGATGGCGACGCGGCGCAGCCGTTGCTGCCGAAGGATCGAGGGGTCGAGTGCGCGGTCCATGACCCGCTTCTTCTCAAGCCCTGTGCCAACAGCTAAGTCATTGAAGAATCTAGTGTTGTGTTGATTGCACAGGCCCCGGGCCGTTCACTGGCGGACGCTCATCGTCCGAAAACGAACGGTGCGGGAGCCCGCTCAGGCCGAAGCCGAAAGAAAGGCGAGGATGGCGTCGCGGCGTGACTCCGCGTCGCGCTCGCCGAGCTCGATGAGGCGACGCAGGTAGTCCGGCTGGAACATCAGCAGCGAGAGGAAATCGGGGCTCTTGGTCTCGCGCGTGCCGAGGCCGCGGAACAGGAAACGCAGCGTGCGCGGCAGGCGCAGCTCATACTGGCTGGCGAGCCTGCCGAGGTCCTCGGAGGGCCGCAGCACCAGCAGGCCGATGGGGCGCATCTCGCCGTGTTCCGCGGGCGGCACCTTGCGCAGCAGAGCGTTGATGCGCTCGAGCCGTCGCGCGTCCTGATCGAGGACGTCGAGAAAGATCGAGTTCATCAGGTTGCCCAGCACCTGAGCTGGGGGTGGATAACCCTCGATAGTCGGCGTGTCCGCCTCTTCCTGCGTCCGGGCGTAGCGCGTCGACACCGCGAAGATCCGGCGGGCGCCGAGCCGCATCGGCGGCGAGAGCGGCGAGGACAGCCGGATGCCGCCGTCGCCATACCATTTCTTGCCTATCCGCACGGCGGGAAAGAAGATCGGCAACGCGGCCGAGGCCATGACGTGATCGACGGTGATTCGCGCCCGCCGGCTGCGGCGCGTCGGCACTTCCCATTCGTCGAAGCCGCGTCCCTGCACCCAGGTGATGGTCTGTCCGGTGGAATAGGAAAGGGTGGTGATGGCGAGCGCGCGCAGCGAGCCACTCTCGAGCCGGCGCTCGATGCCGGGGATCTCGTCATCGACGCAGGCAAAGGCGCGGCGCAGGTAGTCGCGCAACGGCGCCGTGTCGACCAGGCCGCGCAGGCGCGGCGCCCCGGGGAATCCACCGGACGACAGGCGTAGTCCCCACTTCACGAAGCTGCGCGACAGCGAGAGCATGTCGACCCGGAACACGTCCTCGGGGTGCAGGCGGGTCCACAGGTTGGTGAGCCGTTCCATAACTGCAGCGAGCGGCGCGTCGTCGGCGGCCAGGAATCCGGCGTTGATGGCGCCCGCCGAGACGCCGGTGATGATCGGGAAGCGCGTCTCCGGCGCCATGCGCGCCAGGCCGCGCAGCACCCCGACCTGATAGGCGGCGCGGGCGCCGCCGCCGGAGAGCACGATCGCGAGGTCGTCGTACATCGCTGCGCATTCTGCCATCGCTCGATGAGTCCCCGCGCTAGACTGCGCCGATGCGCCTGGGAGCCCTCACCCTTCACGTGGTTTCCGACGGCGGCTTTCGTCTCGACGGCGGCGCCATGTTCGGGGTGGTGCCGAAGGTCATGTGGAGCAAGCAGAAGCCAGCCGACGAGAAAAATCGCATCGCCATGGGCACCAACTGCCTGCTGATCGAGAGCGGTCGCGATCTGGTTCTCGTCGACACCGGCCTGGGCGACAAGCACGACGCCAAGTTCGAAGAGATCTACGCCTTCGACCGCGGCGCGCGCCGGCTGCCGGACGCAATCCGAGCCGCGGGCTACGAGCTCGGCGACGTCACTCACGTCGTGCTCTCGCACCTCCACTTCGATCACTCGGGATGGAACACCCGGCTCGACAACGGGGTGGCCGTGCCGACCTTTCCCAAGGCGCGCTACTGGCTCGAGGCCGGCGAGGTCGAGCACGCCCGCGACCCCAACGAGCGCGACCGGGCGAGCTACGACGAGCGCAACTGGGAGCCGCTCTTCGAGGCCGGCGTGGTGGAGCTCTTCGACGGCGAGGCCGAGCCGGTGACCGGCGTCAAGGCGGTCAAGGCTCCGGGCCACAACCGGGACATGTGCGTGGTCACCATCGACGGCGGGTCTCCCGAGGCGCGCGCCATCTTCCTCGCCGATCTGGTCCCCACCAGCGCCCACGTGCCGACCCCATGGGTCATGGGCTTCGACCTCTACCCGGTCACCACCATGGGCGAGAAAAAGCTCTGGTTGCCTCGCGTGGCGAGCGGAAACTGGCTGTGCGTCTTCGAGCACGACGCCGAGGTGCCGCTCGGCCGGCTGATCGAGGAGAAGCCCGGGCGCTTCCGCGCCGAGCCGTTGACGGGCTAGGGCGCACAACGCCTTTGGTATGCTGACTGTCCCGCTGCGCCGCGGCGGCCGCAGTCCGAGATCCTGAGCTGCAGGGCCTTTCCTGGAGAACGTATGGCGACCGAAGTCGTGATGCCGCAGATGGGTGAATCCATCGCCGAGGGGACCATTTCCAAGTGGCTGGTGAAGGTCGGCCAGAAGGTGGAGCGCGACCAGCCGCTGTTCGAGATTTCGACCGACAAGGTCGACGCCGAGATTCCCAGCCCGGCGAGCGGCGTGGTGCTCGAGATTCGTCACCCGCAGGGCGCGACCGTGGCGGTGAACACCGTGGTGGGGCTGATCGGCGCCGAGGGTGAGCAGGCTGCTGCGGCGCCGGCGCAGCCGGCTGCCGCTGCTGCTGCTCCACCCCCGCCTGCAGCGGCCGTACCCGCGCCCGCTCCCGCAGCGCCAGCCCCGCCGACCTCTCCCCCGCCCCGCCGACCTCTCCCCCTGCCCCCTCCCCTAAAGGGGAGGGGAGTCCTGCTGCACAGGCCGCTGGGTCGTTCGACTATGACTTGGTGGTCATCGGCAGTGGGCCCGGTGGTTATGTCGCTGCGGTGCGCGCGGGGCAGCTCGGGCTGAAGACCGCGATCGTCGAGAAGGATCCGCAGCTCGGCGGCACGTGCACGCTGCGCGGTTGCATTCCCACCAAGGCGCTGCTCCACACCGCCGAGGCACTCGACGAGATCCGCCACGCGTCCGAGTTCGGCATCGACGTTGCCGAGCCCAAGCTCGACATGCTCAAAGCGCAGCTCTACAAGCGCGGCGTAGTGGAGAAGAACTCGAAGGGCATCGAGTACCTGATGAAGAAGAACAAGGCCGAGGTGCTGCGCGGCTTCGGACGGCTGACCGGCCCCAACGAGGTCGAGGTGGACGCCGCGGGGCAGAAGCGCAAGGTGTCGGCGCGCAACATCATCCTCGCCACTGGCTCGGTGCCGCGCGAGATCGGCCTGGCGCCGACCGACGGCAAGGCGGTCGTCAACTCGGACCACATCCTCGAGCTCGAGCGCGTTCCCAAGTCGCTGGTCGTGCTGGGGGCCGGCGCGGTGGGCACCGAGTTCGCGTCGATCTTCGCCTCGTTCGGCAGCGAGGTCACTCTCGTCGAGATGCTGCCGCGCATCCTGCCGATCGAGGACGAGGACGTTTCCGCCGAGCTCGAGCGGGCGCTCAAGAAGCGCGGCCTCAAGGTCATGGCCGGCACGCAGATGACCGGGGTCGAAAAGACCGCGACCGGCGTCAAGGTCTCTCTCGACAAGGGCGGCAAGACGTCGCAGGTCGAGGCCGAGATGCTGCTGGTCGCGATCGGCCGCAAGCCGGTGACCGACGGCCTCGGGCTCGAAGCGCTGGGCATCAAGCTCGATCGCGGCTATGTCGAGGTCGACAAGTGGATGCAGACCGCGGTGTCCAGCGTCTACGCCCTCGGCGACATCGTGAAGACGCCGTGGCTGGCGCACATCGCGTCGGCGGAGGGCATCCTGGCGGTGGAGAAGATGGCCGGCCACGCCGGCGCGCGGCCGCTCAACTACGACCACACCCCGTCCTGCACCTACTGCGAGCCCGAAGTCGGCAGCGTCGGCCTGACCGAAGCGAAGGCCAAGGAGCGCGGCTACGACGTCGCGGTCGGCAAGTTCCCGATGAGCGCCCTTGGCAAGGCGCGCATCATCGGCAAGACGACGGGCTTCGTGAAGGTGGTGCGCGACAAGAAGTACGACGAGCTGCTCGGCGTCCACATCGTCGGTCCCCACGCCACCGACCTGATCGCCGAGGCCTGCGTGGCGCTACAGGTCGAGGCGACGACCGAGGAGCTCTTCCGCACCATCCACGCTCACCCGACCTTGTCGGAGGCGGTTGCCGAGGCCGCGCACGCAGCGAGCGGCCACGCCATCCACTTCTAGAAGCAGGCGAAAGCCGAGGTATCGAGAATCGGCGCGAAGGGAGTACCGAGCGGTTTGACGTAGGTCCGTTCGCCACCGGTCTGAGGGCCCGGTTCGTCACACCGGCGTAACCGCGGCGGCGTGGGCGGGTCGATCTCGGCCCTTTGTTATGCTCGCCGCTCGGGTTTCCGCTCTGAAGCCCATCCCACGGGGAGAGTCGCATGGCCACGGAAGTCCTGATGCCGCAGATGGGCGAATCCATCGCCGAGGGCACGATCACCAAGTGGCGGGTCAAGGTCGGCGACAAGGTCGAGCGAGACCAGCCGCTGTTCGAGATCTCGACCGACAAGGTCGACGCCGAGATTCCCAGCCCGGCGTCGGGTGTGCTGCTGGAGATCAAGCATCAGGAAGGTGAGACGGTCGGCGTGAATCAGGTGATCGCGCTGGTCGGCGATGCCGGCGAGAAGCCTGCGGGAGGCCCGGCTCCAGCGTCGGCTCCGGCCGCTGCACCGCCGGCGGCTCCTGCGCCTGCCGCGGCGCCTGCTGCCGCTGAGCCTTCCGCACAGATTGCCGCTGTGCCCGCACCCGCCGTCGCCGCTCCGGTCACTCCGGTCGCGGCGCCTGGGTCCCTCGAAGAGCGGGTCCGGCAGGCGTCGAGCCCACTGGTGCGCTCGATCGCCAAGGCGGAAGGCGTCGACATCACGCAACTGCAGGGAAGCGGAATCCACGGCCGGGTGACCAAGACCGACATCCAGGGCTACCTCGAAGATCGCAGGTCGGGCAAGGTCGCACCCGCCGCCGCGGCTCCGGCGCCACCGCCGAGCGCGCCCGCTCCGGCAGCGGCGGGCAAGGCGGCGACCGGCTTCCACGTCGCCGCCTACACGCCGAGCGAGAACATCACCATCGAGCCGATGTCGAAGATGCGGCAGATCACCGCCGCCCACATGCGTTACTCCAAGGACACCTCG
This sequence comes from Thermoanaerobaculia bacterium, assembly GCA_963821905.1. Lineage (GTDB taxonomy): Bacteria > Acidobacteriota > Thermoanaerobaculia > Multivoradales > JAGPDF01 > CAWGFP01. The sequence continues at coordinate 3,017 of CAWGFP010000008.1, read as the reverse complement.
GCGCACGTCACCACTGTGTTCCACATGGACATGTCCAAGGTGCACGCTGCGCGCGAGCGCTCGAAGGCGAGGTTTCTCAAGGCCAACGGCACCAAGCTCAGCTACATGCCGTTCATCTTCAAAGCGGTGGCGGCGGGCTCAAGGCGAATCCCAAGCTCAACGCGGCGATCGACGGCACCAACGTCGTGTTCAAGAAGGACATCAACCTCGGCATGGCGGTGGCGCTCGATTGGGGGCTGATCGTGCCGGTGATCAAGAACGCCGACGCGATGAACCTGCTCGGCCTCGCCAAGACCGCCAACGACCTCGCCGATCGCGCACGCACCAAGAAGCTCAAGCCGGAGGAGGTCACAGGGCGGGACGTTCACGATCACCAACCCCGGCGTCTTCGGCTCGCTCTTCGGCACGCCGATCATCAACCAGCCGCAGGTCGCGATCCTCGGCATCGGCGCGGTGGAGAAGCGCCCGATGGTGATCGAGGACGCCGACGGCAACGACACATCGCGATCAAGCATGATGGCCTACTTCGGCATCAGCTACGACCACCGCCTGGTCGACGGCGCCGACGCCGATCACTTCATGAACGCGGTGAAGAAGTTGCTCGGTCCGACCTTGGCCCGAGCTCGAGCCGTACATCAGGTAGTCGGGTTGCCGTCCAGGTCGGCTCCGACGACTTCGTAGTTCGTCGCCCGCTCGGGCAGCTCGAGCAGGTGCTGCTGGTCTTCAGGGTAGTACTTTGGCTGCTCGGCATCCGCGCCGGCATAGCGGTGCACCGCCTCGATGGATTCCCACAGCGACACGAACGTGAACTCCACGGCATCGGCGGTTGGGCGTCGCAGCAAGAGCCAGCCGCGATTGCCCTCGACGCCGCCGTAGTCGGGATAGGCGGTGCGGTGCAGGAAAGCGCCGTAGGCGTCGGCGTTCGCGATGCTCGTTCTGCCTGTCCAGATGCGCGCGATCATCGGTGGGCTCCCCCCGAGGTCCAATCCTAATCCGCGGCGCAGCTGCGGGCAGAGTCCTTGCAGTGGTTGAAGGCTGACGCCCAAGTTGCGCCCTTCGACGAAAGGAGTTTGCCATGGGATTCATCGACTTCCTCAAGAACGCCGGACACAAGCTGGGTTTCGGCGATGACGACGACCACGCGGTCGCCGCGACCAAGCCCAATCCGACCCCCGAGGACTTTCGCATCGCGATCGACCGCCGGCGCGCGCTGGCGATCGGCAAGTTGGTGCGGGATTCCGGCCTGCAGATCGACGGCCTCGATGTCCAGGTGCGCGACGAGGTCGCCACGGTGTCCGGCCAGGCCAAGAGCCAGGCCGACCGTGAGAAGGCCGTGCTCCTGGTCGGCAACATCGACGGCATCGCGCGCGTCGACGATCGCCTGACGGTGGTAGTGCTCGCCGCCAACACCGGCGCGGAGGCCCAGAGGCCGTCCGAGTTCTACACCGTGCAGAAGGGCGACACGCTGTCGAAGATCGCCAAGCACTACTACGGCGACGCCAACAAGTACCCGCAGATCTTCGAGGCCAACCGCCCGATGCTGTCCGACCCCGACAAGATCTACCCCGGCCAGATGCTGCGCATCCCGGGCGTCAAGGCGACTCAGAGCGCCTGAGGCATCAGGGAGCGGCACGAGCGGGGAGTAGACTCCGCTCGTGACCCTCCGCCGCTGGCATCGTGTCCTCGGGCTGGTGCTGTTCCTGCCGTTTCTTGCCTGGGCGGCGAGCGGACTGGTGTTCTTCTTCAAGCCCGGTTACACGGCTGCCTACGCCCCCTTGAGCGTGCACGCCCTCGGTCAAACTCAGCCGATGACTCTCGAGCCGCACAGCGAGTGGCTCGAGGTGCGGGCCCTGCGCACCGTGCTCGGCGAGCATCTGTTGGCGAGAACCGCCGAAGGGTGGCGCCACCTGCGCGCCGGCAACCTGGCACCGTGGCCGCGTCCGCACGGCGAGACTCTCCGTCCGCTGATCGCCGACGCGATCGCCGCGGATCCCGAGCGCTATGGCCGCATCGAGCGCATCGACGGCGACACGTTCGTCACCAGCACGGGCGCCCGCGTGAGCCTCGATTGGGACACGCTCACGCTAACCCAGCGCGGCCGGGACACCGACCGCATCGACGCCATCTACCGCGTGCACTATCTGCAGTGGACTGGCGTCAAGGTTCTCGACCGCGTGCTCGGAGTCGCCGGCATCGCGGGGATCTTCGCTCTGGCCGGTCTGGGATTGATGCTGGCAATTCGGGGTTGAAGGAGGCGTCATGCCGAACGTGAGGACCCAGTACCTCGCCCCCCTGCTGAGCAAGAACCTCGGACGGCGAGCCCTGGCATGGTGCGGGCACGTTGGACTTGCTGCACCGGCTTTCTGCGAAGCAGGCGGCGGCGCGCCCGTTGGCGGGACGCGCACAGCATCTGGGAGCTGGTGCTCCACATGACGGCCTGGCATGGCGAGGTCCGTCGCCGTCTCGGCGGTGGCGAGCCGGCGATGCCGGCCGAGGGCGACTGGCCAGAGCCGCCGGTGCCCACGGCCGCGGCGTGGCGGCGGACCGTCGAGGAGTTGAGCGCCAGTCTCGAGGAGTTTGTGCGAGGCGGCGCGCGGCCTGAGCAAAAGGACCTCGCGCGCCGCGTCGGCACCCTCGATCGGCCGCTCGGGACCGGGGTCACGATTCATGAGATGCTGATCGGTATCTTGCAGCACGACACCTACCACAGTGAGCCAGTCGCACTGCTGAAGAAGGCTCTCTAGCCCCAGTCGTTCCCGATGAGTTTGCTCAAGACAGAGAGCGGACGGGAGAGCGCCGCCTGGGCTGGCGGCTGTTCTGGGTCACGTTCTCGATCCTCGCGCTCGAGCATTGTCGGTGATTCGCTGGATGTCGAATCATGCGCTGTTCGCGTACCTCAACAACGTCCTGTTGATCGCCTGCTTCCTCGGCATGGGGCTCGGCGTGATGGTGGGTCGCCGGCGGCCCGGGCTGGTGCACGCGACGCTGCCCGGCTTTGGCGGTGCTGGCCGCCGTTC
>CAWGFP010000007.1:0-111722 GCA_963821905.1 Thermoanaerobaculia bacterium | reverse complement strand
CTGGGAGAGCCGGGCGGCAAGCGCCGCCGCCAGTTCGCGCACCCGTTCCCGGGTGACCTTCGCCCCCGGGCCAGCCTGCTCGACTCTCTGCAGGGTTTCGCGAGCCAGCAGCACCGGCAGAGCCGTGAAGCCAACCATCCCCACGGCGGCTCCGGCCTCTTGCAGCGAGCGGACGTACTCGGCGGCCCTCTCCAGATCGCGGCGGGCGAGCGCGAAGATCGGCCCCCGATCGGTGCCCGGGGGTAGGAACCGGCGACCCTCAGCGGCGTCGGTGGCGGAGTCCTTGAGTATGTTGACCAGCTGGAGCGCCTCACCGAAGCTAGCGGCGCGCTCACGGAGGAAGGACGCCGAGTCGCTCAGCCGGGCATCGTGGGCCACGAACAGCTCGGTCAGCAGCTCACCCACGATTCCCGCCACGACATAGCAGTAGGCGCGCAGCTCGTCGAGGTCGCGCAGGGCGATGCTGCCAGCGGAGTCCGCAGCCTCGACGAAACGAGCCATGCCCGAGCAGGTTCGGCGGCAGTGGGATTCGATCACCGTCCGGCGGGCGGGCTCGAGCGCGTGACACGCCGCCAGCACCGCGGGAGTCGCCGCGAGAAGCTCGAGATAGCCCGCGTGATGCGTGGGACGAGCGGCCAGCCAATCCCGCGCGGCCGCGTCGATCGCCGACGAGTCGCCACCATCCAGCAGGAAAGCAAACTCATCGAGCGCCGCCGCCCGGCGGGCTGGAGTCCACGCGTGAGCATCCTCGAAGGTGTCGGCGATGCGAAACAACAGGTAAGCCAACGTGACCTCGCGGCGCAGCGGCTCGCCGAGCGCTGGGATCGAGAGCGCGAACGTGCGGCTGGTTTTCACCAGCAGATCGTCGAAATCGACCTGGGAAGAAACCAACGGCGCGGGCGGCATGAATGGCAAGGCTATGTCCTTCTCCCGGCTTGGACAAGGCCGCGGGCTTGAAACCTCTTCTTGGGTCCGGGCGTAGTAACTGCAGAAGCACTCGGAGGAGATTCCCTATGTCCAAAGCGAAGAAAGTCGGCCTGAGTGTTCTCGTCCTGGGGGGGATTGGGACCGCGGCCTTTCTGTTGATCTCCAAGAACGCCGCCGCCAAGCAGGAGGGCCTGAAGACGGTCGAGATCGTGCGCGGCACGATCGTCGACAAGGCGCTGGCGGTGGGCCAGATCGTGCCCGACCAGGAGATCCAGGTGAAGTCCCAGATCTCCGGCATCGTCAAGGAGACGCTTCGTCGAAGTCGGCGACCGGGTCGAGGTCGGCCAGCCGCTCTTCTCGATCAGCCCCGACCCGACGCCGCTCGAGCTCGCCGACGCCGAACGCGCGGGTGCAGCTCGCCCAGGTCGCCTACGACCAGGCGCAGCAGGACCTCGAGCGCACGCAGTCGCTCTGGTCAGCGGCGGCATCCTGGCCAACGACGCAGTTCGACGCCAGCAGAAGGACTTCGACCAGGCCCGCATCTCGCTCGACGCAGGAGAAGGACAAGCTGCAGCTCCTCAAGGAAGGGCCGCATCCAGCGCAAGCTCCGGCGGGCGTCGATTCGGTGATCCGCGCCTCCGCCGCCGGCACGGTGCTCGAGCGCAAGGTCAACCCGGGCGATCCGGTGGTCCCGCTGACCACCTTCCAGGAAGGCACCGTGATGATGACCCTCGCCGACATGAAGACCCTCGAGTTCAAGGGCACGGTCGACGAGATCGATGTCGGCAAGCTCAACGACGGCATGCCGGTCCGCATCCAGATCGGCGCGCTGCCGGGCAGCGCGGTCACCGGCACCTCACCGCGCATCGCGCCCAAGGCGCGCGAGAAGGAAGGCGCCACGGTGTTCGACGTCGAGGCGGCGATCGACACCGCCACAGGCGCACCGTGACGCTGCGCGCCGGCTACTCCGCGAACGCCGACGTCATCATCCAGGAGAAGAAGGACGTGCTCCTGGTGCCCGAGCGGCTGGTGACGATGGAGAAGGAGAAGGCTTCGGTCGAGATTCCCGGCGCCAAGCCCGAGGACGAGCCGGTCAAGAAGGAGATCGAGATCGGCCTGTCCGACGGCCTCAACCTGGAAGTCGTCGCCGGTCTCGCCGAGGGCGACAAGGTCGTCCAGCGGCCGGCCAAGGAAGTCGAGTAAGAGCGCTTCGATGTACCTCCGCAACTATCTCCGCCAGTTCCTGCGCGACGTGCGCGCGCAGAAGCTGCGCCTCTTCCTGACCGTCTTCGGGATGGTCTGGGGCACCGCCGCGGTGACGCTGATGCTGGCCTTCGGCGCAGGGCCTGCACAAGCAGATCATGGTCAGCCAGAAGGGCCTCGGCGACGCCATCGTCATCGCCTGGCCGTCGCGCACCAGTCGAAGCCCTGGCAGGGCCTGCCGCGCGGCCGGCGGATCCAGCTGACCGACGAGGACATCGAGCTCATCCGCCGCGAGGTGCCGGAGATCGACCGCATCAGCGAGGAGTACGCGCACCGACGGCGCGCGCATGAGCTGGGCAAGAAGACCGCTGTCGGTCGACGTCTCGGGCGCCAACGCCGAGTTCGGCGTGATGCGCAACATGATCCCGCAGGAGGGCGGGCGATTCCTCAACCAGACGCGACATCGACGAGCGCCGGCGCGTCGTCTTCCTCGGCGACCAGCTCGAGAAGGACCTGTTCGGCGAGGACACCGAGCGCGGTCGGCGAGACGGTCGAGATCGACGGCGCGCCGTTCACAGGTCGATCGGCGTGATGAAGGACGAAGGAGCAGGACTCCTCCTACAGCGGCCGCGACAAGGACAAGGCGATCATTCCGGCCACCACCTTCAAGGCGATCTACGGCGCCAAGTACGTCGAGAACTTCATCTTCCAGGTCGACCGACCCGAGAAGGTCGAGGCCGCCAAGAAGAAGGTCATCGCCACGGTCGCGGCCAAAGTACCGCTTCGACCCCGACGACGAAGAAGCGATCCAGATGTGGGACACCACCGAGGGCATGAAGTTCATCAACACGTTCTTCCTCGCCTTCCGCGGCTTCCTCGGCATCGTCGGCGCGCTCACCCTGGTGGTCGGCGGCATCGGCGTCTCGAACATCATGAACGTGGCGGTCGAGGAGCGCACCAAGGAGATCGGCATCAAGATGGCGCTCGGCGCCAAGCGGCGCTACGTCGTCGGCCAGTTCCTGTTCGAGACCCTGCTCATCACGCTGGTCGGCGGCGTCGCTCGGCTTCGTCATCTCGTGGGCGATCTGCGCGGTCTTCCCGAAGTTCGGACTCGAGGAGTACGTCGGCGAGCCGGTGATCTCGCTCCAGGTCGCCGCTCATCACCACCGCGATCCTCGGCGCCATCGGGCTGCTCGCCGGCTACTTCCCGGCCCGCGCCGCGGCCAACCTGAAACCGGTCGAAGCGCTGAGGATGTAGCGATGCGACTGGGATTGATCCTCCGGCTCTTCCGCCGCTCGGCGCACATCCAGAAGAAGCGCATGGCGATGACCGTCGCCGCGATCGCCTGGGGCACGCTCTCGATCGTCCTCCTGCTGTCGTTCGGCGAGGGCATGAAGCGCAACTTCACCAAGCGGCAGCAAGGGGCTCGGCGAGGGATCGTCGTGGTCTGGCCGGGAGCCACGGCCAAGGCTTTCGCCGGCTTCCCGCAGGGCCGCAACCTCCGCTTCGTCGAGGAGGACGTGCGACCTGCTGCGAGGCCAACATCCCCGAGATCGGCGGCGCCACGCCCGAGTTGCGGCGCTGGGGCAACACGGTCTCCTACGGCCGGCAGACGCTGACCAAGCCGGTGGTCGGCGCCTGGCCGATCTACGGCGAGCTGCGCAACCAGATCCCGCAGGCCGGCGGGCGCTTCCTCAACGCTCTACGACGAGCAGCAGAAGCGGCGCGTGGCCTTCCTCGGCAACAAGCTCAAGCAGGAGCTGCTCGGCGACCGCGACGCCGATCGGCGAGACCATCTTCATCAACAAGACGCCCTTCACGGTGATCGGCGTCATGCAGAACAAGATCCAGATGGGCACCTACGGCGGCCCCGACGACAACACCATCGTCATCCCGCTTCTCGACCTTCCGCGCCCTCTTCGGCCGCCGCTACCTCAACAACTTCGTCGTCAAGGCCAGCTCGCCGGAGCTCAACGAAGCGATGAAGAAGCGGCTCTACGAGGTGCTGGGCGGCAAGTACCGCTTCGACCCCGACCGACGAGCGCGCGCTGTCGATGTGGGACACGGTCGAGAGCGCAGCGGGTCACCATGAACATCGGCCCGGCATCGAGATCTTCCTCGGCGTGATCGGCGCCCTGACGCTGATCATCGGCGGCGTCGGCGTCGCCAACATCATGTACGCGGTGGTCAAGCACCGCACCAAGGAGATCGGCGTGCAGATGGCGCTCGGCGCGCGGCGCTCCTACGTCATCGGGCCGCTGGTCGTCGAGTCGCTGTCGCTCACCGCGCTCGGCGGCGCGATCGGCGTGACCTTCGGCGTCGGCGCTGGTCAAGCTGCTCGCCTTCGTGCAGGCCAAGGCAGGCAGCGACGCGCTCAAGTTCATGGGCCAGCCGACGTTCTCCTTCGGCGTCGCCCTCACCACCGTCCTGCTGCTCGGCTCCATCGGTTTCCTGGCCGGCTACTTCCCCTCGCGCCGCGCGGTGAACATCCAGCCCGCGGTGGCGCTGCGCTACGAGTAGAGGATCGCCATGAATCTCTTCGACGGCAAGAAAAAGAACGGCCGTCGACGGCGCAGCACGCCATCATCGACATGCAGGGCATCCGCAAGGTCTACGACACCGGCGCGATCCAGGTCGAGGCGCTCAAGGGCGTCGATCTCAAGGTCGAGCGCGGGCGAGTTCGTCGCCATCGTCGGGCCCTCCGGCTCGGGCAAGTCGACGCTGCTCAACCTGGTCGGCTGCCTCGACACGCCGACCGACGGCTCCTACCGGCTGCACGGCGAGGAAGTCGCCGAGCTCGACGTCGACGAGCTCGCCGACATCCGCAACCGCAAGGTCGGCTTCATCTTCCAGAACTTCAACCTGCTGCCGCAGATCACCGCCTACGAGAACGTCGAGCTGCCGCTCCTGTTCAAGGGCGTCGCTGCGCGCGAGCGGCAGGAGCGCGTCGAAGCAGCTGTTCGAGCAGGTCGGCCTCGCCGACCGCATGAAGCACCGGCCGACCGAGCTCTCGGGCGGCCAGATGCAGCGCGTCGCCATCGCGCGCGCGCTGGCCTGCGAGCCGGCGCTGATCCTCGCCGACGAACCCACGGGCAACCTCGACACTGCCTCGGGCAAGGACATCATGGGACTGTTCGAGGATCTGGCGGCCAAGGGCCACACCCTGGTGCTGATCACCCACGACAACGCTCTCGCCCGCCGCACCCGCCGGATCGTCAAGATCCAGGACGGCAAGATCGTCGAAGACGCCCCCGTCGTCGCCGCCTGATCCTTCAGCGCTTCCTGGCCGCTCGCAGCCAGGGACCCTTGAGCTGCCGGATGGCGATGCCGTCCGCCGCGTCGGCCTCGCTCGAGTTCGACACGCAGGTTCCGGTGCAGGTGTCGACGGCCGTCGCCCAGAAGCTGCCGTCCCGCGGCGACAGGGCGATGTCGAGGAAATCAAACATGCCGGCGCAGCGGCCGGGGCCGCAGTTGCCGCGATGGATCGGATCTGCCGCGCTGGGGTTGATCTTGTGCCCAGGTGAACAGCGGCTCGGCATCGAGAAGATTGGTCGTGACCACGACGTAGAAGTTCCACGGTCGCTGCAGGTCCCCGCGCCCGCTCGAGGTCGTCCCCGGGAAGCTGAAGGCCAGCGACCGGCCGGCGTCGCCGGCGACCATGCTCGGAAGATTGACCTCTTTGACGCCAGGTGGCGCGATCATCAACGGCACGGACCAGGTCGCGCCAGTGATCGCGCGAGCACGCTGACGTAGGGCAGGTGATTGGCGTCGTCCCACCAGAGGACGTCACCAGGGCTACGTTGTCGGCCGCATCCACGGCCGCGACGACCTGCGTGTCGGCGGGCGGCAGGTGGCTCGCCGCAACGGTGCGCGTCCAACTGTCGCCGCCGTCGCCTGACGCGGCGATCATCGGTGAGCGCGCAGTGGCCCTTGGGAATGAAGATTCGTGCCCTGGCTGTCGGCGACGCCGTGACCGTGCAGTCCGCCGCACACGCCGCCCTCGGTGTCGATGCCACGGAACGACGGCTCCAAGAGTCGGCAGCCAGTGACACCGCCATCGAGGCTGCGCCCGCACGGTGAATCGGCAACGCGATTTGAAGCAGTAGTAAAGGACCTTGGGGAAGCCGACCGTCTGTAAGTTCGCCGGCGGTTTGCCGCCGAAGATCGTCTGGTGATCGTTGACGTAGTTGCCGCACGCGAGCGGATTGCGCGACCACGTCATGCCCTCGTTTATCGCTGAATAGCAAGTAGCCGCACGCCACCTCGAGGTCGAGGTGAAAAGACTCGTCCGCTCTCTTCCTCTGACTCGTCAGCCGACGTAGACATAGGGATCGAGGTTGGTCGGTGGTTCGGTCGTATCGCCCACCGGCGAGCATCGGCTGTACCGATTGCCAAGTGAGCCCGCCGTCGCGGGACCGCAAGACCTCGGTGCGTGCGGTCTGCACCGGGGATTCCTCGGGCAAGGAGTCGAAGCCGGACGCGGCGTAGAACGCCGTGCCGGCGGGATTGATGCCGATCGTCGGTTCCGCGGCCTCGCGGCCGACCCTGACCGCCTGGATCTGTAGCGGCTGGCCGCTGCCGGCGGCCTTGACGTTGGCGGGCACGCCCTGGAATGCCAGGAGGTACGCGGGTAGCGCGGAAGAAGACGTCGCCGTTGCCTTCCTCGGTGACCGGCGCCCAAGTCACCGTGGCGCCCATAAGTCGAGCCGGGCACCACTAGCCAAGCCTCCACGCACCACGTCGTAAGTGCCCGCCGACAGATTGGTAGAGCGTTCACGCGTTCGTTGCCGGTCTCGCCGGATGACAAGCCGATGAGGTCGCCGGCCGCATTGAAGACGAAGAGATCAAAATCGTTGCCGGCCGCGGCCTGGACCGAGATGTCCACCGCATAGTTGCCCGCTCCCGGCGTCACGCTGAGCTTGTAGGTGTCAGCAGGCCGGATCGAGACCCCGGGTCAGGTTGTTGCGGCGAGCCGAGGTCTTCGCCCGATCTCGTTGCCCACTGCCGACCCGGGATCCGACAACAGGAAGGTCTTGCCCTGCCAACTCGCGTTGCGGGCGACCGGAGAGACACCGCCCGCGGGTGGTGTAGCGGCGAAACTGGCAGAGGCCATCATCGCTAGAGCGAACGCACAACCACGGATTCGGTACATTTTTCCCTCCTCGAGTGCGGTCTGGGAGCGCCGTGCAACCCTCCAAAAGGCTGGCACCTGCAAGCCCCACGCCGATCGGGCCTCTGAACTCGGCACGATAGACTCACCGCCTCATGGAGGGCGCCCTGACCGAGCTCGACAAGCGAGGGTCCACCATCCGCGACATGTTCGCCGGAGTGGCGCCGCGCTATGACTTCCTCAACCGCCTTCTCTCCGGCTCTCTCGATGTCGTCTGGCGAAAGCGCGCCGCGCGGGCCCTCGGTCTGCCTCGCGGCGCCGCGGTGGTCGATCTCTGCTGCGGCACCGGGCGAGCAAGCGGTCGAGCTGTCGCGCCGGGGCTACCGCGTGGCCGCGTCGGATTTCTGCTTGCCCATGCTGGCGCTCGCCGAGCCCAAGTATCGCCGCCAGTCTCGGCCACCGCGCGGCTTCGCCGCCGATGCCCTGGCCACGCCCTTCGCGGATGCCCAGTTCGACGGCGCCACGGTTTCGTTCGGGCTGCGCAACGTCTCAGACCTCGACTCGGCGCTGCGCGAGCTCGCACCGGTTGCTGCGTCCCGGCGGCCGGCTCGCGGTGCTCGAGTTCGCGGTGCCCGAGCCTCGCCTGCTGCGGGCCGGCTCTACCTTTTCTATTTCCGCCGGATTCTCCCGCTGGTCGGCCGCCTGCTCTCTCCGCGCGGCTCGGCTTACTCGTACCTGCCGTCGTCGGTGCTCGAGTTCCCCCAGCGCGCAGGGCTTCGCTCGCCCGCATGCGCGACGCCGGCTTCGACGGCCGCAGCCTGGCGGGATCTCTCGGGCGGCATCGTCTGCCTATACACCGGCGAGGCGCGGCGCTTGACGAGGCTGCTCGACGGCAAGGCGCTGGCAGCGCAGTTGCGCGCCGAGGTCGCGCACGGCGTGCGCGAGCTGGTGGCGGCCGGCGGCCGCGCGCCCGGCCTCACGGCCGTCCTGGTCGGCGACGACCCCGCCTCCCAGGTCTACGTCGGGTCGCAAGACTCGAGCCTGCGCTGAAGTCGGGCATCGACGGGCGCACGATCTGCGCTTGCCCGCCGACATCTCCGCCAGCGCGCTCGCCGGCGAGATCGCCGACCCTGAACCAGCGACGACGCCGTCGACGGCATCCTCGTCCAGTTGCCACTGCCGAAAGGCATTCGCGAGCGCGAGATCCTCGACCTCGTCGATCCGCGCAAAGACGTCGATGGCTTTCACCCCGAAAACGTCGGCAAGCTCTGGCTGGACCAGCCGGCGCCGGCTCCCGCGACCCCGTCGGGCATCATCGAGCTGCTGCGCCGCAACGGTATCGAGCTCGCCGGCCAGCGCGCCGTGGTGGTGGGCCGCAGCCCGATCGTCGGCAAGCCGATGGCGGGCCTGCTGCTGCGTGAGAACTGCACGGTGACCATTTGCCACTCGCGAACCCGCGACCTGGAAGCCGTCTGCCGCGAGGCGGACATCCTGGTGGCGGCCATCGGCCGGCCGGCGGCGATCGGTGCCGCAGCACGTGCGAGAGGGCGCCGTGGTCATCGACGTCGGCATCAACCGGGTACGCGACCCCGCGGCTGGCGGAGCGCCTGTTCCCGGGAGACGAGGCGCGGCGCGCGGAGTTCGAGGCCAAGGGCTCGATCCTGGTCGGCGACGTCGACTTCTCCGCCGTCGCTCCGCGAGCCGCGGCCATCACGCCGGTGCCCGGCGGGGTGGGGCCGCTCACCGTCGCAATGGTGGTGGCGAACACTCTCGCCGCCGCTCGACGCCGCCAGGAAGCGTGAAATGGCCTCTCAAGGTCGGGCTCACCGGTGGACTGGCGAGCGGCAAGTCGACCGTAGCGGGCTGGCTCGCCGAGGCCGGCTTCACGGTCGTCGACGCCGATCAACTAGTTGCCGAGCTCTATCGACCTGGCGGCGCAGGCGCGGCGGCGGCGCGCAGTCTCTTCGGAGAACAGATATTGCGCGCCGACGGCGGAGTCGACCATGCCCGACTTGCCGAAGTCGTGTTTCGCGATGACGCGGCGAGGCGGCGCCTGGAAGCGGAGATTCATCCCCTGGTGCGTCAACGCTTCGCCGCAGTGGCGGCGGACGCTCGCGTCGCCGTGCTCGAAGCCACCCTGCTCGTCGAAGCCGGCTATGCGCCGGATTTCGATCTCGTGGTGAGCGTCGAGGCCGATCCCGAGCTGCAGCTCGAACGCGCGATGCGCCGGGGCCTTGCGGAGGGCGCCGCTCGTGCGCGCCTCGCCGCACAGGGCGACGGCGCGCGGCGACGCGCGGCGGCGGATCGCATCCTGCACAATCTGGGCGATCTCTCTCAACTGCGAGAGCAGGCGGAGGCGCTGGTCGCCGAGATCCGTGCCCGCTTGGAGGCCAAGGAGGGCACGTCGGCGCCGGGGTTCGTCCTGGTCACCGGCAATCCCGGCAAGCTCGAGGAGGCCCGGCGGATCGTCGGGCCTCGTCTCGAAGCGGTGACGCTCGACCTGCCCGAACCGCAATCGCTCGACATGGTCGAGATCCTGGAGGCCAAGGCCGCCTACGCCTGGCAGCGTGTCGGCCGGCCCCTGGTGGTGGAAGAGACCGGGCTCGAGTTGCTCGCGCTGCGCGGCTTTCCCGGGCCGCTGGTCAAGTGGTGGCTCCACGCGACCGGTGCCGAAGGGCTCGCGCGCACCGCGCTCGCCTTGGGAGAGGCCACCGCGGTGGCTCGCTGCATGCTGCTCCATTACGACGGCACTACACAGACTTTCGCCGAGGGCGAGACTCGAGGCGGCCTCGTGCTGCCGCCCCGGGGTGAGAGCGGCTTCGGTTGGGACCCCGTTTTTCAGTGCGACGGCGAATCTCGAACCTACGGCGAGATCGACGGCGCCGAAAAGGACCGCATCTCACACCGCGGCCGCGCCTGGCGCGCCCTGCTGGCCAAACTGACCTAGTGTCTAGAAGAGGACGCGGTAGGCGGTGATCTTCTGCTGCAGGCCCTTGAGCTGGAACTCGCCCAGGGGCTCCGTGGGGATGGCGCCGTTGAGCAAGCGGTAGGTTTCGACGCCGATCACGATCTCGCCGGCCGGGGCGACCGACTCCTCGAGCCGGGCGGCGACGTTCACGGTGTTGCCCAGCACGGTGTAGTCGACGCGGCGGTTGGAGCCGATGTCGCCGACCACCATCGGGCCGCTGTTGAGAGCGATGCGGGCCTTGATGACCTGCAGGCCGCGGCGCTCGCGCTCGGCGTTCCATTCGCGCAGGGCCTGCTGGATCTCGATCGCCGCCCGCACCGCGCGCACCGCGTGGTCGGCCTGCGCCATCGGCGCGCCGAAGAACGCCATGACGCAGTCGCCGATGAACTTGTCGAGCGTGCCGCCGGCCTCGAAGATCGCCTCGACCGAGTGCGTGAAGTAGCCCTCGAGCAGCTCCGCCACTTCTTCGGGCGGGCGCGCTCGGAGAAGGCGGTGAAGCCCGACCAGGTCGCCGAACAGCACGGTCGCCTCGGTCGAGCTTCAGCGTACGTCCGACGTCGAGCTCCTGCGAGCCACCGCCGCGCAGCACCTCCTCGATCACCGCCGGCGAGTGGTAGCGCTCGAGCCGGCTGCGCAGCCTGCGCTCTTGCTCGATCTTCTCGGCGTTGACGCAGCCGCTCCACCGCCACCGCCGCGTAGTTGGCGAGCGCGGTCAGAAGGTCGAGGTCCTGCTCGTTGAAGGTGCCGGCGTGGAAGGGCGAGTCCACCTGCATGACGCCGATGATGTTCTCGCCCGACCACAGCGGCGCGCACATCGCGGCAGCGGATCTGGTGGATGCGGATCGACTCGCCGCCGGCCAGCCGCTGGTCGGACTAGCGCGTCGTAGGTGAGCAGCGCGACGCGCTGGTTCATCACCGTCTCGAGCATGGTCTTGCGAGACCGGCACCTCGCTCTTCGGCCGCAGCTCGATGCGATCCTTGAAGCGCGCCAGCTCGCAGACAGATCTCGCCGCCGCGCTCGTCGTCGCGCAGCAGGATGAAGCCGCGGTCGACCGGCAGCGCCTCGAAGCCGATGTCCATCACCCGCGTCAGCACGTCGTCGACCGAGTCGGCCTTGATCAGCATCCGGGCGAGCTTGGTGAGGAAGCCGAAGATCTTGCTGCCGTACGCCTGGTCGAGCTGCTTGCGCTTGTCCGGCGCGCATCTCGGCGTCCTTGCTGGCCAAGCCGAAGTCGAGCGAGAAATCCGACAGCGGGCGGACGATGGTGGCGTTCGAGATGGCGTTGGCGGCCGCCGGCAGCACCGAGGGCTGGGCCGGCGGTGGCGCGGGCTTGGCCGGCGCCGAGGGACTGGTGGTGGTGGCGGTGATGGGCTTCACCGCGTCGTCCTCGCCTTCCAACTGGAGCTCGAAGATGCCGATCTTCAGCCGGTCGCCGCTCCTCACCGCCGCCTTCTTCACCGCCTCCTGATTCAGCTGCACGCCGTTGGTGGACATCATGTCGTAGATGAACCAGCCGTCGGCCTCGCGGCGCAGCGCGGCGTGGCGGCGCGAGACGGAGAAGTCCGAGAGCACGATCTCGTTGTCGCCACCGCGGCCGATGCGCACCTCGTTCGTGGCCAGCGGATAGCTGCGCTCGGAGCCTTCGACGGTGGTTTTCAGTCGCAGCATCGATCTGCGGATGGGTCCGGCGCCGGATGATAGCAGCCGCGGCGCCCGGGGTTCAGTCCGTGCTCAGCCGCCACGGCCCGCCGCGCAGCCACAGCGCCTCGGGCACGATGTAGGTACCGCTTTCCCCGGCCAGCGCCGCGGGCAGCGCCTCGGGACTGGTGATCAATGCGGGCCGGTCGGCCTCGGCGACGAAATCCATCGCCGCCTCGATCTTGGGACCCATGCTGCCGCTCGGAAACTGACCGCGGGCGTGAAGCCGCAACGCCGCTCGCAGACCCAGGGCCGGGAGCGGCTGGGCGCCGCGGCGGCCGAAGTTCTTGATCACCCGGTCCACCCCGGTGAGGATGACCAGCAGATCGGCGCCCAGATCGCGGGCCAGCAACGCCGCGGTCCGGTCCTTGTCGATCACCGCTTCGATACCACCGAGCTCGCCGTTGCCCTGGCGCGCCACCGGCACGCCGCCGCCGCCGCCGGCCACCACGATGCCGCCGGCCCCGAGCAGGGCGCGCAACGCATCGCCCTCGACCACCGCTTGCGGCCGCGGGCTCGCCACGACCTGCCGCCACCCGCGCCCGGCGTCCTCCACCAATTGCCAGCCGCGCGTGCCGGCCAACTCCCGGGCGGTCGCGGCGTCGTAGAACGGTCCCACCGGTTTGGTCGGCGCGCCGAAAGCGGGATCACCGGGATCGACGACGACTCGAGTGAGCATCGCCGCCACGGCCCGCTCGCGGCCGGCCGCCGCGAGCTCGGCCTGCAACGCCTCGGCGAGCAGATAGCCGATCTCACCGGCGGTTGAAGCCACCGCGACGTCGAGCGGAGGCGGCGGCAGCGCGGGCGCCGCGGCAGCGCGCAACAGAGCATTGCCCACCTGTGGACCGTTGCCGTGCACCACCAGGAGATCGGCACGGCTCGCCAGGGCGCACAATCCGCGCGCCGCTTCGCGCGCTCGGCGGCGCTGGGTCGCGAAGTCGCCGCCGTCGTCCGGGCGCAGCAGCACGTTGCCGCCCAGCGCGGCAACCACCAGCCGCCGCGCGCCGCCGCCGCGCGGGACCCGCTTCTGCTCGACCCGAGGAGGCACCGGGGCTTATACTAACGGCGTCCTGATGACCAGCGCGCAGCCGCAGAATCCGCTGTACGAGAGGTATGCCTCGCGCGAGATGGCGGCGCTCTTCTCGGCCGACAACCGTTTCCGCCAATGGCGGCGGTTGTGGATCGCCCTCGCCGAGTGCGAGGCCGAGCTCGGGCTGCCGATCACCCGCGAGCAGCTCGAGGCGCTGCGCCGAGCCGCTCCGGAGATCGACCTCGATCGCGTCGCGGAGCTCGAGCGCGAGACGCGCCATGACGTGGTCGCCCACCTGCGTCACTTCGCGGAGCAAGCCTCGCGCTACGAGCCGACTGCCGGTGGCATCCTTCACCTTGGCGCCACTTCAGCGCCTTCATCACCGACAACACCGACGTACTGATCGCCCGCGCCGGCCTCGAATTGCTCGCCCAGCGCATGGCGACCGTGGCCCGCGAGCTCTCGACCTTCGCCCGGCGTCATCGCGAGCTACCCTGCCTCGCCTACACTCATTTCCAGCCCGCCCAGCTGACCACCGTCGGCAAGCGCGCCTGTCTCTGGCTCCAGGACTTCATCCTCGATCTCGGCGAGCTCCGCCATCGCCTGGCGACCCTGCGTTGCCGCGGCGTCAAGGGCACCACCGGCACCCAGGCGAGTTTCCTGACCCTGTTCCACGGCGACCACGCCAAGGTGCGGGCGCTCGACCAGAGGCTCGCCGAGCGCATCGGCTTCACCGCCTCGTTCGCCGTCACCGGCCAGACCTATTCGCGCAAGCAGGACAGCCAGATCCTCGCCGCGCTCGCCGGAGTCGCCGAGAGCTGCCACAAGATGGGCACCGACCTGCGGCTGCTGCAGGGTGTCGGCGAGCTCGCCGAGCCCTTCGACGCCGGCCAGGTGGGATCCTCGGCGATGGCCTACAAGCGCAACCCGGTGCGCGCCGAACGCATGTGCGGCTTGGCGCGGCGGCTGATCACCGATTCGCTCGCACGGTCCATCTGAACACTGCCACGCAGTGGCTCGAGCGCAGTCTGGACGATTCGGCGAACCGCCGGCTGGTGCTGCCCGACTCGTTCCTCTGCGCCGACGCCATCCTCGGCCTTGCGGCGCACATCGCCGCGGGTCTGCAAGTGCGGCCCGCCGCCACCCAGGCGCGGGTCGATCGCGAGCTCCCGTTCATGGCCACCGAGACGCTGCTCATGGAGGCCGCGCTGCGCGGCGGTGACCGCCAGGAATTGCACGAGCGCATTCGCCGCTACAGCCTCGAGGCGCAGTCCAGTCTCGAAGCGGGCGGCAAGAACCACCTGCTCGACGCCATCGCCGCCGATCCCGATTTCCGCATGAGCCGGCGCGAGATCGACGGCTGGATCGACGCCCACGCCTTTACCGGCCGCTCGGCGCAGCAGGTCGACGAGTTCGTCGCCGAAGTCGTCGAGCCTGCGCTCGCCGGCATCGAAGCCGCGCCCGTCGAGGAGCCGCGGGTGTGACCCGGGGCCTGCTAGCCGCCGCATGCACCGCGGCGTTGCTCGCCGCCGGCTGCGCGAGCTCGGGCCCCAAGCGGCCGCCCGAGCCGGGCACCAAGGTCACCGGCATGGCCTCCTGGTACGGACCCACCTTTCACGGCAAGCGGACCGCCAACGGCGAGCGCTACGACATGGACCGCCTCACCGCCGCCCACAAGACGCTGCCGTTCAATACCCTGGTCGAGGTGCGCAATCTCGACAACGACCGCAGCGTGGTGGTGCGGATCAACGACCGCGGCCCGTTCCGCAAGAAGCGGGTGATCGACCTCTCGCGCGCCGCCGCAGAGGCCATCGAGATGGTCGGCCCGGGCACCGCGCGGGTGGAGCTGAAGGTCCTGCGCTATGACGCGGTCACCGAGGATTCGCCGCGCTACACGGTGCAGGTGGCAGCCTTCGGCGATGCCGACCGCGCCCAGGCTGTAGCGGAGGATCTGCGGCGGCGCTATCCCGAAACCCAGATCTCCGACGACGGCACCTGGCACCGGGTGCAGGTGGGCACCTTCGGCCGGCGCAGCGAAGCCGAGGAGCTGCGTCTCGAACTGCTCCGCCTGGGCTTGTCGGCGCTCGTCGTCACCCTGCGCTGAGCGCCACGCGGCTCAGCTGCGGCCGACACCTTCGCGCCGCGCCAGATCGGCGAGAAACTGCTTGATGCCGGTGTCGAGCCGGCGGCGGTCGGCGTGGCGCGTGATCGCGTCGCGCACCAGGCGATCCACCAGTTGGGCGTTGGAAACTCCGGAAAGCTCCCACAGGCGGGGAAACATCGAGATGCGGGTAAACCCCGGGAGCGTGTTGATCTCGTTGACGTAGAGCCGCGGCGCGCCGTTCTCCTCGACCAGGAAGAAGTCCACTCGCGCCATACCGGTGCCGCCGATCGCCGCGAAGGCATCGACCGCCAGCGCGCGCAGGCGCTCGCCGGTCTCGGCATCGACCTCGGCCGGCGCCAGCAACCGGGCGCGGTCGCTCAGGTACTTGTCCTCGTAGTCGTAGAACTCGTTGCCGGGGACGATCTCGCCGATCGCCCGCGCGGCTTCGAGCTGCGGGTAGCCGGCCACGGCGACCTCGAGCTCGCGGCCCCCCACCACCCCGCGCTCGATCAGCACGCTGTCATCGAAGCCGAAAGCGAAATCGATCGCCGCCGCGAGATCTTCGAACGACTCGACGCGCCGGATGCCGACGCTCGAGCCGCCCACGGAGGGCTTCACGAAGAGCGGCAGAGGCGCCTTGGCCAGCCGCTCGAGCACCGCCTCGCGACGCGCGTCCCATTCGCCTCGACCGCACGCCCAGAAATCCACCACCGGGATGCCGGCCGCGCGGTGCAGTTCCTTGCTCAGCCGCTTGTCCATGGCCACGGCGCTCGCCGCGACCCCGGCTCCGACGTAGGCGAGGTCGAGCATCTCGAACAGGCCCTGGAGCGTGCCGTCCTCTCCCCAGGTGCCGTGGGTGATGGGAAACAGCACCTCGCACGGGGCGGTCAGCAGATGGCGGACGGTAGCCACCACCGGCAATCCGAGCGGCTCGATCGCCTTGACCCCACCGGCGAGAGCGGCGCGCGACGCCTCGGCGCCGACCCAGGAGCCGTCCTGCGCCAGGGCCAGCGGCAGCACGGTGTGACCGGCATCGGCGAGCGCCTTGGCAACGGTGCGCGCCGAAACGATGGAGACTTCGTGCTCGACCGAACGGCCGCCGAAAACCAAGCCGACCAAGGCCATCAGTTGCTCCCTCCCATATCCGCCAGCCGCACTTCTCGCACTTCGGGCTGGGCTCGCAGCCGCTCCAGCACGGCTTCCGACGGCGCTTGATCGAGGCGCAGCACGGCCATGGCGTCGCTTTCGCCGTCGTGCCGCGCGAGATGGATCTCGGCGATGTTCACCGCTCCTTCGCCCAGGATGGTGCCCAGCTTGCCGACCACGCCCGGAACGTCGCGGTTGCGCAGCACGAGCAGCCGTCCAGACGGACGGAACTCGAGCCGGAAACCCTCGAAACGCACCACCCGCGCGTCGCGTTCGCCGAACAACGTCCCCGCCAGCGCCACGCTGCCCCGCTCACCCGCCACTTCGACCTGCACCAGGTGCGAGTACTCAGAGGGCTGCATGTGGACCGCCTGGACGATCTCGATGCCGCGGCTCTCCGCCACCACTTCGGCGTTGACATAGTTGACGTTCTCGCCCAGGAACGGCGTCAGCGCCCCCTTGAGCACTGCCACGCTCAGCGGGCGGCGCAGCGTCTCCTCCATTCCCCAGAGGTCGACATGCAGCCGCGAAACGCTGCCGCCGAGCAGCAGGCTGGCGAGCCGGCCGAGCTGCTCGCCCAGTCGAAGATAGGGCTCGCCGCGCGTGCCGGCGCCGCCAAAAGGCAGGTTCACCGCGGTGACCTCGAGCGATCCGGCGAGCGCCGCGAGCAGCATCTTGGCGGTTTCAGTCGAGATCCGCTCCTGCGCCTCGCGGGTCTGGGCACCGAGGTGCGGGGTGGCCACCACTCGCGGGTGACGGGCCAAGGAGTAGTCCTTGGGCGGCTCGTCGGCGAACACGTCGAGAGCGGCGCCTTCGAGGCGGCCTGCCTCGAGCGCCGCGAGCAGCGCCGGCTCGTCCACCAGTCCGCCGCGGGCGCAGTTGATCAGGAGCGCTCCCGGCTTCATCAGGCCGATGCGGCGCGCGTCGAGCAAGCCCTTGGTCTCCTCGGTGAGCGGCGTGTGCAGCGTCACCACGTCCGCGCGCTCGAGCAGTTGATCGAGCGGCAACGGCTCGGCGTCGAAGCGGCGGATGATGGCGCCCTCGAGAAAAGGGTCGTAGGCGAGGACGTGCATTTCGAAGCCGCGCGCCCGCGCCGCGACACGTTGACCGATGCGGCCGAAGCCCACCACGCCGATCGTCTTGCCCTGGAGCTCCAGGCCGAGGAAGCTCTTGCGATCCCAGACGGCATTCTTCATCGCCGCGTCCGCGGCCGGCACCCGGCGGGCCAGCGCCAGCAGGAGAGCGAAGGTGTGCTCGGTGGCGGAGGTGACGTTGGCGGTCGGTGCGTTGACCACCAGGATGCCGAGCTCGGTCGCCGCCTGCACGTCGACGTTGTCGACGCCGATGCCGGCGCGGCCGACCACCTTGAGATTCCGTCCGGCGGTGAGCAGAGCGCGATCGACCTTGCGTCATGCTGCGTACCACCAGGGCGTCGTACTCGCCGATGATCTCGGCGAGCCGCGGCCGCTCGGCGGAGGTCACCTCGCGCACCTCGGCGCCCGAGGCGCGCAGCAGCTCGAGCCCGGCAGGGTCGAGCGGATCGGCAATCAGGATGCGATGCACGCCGGCACCACTTGGTCGATGGTCTCGAGCAACAGGTCGAGATCGCTCAACCGCACTTCGCCCATGTGACCGATGCGAAACGTCGACGCCTTCCACTCGCCGTAACCGCCCCCGACCGTGAAGCCGCGCGCCGCCAGCTGTTTCACCAAGCCCGGCGCCGCGCAGCCATCGGGCGGCCGGAGACAGGAGACGGTCGGCGAGCGCACGCCGCCTCGCGGGTGGCGTAGACGAATCCCCGCTCGGCGGCCCACTGCGCCGTGCGCTCGGCCAGCCCGCGATGGCGCTGCCAACGCGCCTCGATACCCTCGGCGAGGATGCGCTCGAGCTGCGCATCGAGGGCGTAGACCAGCGACAACGCCGGCGTGGTGATGGTGCCGCCCTCGCGATGCTTGGCGCGATAGCGCAGCAAGTCGGTGTAGTAACCGCGGCGGGTCACCTTGGCGGCGCGCTCCGCGGCCCGCTCGGAGAGCGAGAAGACGGCGAGCCCGGGCGGCAATGCCAGGGCCTTCTGAGTGCCGGCCAGCACGACGTCCAGGCCCCAAGCGTCGGTCTCGACCGGCGCGCCACCCAGCGACGAGACGGTATCGACCAGGATCAAGGCATCGCTTTCGGCGCGCACCGTGGCCGCGATCTCGGCGAGCGGCGAGATCACGCCGGTGGAGGTCTCGTTGTGCACCAGCGCCACGGCTTCGTAGCGCTTGCGGCGCAATGCCGCACGCACCAGCTCCGGCGTCGCCGCCTCCCCCAGCGGCACTTCGATGGCGTCCGCTTCCTTGCCCAGCGACTTGCTGATCGCCAGCCAGCGGCTCGAGAAATCGCCGTTGACCAGGTGCAGCACGTCGCGCTCGACGCAGGAAGCGACCGCTGCTTCCATCAGCAGCGTGGAGCTACCGGTCGCGAACATGCCGTCCCCGGCGGTGCGCAGCACCGCGGGCAGCGCACCGCGATGCGGCCGTAGATCTCTCTGAAAGCAGCCGAGCGATGGCCGATCATCGGGCCGGTCATCGCCTGGCGAATGTCCTCGGGCACGTAGCTCGGGCCGGGCAGGAAAAAGCGAATCGGTTCAGTCATGAAGGGCTTCCCATGGAACTCTTTTCCGCACCGCGGCATTGTTTCATAGCCATCCTCGAGTGAAAGCACTTCATCAGTCGATCGTGGCGAAACGGTGGCGGGGGCGGGGCGGATGCAAGCCGCTGCGGCGGCCGAGGATGCTGCCTAGGAAGCGACGCGCTCGGGATAGAGCAGCACTGCCGCTCGCTCCTCGCGGAACGCCGTCTGGTCTGCTTCCCAGGAGGACATCCATCCTTCGAGGTCGCCGGCGGCCTCGAGCAGGTTGCGGCACTCCGTGCCGCCGGTGAGGAGATCGATCGCCGGCCGGTCGATCACGAACTCGTAGGGCGCCGTGCGCCAGGCGAATGCCTGTGGCGAGACGGCGCGCAGCGCGGCGAGCAGGGCCACGCCGCAGCGGTAGGGGGCGAACCGCGCCGGGTCGGTCACCACGAGCTCCACGCCGCCGCAGACTCCGCCTCGGTGCTTCTGGAACTGCGGCCGGAAATAGGTCGGCACGAAGGACACGCCTTCGAGCCGCGCTGAGTCGAGGCACTCGGCAAGCGCCGGCGGGTCGATCCCGGAGCGCCCACCAGGTGGAATGGCCGCGTCGTGCCGCGACCCTCGGAGATCTCGGTTGCCTCGATCAGGCAGCCGCCGGGGTAGATCACGGCGGTCCGCGCCGTCGGCATGTTGGGCGACGGCGCGATCCAGGGCAGCCCGGTTTCGTGCCAGAGCATCTCGCGCCGCCAGCCCTGCATGGCCACGTGCGCGGCACCGCGGCCCAGCCCGCCGCGTCGCGCTTCGAGCAGCACGATCTCGCCGAGAGTCAGCCCGTGGCGGACCGGCATGCTGAACGCGCCGACGAAGGATTCGAAACCCGGCGCCGGCAGATTCCCCTCGATCTCGTCGCCGCCCAGTGGATTGGGACGGTCGAGCACCCACACCTCGCAGCCGGCGCGCAGCGCCGCCTCGGCCGCCCAGACCGCGGTCGCGGCGAAGGTGTAATAGCGCGCGCCGACGTCCTGCAGATCGATCAGCAGCAGGTCGAGACCGCGAACGCGGCCGGATCCGGGCGCAGCGAGGACTCGTTGTCAGCCGTACAGCGAGAGGATCGGCGCGCCGGTCCAGGGATCGCGCTCGCTGTCGCGAGGCGACCATGTCCTGCTCGACGCCGTAGTAGCCGTGCTCGGGACCGAAGAGCGCCGCGGGCTGGCAGCCGCGCCGCGCAGCGGCGAGGTGCGCCGGCACCAGGTCGGCGGTGAGCGACGCGCCGTGGGCGAGCAGACCGTAGCGGCGCCCAGCCAGCGCGCCGGATGTCGTCGAGCAGTCGTTCGAGACCGGTAGCGATCACGAGCCGCGCCGGTAGTCGCCGCTCCGGCCGCCGCTCTTGGCTTCGAGCCGCAGGTCGGTGATGGTGGCGTCGCGCTCGACCGCCTTGACCATGTCGTAGAGCGCGAGCGCCGCGGTGGCGCACGCGGCCAGCGCTTCCATCTCGGCGCCGGTGCGCGCGGTGGTGACGACCCGCGGCTGCGGATGTCGACGCCGTGCGGCGCCGCGCTGACCTCGACCTCGATCTGGTCGAGCGGCAGCGGATGCGCCAGCGGCACCAGCTCGGCGGTGCGCTTGGCGCCCTGGATGCCCGCCAGCCGCGCCACCGTGAAGGCGTCGCCTTTGGGCAACGTCGAGAGCCGCACCACGGTGGCGCTGCGACAACACGACGCGGCACGACGCCTCGGCTTCGCGGCGGGTCACCGGCTTGTCCGACACGTCGACCATGGCGGCGCGGCCGTGGCGTCGAGATGGCTGAAGGATCGAGGCGCTGTCATGGCTCCGGCCGCTGGCTATGCTAGCAGCGCCGCCCATGACCGCCCTCGACCCGCTGACGGATCCGCTCTCGGTTTCGATCGTGGTGCCGACTCTCGACGAGGAGCCGGCGCTCGGCGAGCGGCTGCCGCGGACGCTGGCCGCAAGCCGACGAAGTCGTGGTCTCGGACGGCGGCAGCCGCGATCGCACGGTGGCGTTGGCACGGTCGCTGGGCGCTCGCGTGGTCGAAGGATCCGCTGGCCGCGGACCGCAGCTGAACCGCGGCGCCGCCCAGGCGCGCGGCGAGGTGCTGCTTTTCCTCCACGCCGACACCGCCCTGCCAGACGAGGCGGTGTCGCGGGTGCGCACCGCGATCGGGGCCGGCGCGCAGGGCGGCGCTTCCAGGTGCGCTTCGACGCCGACGCGCTGGTGTATCGCCTGGGCGCCGCGACGGTGAATCTCCGCAGCCGGTGGACCAGGCTCGCATTGGGCGATCAGGCACAGTTCGTCCGGCGGGAGCTCTTCGAGCGTCTCGGGGGGTTTCCGCCCTGGCCGATCCTCGAGGACCTCGATTTCGCGCGCCGGCTGCGGCGGTCCGGGAAGACCGTCATCCTCTCGCCGCCAGTCGTCACCTCGGCGCGCCGTTCGCGGCTCGCGGCCCCGCGCGGACGGTGGCGCTCAACTGGGTGCTCTGGACGATGTTCGCCTGCGGCGTATCGCCAGAGCGGCTGGCGAAGTGGTATCGCGACGTGCGCTAAAACAAGAAGCCCCGCGTCCGTTGAAGCAGCGCGGGGCTTCTTGCTCTCGCGTAAGGAGGAGAAGCGGCTTACTTGCCCTTGTTGAGGGCGTCCTTCAGTTCCTTGCCCGCCTTGAAGCGAGCGTTCTTGCTCGCCTTGATCGTGATGGTGGCGCCGGTCGCAGGGTTGCGGCCCTTGCGCTGGGCACGCTTCGAAACCGCGAAGCTGCCGAAGCCGGGAACCTGCACGCGGTCACCCTTCTTCAGGTGCTTGGTGATGGTGTCGAACACATTGTCGAAAGCCTCGCCAGCCTGCTTCTTCGACAGCCCTTCGACGCCGCTTGCGAGCGCGTCCACAATGTCAGCTTTTCCTGCCATCGCTCTCCTCCTTTGGAGATGAGGTCTCGTTAAAGGCGTCGTTGCCAGTAACAGTGCGGGCGACATTACGGCAAGCTCAAAACCCTGTCAATACAGGCGCCGCAACACGTGCACGGTGAATCCGTCGTGGTCGCCGCCGGGCAGAATCTGCCATTTTCCCAGCCCGCTGACGTAGCGCTCCAGAGGCGTCGGGACCTGCTCCGTCAAGTCGAGGAGGGCAAAGCCGGCGCCGCCGGAGAGAAACCCGGCCACGACCTCGTCGTTCTCCTCGGGCTCGAGCGAGCAGGTAATCACCACCAGCAAGCCGCCCACCCGGACCAGCGGAGCCGAGGCATCGAGCAGCCGGAGAGCGAGTCCGCTCAGCCGGCCGATCTCGGGCTCGCTGATGCGCCACTTCAGCTCGGGGTTCTTGCGCAGGGTGCCGGTGCCGGTGCACGGCAGGTCCAGGATCACACGATCGAAGACCGCGCCGAGGGCCGGGGCGGCAGCGTCGCCAACCAACAGCGGCAGGTCGAGGTCGAGCCGTCGCAGATTGGCCCGCAGCGTCTGGATGCGCGCCAGCGAAATGTCCGCAGCCACCACGCGAGCGGTGTTCTCCCAGGCGCGCAGCGCGAGGGTCTTGCCTCCAGGCGCCGCCGCGGCATCGAGGATCCGTTCGCCGGGCACCGGCGGCGGCAGCAGGGCGGCGACCTGACTGGCTTCGTCCTGGATGTAGAAGTCACCGCGCGCGAAGGCAACCGTCGCCAGCGGATTGCCCGCCAGCACACTCAGGCCCAGCGCGCTGAGCGTCGACGCCTCGACCTCCAGGCCTTCGTCGATCAACGCCTCGGCGAGCAACTCGCGGCCGCCGCGGGCGCGGAAAGCGAGCAACTGCAGCGGCTTGGGCCGGTTGTTGGCGTCGAGCAATTCAGCCACTCGCGCCATGCCGAAACGCGCCACCCAACGGGCTACGAGAAAATCGGGGTGGCTCTTCTCCACCGCCAGGCGGCGCACCGGATCGGCCTCCTCGACCGGCCAGGCCGACAGCCGCGGGTCACGCGCGATACGACGCAGCACGGCGTTGACGAAGCTCGCGCCGCCGCGGTGGGTTTGCTGCGCGGCTTGCTCGACCGCCTCGTTGACCACCGCGTGGGCCGGCACCCGCTCGAGAAACAGCAACTGATACGCCGCCACCCGCAGCAGCGGCACAAGCCGCGGATCGACCTCGGCGAACGGGCGGTGACTTGCTCTCGTCAGCACCGCGTCGAGCCGGCGCAGCCAGCGCAGGCAGCCGAGCACGATCTCCCGCAGCAGGGCGCGATCTCGTTCGTCGAAGCTGGCCTGGGCGCCGTCGAGATGGAGGTCGACCGGCGCTCGCGCCGCCAGCGTGCGTTCGAGCACCCAGGCCGCGGCGCCGCGCACCCCGGTGGTACCGCGCGGCATGGCGGGCAGACTGCGGGCCGGCGATATCTCCGCTGGGGTGGGATAGCGGCTGCGACGGGTCACGCGAACTTCTCGCCGGCGCGTAACCTCTCGCCGTTCCAGAAATCGCGCGCCGCGAGCGCCCGCCGGCCGGGGCGCTGCAGCTCGCCGATCGCCGCCACGCTGGAATCGCCGCAGACGACGCGCAGGCCTTCCTCGCCGAGGCCGGCGAGCACGCCCGGCTCGCCCTCGGCCCGCGCTTCCATCGCGGTCACCGCCGCGAGCTTCACCGGCTCGCCGCGCAGCGTCGTCTCCAACCCCGGCCACGGGGTAAATGCCCGCCAGCGCGCGGCCAGCAGGTCGGCGGACAGTGACCAGTCGGCCCGACCGTCGTCCCGGCGCAGGCGCGGCGCGTAGGTGGCGCGGCTCTCGTCCTGCGGCTGGGCCTCGAGCATTCCGGCCTCGAGACCGGCGATGGTGCGCAGCAGGAGGTCGCCGCCGAGGACCGCCAGGCGGCCCGACAGTTCGCCGGCAGTCTCGTGCTCACCGATCGGCGTTTCCTCTCGCAGCAGCATCGGTCCGGTGTCGAGCCCCGCGGTCATCTTCATGGTGGTTACGCCAGTGTTGCGATCGCCGGCGGCGATCGCCGCCTGGATGGGTGCCGCGCCGCGCCAGCGCGGCAGGAGCGAGGCGTGGACGTTGACGCATCCCAGACGCGGCAGAGCAAGCAACTGCGGGGGGAAGATCTGCCCGAACGCCACCACCACGGCCAGCTCGGGAGCGAGCGCGGCGAAACGGGCCAGCGCTTCCGGGCTACGCACTCGCTCCGGTTGGTCCACCGCCAGGCCGTGGCGGCGCGCCCATAGCGCCACCGGCGGCTCCTGCATCTTGCGCCCGCGGCCGACGGCGCGCGGCGGCTGGGTGACGACCAGCGCCGGCCTCCGGCCCGCTTCGACCAGGCGAGCGAGTGTCGGCACCGCGAACTCCGGCGTGCCGAAAAAGATCAACGAGCCCGGCATGTCCGCATGGTAGCAGGGCATTACCGGCGTTGACGCCCGTCGCGGCGAGCATTAGCCTGTGCGCACCGATGACCGCCGACGCGTCGCTGTTTGGCCGGCTCGCCCTGCACTACAAGCTCATCACGCGCGAGCAATTGCAGGAGGTGACCGCGCAGCAAGCGCGCGAAGGCGGCACGCGCCGGCTTGGGGAGCTGCTGCTCGAGCGCGGCTGGTTGTCGCAGGCCCAGCTCGACGCCCTGCTCAACGCCCAGCGTGAGTACCAGGCGAAGCAAGCACGCGCCGCCGAGGCGCCGGCTCCCGCCGCGGCCGCGGCCCCGAACGAGGCGGCCGCCGCGCGCATGCGCCGCGCGGAGCAGGTGCTCGAGTTCGCGGTCAAGAGCGGCGCCAGCGACATTCACGTCCACGCCGGCGCGCCGACCCGTCTGCGGGTGAACGGAGCGCTGCGCGATCTCTCGACGCCACCGCTCGACGCCGCGGCGACCGAGCGCCTGGCGCGCGAGCTCCTCAACGACCAGCAATGGGAGGCGCTCCAGCGCCAGGGCCAGGTGGACTTCGCCTACACGCTGCCCAAGGTCGGCCGCTTCCGCGGCAACGCCTACCGCCAGCAGCGCGGCGTCGACGTCGTGTTCCGCGCCATCCCGCCCGAAGCCGCCGACGCTCGCCGAGCTCGGCCTGCCCACCACGCTCGCCCAGTTCGCCAACTTCCACCAGGGCATGGTGCTGCTCACCGGCCCGGCCGGGCTGCGGCAAGTCGTCGACGCTGGCCGCGCTGGTCAACCTCATCAACGAGGAGCGCCGCGACCACATCATCACCATCGAGGACCCGATCGAGTACGTGCACCCCTCCAAGGGCTGCGTGGTCAACCAGCGCCAGGTCGGCCGCGCACACCGGCTCCTTCGCCCGCGCCCTGCGCGCCGCGCTGCGCGAGGACCCCGACGTCATCGCCATCGGCGAGCTGCGCGACCTCGAGACCATCTCGCTCGCGCTCACCGCCGCCGAGACCGGCCACCTGGTGCTCGCGACGCTGCACACCAGCGAGCGCCATCCGCACCATCAACCGCATCCTCGGCGTCTTCCCGCCGACGCAGCAGGAGCAGATCCGCACCATGGTCTCCGAGTCGCTGCGCGCCGTCGTCTCGCAGCGCCTGGTGCCGCGCGCCGACGGCACCGGCCGGGTGCCCGCGCTCGAGGTGCTGGTCGGTCAACAAGGCGGTCGCCAACCTGATCCGCGAGAACAAGACCTTCCAGATCCGCTCGGTGCTGCAGACCGGCGCCGCGCAGGGCATGTGCCTGCTCGACGCCTCGCTCGCCGACCTGGTCAAGACGCAGGGTCATCACGCGCGAGGAGGCGCTGCGACGCCGACGACCCGAGCGATCCGGCGAAGCTGACGCCCGCCGCCTGAGGAGGACCCGCCATGGCCCGCGATCGACGAGCTGTTCCACCTACCTGCAAGGAGCGACAAGGGCTCGGACCTGCACCTGGCGGCCGGGCCTGGAGCCGCGCATCCGCGTCCACGGCGCGCTCGAGCCGGTGGGCGGCGAGTGGCCGCGTGCTGGCGCACGACGAGCTCGCTGCGCGATCCTGCGCGAGATCGCGTCAGCGACGAGGCCAGTGGAGCGATTACGAGCGACGCGGCGACCTCGACTTCGCCTACGGCCTCGCCGGGGCTCGCCCGCTTCCGCGCCAACTACCTGCGCCAGGAGAACGGCGCCGCGGCCGTCTTCCGCATCATCCCCGAGAAGATCGTCACCGCTCGAGGAGCTGCAACCTGCCGAAGGCGATCGAGGGCTTCGCCCATCTCCGCAGCAGGGCTGGTGCTGGTCACCGGCCCCACCGGCTCGGGCAAGTCGACGACGCTCGCGGCGATCATCGACCAGATCAACACCACCTATCGCAAGCACATCGTGACCATCGAAGACCCGGTCGAGTTCGTGCACCACGAACAAGCTGTCGGTCTTCTCGCAGCGCGAGGTCGGCGCACGACACCGAGAGCTTCGCCGCCGCGCTGCGCGCCGCCATCCGCCAGGACGCCGACGTGATCCTGGTCGGCGAGATGCGCGACCTCGAGACCATCGCGCTGGCGATCACCGCCGCCGAGATGGGCGCGCTGGTCTTCGGCACGCTGCACACCAACGGCGCCGCCAAGACCATCGACCGCCTGATCGACGCCTTCCCCGCCGACGAGCAGGCGCAGGTCCGCATGACGCTCGCCGAGTCGCTCGCCGGCGTCGTCTCGCAGCTCCTGCTGCGCGACCGCCGACGGCCAGGGCCGCCTGCGCGGTCAACGAGATCCTGCTCAAGACCCCCGGCCTGCCCAACATCATCCGCGAAGGCAACACGCCCGATGCTCACCTCGATCATCCAGGGCGGCAAGTCCCAGGGCATGCAGATCATGGACGACGCCCTGATGGCCCTGGTCGAGCAGAAGCGCATCACGGCCCGCGAGGCCTACATGAAGGCGAGCGACAAGGGGCGCTTCGAGGATCTCATCGAAGATTGACGTAGGGGCCCTCTGACAGCCGTTTGGGGCTATATTCAGGGGCAGCTTCTCACTCGTCCTCGCAGAGAGGAGCCCGCCTCATGAAGAGCAGGGGGCTCGCGTTCGGGTTTCTCGTCGCCCTTGCCGCAACCCTCGCGGCGCCAGCCGCAGGGCAGACGGTTCACTACCTCGTTCTGCTGGATCTCGACGGCAACCCGGCCACCGGCTGCACCGTTACCGAACCCGGCGGCCCGGCCATCTTCGGGGGCGCCGACCAGCGCCTCACGATCACGGTGGACTTCACCGTCGCACCGGGCTCGATCACCTCCGAGACCAGGGCCGTGTGCATTGGTGGAGTGTTCGGTCCCGAGCTCGCAGTCTCCGCCGGGGGCTGGCCGGTCGGCGCTGGCAACGGCCCCGGCGGCGAGGACGTCATCGAGGGCTTCGTCCCGATCGGCGCTCTGGGTACCGCGAACCCCCTCCGAGTCGGCGTCGTATCGCTGGACTCCGAGCAGCAGGGCGACGCCCTCTTCCCGCTCGCGTCCATTCTGGAGATACCGACGCTTTCGGGATGGTCTGCGCTGCTCCTGGTTTCTCTGCTGACCTTCGCCGCGCTGATCGTCTTGAGGCGGAGTGGGGCCTTGCCCGTCATGACCGTCGCCCTGCTATTGACGGCCGTCGCGGCATGGGCGGCAACGATCGTGATGGACGGGCAGATCGCAGATTGGGCCGGCATCGCGCCGCGCGGCAGCGACCCAGTCGGCGACACCGGAGGCTCGGCCAGCACGGATATCGTGGCTCTCTTCACCACGGCCGACGCGGTCAACTTCTACGTCCGCATCGACGTGCAGCCGACCGGGGTTACCGGCGCCACCGCCGATCTCGCGCTCACCAAGACGGTGTCCGACGCCGCACCGAACGTCGGGGACCAGATCACCTTCACGGTCACTCTGACCAATAACGGACCCGACGACGCTACCGGCGTTCAGGTCACGGATCTCCTGCCGGCCGGCCTGACTCTCGTCTCAGCGACACCGAGCCAGGGTACTTACACTCCAGGCAGCGGGATTTGGGATCTCGCCACCGTCACCGTGAGCACGCCGCAGTCGCTCGCGATCGTGGCCAGAGTGGACAGCCCTGATGCCCGTACCAACACCGCAACCATCACTGGTACCCCCCTCTTCGATCCCGACACGGCCAACAACTCGGCTTCTGCCACCGAAACGCCGCAACAAGCCGACCTCGCCCTGACCAAGACGGTATCCGACCCCACGCCCAACGTCGGCGACCAGATCACCTTCACCGTCACGCTGACCAACAACGGACCCGACGATGCAACCGGAGTTCAGGTCACGGATGTTCTGCCCACTGGATTGGCCATTGTTTCGGCGACGCCGAGTCAGGGCACATACGACAACCTCAGCGGGCTGTGGACCGTAGGTACCATCACTCCAGTTACGCCGCAGACGCTCTCCATCTTGGCCACCGTGGAGGGCCCTGACGCCCAAACCAACACCGCGAACGTCTCTGATTCCGATCAATTTGATCCGAACACGGCCAACAATTCGGCCTCTGCCACGGAATCGCCGCAGCAAGCCGACCTCGCGCTGACCAAGACGGTATCCGACGCCACGCCCAACGTCGGCGACCAGATCACCTTCACCGTCACGCTGACCAACAACGGGCCCGACGATGCAACCGGAGTTCAGGTCACGGATGTTCTGCCCACTGGACTGGCCATTGTTTCGGCGACGCCGAGTCAGGGCACATACGACAACCTCAGCGGGCTGTGGACCGTAGGTACCGTCACCCCAGTTACGCCGCAGACGCTCTCCATCTTGGCCACCGTGGAGGGCCCTGACGCCCAAACCAACACCGCGAACGTCTCTGATTCCGATCAATTTGATCCGAACACGGCCAACAATTCGGCTTCCGCCACGGAAACGCCGCAACAAGCCGACCTCGCGCTGACCAAGGTCGTCGATAACGCGACGCCCAACGTCGGTGACCAGATCACCTTCACCATCACACTGACCAACAACGGGCCCGACGATGCAACCGGAGTTCAGGTCACGGATGTTCTGCCCGCAGGACTCGGTTTCGTCCTCGTCACGCCGAGCCAGGGTACGTATCTAGTGGCCACCGGGGCGTGGACCGTCGGCTCGTTGGCGTTCCAAGGCTCGGCGACGCTCACGATGCTTGTCTCGGTTACAGTCAGTGCCGGTGGGACCACCATCACGAACACCGCCCAGATCACTGACTCGGACGTCCTCGACCCGGACACCACGGACAATCAGGCGTCAGTGCAGGTAACCGTTCCATCACCGCCTTAGGCAGCCGGCTCGTCCTACGGCCGGCCCCCATCTCAGTCCTGGCGGACGCGGTCGATTTCTGCGAAGTAGTCCGGCTTGACCAGCACGTCGCGCGGCTTGCTGCCCTGCGGGGGACCGAGCAGTCCGTCGCGCTCCATCATGTCGATCAGGCGGGCGGCGCGCGAGAAGCCGACGCGCATGCGGCGCTGGAGGAAGCTAGGCCGAGGCCATGCGCTCGGCGACCACCAGGCGCGCGGCCTCGTCGTAGAGCTCGTCGTCGTTGTCGCCGCCGTCGCGTGGTGACGCCGCTCGCTCTCGGGCGCTCTCGAGCACCGTCGGGGTCGAGCTCGCGGCTTGCCCAGCTTCTTGAGCCAGCGGATCAGCGCCGCGGTCTCCTGCTCGGAGATGTAGGCGCCGTGCAGGCGCATCACGCGCGACGTGCCCGGGCGGCATGAGCAGCATGTCGCCCTTGCCGAGGAGCTTCTCCGAGCCCACCTGGTCGAGGATGGTGCGCGAGTCGTGCCGCGAAGCGGTGGCGAACGAGATGCGGCAGGGGAAGTTCGCCTTGATCGTGCCGGTCAGCACGTCGACCGACGGCCGCTGGGTGGCGACGATCAGGTGGATGCCCACCGCGCGCGCCATCTGCGCCAGGCGGGCGATCGAGGTCTCGACTTCGGCCGACGAGACCATCATCAGGTCGGCGAGCTCGTCGATCACGATCACGTAGTACGGCAGCGGCTTGAGGTCCTCGGGGCGGTGACGAAGCCTCGCCCTCGGAGAGCGAGAGTCGCTTCTGCACCTCGGGATCCCGGATCGCGCGGTTGTAGAAGTCGATCGAGCGCACGTGCACCTCGGCGAGCAGGCGGTAGCGCCGCTCCATCTCGGCCACCGCCCAGCGCAGCGCGTTGGCCGCCTTCTTCGGTTCGACCACCACCTCGGACTTCAGGTGCGGAATGTCGGCGTAGACCCCGAGCTCGATCCGCTTGGGGTCGATGAAGATGAACTGCACCTCCTCGCGCGTCGCCTTGTAGAGGATCGAGGTGATCATGCTCTGCAGGCCCACCCACTTGCCCGAGCCGGTGGCGCCGGCGACCAGCAGGTGCGGCATGGTGGCGAGGTCGGCGAAGTATGGCTCGCCGTGGATGGTCATGCCGATCGCCATGGTCAGCGGCGACGGCGACTGCTGGAACGTCTCCTGCGCCAGCAGGTGGCCGAGGCGGATGATCGCTCGCTTCTGGTTCGGAACTTCGATGCCGAGCGTCGAGCGGCCGGGCATGCGGTCGATGCGCACCGACTCCGCCTTGAGCGCCAGCGCGAGGTCGTCCTGGAGGTTGACGATCTGGCTGACCTTGACGCCGGGCGCGGGCTGGAACTCGAAGACGGTGATCACCGGGCCCGGGCGGATGCCCTCGATCGTGCCCTCGACGCCGAACTCTGCGCAGCGCGTGCGGATCGCCTCGCCGAGGCGCACCAGCTCGTCCTCGTCGACTTCGCTGCGATCCTCACCGAGCTGCAGGAGGTTGATCGGCGGCAGATGGCGTTCGGCCGGCGAAGCGGCGAAGGGCAGCGCCTCCTGCGGCGCGCGGCGAGATGAAGCGGAGGGCGGCGCCGGCTCGGCTGCTTTCGACGCTCGCGGAATCGCCGGCGAGCGCGGCGCGGCTGCAGCCGCCGGAGGATCGGCGTGCGCCGGCGTCGGCATCTCGACCGGCTCACCGCTCGCGGACCCGCGCACCTTGCGCACCGAGAACTCGCCCTCGCCGCGGCGTTCGACCACACGCAGCGGCAAATCGAGCCGGTAATCGCCACCCGCCGGCTGCGCCGGAGGCGTGTCGACCTTCGGCGCTTCCTTGGCGCGCTCGTCCTGGACGCGCTGAAGGTGCTTGGTCACCACCCGCTCGCGCGCCTTCTCCTTGTCGCGGCGCTCGCGCCGCCGGGCGCGGGCCAGAGCGCGGTTCTCGAACCACTGCGCGATATGGGCCCGCCAACCCTTCAACACCTCGCCTAACGTGCGCTGCACGACCAGGGCGCCGCCGATGGTGACGCCTGCGGCCAGCACGACCAGCGCGCCGGCAAAATTCATCCGGTTGTCGAGGGCCTCCGCCAGCACCTTCCCCAGCGCTCCGCCGGAGTGAATCGAGACCCCACGCCATGGCAGGTCCGCGACCACCAGTTGCAGGAAGCCGGGCAGCGAGCCCAGCAGGAGCACCGTTCCCACGCCGCGGCCCACCACCCGAACACTCTCCCGATGGCGAACCCGCCGCCATCCCGAGAGCAACATGAGGATGGGCACGACCAGAGCGGTCAAGCCGAGGAACTGAAAGCTGGCCGCCGACAGCTGCGCGCCGAAGCGCCCGATCAGGTTCTGGGCTCTCGCCGCGTCGCCGGTGTCACGGAAAGCCGAAGGATCCAGAGGGTTGTGGGAAACCAGGCTCACCAGCAGCAGAAGCCCGGCCGCCAGGAGGACGATGCCGAGAACTTCGCTACCCTTCTCCGGGGTGAGCTTCGCCCGTCCAGGGGGGTTCCGGCTCTCGGCGGTTTCCGCGGGCATTCGGCGTCGTCTTGGGTTCGTCCTGACCGCGAAAGTCTAGCACTTTCAGAGCTTTATGAAAAGAGCGAGGGCCCGCTGCAGGGCGCTGAAGTCCGCTAGGTCGAGCGCTTCGGCGCGCGTGCGCGGGTCCCATCCGAGCTCGGCGAGAGCCGATTCGGCGGCCTCGAGCCCCCACACCGAGGCCAGCGCGTTGCGCAGCGTCTTGCGCCGTTGACTGAAGGCCGCCCGTACCACGGTCCGAAAGCCGGCCCACTCCGAGCCGTGCTGGTCCGGAGAGCGCAGCCGAAAGCCGACAAACGCACTGTCGACCTTGGGCGGCGGATTGAAAGCTCCCGGTCGGACGTGGCCGAGCACGCTCACCTCGGCTCGCGCCCGAGTCAGTACGCTGGTCGACCCATAGTCGGCATCGCCCGGGGACGCGGCCAGCCGCTGGGCGACTTCGAGCTGCACCAGGAAGGCAGCCGCAGGCACCCTCTCGTGAGCGTCGAGCACCCGGTCGATGATCGCC
Organism: Thermoanaerobaculia bacterium; assembly: GCA_963821905.1. Taxonomy (GTDB): domain Bacteria; phylum Acidobacteriota; class Thermoanaerobaculia; order Multivoradales; family JAGPDF01; genus CAWGFP01. The sequence goes on along the minus strand of CAWGFP010000007.1, from coordinate 79,734 downwards.
GTCGCCACGTTGTAGGGCAGATTCCCCGCCACCCGGGTGCCCGCCTCGAGCCGAAACCACGGCGCCTCCAGCGCGTCTCCCACGACCAGCTGCAGGCGAGGATCGCGGACGGTCCGGCGCAACGCAAAGGCCCACGCCGGATCCAGCTCCCAGGCCACGACGTGGCGCGCGCCTGCCGCCAAGAGCGGCTCGGTGAGCACGCCGGCGCCCGGGCCCACCTCGAAGACACGAGCCCCCTGCGGGGCCAGGAAATCGATCAACGGTGCGCAGGATTCGCCGCGCCGAAGGTGGTGCTGCCCGAGAGCTTTCCTTAGCGGCGGGCGGCGACTCACAAGCCGTTACGGTATCAAGAGTTGCAGCCGTTTCTGGCGGCCCGGGCGTCAGCGCGAAGGCCAGAATGGCGTCAAGAGTCCAGGACTCGCGCAGCCGCCGCCTCCAGACGCCCGCTGGAAGGGCGCAAGCTAGTGTGTGATCAATGTTTTCCGTGGCACTCGGCTTGCACTTTGCTCGGCCCTCGGAGGGATTCTCATGCAACCGGATATTGCTGCCCTGAGTCAGGAGGTCGAGCGCGAAGCGCTGACCCTCCGCCAAGTCGAAACCGAGCTGCGCAAGGTCATCGTCGGGCAGGACTATCTGCTCGACCGCCTGCTCGTCGGCCTGCTGGCGCGCGGTCACGTGCTTGATCGAGGGCGTGCCGGGACTGGCCAAGACCCTGGCGGTGAAGACCCTCGCCGCCGACCCTGGACATCGACTTCAAGCGCATCCAGTTCACGCCCGACCTGCTGCCGGCCGACCTCGTCGGCACGCTGATCTTCGATCCGCGCAGCGGCAGCTTCGAAACCCGCAAGGGCCCGATCTTCACCCATATCCTGCTCGCCGACGAGATCAACCGCGCGCCCGCCAAGGTGCAGTCGGCCCTGCTCGAGGCGATGGAGGAGCGGCAGGTGACGCTCGGCGACCAGACCTACAAGCTGCCCGAGCCGTTCCTGGTGCTCGCGACGCAGAACCCGATCGAGCAGGAGGGCACCTACCCGCTCGCCGAAGCGCAGATCGACCGCTTCATGCTGAAGCTCAAGCTCGGCTACCCCACCCGCGCCGAGGAGGAGCGAGATCCTCGACCGCATGCTGGTCGAGCACGCCCGAGCGATGCGCGCGCGACGCTCGACATCGAGCGCCTGGTCGAAGCTGCGCGCGGTCGTCGACGCCGTCTACCTCGACGCCAAGATCCGCAGGCTACATCCTCGACCTGGTGGCGGCCACGCGCGACCCGCGGGCCGCCGGCCTCGGCGATCTCGCCGACCTGATCGCGTTCGGCGCCTCGCCGCGCGCCACGCTCTACCTGGCCCGCGCCGCCAAGGCGCTGGCCCTGGTGCGCGGCCGCGGCTACGTGATCCCCGAGGACGTCAAGGAGCTGGCGCCCGACGTCCTGCGCCACCGCATCGTGCCCACCTACGAAGCCGAGGCCGAAGAGATCTCGACCGACGACGCTCGTGCGCGCGGCTGCTCGACCGCGTCGAGGTTCCCTAGAGCGAGGCAGCCCGGATGTTTCGGCCTCCTCGCGCCGCGCGCCGAAGCCCGACCGGCGCCGGCCCGACGCCGTCGCACCGCCGCTGCCCGCCGACCTGATGCGCAAGGTCCGGCGCATCGAGATCTCCACCAACCGCCTGGTCGACCAGGGCGTCGCCGGCGACTACCACTCGGTGTTCAAGGGCCGCGGCATGGAGTTCGCCGAGGTCCGCCCCTACCAGCCGGGCGACGACGTGCGCACCATCGACTGGAACGTCACCGCGCGCATGGGTCACCCGTTCGTCAAGCAGTACGTCGAGGAGCGCGACCTCACGGTCTTCCTCGCGGTCGACGTCTCGGGCAGCCTCGGCTTCGGCTCGCGCGCGATCCTCAAGCGCGAGCTGGCGGCGGAGATCGCGGCGCTGCTCGCCTTCGCGGCGCTGCGCAACCAGGACCGGGTGGGCGCCGCGCTGCTCTCGCGACCGGCTCGAGCTCTTCCTGCCGCCGCAGCGCCGGCGCAACCACGTGCTGCGCCTGGTGCGCGAGATCCTCGGACCGGCCGGCGCACGGCGGCGACCGATCTCGAGAGCGGGCCTCGAGCGCCGCGCTCTCCAGCCTCAAGCGCGCGCTCGGTGCTCTTCCTGATCTCCGACTTCGTGCAGGCGCCCTGCGAGCGCGCGCTCAAAGCCGCGGCGGCGCGGCACGACGTGATCGTGATCGAGATGTCGATCCGCGCGACCTCGAGCTGCCCCGCGGTCGGTCCGGTGGTGCTGCGCGACGCCGAGACCGGCGAGCTGGCGCTGGTGTCGGGCAAGAAGCTGGCGCCGCGCCATGCCGAAGTGCGCCGGCGCGAGCGCGGCCGAGCTGCGCCAGCTCACCCGGCGGCTCGGCGTCGACCATCTCGAGCTGCGCACCGACCGGCCCGTATCTCTCCGCCCTGGTCAGCTTCTTCGACCAGCGGCGCCGGAGGCTGCGGCGATGAAGGCGGCCCTGCGGCGAGCTCTTTTCGCCGCTCTTGCGCTGCTCGCAGCCACGCGGTGCGCGGCAAGTGCCGCGACGCTGCGCGTCGAGGTGGAGCCCGCCGAGACCACGGTCGGCGATCGGGTGCGGGCCACTCTCGTTCTCGAAGCCGCGACCGGCGAGCTCGCCGGCGAGCCGCGCTTTCCCGCCTGGGGCAAGACCTGGGGCGAGGCCGAGATCGTGGAGGCCGGACCGCCGCAGCGCAGCGAGGTCGCCGGCGCGGTGGTCGGTGCGGCAGACGTTGACCCTGGCGGCATTTCGCACCGGCGAGGTGGCGCTGCCAGCGGTAGCCGTTGCGCTCCCCGCGGCAGGCGAGCTCACTACTCCGAGCGACCTCGCGCTGCGGGTGCGCTCGGTGCTGCCGCCGGGAGAGGCGGAACCGCAGCCGAAGCCGCCACTGCCGGCCCGGGCGCTGCCCTCGGGAGATCGCTTCTGGTGGACCCTCGCCGGCGGGCTCGCGCTTTGCCTCGCCCTGGCGGCGATTCTCCTCTGGCGGCGCCGCCGCTCGTCGGCCGCCGAGCGCGGCGAGCAGACCCCGGCGCTCTCGCCGCTCGACGAGCTCCTGGCCCGGCTGGCGGCGATCGAGCAAGCCGGTCCGGCGCCGCTCGAGCGCAACCACACCGCACTGTCTCTGGCGCTGCGGCGCTACTTCGGCCGCGCCCTCGACTTCCCCGCCCCCGAGATCGACCACCAGCGAGATCCAGCGTCAGCTGCGTGGCCGGCACCTGCCGGGCGACATCGCGCAGCGCGCCACCCGGCTGCTGCGCGACTGCGACGGCATCAAGTTCGCGCGCGGGGAGACGACTCCAGCCGAGCTCGCGCAGCGCCTGGCGGCGGCGCGCGAAATGGCGACCGCCATCGATCAGCATCTCAATCCCGCTCCGGTTGCGTTGAAGGCCACCGCGTGAACGAGCTCGGAGCCGCTACGCTGCCGCACTTCCAGCACCCGTGGCTGCTGCTGCGCTCCTGGCGGTGCCGTTGCTGGCGGTGCGTCACCACAGCCAGCGGGCGTTCGGCGCGCTGACCTACAGCCGTCTGCCGCGCGGAGCGCGCGGCGGTGTCCGGCTCCACCTGCCGTTCTACGCCCGGTTGCTGGCGCTCGCCGCGCTGATCGTGGCGCTCGCCCGGCCGCAGCTCGGCTACTCCTGGGAGGAGAGCCAGACCGAGGGCATCGACATCCAGATCGTGCTCGACATCTCGGGCTGCATGGGCGCCGAGGATTTCCAGCCCAAGGACCGGCTCACGGTGGCCAAAGCGGTGGTCAAGGACTTCATCGGCAAGCGGCCGGCCGACCGCATCGGCGTCGTGGTCTTCTCGGGCGCGGCGCTCACCCGCGCGCCGCTCACCACCGACCGCGCCATGCTCGACCTGCTGGTCGATTCGGTCGAGCTCAACACCCTGCCCGACGGCACCGCGATCGGCGTCGCCCTCGCCACCGCCGCGGCGCGCCTCAAGGACAGCGACGCGAAGAGCAAGGTCATCGTCCTGGTCACCGACGGCGTCAACAACGCCGGCGAGATCGACCCGCTCTCGGCCGCGGCGGTCGCCAAGGGCCTGGGGATCAAGGTCTATACCATCGGCGTCGGCACCGAGGGCCGCGCTCCGGTGCCGGTGCCGGTTACCAACCCGCTGACCGGCGAGCGCGAGATCCGCCGCGTGATGATGAACCTGCAGGTGGACGAGAAGCTGCTCGCCGAAATCGCCACCCGCACCGGCGGCCGCTTCTACCGTGCCACCGATCAAGAGGCGCTGCGCGACGTTTTCGTCGACATCGACCGGCTCGAGAAGACGCCGCTTCAGGTCAAACGCTACGTCCGCTATCGCGAAGTTTTCATGCCGTTCGCCTGGACGGCATTGGCGCTCCTGCTGCTGCCCCTCCCGGCGGCGCTCGCCGGATGGACGGCCGAGCCATGAACTTCGCTTCGCCGCGCCTGCTCCTGCTCTTGCTGGTCGCGCCGGCCGCGGCGGCGCTCGCGTCCTGGGCATGGCGGCGGCGCCTCGGAGCGCAGAGCGAGTGGGCCGGCCGCGGCTTGTGGAACCGGCTCGGGGTCGGCGCCACACGCCGCCGCACTGTCCTGGCAGTGCTCGGCCTGGGGGTGGCCATCCTCGGCACCGCGCTCGGCCTGGCGCGGCCGCGCTGGGGAGAGCGCACCGAGACCGTCGAGCGTCAAGGCGTCGACGTGGTCTTCGTGCTCGACTCCTCGCTCTCGATGGCGGCGGTGGACGTCCCGCCGTCGCGCCTCTTCGCCGCCAAGGCGCTGATGCGCCGGATGGTGGAAGACTTGCCCGGCAACCGGGTGGCGCTCGTTCAAGCCGAGGGTGAGGGCGTGGTGATGGCGCCGCTCACCGTCGACGCGGCGGTGATCGATCTGTTGCTCGACACGGTGGAGCCCAGCTCGCTGCCCACGCCGGGAACGGTGCTCGGCGCGCCGCTCGAGCAGGCGATCCAGCTCTTCCCGCCGGGCGGCAAGAAGCATCGCGCCGTGGTGCTGCTCTCCGACGGCGAGGACCAGGGCGGTGGCCTGGAGGATGCCGCTCGCAAGCTGAGCGAGGCGGGCATCACGCTGCACGCCATCGGCGTCGGCACGCCGCAAGGATCGCCGCTGCCGCTGGCCGGCGAGCCCAACGCCTTCAAGCGTGATCGCGAAGGCCGGGTCGTCGTCTCGCGCCTGGGCGAAGAAGCGCTCGAGAAGCTGGCGACCGAAACCGGCGGTAAGTACCTCCGCGCCACCTCGCCGGCGACCGACCTCGCGCCGGTGGTCGAGCGGGTCCGCGCCATGGAGAAACGTTCGCTCGACAGCCAATCGGTCTCGACGCTCGAGGAGCGCTTCCAGTGGCCGCTGCTCCTCGCCGCCGCGGCGCTGGCCGTGCTCCTTCTGGTGCGGCCGTTTCGGTCGTTCGACATCGCAGAGGGAAACGCCTGATGCTGACTCTGCCCGGGCTCGCCCTCGCCGCCTCGCTCGCTGCCATCCCGCTGCCGAGCTTCCTCCACCTCCCTGCCTGGGCTGAGCGCTGGCTGTGGAACCCGCGCGAGCGCACCGCGACCGCGATGGCGCAGCAGGATCCCAAAGCGGCGGTGCGGCCGCTCGAGACCGCGGCCCGCCTGGCGCCGCAGGATCCGCTGGTGCAGTTCAACGCCGGCGCCGGCCACCTCGCGGCCGACGATCCCAAGGGCGCGCTGCCCTTCCTCGAACAGGCGGCGACCGGGGCGGCTGCGGATCTCGCGCCGGCGGCGCACTACGACCTCGGCAGCGCGCGCCTCGGCGCTGGCGACGCGGCGGGCGCGGTCGAAGCGTTGAAGCAGGCGTTGCGACTCGATCCGGCCGCGGCGGACGCCAAGCACAACCTCGAGCTCGCTCTGCGCCAGCTCGACCACGAGCGTCAAGCGAAAAAACCGCGCGAAGCTCCCGGCGGCGGACAGCCAGGCCAGCAGGAGCAAAGCCAAGGGCAAGGCCAGGGCGACGATTCGCAGCCGCAGCCGCCGAAGCCGGACCCGGAGAATCCGCAACCCGACCAGCAGGGCGCGCAACAGCCCCCGCAAGGCGGACCGCCGTCGTCGCAGGGTCAGCAGCAGCCCAAGCCGCTCGAGGGTTTCAAGGATCAACCCGACATGACGGCCCAGCAGGCGGCGGCAGTCCTCGAGTCGGTCGAGAACCTGGAGCGCCAGCAGCGCAAGGCCGAGGCGGCGCGCCGCACGCGTCGGCGAGCCACCGGGGAGCGCGACTGGTGAGGGCGCGTTTCATTCCGCTGGTCGCCGCAGCGGCGCTCCTGGCGGCCGTGCCCGCGGCCGCCGATATCACTGTCCAGGCGCAGCTCGACGCGAACCGCATCGGCGTCGATGAATCGACCATGCTCACCATCGAGGTGCGCTCGAGCGGCATCGGCAGCATCTCGGCGCAGCCGCACTTCAACCTCGAGAACCTCGAGATTGCCAGCGGACCGCAGCGCTCGGAGAGCTTTCGCTGGGTCAACGGCGCCGCTTCGCGCACCCTGCTGCTGGTCTGGCAGCTGGCGCCGAAGGGGATCGGCCCGGCCAGGGTGCGCGGTGTGAACGTCGAGATCGGCGGTCAGATCTACCAGCTTCCCGACCAGGAAGTCGCGGTGCAGCAGGAGCCGGTCGGTGCCGGACCGGCACCGCGCGCTGCCTCGCCCCATGCGGGCTTCCCCGACCCTTTCGAGGATTTCTTCGGCCGGCCGCGGCGCGCGCCTCAGTACACGCGACCCAAGCTCTTCCTGCGCGCCGTCGCTTCACCTGAGCGGGCGTACATCGGCCAGCAGATCACCTACACCGTCTACCTCTACACCCAGGGCGATGTCACGTCGGTGAATCCGCGCGCCTTGCCGGCCTTTCGCGGCTTCTGGGTGCGCGAGCTCGAGCTGCCACAGCGCAGCCGGGCCGACATGGTCGAGGAACAGGGCGAGCGCTACGGCCGCGTGGCGCTCATGCAGCGAGCGCTGTTCCCACTCACCGCGGGGGCGGCGACGATCGAGCCGTTCGCCATCGACATCGGCCTGCGGGTGGCCGACGGGAGCGCGTTCGGGCCGATGCTGTCGAGCATCGAGGAGTTGCATCGGACCACCAATGCCGTCAACCTCGACATCGTTCCGCTGCCGCCCGCGCCAACCGGCTTCCGCGGCGCTGTCGGCCGGCTGGCGCTGGAGGCGAAGCTAGACCGCGATCAGGTCCTCCAGGGCGACGCGGCGACCCTCATCCTCTCCCTGAGTGGGGACGGCAACCTCCAAGGACTGCAAGATCCGGCGCTCACGCTGCCCCCTGGACTCAAACAGTTCCCGCCGCAGAAGGACTCCGCGGAGCACACCAACGGCACGAATATCGGAGGACGCCGCACCTGGAGTTACGTATTGGTGCCGGAGAAGGCCGGCGACTTCACGATCGGCGCCATCGAGGTGCCCTATTTCGATCCCTCGAGCGCGTCCTACAAGGTTGCCGCGGCGCCACCGCTCAGCCTGCGCGCCACCCCGTTGATCGCCGCCGCACCGGCACCCGCCGCGTCGCCGACGGCAGCGCCGGCCGGGCCGGAACGCGCGACGGGTGCCGCTCGCTGGGGGCAGTTCATGCCCTGGATCGGCGCGGCTGCCAGCGGTGGGTTGATCGCCCTCCTGGGTGTCTGGTTGGCCCGCCGCGCGGGCTCATCGCAGCGCAGCGCGGCGCGCTCGACCGACGCCCGCCTGCGCCAAGCGGCCCACGAGGAGAGGCCCCGCCAAGCCGCGGCGCTGATCGAGGAAGCCTGGCGCGACTTCCTCGCGGCGCGCTTCGAGCTCGCCCCCGGCACGCCGTCGCCCCAGTGGCCCGAAGAGCTGGCGCGGCGAGGAGTGGATCCGCAATCCGCAGAGAACCTCAAACGGCTGGCCGACGACCTCCACTACCTGCGCTACGCACCGCAGCTTGCCGCCGCCGACAGCCTGCGCGGCGACGTCGTCGATCGCTCGCGGCGGCTCCTGCGCGCGCTCCGCTGAGCCGGCCGGCAAAACCCTGTAGACTCTTCCGTCACCATGGCCGGGACCGTCCACTGCCTCGATGCGGCAGGTTTGGAGCGCTTCCTGGAGCGCCGGCGCGCGAATCCCGAGCTGGTGCTCGAGATCAGCCTCGTCGAGCATCTCGCCGAAGTGCTGCGCAAGGCCAACGAGTTCGTGCCGTCATCGGCCGGCTCGATTCTGCTCGACAATCCCTCCGAGAAAACGACTGAACGGCAGCGCAACCAGCTGACCTTCATCGCCGCGTTCGGCGAGAAGTCCGAGGGCCTGCTCGGCCAGCGCATTCCCGCCGATCGCGGCATCGCCGGCCACGTCTACATGTCGGGTCAGGCGTATTTCGCGCCCGACGTGCAGAAGGACCGCTTTTTCTGGGCGGGTGTCGACGAGAAGACCGAGTACACGACGGAGTCGATCGTCGCGGTACCGATTCGCATCGGCACCGACGTGTGCGGCGTGCTCGAGCTGATCAACCGTCACGGCGCCACCGGCTACAGCGATCTGGATCGGGACCTGCTGGCGATCTTCGCCGGCTACCTTTCGATCTCGATCGAGAACGTGCTCGACGGCCGCCAGGCGCAAGAGATCGCGCGGCGGGACAACCTCACCGGCCTGTACAACGACCGCTACCTCCACATCGCCCTCGAGCAGTCGATTCGCAGCACGCGCCAGGCGGGCCAGGACCTGACCGTGCTCTTTCTCGACCTCGATTTCTTCAAGCGGGTCAACGACAGCCACGGCCACCTGGCGGGAAGCCAGGTGCTGCGCGAGGTCGGCCACCTGCTGCGCGCCATGGCTCGCGGCCACGAACCCGATTGGCTGGCGGCGCGTTACGGGGGCGACGAATTCGTGCTCGCTCTGCCCGAGGTCGGCTTGGCGCCCGCGGTCACGTTCGCCGAGAACGTGCGCGGCGCCATCCTCTCCCAGACTTTCTGCTCGGCGCCGGGTGAGATCCTGCCCGAGATCCTCGACTTGAAGGGACTCACCTGTTCGATCGGAGTGGCCAGTTTGCGGCGCCACACGCAAGCGACTCTCAGCGTCGATCACGCCAAGAGCACCCTCCTGCGCCTCGCCGATGCCGCCATGTACGTCGCCAAGGAGACCGGCCGCAATCAGACCGCCGTCGCCGGCAAGCCGATCCGCCGCTCCACTCCGGCCAGTGTGCCCATCGGTCGTTAGCCCAATAAAACAAAAGACTTACCATCGGTCACCAGCCGCTGTGGTAGGCTGAGCCGGCACCGGAAGCCGCAGCGCCGGGCCCCAAACCCCTCAAGGAACGCCCAGCAAGTCTCGAAGGAGAGCCTCATGTCGACGACCGCCCCGACCGCGCCCCGCGTCAGCCCGCGCGAAGTCCACGACGTGCTCAAGCGCCACATGCTGGTGGACGGCTACCACCTCGTGCAGGACCTCGAGCGCAGCCACGGCTCCTTCATCTACGACAGCTCCAAGGACCGCGAGGTCCTCGACTTCTACACCAGCTTCGCGACCATCCCGCTGGGCTACAACCATCCCAAGATGGTGGACGCCGACACCCGCGAGAGGCTGGTCGGTGCGGCGCTCAACAAGCTCGCCAATTCCGACATCTACACCACCGAGATGGCGACCTTCGTCGAGACCTTCGCGCGTACGCTGCCGGAGGAGCTCTCGCACCATCTCTTCTTCATCGAGGGCGGCAGCCTGGCGGTCGAGAACGCGCTCAAGGCGGCCTTCGATTGGAAAGTGCGCAAGAACCTGGCCGCCGGCAAGGGCGACAAGGGCTACATGATCCTGCACTTCAAGGAAGCCTTCCACGGCCGCAGCGGCTACTCGCTCTCGCTCACCAACACCGACCCGCGCAAGATCGAGAACTTCCCCAAGTTCCCCTGGCCGCGGGTCTCGAACCCCAAGCTCTCGTTCCCGGTCACCGACGTGGTGATCGAGCAGGTCAAAGGCGCCGAACGCCAGACGGTTGCCGAGATCGAGCAGGCGCTGCGCGACAACCCGGATCAGATCGCGGCGCTGATCATCGAGCCCATCCAGGGAGAAGGCGGCGACAACCACTTCCGCCCCGAGTTCCTCCACGAGCTGCGCCGGCTGGCCGACGAGCACGAGTTCCTGCTCATCTTCGACGAGGTGCAGACCGGCTTCGGCACCACCGGCAAATGGTGGGCATTCGAGCACTTCGGCGTCGTGCCCGACATCATCTCGTTCGGCAAGAAGACCCAGGTCTGCGGCATCGCCGCCTCGCGCCGTCTCGACGAGGTGGACTCGGTGTTCAAGGTCTCGAGCCGCATCAACTCCACCTGGGGCGGCAACCTGGTCGACATGGTGCGCTGCACGCGCATCATCGAGATCATCGAGGAGGACAACCTGCTCGACAACGTGACCCGCGTGGGCGAGCGGCTGCTCGACAACCTGCACCGCCTGGAGACGGCCTTCCCGGGCCAGGTCACCAGCGCCCGTGGCCGCGGCATGTTCGTGGCTTTCGATCTGCCGGACGGCGAAACTCGCAAGGCGGCGCTCGCCGCCCTGAACGAGGCCAACGTGCTCGGCCTCTCGTCGGGATCGCGCGCCATCCGCTTCCGGCCGGCGCTGAACCTCACCGCCGACGAAGCCGACGAGGGCGTGCGGCGGGTCGAGAAGGCGCTGCGCGGTTTGCTGCGCTAGTCGAAGTGGACGAGAGGAGCCCCGGCTCCTATACTCGGTGGGTCAACGGGAGACCGCACCGATGTCCATCGTTCGCCAGACCCGAACCGCCGCTCTACTGACCATCTTCGCCGCGCTCTGGCTCGTCCCAGGCAGCCCGGCGGTCGCACAATCCACCTGCACCACGGTCGACACCCAGCTCTGTATCTCGGGCGGCCGGTTTCGCGTCACGGCCACTTGGGAAACCGCCCAGTCCAACGGCGTCGCGAACGTCGAGCAGCTCACCAACGACACCGGCTACTTGTGGTTCTTCACCCCCAGCAACGTCGAGGTGGTGATCAAGGTGCTGAATGGCTGCGGCCTCAACGAGCGCTACTGGGTTTTCGCCGGTGGCCTGACGGACGTCCGGACGGTGATCACGGTCGAGGACCTCAAGAGCGGCGCGATCAACACCTACACCAATAATCAGGGCACTCCCTTCCAACCGATCCAGCACACCAGCGCCTTCCCGACCTGCCCCTGAGCAGGGATCTCAGCAACTCGGATCGAAGGCGTCCGCCGGCGTCGTCGGCAGCGTCGACGCCGGCGGGATCGTGATCTTGCGGGCGGCATCGGCGTCCACGTCGATCGGCGCCAGGGTCGCCGGCCAGGCCTCGCGGCGAAAGGCGTAGAGCGAGAAGGAGAGCGCCGGCTCGAGATCCAAGTCGAGCCCGAGTCGCGCCGGCTGTCCGCTCGGCGACGGAATGACGGTGTTCGCCAGCTCCACGAGACTCGCTTTCCAGCCCACGTCGACTCCCGGCCAACGCTCGATCTCGGCGAGCGTCGCGGCGCGCAAGCTCCCGCGGCCGATCCAGAAACGGGCCGCGAGATAACGCGGCTCCGCGAGCAGGGCGCGAGCGGCCGACCGGGCCGCGAGGGCCGGGGCGTTTTCCGCCTGCTCCATCGCCAGTTGCATCGGCGCCGGAGCGCCCAGCGGATCCAATGCGCAGGCTCGCTGGAGCGATGCTGCGGCCGATTCGGCGCCGGCCGACGCTGCCACCATGCCGGCTGCGAGCCACAGCGGCGGCGAGGCCACGGCTGAGACCGCGGCCCGACGCGCAGCTTCGTGCTCGCCGCGTAGCCACGCGCTTCTCGCGCCGTAGAGCGGGAACGAAGGATCCCACTTGGCCGCGCGCTCGACGTTCGCGCGCGCCGCGTCGACGTCTCCGCTGCGGGAGGCGGCCGCGGCACGCCCGTAGAAGGCCTGCGCCACGTCGAGCGGCAAGAGCGCCAGCAACGCCACCGCCGCGTAGGCGAGGCCCGGCCAGCGGGGAGCGGACTCGTCGCGTCGCGGCCGCGCGGCCAGCGCGATCCCCGCCGCCACCGCCGCCGCGAGCGGTAACGCGGTGACCGAGAGGGCGGCCCCGCCCATGCGCGTGGTGGCAGCGCCGAGCATGCCGATCAAGCCCGCGGCGAGAAGATCCGGATCCTCCGCGTCGTCGCGCTCGGCGATCCGGCGGCGCAGGAAGATCGCCGCCGTGCCGAGAGTAAAGAGAAAGCCGAGCCCGCCGAGCTCGTAGAGGATCTGCATCGGCAGCGAATGCAGATCTCCGACCACTTCCGACGGTGGGTTGACCCCGGGCCGCGGGCGCAGGTACTGCGAGATCGTCCACGGCGTCGAACCTGGCCCCCAGCCCAGCCACGGCCGCGCCGACAGTCCGCGCCAGCCGGCATCGAGGTAGACCAGGCGCGCCTGAGTCGACGGGTCCTCGCCGCGGAAGATCGCCGCGGCGCGCGGCATCTGGAGCGCCAGCACCAGCAACGCGCACGGCAAGAGCAGCTTGTGGAACCTCCGCCACCAGAGCAGGGCCAGGCCGGCCTCGACGGCGAGCGCCGTCATTCCCAGCAGCGACCCGCTACGAACGACCGCCGTGACCACCAGCCCGGCGCTGAGCGCGGCGATGACACGAGGAGCTCCGCTCCGGCGTAGCGGCAGTAGCGTCGCCGGCAGCAGCGTGACGAGTAATCCGGAGAGCAGGTTGTGATGTCCCAGGGGCATCGCCGCGCGGGACGAACCCTGGACCAACTGCCAGACGAGGCTGGCGGCGGCGACCGCCCCGGTGGCAAGAGACAACAGGAGCAGTGCCACGTCGCGCTTCTCGCGTCGCGCCAGCGCACGCTCGACGGCGGCAGGCACCATCAGGAAGGCCGGCAGGAGGAGCGCCGCCGCGCGGCCCGCGCGCGGCACGGGCGACACCAGCATGGCAAGGAACGCGGTCACCACCAGCAGCTGAGGAACGAGACGCCGCCAGCCACCCAAGCGAAGCGGATCTTCCCAACGCCTCGCTGCCAAGGCCAGCGAGCCCAGCACGGCGAGCTGGCCGGTCATCGCGCCGCCCGCGGTCGCGCCGCCGGGAAACGTCCCGCACCAGAAACCGAACAGGAGAACGAGGGCAGCTGGAAGTAACCAAGCCACGCGCCGTCATTCTAGGCCGCGCGAGATCCGCGCTTCCTCGACCCCCCGAACTCTCCGCCCTCCCGTCCTTCCAGGTAGGGGGGCGAGCGAGCCAACAGCTTTTCGTTTCGGGTGGTCCCCAGGGCACAACGTGGCCACCACCTTGTGCTACCGTTTCAAGAAGGTCATGACCAACAGCGCATCCTCGCCGGGACGTTGGCTGCGACGCGGGCTGCGGCTCGTCGGCTGGATCGCAACGATCGCGTTGGTCGGCTTCCACGCCTGGTTGTTCGCGGGGCGGCTGCGGGACGCTTCGCTCACCCAGCCAGAAGTGCAGCTCCGTTGGGCGCTGGCGGCGGCGCTGCTCGGTCTCGCGCTCTTCTTTCGCCGGCGCGGGCTCTCACTCCTACGGGGCCGTCCGGCGATCGTCTTCTGGTTACTGGCTCTGCTGCTCCACCTTGGGCCGGTGCCGCTGCCGGCGACGCTGGGACCGGTCACCGGGTTGCTGGTCGCGCTGCCCTGGGCCCTCGCCGCTCCGCTCGTCGCCCTTCTCGGGCGGCGCTTTGCTCGCTCCATGGCCCCGCAGTATCGCCGCTCGCATCGCCGAGAGGCGCCGCGAGCTCGCCACGCCTCCCTGCTGGTTCGCAGTCCCCGCTCCTCACCGCGGCCCCCGCCGGCGGCCTGATCCCCTCGTCATTCGCCTGGGCGCGTCTGCGCCCGCCTCGCGAACTCCGGTCGCCCAGCATCGCGGCCGGTAAACGAACGCGGCACGGCTCGAAGCCGTCGCCGCGGGGAAGGATCGGCCATGCCGAACAAATTGCTCTCGACGCTCATGAGCGTTGCGCTCGCTGTGCTGTCGGCCCACATCATGACCGCCCAGGAGGTCAGCCCGCCGGCGTCTGACGAACCCGAAGAATCCGCTACCCCACCGCCGGATGAAGCCACGGCCTCGTTCTTCGACAGCGTGACGGTGACCGCCACCGGCGCCGAGCGCCCGACCTTCGAGCTGGCGACCCCGGTCACCGTGTTGCCGGCCGCCGAGATCGCGCGCCAACAGCCCGACAACGCGGCGGACCTGCTGCGCAACCAGCCCGGCGTCGACGTTCAGGGCGTCGGACCGAACCAAGCGCGGCCCATCATCCGCGGCCAGCGCGGCCTGCGGGTGCTGTTCCTGGAGGATGGACTGCGTCTCAACAACGCCCGCCGGCAGACCGACTTCGGCGAGATCACCGGGCTGGTCGACGTTGCCAGCGTCGACGCGGTCGAGGTGGTGCGCGGGCCAGCGTCCGTGCTCTACGGCAGCGACGCGATCGGTGGCGTGCTCAACCTGGTGCCGACGCGGCCTAGCATCCTCTCGGGCAGGAGCTTCGGCGGCCACGCCGAGGGCCGTTACGGCTCCGCGGCGGAGTCGACGCGCGCGGCGGGATCGGTCGCAGCGCGATGGGGTCGCTTCGACGGCGAGCTCGGCGCGGCGGATCGCGCGAGCGAGGACTACGACGCCCCCGCGGGAGATTTCGGCGACATCCACCTCGGCGAAGAAACGCCAGTTACGGACAGCAGCGTCGACGACCGCAGTCTGTGGGGCAACTTCATCTTCCAGTTGGACCCCAGCCAGTTCCTCCGTCTCCGCGCCCAGAGCTACCGCGCCGACCAGAGCGGCTTCGGCTTCGTCGATCCGGCGGCGTTCGACGGCGACACCTCGACCAGCATCCGGATTCTCTATCCGTTCCAGGACTTCGATCGCTACGCGTTGAGCTACGAGGGCTCGGGCCTCGAGCTGCCGGTCGCCGACACGGTGGACGCCAAGGCGTACTGGCAGTCCAACGAACGCGCCCTGGTCAACGACATCGACATCGACATCGGTCCGCTGGGGCCGGGCTTCCCGCATTCGGGAGTGGCGATCGACACTCGCAACCAGACCGATCTCGACACTTGGGGGCTGCGGCTCGAGGCGATCAAGGCGCTGGGTTCGGCGCATCTCTTCACCTGGGGCAGCGAGGCCTACCGCGACGACAGCGTCAACACCGACGACTCGAGCACCGTCACCACGCTGCGTTTCCCGTTTCCGCCGTTCGAGATGGTGGTGCCCAGCCACGACACCGTGGCCAACGCACCCAACGCCAGCAACGACAGTCTCGGCTTCTTCGCCCAGGACGAATGGACACCGAGCGCTCGCCTGCGCGTCACCGCCGGCGCCCGCTGGCAGAAGGTATCGACGCGCGCCGAGGCGACGCCGGGTTGGGACATCACGGGACTCGATTTCTCGGACGACAAGCTGGTCGGCGCGCTGACCGCCACCTACCAGGTCAACGACTCGTTCAACGCCCTGGGCTCCTACGGCACGGGATTTCGCGCCCCCAACATCATCGAGCGCCTGTTCAACGGCCCGACCCCCGAGGGCGACGGTTACCAGATCCTCAATCCCGCCCTGCAGTCCGAAGACAGCGACAACTGGGATCTCGGGTTCAAGTACCGGCGGCCGAACGCATTCGTCGAAGTGGTGGGCTTCCGCAGCGAGATCGATGACGGCGTCATTCAATATTTCCTCTCGCCAGCGGAGATCGCCGCCCTGCCGCCGGACGTGCGAGCCGAGATCCTGGCCAGCCGCGCGCGCTTCGTCGTGCAGCAGCGCAATGCCGAGCAGCTGCGCTACGAGGGTGTCGAGATGGCGGCTGGCTACCGCACCCGGTTCGGCGTCACCGTCGGCGCCAACATCAGCGTGCTCGACGGCGAGCGCATCGACTCCACCAACCCGCCCACCGGCGACACCTATGGCAACAAGTACGTCGGCTGGGTGCGCTACGAGCCGAGCGGCGGCCGGTTCTGGGCCGAATACCGCGTGCGTCACAACGGCGCGACCGACGCCAACCTGGATCCCGACGAGCCGGTGCCGCCGGTCGGCAGCCGTCTCCCTGGTTTCACCGTTCATGGCCTCGCCGGCGGCGCCCGCCTTTTCGAGTTCGCGGGCATGATCCATGAAGCCACTCTGGCGATCGAGAATCTCGCCGACGAGCTCTACGCCGAGTTCTCCAACGCCACCTTCTTTCGCCCCGAGCCCGGCCGCAACGTCAAGCTGTCGTACCGGATCCGTTTCTAGCGCCGTGCTTCGAATTCGGGGTCAGGTCTTGAATTGACGGTTTTTTCAAGACCTGACCCCACCTGATAGACTCCTCGCGGGCCTCGCGGCCCATTCCCGCACACCCCCGGAGGAGTTCCCATGACGGTCCATACCGACGCTTCCACGGCCCAACTTCTTTCCCGTCTCGGCCTCGCCGAGGAGAACGCCGGCGCCTTCGACGGCGCCTGGATCCAGACTCACGGCGAGCGCCTCGAGTCGCTCAACCCGGCTACCGGCGAGCCGATCGCCGCGGTGCGCTACGCCTCGGCCGAGGACTACGAGCGCGTCGCCGCCGTCCTCGCTCGAGGCCTTCCGACGAATGGCGCACCTGGCCGGCGCCGAAGCGCGGCGAGGTCGTGCGCCAGCTCGGCGAGGCGCTGCGCCGAGCACAAGGAGGATCTCGGCCTGCTGGTGACGCTCGAGGTGGGCAAGATCCGCTCGCGAGGGCCTGGGCGAAGTGCAGGAGATGATCGACATGGCCGACTTCGCCGTCGGCCTGTCGCGCCAGCTCTACGGCCTCTCGATGCACTCCGAGCGGCCCAATCACCGGATGTACGAGCAGTGGCATCCGCTCGGCCCGGTCGGCGTCATCACCGCCTTCAACTTCCCGGTCGCGGTCTGGGCCTGGAACGCCATGCTCGGCCGCGGTCTGCGGCGACTCGATGATCTGGAAGCCGTCGCACCAGACGCCGCTCTCCGCCATCGCCGTGACCAAGATCGCCCAGCGCGTGCTCGAAGCCAACGGCGCGCCGCCGATCTTCAACCTGGTCATGGGCGGGCGCACCGGCGTCGGCGAGCAGCTGGTCGCCGACCAGCGGGTGCCGCTCATCTCCGCCACCGGCTCGACGCGCATGGGCCGCGAGGTGGGCAAGGTGCTCGCCGACCGCTTCGGCCGCGCCCTGCTCGAGCTCGGCGGCAACAACGGCATCGTGGTGATGGACGACGCCGACCTCGACCTCGCGCTGCGCGCCGTGCTGTTCGCCGCCGTGGGCACCGCCGGCCAGCGCTGCACCACGACCCGCCGCCTCTTCCTGCACAAGGGCATCGCCGCCGAGATGAAGCGCCGCCTCGTGGCGGCCTACGGCTCGATCCGCATCGGCGACCCGGCCGAAGCCGCGACGCTCATGGGCCCGCTGATCGACGCAGCAGCGGTGGACGGACTTCACGCCATGCGCTCGAGCAGGTCGCAGGCGCAGGGCGGCCGCGTCCTCTACGGCGGCAAGGTGCTCGACCGCCCGGGCTTCTTCGTCGAGCCGACGCTGGTCGAGGCGACGCCGCACATGCCGATCACCTGCGAGGAGACCTTCGCGCCGATCCTCTACCTCTTCGAGTTCGACGACCCTCGACGAGGCGATCGCGGTCCACAACGAGCGTGCCGCAGGGTCTGTCGTCGGCGATCTTCACCCTCAACATGCGCTCGGCCGAGCGCTTCCTCGTCCGCGACCGGCAGCGACTGCGGCATCGCCAACGTCAACATCGGCACCTCGGGCGCCGAGATCGGCGGCGCCTTCGGCGGCGAGAAGGAGACCGGCGGCGGCCGCGAGGCCGGCTCCGACTCCTGGAAGGCCTACATGCGCCGCCAGACCTGCACGCTCAACTGGGGCGACGAACCTGCCGCTGGCGCAGGGCGTGGAGTTCAAGGTCTGACACCACGGCGGGCGGCGATCGGGCTAGCGCTGCTGGCGCTGGCCCTGCCGTTGCGGGCCGCCGAGCCCGCCGCCGACCGGGTCTTTCTCTCCGCCGCCGTTTACACCGTCGACGCCGCGCGCTCCTGGCCGGCCTGTCACTGAGTTGTCTCGATGAGTCTGCGCGGCGCGCCGGTCTGGCGCAATCTTCGTTAGAGAGCTAGCACTAATTATGCATGCCAGACCGAACCCCACCGCAGGAGCCAGCAAATTTTTCCCTCGACGAGCCCACTCCCTGGGAGCGCGTCTCGGACGAAGGTGCCGCAAAATACCCCTCTCAATCCTCGCGAGATCGGAATTCTCCAACGCGTCGCCGAGGGTAACGGGCTCTTCCGCCTGCTCGACGAAAACCTCAATCCGGTCTACGACTTCGGTCCCAGCGAGCCGGTCGCGCGCGAGGCCGTGGACCGCTTGCTCGCCCTCCAGGCCATTCACTTCCAGGGCGTTCTGGGACACCGGCTGCCCCTGCGAGCTCATCTGACGGCATGGGGTCGATCGCTGCTCGACCGGGGCGTCTAAGGCTCTCGATCTTCATGGGTTCTGGTTCCGGGCGGCGTTTGCCGCGCCGGCGCGGCTTGCCTTAGAGTACGCCTCATGACCATGGACCTGCGTCCGTCGGGACGGCCGGTTTCCGCCATCCTGGACGACACCCGCTCAGGAAACCGCCTGAGCGCCGGCGATGCTCACACCTTGCTCCTCGACGGTGACCTGCTCGAGCTCGGCCTGGCCGCGAACGAGGTCCGCGAGCGGCAGAACGATGCCGCGGTCGCCACCTACAACATCGACCGCAACATCAACTACACCAACGTCTGCGTGTACAAGTGCCGGTTCTGCGCCTTCTACCGCCCGCCCGGCGACGCCGAGGGCTACCTTTTGCCGAACGAGGAGATCGGCCGCAAGATCGAGGAGACCCTGGCGCTCAACGGCACCGGCATCCTGATGCAGGGTGGCGTGCACCCCGATCTGCCGTTGTCCTACTACGAGGACCTGCTGCACTACATCCGGCAGCACTACCCCGAATGCCACGTTCACGCCTTCTCGCCGCCCGAGATCAAGTTCGTGGCGCGCAAGGAGCGCATGAGCTTTCACGACGTCATCGCCCGCTTGAAGGCCGCGGGTCTGATGTCGATCCCGGGCGGCGGCGCCGAGCTGCTCTCGGACGGCACCCGCAAGGACATCCTCGCCTACGCCAAGACCTCGGCCGAAGAGTGGATCGACATCATGCGCCAGGCGCACCGGCTCGGCCTGCGCACCTCCTCGACCATGATGTACGGCATGGGCGAAGGGCTGGAGCCGCGGCTCGAGACCATGCAGCGGATCCGCGACCTGCAGGACGAGACCGGCGGCTTCACCGCCTTCATCTCCTGGACCTTCCAGCACGAGCACACCGAGCTCGAGCACGTTCCGGAAACCTACGCCCACGAGTACCTGAAGACGCTCGCGGTGTCGCGGCTCTTCATCGACAACATCCGCCACTTGCAGACCTGCTGGGTCACCCAGGGCAAGAAGATCGGCCAGCTGGCGCTGAAGTTCGGCGCCGACGACATGGGCTCGATCATGATCGAGGAGAACGTCGTCTCGGCGGCCGGCACGCACTATCAGATGAGCCAGGACGAGATGGAGCATCTCATCTCGCAGGCCGGCTACACGCCCCGGCAGCGCACCAATCTCTACGAGCGCCTGGTGACGCGCGAGGAAACCGCGCCCACGGCGCGCAAGTACCGCCACGCGCTCACCCCGCAGCACCGCGAGCTCGCCTCGCCGCTGCCGGTCATCGGCTGAGCGCGCGTCCCCTTCGCGGCGGTTTTGTCGTCAGCGAGAGTATGAGACGTCTCCAGTGTCCGAGCTGCGGCGCGCCGTTTCCGAAACGGGCGTCGTCAACCGGCCCGTTGGTCTGCGAGTACTGCGCCGCCGAGTACGTGACCGACGCCACCGGCAAGGCGCGGACGGTCCATACCGTCGATCTTTCCGCGCACGCGCCCCAGATCGGCGCGGCGGTGTCCAAGGCCGGCCGCTGGGTGATCGGCGCCGTCGCGGTCTGTTTTGGACTGGCGCTCCTGGTCACCGGTTTGATCGTTTTCGTTTCCTTCCGCACCGCGCGCCAAGCGACCCACGCGATCCGCTCGACGCCGCCGCTCGCCATCGAACGCAAGGCGGCGGAGGTCTGGACGGTAGCCTCGCTGTCGCGCCTCACTCCGGATCGCATCGACGTGCCGATGACCGTTTCCCCCCCGACCACCGCGCTGGCCGCCTTCGATCCGGCCTCCAGCCTCCCGTGGGCTCTCGCCATCGCCCAGGGCTGGCAGCGCGACGTGCGACTCGAACGCATCGATGCCGAGCGCGTGCGTCCCGACGGGACCGTCGATCTGGCCGGCGACCCGGAGTCGGAGGTGCGCTACCGGTTCTGGTCGCCGTCGCGCATCGAGGAGTTTCACCGCCAGGCGGACCTCAACCGCGACGCCAAGGTGGCCTGCGAGTTCTGGCTCCAGGTCGAGAAAGGCGCGGTCACCGCAAGAGTGCTCGACGGCAAGCCGGACGACGATCCTCTACCGCCGTTCCCCGAGATTCCCGCTCTCAGCACCACCTTCGCCACGCTGAGCGCCAAATCCGACTTCCCGCGCAAGCCGTTCTTCGACGGCTACCTGATCCATCTGCCGGACGAGGGCTGGGTCTGGTATCTGCAGACGCTTTCCGGCGAGTCGCTGTCGCGCGTCCGCGCCCGCGACGGCCGGCAGTATCCCTACTGACCCGTCGCGGCGCTAGACTCTCGCCGTGCTCCCTCGCTGGCCGGCGATTGCGCTCGGCGTAGTGTTCGCTGCCTGCGGTGAGGCGGTTGCCCAAAGTTCGCCGCTGCGCACGACGGCCGGCGCCGCGCCAGGCTACGTCGCCGACGCGGTCTGCGCAACGTGTCACGAGTCGATCGCGCGCTCCTATCGCGAGGTCGGCATGGCCCGGTCCTTCTCGCGGCCGCGGCGGGAGAGCTCGCTCGAGAGCTTCACGAGCTCCCGCTTCACTCACGCCGCGTCGAAGCGCACCTACGAGATGACCTGGCGCGGCGAGCAGCTCATGTTCCGGCGCTTTCAGACCGACGAACACGGCCGCGAGCGCAACACGCTCGAGCAGCCTGTCGACTGGATCCTGGGCTCGGGTAACCACTCGCGCACCTATCTCTACCGTACGGCGAGCGGCGAGCTCTTCCAACTCCCGGTCGCCTGGTACACGCAGGAAGGACGGTTCGCCATGGCGCCGGGCTACGACCGTCCGGACCATGACGAAGTGGCGCGGAGGATTCGCCGCGAGTGCATGTTCTGCCACAACGCCTACCCGGAGGTCGCGACGCGTAGTGACGAGCGCGGCGCGCCGCAGGTTTTTCCGGCGGAGCTGCCGGAAGGAACCGGCTGTCAGCGCTGCCACGGTCCCGGCGGCGACCACGCGGCGAGGGCTCTCGGCGGTAGCGACGCGGCGGAGATACGCGCTGCGATCGTCAACCCGGCACGGCTGCCGGCGGCGCGACGCGACGACGTCTGCTTTCAGTGCCACCTGCAGCCGTCGGTGGCAATTCCTGGCACCCGCCGGATGGGGCGCGCCGACTACTCTTTCCGCCCCGGTCAAGCGCTCGGCGACTATCTGGTGCCGACCGACATCGTCTCGGGCGCGTCGGCACCCGCGGATCGTTTCGAGATCAACCATCATCCCTACCGGCTGCGCTCGAGCCGCTGCGCGCAAGTGAGCGGAGAGCGGCTGTCGTGCCTGACCTGCCACGATCCGCATCGCAAGGTACCCGCCGCCGAGCGTGCAGCGCACTACCGCGCCGCTTGTCTCGGGTGTCACGACGCGGACGCCACGGCCGCTGCTCATCGGGCCGTCGAGCCGGCGCGCGACATCCTGCAGAGCGATTGCACCGCCTGCCACATGCCGCCCCGCCGGCCGCAAGACGTCGTGCACGTGGTGATGACCGATCACCGGATCGGGATCCATCGCGACCTGGAGGGCGCCGTGGCGCCGCTCGCCGAAAGCGAGCCTGACATCGTGGACGTCAGGTTCTGGGGCCTCGAGCCGGCGCCCACCGGCGCCGAAGCCAGCTTCTACCGAGCGCTCGCCACGGTGAGCGCGGGCGGAGCCGCCTCCGGATCGGCACTCACCGCTCTGCAACGGCTGACCGCCGAGCTCGATCTCAAAGCACGTGACCCCTATCTCGAGCTCGTGCCGGCCTGGCTCCAGACCCGCGACCTCGCCGCTGCCGAGAGCGCCATCGGCCGGTTGCTGGCACTGCAGCCGGACGACCCGCTGGCGCTCGATTGGCTGGCGGTGGTGAGGGCGCGGCAGCAGCGTGGTCCGGAGGCCGTGCAGATCCTGCGCGGCCTGGTACAGCGCACGGCGACGCCGGCCGAGAGTCACGTCAACCTGGGGCGCCTCTTGCTGGCACGGGGCGAAACGAAGGCGGCGGCGGCTGAGCTCGAGCGCGCCGCTGCGCTGCGCTCCAATCTGGTCCCGGCCTGGTACTACCTGGCGGCGGCGCGGCGGCGGGCGGGCGATCGCGCCGGCGAAGTCGCGGCGCTGGAGCGCGCTCTGGCGGTCGAGCCTGGCGAGACGGCGATCTACATCGAGCTCGCCGAAGCTTACGAGGCCTCGGGGCGCTCGACGGAGGCCAAGGAGCTGCGTCACTTCGCCCTCGGCGTCGCCCGACATCCCGAGCGGCTGACCGGCACCGCGCCAACAACCGATCCGGACTAGTTCACTCCCAGGGGATGTCCGGCATTCGCAGCCGGGTCACTTCTCCGCCACCGCCTACGACGCTGGTCTGCACGATTTCCTCGACATCGTCGAGAGTCACACCGCCGTACCAGAGGTTGTAGGGCCACACCGCGACTGTGATGCCACGGCTGCAATGCTTGAGGCAGCCGGTGCGCACCACCATGACCTGATCGCGCAGTCCGAGCTCCTTCACCCGGTCTTTGAAGCGATGGTAGACCGCGAGCGAACCGCGCGGCAGACAGCTCGGCTTGGCGGCCTCCGGAGGGCGCTCATTGGTGCACACCAGGATCGAGATCTCGGGCTTCGGCATGGCGAGATTGTATAGAGTCACACCCATGCCCAACGAGACTCGTGCTTTGCTGGCGTTCATCGATCAGGCCTACGACCACAAGTCGTGGCACGGCACGAACCTGAAGGGGTCGCTGCGCGGGTTGACGCTCGACGTCCTCACCTTCCGCCCGGCGCCCAAGCGGCACAACATCTGGGAGCTCGCCGTCCACGCCGCCTACTGGAAGTACGCCGTGGCCCGCCAGCTCGCGCACGAGAAGCGCGGCCACTTCCCGCTCAAGGGGTCGAACTTCTTCGAGCGTCCCCAGGCAGAGGCCACCGAACGAGCGTGGCGCCAGGACCTCGTCCTGCTCGACGACATGCACAAGCATCTGCGCGAGGTCGTCGCCCACTTCCCCTCCTCGCGCCTCCACCAAGCGTCCGGTACGCGGGGTTCCTGGACCGCGGCGGAGACCATCTCCGGCATCGCGGCTCACGATCTCTACCACGCCGGGCAGATTCAACTCCTCAAGCGGCTGGCGCGGCGGTAATCCAACACCACGGCCGCGGCGCCATGACGACGCGGGTTCGTTTCCTGGTCAATCCCGGCGGCGGCCGCGGCCGTGCCGGCCGCCGGCTGCGGGAGATCGAGCGGCTGGCGGCCAGGACGGGCGCCACCGTCGAGGTCTCGAGCGACGTCGCAGACCTCCAGCAGCGAGCGCGCCGGGCGGCCGAGGAGGGCGTCGACCGGTTGATCGTAGCGGGCGGCGACGGCACCGTGCATCACGCCATGCGCGGCCTGGCGGGCAGCGATACGGCCCTCGCCATCCTGCCGCTCGGCAGTGGCAACGACCTCGCCTTCGCGCTCGGCGTGCCGGCGGCGTTGCCAGCCGCCGTCGAGACCGCGCTTTCCGGCGAGCGCAGGCGCATCGATCTGGGCCGCTTCGGCGACGTTCCTTTCGCCTGCGTGGCGGGAGTCGGCTTCGACAGCGAGGTCAACCGCTACGCCAACTCGCTGCGCCGGCTGCGCGGCTCGCTGATCTACGTCTGGGCGGTGCTGCGCGTCCTGCCGCGCTTCCGTCCGCTCCAACTGCGCTTGCGGCACGCCGGCGGCGAGCTTGCGGGGCCGGCGATGTTCGTCGCTTTCGCCAACGCGCCCCGCTACGGCGGCGGCATGCGCATCGCGCCGGAGGCTCGGCTCGACGACGGCATGCTCGACGCGGTGGTGGTGCGCGGCGCGTCGCGTCTCAAGCTGCTGCGTATCTTTCCCCGGGTGTTCTCGGGCGCTCACGTGCGCGAGCCCGAGATCGAGATCATTCGCGGCTCGCGCTTCGAAGTGGCGCTAGACCGGAAGCTGCTCGCCCACGGCGACGGCGAGCCACTGGTCGAAGTCGGCGGGGAGTTCGTGCCGGTGACGGTTCGGCCTGGAGCCCTGGCGGTGATCGCACCGCCCGCCTGAGCGTTCAGCCGGCGGTCGCGTCAAGGGGCGCGGGCCGCCAGAACTCGAGCGGCCGCACCGTCTCGATCAGGCCCTTGGCGGCGGCGCGGTCGTAGAACTCGCGCAGGCCGGCCAGCTCTTCCTGGCGCATCAGGTAGGTGAGGTTCTGCGTCAAGTACTCGCGCACCGACTCGACCTCCAACTCCATCTCCTGGGCGCACTCGCGGACCAGCGTGTCGAGCGAGGACAGCCCGTAGCGCAGGCTGCTCTTGAAGTAGAACGGCAACTGCTCCACGTCGGCCGAGGGCCGCGCCGCCCAGACCGCGAAGACGAACGGCAGGCCGGTCAGCCGGCGCCACTCAGCGGCGAGATCGAGCACCTGATAGCCCTCGCGCTCGACGCGCAGCGCCGGATCGCCGATCAGCAGCGCCGCGTCCGCCTCAGCCAGCATGCTGTCGAGATCGGCCCGGTGCTCGACGTACTCCGGCCGCAAGCCATGGCCGTCCTCGAGCACCAGGCGCACCAGAGCGGCGGACGTCCGGCTGTTCTCGTCGAGCGCCACCCGGCGAATATCGCCCACCGGCACTCGAGAGACGAGCAGCACGCTGCGCACCTCGTGGGTGGCGGCGATGCAGAGGTCCGGCAGTACCTTCAGGTCGGGAATGCGCTGCAGCTCGATCGACGGCACCAGGCCGATGTCGAGCTCGCCGTCGCGCAGCAGGTCGGCCACCTGCGCCGGCGGATGGAACGAGATCTCGAACCGCTCGCGGTGATGTCCCTTGAGGAAACCCCAGGCCAGCGGCTTGCTGTTCAGGTAGTTGACGATGCCGACGCGCAGCTTGGACATGACAGGGATTACAGGATGTCATCCTGAGCGAAGCGAAGGATCTGGGTGGGGGAAGGCTGTTGCGCAACTCGCCTTTCCACCGCCCAGATCCTTCGCGCTGCGCGCTCAGGATGACCGGCGCTTCGCGCCGGTCACTTGGACATCGCGTTGAGGAAGTCCTGATTGGTCTTGGCCTTGCCGAGCTTGTCGAGCAGGAGCTCCATCGTCTCGACGGTCGAGAGCGGGTTGAGCACCTTGCGCAGCACCCACACCCGGTGCAGCTCCGCCTCCGGCATCAGCAGCTCTTCCTTGCGGGTGCCCGACTTGTTGATGTCGATCGCCGGGAAGACGCGCTTGTCGACCAGCTTGCGGTCGAGGTGGATCTCGCAGTTGCCGGTGCCCTTGAACTCTTCGAAGATCACGTCGTCCATGCGGCAGCCGGTGTCGACCAGCGCGGTCGCGATGATCGTCAGCGAGCCGCCCTCCTCGATGTTGCGCGCCGCGCCGAAGAAGCGCTTCGGGCGATGCAGGGCGTTGGCGTCGATACCGCCGGAGAGCACCTTGCCCGAGGGCGGCTGCACGGTGTTGTAGGCGCGCGCCAGGCGGGTGATCGAGTCGAGCAGGATGACCACGTCCTTCTTGTGCTCGACCAGGCGCTTGGCCTTTTCGATCACCATCTCGGCGACCTGCACGTGGCGGGTGGCGGGCTCGTCGAAGGTCGAGGAGACCACCTCGCCCTGCACCGAGCGCTGCATGTCGGTGACCTCTTCCGGCCGCTCGTCGATGAGCAGCACGATCAGCACCACCTCGGGGTGGTTCTTGGCGATCGAGTGGGCGATCGACTGCAGCAGCATGGTCTTGCCGGTGCGCGGCGGCGCCACGATCAGCGCGCGCTGGCCCTTGCCCATCGGCGTCACCAGGTCCATCACGCGCGACGACATGTCGCCGGGCATCTCGAGCTTGATGCGCTCCATCGGGTAGAGCGGCGTCAGGTTGTCGAAGAAGATCTTGTTGCGGGCGACTTCCGGGTGCTCGAAGTTGACCGCCTCGACCTTGATCAGGGCGAAGTAGCGCTCGCCTTCCTTGGGCTGGCGGACCTGGCCGGAGACGGTGTCGCCGGTGCGCAGGTCGAAGCGCCGGATCTGGCTGGGCGAGACGTAGATGTCGTCCGGCCCCGGCAGGTAGTTGTACTCCGGAGCGCGCAGGAAGCCGAAGCCGTCGGGCAGGCACTCGAGCACGCCCTCGGCGAAGATCAGCCCGCTCTTCTCGGTCTGCGCCTGGAGGATCTTGAAGATCAGCTCCTGCTTGCGCAGCGTCGAGGCGCCCTCGACACCGAGGTCCTTGGCGACCTGGGTGAGCTGGGCGATGCTCATCTCCTTGAGCGCCCGGATGTCGAGCGTCTCCTTCGCCTCCTTGGCCGGCGGCGGCGAAGGCGGCGGCGCGGCTTGCGTCGGGGTCTGCTGCGTCTCCTGCGGCTGCGCGTTCTCGGTGGTGGTCTTGGCCATGTCGGTCCTCATCAGTCCTTCAGTTGCTCGCCGCGCGGTTGACGTGAGCGCCGATCTCTTTCCAGAGCTCCGACACCCCTTCGCCCGACTTGGCGGAGAAAGCGATGAGTGAACTTCCCTCGTTCAAATGCAAACCATCCCGTATCGCATCGAGCGCTGCCTTGCGACGGCCGCGCGACAGCTTGTCGATCTTCGTCGCCACCAGCGTGGTCGGTACGTCGTGCGCCGCAAGATAGCGCCGCGCCTGGGCGTCCAGCGGGGTCGCACCGACCACCGCGTCGACCAGCTGCACGGCGTACCGCCTGCCCGCCGGACTGCGCAAATACGCTTCCATCAACGCCGCCCACTCCTCGCGGGACGCCTTCGCGGCGCGGGCATAGCCGTAACCCGGCAGGTCGACGAAATACCACCGGCGGTTGACCAGGAACAAGTTCACCGCCTGCGTTCGCCCCGGTGTGCGGCTGACCCGCGCCAGGCCGCGCTGCCCGGCCAGCCGGTTCAGCAGCGTCGACTTGCCCACGTTGGAGCGCCCGACGAAGGCCACCTCGGGCAGGCCGTCACGCGGAAAGTCACGCTCCGCGACCGCCGAACGAATGAACTCCGCCGACTCGATCTTCATACGCCGTGTGTTCTCAAAGAGTTTCCGGGCGGACGGCCCGGTTGCTGCGTTAACGTCCTTTTTCAGGGTTTTCCGAAACAGCCAGGGCCGCCAGGTTCGCGACCCCGATTTCGAGCAGTTCTGAGCTACTGGCTGCGAGGCACGGAAATCTTACGCCGGAACGCCAAAAAAGCCAACACCAGACTTCTGACTGCAACTAGTGGGCCAGGGGGCCCGGTTCCGTCGGCGGCACCGGCGGCGGCGACAACTTCTCCGGCTGGGTCGCCGCAGCGAGCCGAGGCGGGCCATCGAGCGCCAGCCGCAGAACCTCGTCCATCGACTCGACCAGGTGGATCTCGATCCGATCGCGCACCTCGGCGGGAATCTCCTCCAGATCCTTCTCGTTCTCCCGCGGCAGGATGATCTCGGTGATGCCGGCGCGGAACGCCGCCAGCACCTTGTCCTTGATGCCGCCCACCGGCAGCACCTTGCCGCGCAGCGTGATCTCGCCGGTCATCGCCACGTCCTTGCGGACCGGGATCTTGGTGAGCGCCGAGACCAGCGCCGTCGCCATGGTGATGCCGGCCGACGGACCGTCCTTGGGAATCGCGCCCTCGGGCACGTGGATGTGGAGGTCGAAGCTCTCGTTGAAGTCCGGGTCGAGCCCCAACAGATCGGCGCGGCTGCGCAGGTAGGACACCGCGGCGCGCGCCGACTCCTGCATCACCTCGCCGAGCTTGCCGGTCAGGATCAGCTTGCCCTTGCCCTGCATCAGGCCGACTTCGGTTTCGAGCATCTCGCCGCCGACCTCGGTCCAGGCCAGGCCGGTGGCGACGCCGACTTCGGAGTTCTCGTTCTTGCGCCGGGCGCGGAAGCGAGGCTTGCCGAGCAGGGCTCGGCGAGCATCTCGGCGGTGACCGCCACCGTGGCCTGCTCGTCGCCCTCCTGCACCACCTGGCGCGCCATCTTGCGGCAGATCGAGGCGATCTCGCGCTCGAGGTTGCGCACGCCGGCCTCGCGGGTGTAGCTCTCGATCAGGGCGTGCAGCGCCTCGTCGTCGAAGGTGACCCGCTGCGGCATCGAGGCCGTGCGCCTTGAGCTGCTTCGGAACCAGGAACTGCCGGGCGATCGCCAGCTTCTCGTTGAGCGTGTAGCCGGAGAGCTGGATGACCTCCATGCGGTCGCGCAGCGGCGGCGGGATCGAGTGCACCACGTTGGCGGTGGCGATGAACATGACCTTGGAGAGGTCGTAGTCGACGTCCAGGTAGTGATCGAGGAAGGCGTGGTTCTGCTCCGGGATCGAGCACCTCGAGCAGCGCCGCCGACGGGTCGCCGCGGAAGTCCATCGACATCTTGTCGACCTCGTCGAGCAGGAAGACCGGGTTGACCGTGCCGGCCTTCTTCATCATCTGGATGATCTGGCCCGGGAAGGCGCCGATGTAGGTGCGGCGGTGGCCGCGGATCTCGGCCTCGTCGCGCACGCCGCCCAGCGACAGGCGCACGAACTTGCGGCCGGTCGCGCGGGCGATCGACTTGGCGAGCGAGGACTTGCCGACGCCCGGAGGGCCGACGAAGCAGATGATCGTGGTTCTGCTTCTCCTGCGGTGCCAGCTGGCGCACGGCCAGGAACTCGAGGATGCGCTCCTTGATCTTCTCCAGGCCGTAGTGGTCCTCGTTGAGGATCTCCTCGGCCTTGCTTGAGGTCCTTGCAGCTCCTTGCGTCTTCTTTCCAGGGCACGGCCACCAGCCAGTCGATGTAGTTGCGCGACACCGTGGCCTCGGCGGACACCGGCGGCATGGCCTCGAGGCGCTTGAGCTCCTGGTCGGCCTTCTCCTTCACCTCCTTGGGCAGGCCGGCCTTCTCGATCTTCTCCTTCAGCTCGGCGAGCTCGTCGCCGCGGTCGTCCTTGCGCCCCAGCTCCTGATGGATGGCCTTGATCTTCTCGTTGAGGTAGTACTCCTTCTGGGCCTTCTCCATCTGCTTCTTGACCTGCACGTTGATCCGCTTGTCGATGTTGATCTTCTCGATCTCGACTCGAGCAGGTCGTGCAGGCGCTGCAGGCGCTCGTAGGGATTGAGCAGCTCGAGCAGCGACTGCTTCTCGGCCGTGGTCACCATGAGGTGCGCCGCCAGGGTGTCGGCGAAGCGGTCGGGATCGTCGAGCTTGAGGGTCGACATCAGGCCCTCGAAGGCCAGGTGGTGGGACATCTTGGCGTACTGCTCGAAGATGCCCAGCACCTTGTTCATGTAGGCCTGCGAGCTTCTCGCGACATCGGGTACTCGACGTCGTAGGCCTCGACCTCGGCGTAGAGCGCGCCGTCGCGGTCCTTCGATCTCGAGCGATCTTGCCGCGCTGCACGCCCTCGACCATCACCTTCACGTTGCCGTTGGGCAGCTTGAGGTTCTGGATGACAGTGGCGACGACGCCCATCTCGTAGATGTCGTCGCGCAGCGGCTCGTCGACCTTGGGGTCCTTCTGGGCGACCAGGAAGATCCGCTTCTGGGGCGCCTGCAGCGCCTGCTCGAGAGCCCGCACCGAGCTCTCGCGGCCGACGATGAACGGCGCCATCATGTGCGGGAAGACCACCATGTCGCGCAGCGGGACGACCGGCAGGCTCTCGCGCTGGGTGTTGACGAAGTGAAGTCATGCTCATCTCGGCTTCTGAGCCCGCCTTCAGCCGGCCTTGCTGTACAGCGTGATCGGCTGGGTCCGGTTCGCGACCACTTCCTCGGTGATCACGCACTCCTGGATGTCGCGCTGCGACGGGACGGTGTACATGAGGTCGAGCATCAGCTCTTCGAGGATGATGCGCAGGCCGCGGGCGCCGACGTTGCGCTTGAGCGCCTCGCGGGCGATCGCCTGCAGGGCCTCGTCGGTGAAGCGCAGCTTGACGTCCTCGAACTCGAAGATCGTCTGGTACTGGCGGATCAGGCTGTTCTTGGGCTCCTTGAGGATGCGCACCAGCGCCTCCTCGTCGAGCTGCTCGAGCGTCGCCACCACCGGCAGGCGGCCGACGAACTCGGGAATCAGGCCGAACTTGATGAGGTCCTCGGGCAGCGACCTTCTCGAGCAGCGGTGCGGTCTTCTTGTCCTTCTTGCCGCGGATCTCGGCGCCGAAGCCCAGCGACTTCTGGTTCAGCCGCCGCTCGATGTGCTCTTCGAGGCCGACGAACGCGCCGCCGCAGATGAACAGGATGTTGGTGGTGTCGATCTGCAGGAACTCCTGGTGCGGGTGCTTGCGGCCGCCCTGCGGCGGCACGTTGCACAGCGTCCCCTCGAGGATCTTGAGCAGCGCCTGCTGCACGCCCTCGCCGGAGACGTCGCGGGTGATCGACGGGTTGTCGCCCTTGCGCGCAGATCTTGTCGACCTCGTCGATGTAGACGATGCCGCGCTGGGTCTTCTCCTTGTCGTTGCCCGACGCCTGGTAGAGCTTGAGGATGATGTTCTCGACGTCCTCGCCGACGTAGCCCGGCCTCGGTGAGGGTGGTGGCGTCGGCGATCGTGAACGGCACCGAGAGCAGCCGGGCCAGGGTCTGCGCGAGCAGCGTCTTGCCGGTGCCGGTGGGGCCGATCAGCAGGATGTTCGACTTCTGCAGCTCGACGTCGGCGCGGTTGCGCGACTTCTCGGCGAAGTCGATCCGCTTGTAGTGGTTGTAGACCGCCACCGCGAGCTTCTTCTTGGCCAGCTCCTGGCCGATCACGTACTCGTCGAGCAGCGCCTTGATCTCCTTCGGCTTGGGCAGCGTGGTGTCCTGCTGCTGCTCGAGCATGCGGTCCTCGGCGATGATGTCGAGGCAGATGTCGACGCACTCGTCGCAGATGAAGACCGTCGGACCGGCGATCAGCTTCTTGACCTCGCGCTGGCTCTTGTTGCAGAACGAGCACCGCAGGGCGTCGTCGCCGGTTTCTTTCTTCGGCATCGTCTCCTCCGTTGGGCGGTGCGAGGATCCCGAGTCGGCGTTCAAGACACACCGCGTAAGGGATCGGCATTCCAGCCGCCACGAGATGCCGGCCTGCCGAGCCCGTCAAGGTGCGGCGAAGCTCGTCCTGGCACCAGCCCGTCCGGCGCCGACGCATCGACCCTGTCCACCAGACCGTACTCCACCGCCTCCGGGGCGCTGAGGATCTTGTCGCGCTCGGTGTCGCGGTGGATCTGCTCCTTGGACTTCCCGGTGTGGTAGGCCAGGATCTCGTCGATCCGGTCGCGCATCATGCATCATGTCCTTGGCGTGGATCTCGATGTCGGTCTGCTGGCCGCCGAGGCCCGGACAGCCAGGGCTGGTGGATCAGCACCCGGCTGTTGGGCAGCACGCCCGCTTCCCCTTGGTCCCGGCGGCAAGCAGCACCGCCGCCATCGAGGCCGCCTGCCCGACGCAGTAGGGTGGCGACGTCCGGCTTGATGTACTGCATGGTGTCGTAGATCGCCAGCCCGGCGGAGGTCGAGCCGCCGGGCGAGTTGATGTAGAGCGCGATGTCCTTCTCCGGATTCTCGGCTTCGAGGAACAGCATCTGGGCGATGATCAGGCTCGCCACGTCGTCGTCGATCGGCCGGCCGAGGAAGATGATGTTGTCCTTGAGCAGGCGCGAGTAGATGTCGTAGGCGCGCTCGCCGCGGTTCGACTGCTCGACCACCATCGGAATCAGCATGAACGGTCTCCTGAATCCCCTGCCTCGATCCTTCGCGCGTCAGATGCAGCGGACGTCCGTGCCGGCGAAGCGAGTCTGGGCGGGATCGCACCTCGGTGGTGCCTCGCGTCGTCGATCATCCCCGGGCAGCTTGGACAGCGTCTTCTCGCGCCGGATCTGGCTGCGCAGCGCTGCAGGCGGCCGTTCTCGTCGAGGGTCTGGCGCACTTCGCCCGCCGACTTTCCCTCGGCGCGGCCGATGGCCAGCAGGGTGCGCTCGAACTCGTCCTCGTCGACGGTGACCGCATCCCGGTCGGCGACCGCGTCGAGCAGCAGCCGGGCGTGCACCCGGCGCTCGGCCGGCGGCTTCATCTCCTCCGCCAGCTTGGGCCATTCGATCCCGGCGTTCTCGACGTCGACGCCGCGGCCGGCGAGCTCCTCGGCGTACTCGCGCAGCAGGTGCTCCTGCTCGTGCTCGACCACGCCCTGCGGCAGCTCGCACCGGATGGCGCTCGCGCAGCTGGTCGAGGACCGCCTGCTCGCGGCGGCGGCGGCGCTCCTGTCGCTTGGCCGAGCGCGATGCGCTGCTCGACGTCGGCGCGCAGCGCGGCGACGCTCTCGAACTTGCCCAGCTTCTCGGCGAAGGCGTCGTCGAGCGCCGGCAGCTTCTGCTCGCGCACTTCGCCGATCGTCAGCTTGAAGCGCTTGCTCCCCGCTGCCTCGCCTTCGGCGCCCTCGGCGGGGTCGGCGCTCGAAGTTCGCCGATCTGCCCGGCGGCCAGCCCGGTCGCCGCCAGGGTCAGCTCTTCCCAGACCTTGGGGTCGCCGATCTCGAAGGCCACCTGCTGCGGCGCGCCCTCGCTCTGCCCGGGCTGGAGGACCAGTGGCATCTCGCGAATCTCGCCCTGATGCCGTCGCCCCGCGCCGCGGCGCGATCGACGACTTCCCACTCGGCGACGCTGGCGCGCAGATCGTCGAGCGTGCGGTCGATCTCCTCGTCGCTCGGCTCGCACATCGAGCTCCGGCAGGTTGAAGTCCGCAGTGTTGCGCAGCTCGATGGCAGGCCGCATCTCGACGATCGCGGTGAAGTGCAGCGCCGCGCCGGCGTGGAGGTGGACGTCCTTGACCTGCGGCGAGCCCAGCGGATCGAGCTGGCTCTCGGCCTGCGCCTGCTGCCAGTAGCGCGGCACCAGCCGCTCGAGCACCTCCTGCTCGATCTCCTGCGCGAACTGCTTGCGCACCATGGCGGGTGGCACCTTGCCCTGGCGAAAACCGGGGACGCGCGCCTTCTTGCCGAACTCCTGGGAGACGCGTTGGAACTCGGCCTCGACCGCGGGGGCCGGGACCTCTATCTTCAGCTCTTTACGGCAGGGACCGACATCGGCTACCGAAACCACGACGCTCATCGAATGTCCTTGTAGATGGTGCGAAAGGGGGGATTCGAACCCCCACCCCGTTAGGGACTAGATCCTAAGTCTAGCGCGTCTGCCGTTCCGCCACTTTCGCCAGCCGGAGCGCGAGGGCTCTGCTGCCCCATTTTACGTGCGAACCGGTCTCCGCGTGTTAACGTTCCGAGCCTCCGAGACCTGATGACTGTCCCAACCGTGGATTCCGACCCATCGGCGCGGATCGCGTTGATCGGAGGCGGGCCGGCGGCGCTCGTAGCCGCCATCGCGCTCGCCCGTCGTGGCATTCGGACGTCAGTGTTCGAGCGCGATCCCCACCCGGAACAGGCGCCTCGGTTCAACCCGGATCGTTCGTACACGATCGATATCACCGGTCATGGGCTCAAGGCGATCCGGCACATCGAGGCGTCCGGGTCGTTCGACGAACGCATGATCCCATTCAAGGGACTCAAGATGCCTGGCGGCCGAACGGAAGAGTGGACGCTTCCCGGATGGACCGGATCGCGAGGCGACATCCTGCGGGCTCTGATGGCTGTTCTCGATAGCAAATACCGCGCGTGGATCGCGGTCGAGTTCAACTGCCGCGTGAACGCCGTCGACGTCGAGACCGGCGTCGTCACTTTCGATGGCGGACCGAAGCCGGCCACACCGAGACAGTTCGACTTCATCATCGGCGGTGACGGAGCGGGCTCGGTCGTCCGCACAGCCATGCGGCAGCAGGTGCCGGGATTCGCCGTTGAAACCCGGTCGTATCCCAACTACTGCACAATGATCGAGCTGGATCGGGTCGGCGACGATATGGACCCGCACTACTTGCACGGGCTTTCAGTGCGGCCCTTCTGTGTCGCCGGCGCGATCAGGCCCGATGCAGGATCCGAAAAGCCGCGCTGGTTCTGCGCCGTGGGGACGAAAGCGAAGCAGACATTCTCCTCACCCGACGAGGCACGTCAGTTCTTCCGCACACGCGCTCCGCGAGTGCTGGAGCTGACGAGCGATGACAAAGTCGCGGCCTTTGCCCAGCGAACGTGCTACCACATCGGTGGGACACTCGCCTGTTCCCAAGTCTACGGCGGCAAGGGGGTACTGCTCGGAGACGCCGCCGCCGCGTTTCCGCCGATTGGGCAAGGTGTCAATGCGGCCATGGAGTCGGCGATGGTTCTCGACCGCTGCATCGGCGCAACCGGCGCGTCGGCCGACGGGCTGCTCGAAGCCGCGCGTCGGTACGACGCGGAGTGGCGACCGGAGGCCGACGCGGTCGCGTGGATGGCCGTGAGAAGTCTCTTCGAGAATCGCCCCCAGATGATCCGGGCATCGATCACATCGCGGCTGGGTATCAGCGTATTCGATCAGGCGAAGAGCGCCGAAGTCCCCTACTCCGAAGTCCGCCGCAAGGCAAAACGGCTCTGGCCGCTGTGGACTTAGGAATCGAGCCCCGCGCCGGCGTGGACGTGGACGTCCTTCGTCGGCTTGCGCGGGCTCGAGCAGAGTTTCCCGACATGGTGAGGAGGAGGTGGTGAGCCGCGAAGGAATCGAACCTTCAACCCGCAGATTAAGAGTCTGCTGCTCTACCAATTGAGCTAGCGGCCCCCGGACGGCGATTTATACCCGATCCGGGGAGGAAATGACAAGCCGTGCGCTAGGCTGGCGCGATGACACGAACCGTCGCCGCAGCCTGCCTGCTCATGCTCCTCGCTGTAGAAGTTTCAGCCGCCGACGCCCCCGCCGCCGATTGGACGCCAGCGCGCCAGCGCGAGATCCTCGATAAGACCCTAACCTTGCGCCTGGCGCCGGACCTCTCCGGCCTGACCGCCGGCGAGCGGCGCGCGGTCGACGAGTTGCTGGCGGCGGGACAGGTCCTGCAGCGGGTCTACGAGGATGCGCGGCACCCGCAGGCCGCCGCCGCTCGCGAGCGGCTCGCCCAGCAACCCGATTCCGATCTCTCCAAGCTCTACCGACTCTTCCAGGGGCCGATCGCCACGACCCTCGACAACAAGCGGCAGCCGTTCCTCGCCGTCGACCCGGAGACGCCGGGCAAGAACGTCTACCCCACCGGCGTCACCGCGGCCGAAATCGAAGCCTTCGCCGCCGCCCACCCGGCCGAGCGCGACGACGTCCTCGACGATCGCAGCATCGTGCGCCGCGCCACCGCCGAAGCGCTCGCTGCTGACCTCGCCACGCTCGGGCGCTTCCCGTTGATCGCCGGACTCCAGCCGTTCCTCGAGCAGCGCCTGCGCGACCTCTCCGCTCGCCCCGATCCCAAGGCGTTCTATGCCGTGCCCTACTCGGTGGCCTACGCCGAGCCGATGATGGCGGTCTACCTCCGCCTGATGCGCGCAGCCGACGCCGTCGAGAGCGACGACGCCGAGTTCGCAGGGTATCTGCGCAACCGGGCGCGCGACCTGGTCTCGAACGACTACGAAAGCGGCGACGCCGCCTGGGTGACCGGCCGCTTCGGCAAGCTCAACGCGCAGATCGGCGCCTACGAGACCTACGACGATGCCCTCTTCGGCACCAAGGCATTCGCCTCGCTCAGCCTGCTGCTGCGCGACGAGGCGGCAACTGCCCAGATGGCCAAGGGGCTGGCGGGACTGCAGGCGATCGAGGACGCGCTGCCCTACACCAGCAAGAAGCGCATCCGCCAGGACATCCCGATCGGCGTCTACGAGATCATCGCCGACTTCGGCCAGGCGCGCGGTACCAACACCGCCACCAACCTGCCCAACGATCCGCTTCACTCGCGGCGCTACGGCCGCATCATCCTCATGCGCGAGAACATCCTGCGCAACTCCGAGCTCGGGGGGAGCGCCGCACAGCGTTTCGCCGCGGCGGTCCAGCCGCAATTCGCCAAGGACCTGGGTAGCGAGGGCGGCTTTCAGCGCACCTTGTGGCACGAGATCGGGCACTACCTCGGCCCCGAGCTGACCAAGGACGGAAGGCCGCTC
Source organism: Thermoanaerobaculia bacterium (assembly GCA_963821905.1). Taxonomy (GTDB): domain Bacteria; phylum Acidobacteriota; class Thermoanaerobaculia; order Multivoradales; family JAGPDF01; genus CAWGFP01. Next base: position 43,490 of record CAWGFP010000007.1, on the reverse strand, counting down.
GATCAGGCGCTCAAGGACTGGGCCGACGCGCTGGAAGAGATGAAAGCCGACTTGGCCTCGCTCTTCGCGGTCCATCAACTGGCGGCGAACGGCACGGTCTCGGGCGAGCTCCTGCGTGACGTGCAGGCGGCGGGAATCCTGCGGGTGCTCAACTCCAACAAGCCGCGCCGCGACCAGCCCTACCAGACCATGCAGCTCGCGCAGTTCAACTATTTCCTCCACCGTGGCCTGCTCGGCGCGGACGGCGAAGCGCGCCTCGAGATCCGCTACCCGCGCTACGCCGAAGTGGTGAAGGCCCTGCTCGAGCAGGTCATCGCCCTGCAGGAGGGCGGCGATCCCGCCGCCGCGGACGCCTTCTTCACCCGCTGGACGGAGTGGGGCCCGCAGCTTCACGAGAAGATCGCCGAGCGGCTGCGCGCCTCCGAGGGCAACGCGCGCTACCGTCTCGTGCGCTATGGAGCGTTGGGGGAGTAGGGCCTAGAGGATGTGCTTCAGCTCGGCGTTGCCGATGGTGCTCGCGGCGGTGATGATCAGCGCCGCGATGCCCTGCTCGACCAGCGGGATGTCGAGCTGACAGCGCAGGCTGCCGTTGCCGTCGGTCTCGCCCTGGGCGAGGGTGCGCGGATAGGCGACGGTCGAGATCATGCGCACCGTCACTTGCGCGCCTGCGATCGGCAGTCCGCTCTTCGACGATGTGGTCTTGAGCTCCAGGCTCCCCCGCTTGCCCAGCGCCAGTCCTGATTCGCCGTTCATGACCAGAGCCAACTGCTCCTGGTTGGCTTCGGCCGAGAGGTATTCCAGGATTACCTGATCCAGCGTCTTGTCGTCGGTCAGCGGGTTCTCACGCTGCAGTACTGGCGCCTCTACATCAGCCGCCGCCTTGGGCGCCGACGCGGGCTTCTCGGCTGGCGCCGCCACCGCCGGGACGGACAGCGCCGGCAGCGGGCTCGGGGTCTGAATGAGCGCTGGCTGACCGGGTTTCTTGCCGCCGGCAAGCGCCGCCACTTTCTCGTCGAGCTTGCCACTCTTGATCGCCGCGATCATCACCCGGTGCTGATGCTCGATGAGCGCGATGATCGCCTTCTCGCCCTTGCCTTCGGCGATGAGGTCGGCGTAGTTGGTGCGCTTGTTGGCGATCACCTGGCCCTTGACGTAGACCAGGCTCTCGACGCACGGATTCGCGGCGCCCTTGTCCTCCGTCTGGACGTGGAACACCGTTTCGCGGTGACGGATGTCGGTGTTGTAACCAGTGATCATTCTTCGGCTATCGGTGACTCAGGCTAACCGAAGATTGTAGGAAGCGCGCGCCGCGGAATCAAGGACCACGCAGCGGCGTGACCTTCAGCGCGGCGGCCAGGGACGGGGTTGGCCGCGCTCGTCGACCACCAGCGAACGAGTTCCCGGTGCGAGCACTTGCAGGGTCTTCAGGAACTCGACGACTTCGTCCTGTTCGGGCTCCGCAAGCCCGCTAAACAAGGCACTTGCGGCCTGCGCCTCACCGGCGTGGGCGAGGATCGCCTCGCGCAGCGTGGTGTACTTGCCGTGGTGGAAATAGGGCGGTTCGTTGGCCGCGCCCCACAGCTTGCGCGTCAGGAAACGCGCGTTACCGGCGAAGAATCCTGACGATCCGGCGGCGAATTGCATGTCGAGCGGCTCGCGGTTGGGATCGTCAGGTCCGCTGGTGATGTCGTGCAGCTTGAGGTCGGTGTACGCCGGCACCCAGGTGACGCCGTCGCGCGCCTTGAGCCTCGGTTGCGGCATGGAGCTGCCGTTCAAGTTGACCCGCACCTCCGGCCGCTCGCCGGGCTGCAGGTTGCCGTTGGGGTTGTATGGGTTGGGCTCGGTGTAGATCCAACCCCAGTCGGTGAGCGGCAGTCTCTCGACATGGCAGCCGTTGCAACCGATGCGGGCGAAGGTGCGCTCGCCGGCGAGCACCGCCTGCTCGAGCTCCGGGTCGCGCGGGATGACGCGACCGGGCACCTGCAGCGTCGCCTGATAGATCGAGACCGCGGTCACGTCGGCCACCGTCATCTCGTCGAGGTAGCCGTCGCCGTCGTGATCGACGTGACCGAAGCGCTCGACCGGCTGGATGCCGTGATGATGGTTGAAGGCGTTGTTGGAAAACTGGCGCAGCGAGATCACCGCCCCGGCCTGGTGGAACGGGCGGATGACCAGGCTCGGCGGATGATCCGGCCCGGTCGAGAGCAGGCTCGGCGTCGGCAAGCCCTGAACGCCGGACGTGTCCCAGGCGCCGGTTGGCAGGCGGCGCAAGACGCCGAACGAGACGCCCTTGGCGACCAGCGCGCGCTCGCCGCCCGGCCCGATGCCATTGCGCTGCGCCTGGAGCTCGGCGGTCATCTGCCGCGCCAGCATCTCGATGTAGCCCGAGCCGAACATTCCGAGCGAGGCCCGGCTGTTGGCGATCGCGTCGAGGTCGGCGGGCTGTCCGCGTTCGTCGTGGGAGGCGACGGTCGGGAACGGCTGGTTGCCGTCGAAGTTGACGAAGTCGAAGCGTTGGGCGAGCACGAAAACGTTGGCGACGAAGTCGCCGCCGCCGCCCGAGATGCCGTCGGGCGCGTTGTGACAGCCGAAGCAGGAGTTGGCATCGGGCGCCGACACGCGGTTGAAGTTGCGCGGGAAGACGAGCGGCGCCTCGAGGTCCGAGATCTTGGCGCCGGTCCCCTTGGCCAGCGGCCGCCCGGCGCCCTCCTGCGCGGTCCAGTTGGCGACGAAGAGCTGGCGGCCGTGCTCGATCAGAGCCAGGGTGCCGATAGTGTGCTCCTCGCCGTCCAGGAGATGGCGGAGCATCGAGACTTCGCGGCCGATCTCACCCGCCGCGGCGGCGGCCGCTCCCACCGCCAGGAGTGAAAGCCAGAGTCCCCTGCTGCTGCGCATCGACTGCCTCCGGTAAAGCCCTGTGGGGTGCTCCGGAGGGTAGCACAGCCGGTGGACGCCCCGCGGGTCGCATGAAAGAATAGAGCGCGGAAACGACATCGCACGGCGCCCGTGGCGGCGCCGTTCTCACGACCCCATCGTCAAGGAGGATGCATCCCATGGCTGAGACTGCCACCACGACCGCCGAGCGCACGCTGGTCCACTACGAGGTGCAGCGAGGGCGTCGCCTATCTGACGCTCGACGATCCGCCGGCCAACACCTACACCCACGAGATGATGCGCCAGCTCGACGAGGCGCATCCTCAAGGCGCGCTTCGACAAGGACGTGCACGTCATCGTGCTCCCCGGCAAGGGCGAGAAGTTCTTCTGCGCCGGCGCCAACATCAACATGCTCAAGGCGGTCGGACCCCTACCTTCAAGTACTACTTCTGCCTGCACGCCAACGAGACGCTGAACCGCCTGGAGCAGACGCCCAAGCTGGTCATCGCGGCGCTCGAACGGCAACACCGTCGGCGGCGGCCTCGAGATCGCCATGGCGGCCGACCTCCGCATCGCCAAGGCAAGGGCTCCGGCAAGATCGGCCTGCCCGAGGTCACGCTCGGCGTGCTCCCCGGCACCGGCGGCACCCAGCGGCTGGCCGCGCATCGTCGGCAAGATCGCGGGCGATCGAGCTGATGGTCACCGGCCGGCTCGTTCGACTTCGAGGAGGCCCAGGAGCTCGGCATCGTCAACATACATCTTCGAGGCCGAGGCGACTTCATGGACCAGGTCCACGAATACGCCCGCCAGTTCTGCCCGCCGAACAAGGCCGCCAAGGCGGTGGGCCGGATCAAGCGCTCGGTGCAGTCCGGCGCCGAGGTGCCGTTCGAGAGCGGCCTCGCCATCGAGCGCGAGCTGCAGCAGCAGCTCTTCCAGAGCGAGGACGCCAAGGAGGGGCTCGACGCCTACGTCGAGAAGCGCAACGCCGCAGTTCAAGGCCAACTGAGTGGCGTCCGACGCATGGCGGCCGCCCAGACGCCAGTCCCTCCCGGCCGCCTCTGACATCGAGGGCGAATGGGCGAGCGCGGCATGCGGGCGCATCTTCGTCACCGAGAATCCGGCGACGGAGGAGCCCCTCTACGAGGTCGCCGCGGCCGAGCGCCGCCGACGTCGACCGCGCCGTCGAGGCCGCCCGCGGGCCGCCCTCACCGGAGCCTGGGGGAGGTTTCCGCGCGCCAGCGCGGCCGGCTGCTCTGGAAGCTCGCCGACGCTCGTCGAGAGCGCATGCCGACGAGCTGGCGCGCCTCGAGACGCTCGACAACGGCAAGCCGATCTTCGAGTCGCGCTACGTCGACGTGCCCGACCGCATCGCGGCGCTTGCGCTACTTCGCCGGCTGGGCCGACAAGATCGAGCGGGCGAGACGCTGCCGGTCGACGGCCCCTTCGTCCTCGCCTACACCCTGCGCGAGCCGGTCGGCGTGGTGGCGCGCCATCGTGCCGTGGAACTTCCCGCTGATCCAGGCGGCCTGGAAGATCGCGCCGGCGCTCGCCTGCGGCAACACGGTGGTCCTCAAGCCCGCCGACCTACACGCCGCTGACCGCGCTGCGCCTCGCCGAGCTGGCGCAGCGAGGCCGGCTTCCCGCCCGGCGTCGTTCAACGTGCTCGCCGGGCAGCGGCTGCGAGATCGGCGCCGCCCTGGTCGCCCATCCGGAGGTCGACAAGATCTCGTTCACCGGCTCGACCGAGGTCGGCCGCGGCATCATGCGCGAGGCCGCGCGACACCATCAAGCGAGTGACGCTCGAGCTGGGCGGCAAGTCGCCGAACATCGTCTTCGCCGACGCCGATCTCGACGCCGCGGCCAAGGGCGCCTACAACGGCATCTTCTACGGCAAGGGCGAGGTCTGCGCCGCCGGCTCGCGGCTGCTCGTCGAGCGCGGCGTCCATGACGAGCTGCTCGAGCAAGCTCGTCGCCCGCACGAAGCGCCTGCAGCCCGGCGATCCGCTCGACCCCGAGACCCGCCTCGGCGCGCTGTCTCCCGGCAGCAAGCGCGAGTCGGTCCTATCGCTACGTCGAGGACGGGAGGCGCGAGGGCGCGAGAGCTGGTCTGCGGCGGCGAGGCGCCGCGACGTCGGCGGGCAAGCGGCTGGTTCATGCAGCCCACGATCCTCGACGGCGTGCGAACGACTGGATGCGCGTGGCCCAGGAGGAGATCTTCGGCCCGGTGCTCGCCGTGATCCCGTTCGACGACGCCGACGAGGCGGTCGAGCTGGCCAACGCCTCGATCTACGGCCTCGCGGCCGGCGTCTGGACGCGCGACGTCGGCAAGGCCCACGCCGTGGCGCGCCGACTCCAGGCGGGCACGGTCTGGATCAACCAGTACAACTGGTACGACGCGGGCGCGCCTTCGGCGGCTACAAACAGTGCGGCTTCGGCCGCGAGCTCGGCCGCGAGGCGCTCGACCACTACACGGAGACGAAGACCGTCTATGTCGGCAATTAGAACAGAACGACCGCTCGTCCTCGCCGCGCCGGTGCGCACGCCGATCGGCAAGTTCGGCGGCGCCTGCGCCGCGCTGTCGGCGGCCGACCTCGGCACCGCCGCGGCGAAGGCCTGCCTCGAGCGCGCCGGCATCGACCCGGCGCGCGTGTCGATCAGGCGATCTTCGGCCACGCGCCGCCAGGCCGGCGGCGGGCCCAACACGCGCGCGCCAGATCGCCTTCCGCGCCGGCGTGCCGCAGTCGAGCGCCCGGCGTACACGGTCAACCAGGCGTGCGGCTCGGGGCTGCAGGCCGTGCTCTCGGCGGCGCGCGCCGATCCAACTCGGCGAGGCCGCAGGTGGTGCTCGCCGGCGGCACCGAGAGCATGTCCAACACGCCGCTACCTCCTGCCCCGCGCCCGCTGGGGCTACCGCCTGGGCCACGCCGAGATCGTCGACGGCATGTACCGCGACGGCTTCAACGACCCGCTCTCCGGCCTGGTGATGGGCGAGACCGCCGAGGAGCTGGCGGTCGAGAAGGCGGCTGAGCCGAGCCGCAGGCGGACGCCTGGGCGCTGCAGAGCCAGCACCGCTGCGAGGCGGCCGCGCAAGAGCGGCCGCTTCGAGCGCGAGATCGCGCCGGTGCAGGTCGCCGGCAGCAAGGGCGAGGTCGTGGTCGATCGCGACGAGCATCCGCGCGACGGCGTGACCCTCGAGTCGCTCGCCAAGCTGCGCGCCGGTCTTTCGCGAGCGGCGGCACGGTGACCGCCGGCAACGCGTCGGGCATCACCGACGGCGCCGCGGCGCTTGCTCGTGGCCACCGAGCCGACGCCGCCAAGGACCTCGACCTCGAGCCGGTCGGCGCCTGCCTCGTGGACTGGGAAGTGGTCGGGCGTCGATCCGCGGATCATGGGCATCGGCCCGGTGCCGGCCGTGCCGCAAGCTCCTGGCCCGTCTCGGACTGGAAGCCGAGCATCGGTGGCCCACGTGGAGCTCAACGAGGCCTTCGCCAGCCAGGTGCTGGCCTGCCTGCAGGACCTCGAATTCGATCCCTCGACGGGTCAATCCGGACGGCGGCGCGATCGCCCTCGGCCATCCCGATCGGCGCCACCGGCGCGCGCATCCTGGTGACCCTGCTCCACGGCCTCGCCGCCACGCGGCGGGCGGCGCGGAATCGCCACGCTCTGCGTCTCGGGCGGCATGGGGCTCGCGGCCGCCGTCGAGCGAGTCTGACCGTGGCCGCCGACACTCTCGAGCTCGCCGCGCCGATCGTCGTTTCCTGTCTGAACGAGGAGAGATCGCGCACCTACGTTGCGGCGCTGCGCGACGTCGGCGTGCCGGAACACCGGATTCGCACCGTCTTCCCCGGCGACCCCGACGCCGCGTCGCTGGTGGCGAGCGCCGCCGGGCTGGTGCTCAGTGGCGGCGAGGACGTGGACCCTCGGCGCTACGGCGAGGAGCCGCTCCCCGACGCCGGCGTCGACGTCAACGCGCGCCGCGATGCCTTCGAGTTCGATCTGCTGACGGCCGCGCGGGCGGCGCGCACTCCCACCTTCGGCGTGTGCCGCGGCTGCCAGGTCGTCAACGTCTTCATGGGCGGCACGCTCTACCAGGACCTGCCCAGCCAGCGCGCTTCGTCGGTCGATCACGACGAGCGCGAGCCGCGCGATTTCCTCGCCCACACGGTATCGGCGCCGGCCGGCCTGCCGCGTGACGCCGGCCTGCCGTTCGCCGAGTTGCTGATGCGTCACGGCGAGGTCGAGGTCAACAGCCGGCACCACCAGGCGGTTCGCCGACTGGCGCCGAAGCTCGCGCCGCTGGCCAGCGCGCCCGACGGCGTGCTCGAGGCGTTCGCCTTGCCGCGCGACGAAGGCTGGTGGCTCGCCGCCGTCCAGTGGCATCCCGAGAATCTGGTGGCCCACGCCGCGCACCGCGAGATGTGGGAGGAATTTGTGAGGGCTTGCCGGGAAACTCCCCTGGCAGACCCTCACGGAGGCTCGCCCGATGCCTGATCCGGCACCGGTCGATTCGCTGAGCGTCGGGCGCGCAACTCACCTGACGCTCGACCGCCCGCCGCTCAACATCCTCGATCTGGAGACCATTGCGGCCCTCGACCGGGCGCTCGCCGAGCTGTCGCCCGGCACCCAAGTCGTGACCCTGCGCGGCCGCGGCGGCAAGGCGTTTTCGGCCGGCGTCTCGGTGCAGGACCACGTCGCCGAAAAAATCGAGCCGATGCTGGTCGGCTTTCACGGCGTGTTGCGCCGGCTGCTGGCGCTGGACGCCATCGTGCTGGCCATCGTCGAGGGCCATTGCCTCGGCGGCGGCATGGAGCTGGCGATGGCCTGCGATCTCGTGCTCGCCGACGAGGGCGCACGCTTCGGTCAGCCGGAGATCCAACTCGGCTGCTATCCGCCCTTCGCCGCCGCGCTCTACCCCGCTCTCGTCGGCCCGCAACGCACCGCCGAGTTACTGCTCGCCGGCCGCACGCTCAGCGCCGAGGAGGCCCGAGAGTGGGGCCTGGTCAATTGGACCGCACCTGCCAGCCAGCTCGACGAAAAGGCGCGCGCCGTGATCAGCGACCTGACCCGGCACAGTGCCGCCGTCACCTCGCTCACCAAACGGGCGATCGCCGCTGGCCGGAGACAGCCGTGGAACGCGGCGCTGATCGAAGCCGAGCGTCTCTACCTGCAGGATCTGACCGCAACCAAGGACATGCACGAGGGCATCGCGGCCTTTCTGGAGCGTAGGAAGCCGAACTGGGCCCACGACTAGCGATAGACACGCACATCCATTCCAATCCGACGGAGGAACGATGTCGACGATTCTGAAAGAGACCGAAGGCCGCGTCGCGATCCTCACGGTCAACCGCCCCGACAAGCTCAATGCCCTGAACGACCAGGTGCGCGACGACCTGCTCGCCGCTCTCGCCGCAGATCGAGAAGGACGACGCGCGTCGGCGTGGTGGTGATCACCGGCGCGGGCGAGAAGTCGTTCATCGCCGGCGCCGACATCGGCGAGTTCGCCGGCCGCACGCCCGTTCGACCAGCGCCATGCGATGCGCAGCCCGCGCATCTTCGACGTCATGGCGACCTTCCCCAAGCCGGTCATCGCCATGATCAACGGCTTCTGCCTGGGCGGCGGCTGCGAGCTCGCCATGTCGTGCGACATGCGCGTCGCCTCGGAGAAGGCGCGCTTCGGCCAGCCGGAGATCAACCTCGGCCTGATTCCCGGGCGGCGGCGGCACGCAGCGCCTGCCGCGCCTCGTCGGCCTCGGCCACGCCGATGCGCATGATCCTCTCCGGCGACATGATCCCGGCGCCGCTGAAGCCAAGGACGATCGGCCTCGTCGACCTGGTCTTCCCGGCCGAGGAGCTGCGCGCCAAGACCCTCGAGCTGGCGCAGAAGATCGCCGTCCAAGAGCCCGCTCACGCTCAAGGTCGCCAAGGAGGCGGTGCGCGCCAGCCAGCGGCTGCCGATCGAGGACGGGATCCTCTACGAGCGCGACCTCTTCTGCCTCTGCTTCTCGACCCAGGACAAGGAGGAGGGCGTCGCGGCGTTCCTCGAGAAGCGACCGGCGCAGTGGACCGGTCGCTGAGCGCGACGATGACCTCGGCGCCGCACGCCGACCTGCTGCGCTGGCGCGAGGAGTTTCCCATCCTCGCGCGCACGACCTACCTGATCAACAACTCGCTCGGCGCCATGCCGCGGCGGGTGCACGATGAGGTCGCCCTGTTCGCGCAGGCCTGGGACGAGCGCGGCGTGCGCGCCTGGCACGAGGGCTGGTGGGAGATGTCGGTCGACCACCGGCGACCTGCTCGCGCCGATCGCTCGGCGTCGACGCCCGGCGCATGTCTCGATGCACCAGAACGTCTCCGTGGCGGCGCACCTGTTCTTCTCCTGCTTCGACTATCCCGCCGGAGCGCAACCGCATCGTCTACACCGAGCTCAACTTCCCGAGCGTGATGTACGTCGCCGAGGGCGAGCGGCGCCGCGGCGCCGAGATCGTCGAAGTGCCTTCGGACGACGGCATCGGCGTGCCGACCGAGCGGCTGCTCGAAGCGATCGACGAGCGCACCCGCCTCGTGCCGGTCTCGCACGTCCTGTTCCGCAGCGCCTTCATCCAGGACGCCCAGGCGATCGCGCGGCGCTGCCGCGAAGTCGGCGCGATCCTGCTCCTCGACGTCTACCAGTCGGCCGGGACGCTGCCGATGCGGCTCGAAGAATGGGGCGTCGACGCGGCGACCGGCGGCTCGGTGAAATGGCTGTGTGGCGGTCCCGGGCGCCGGCTACCTGTGGGTGAACCCCGAGCTCGCGCCGCGCTCCAGCCGGCGCTCACCGGCTGGCAGGCCGACGAGCGAGCCGTTCGCGTTCCGGCCCGGGCCGATCCGCTACCCGCCGACGGCGCCTGGCGCTTCCTCACCGGCACGCCGAACATCCCGGCCCTCCACTCCTGCCGGCCGGGCTACCGAGATCGTCGCCGAGGTCGGGCGTCGAGCAGATCCGCGAGCGCTCGCTCGGCCTGACGCAGACGCCTGATCGATGCGGCCGAGGCGGCCGGCTTCGAGGTCCGCACGCCCCGCGACGCCGAGCGCCGTGGCGGCACGGTCTCGATCTGGCACCCGGAAGCCGAGCGCCTCCGCCACGAGTTGATCGAGCCGGGAAGTGATCTGCGACTACCGGCCCGGCGGCGGCGTCCGCTTCGGCCCCACTTCTACAACACCGAAGAGGAATGCGAGCGCGCCGTCGCCCTGATGGCGGACCTCGCCCCCTGATCCAGATTCCCGATTCAAATTCGGGGTCAGGTCTTGAAATGACAGTTATTTCAAGACCTGACCCCAATTGTGGGGACTAGTCGCCGCGGGTGTACCAAGTGCCGCCGGGGCCTGTGAAACTGATGCCTTCGCCCCAGATGTAGTGCCCGAGGCCGTTGTTATCGACCGCGACCTCGAAGTAATCGCCGTAGGGGAACCGGTAGCCGTTGGCGCTCTTGTACGGCGCGCCGGTACCGAGATCCGACAACCGGATCGGCGCGCGTCCAGGTCGCGCCGCCGTTCTGCGTGGTGCGCAGCCAGGTATTCCAGGCCGTGGTGGCGCCGTTGCGATCGTCCTGGAAAAGGAGACGGAAATCGCCGACCGTCGTGCCGGCGGCGAGCGCGGGAAAGTTGCTGTTGGCAGTTGACGGTCGAGAGCAATTGCCGGGCGCTCCACGTCGTTCCGTTGCTCGAGGTTCGAACGTAGATCCGCTGCGGTCCGCCCGGCGTATCGCTGGCGCTGTAGGCGGCCATGATATTGCCGTTGATGTCGATGGCGAGCGCGGCCGAGGAGCCAAGGAAGCCGAAGTAACATCCGGCCGCCCACGGGCAATCGGGCATCTCGCGCGAGGTGTCGATCCGGGTCGTCGTCCAGTTCGCACCGCCGTCGGTCGAGCGCAGGATGCTCACGAAAGCGTCGCCGGTGTAGTCCTGCGTGAAATCGGTGGTGATGAAGTAGACGTCCCCGTTGGGAGCGACGGCCCCACCCGTTTGGAACCAGTAGCGGGTGTCGTTGTTGGTCTTGACGTTGGGTCCCCAGGTAGCGCCGAAGTCGTGCGAGGCGGCGACGAAGCTGTCGCGAGGCATTGAAGGCCATGTAGACATCCCGGCCGTCCGCAGAGATCGCCAGTACCGGCCGGTCCGACCATTGCGGGGTCTTCTTTCGGCTCGGTGAACTGGAAGGGCGTCGACCAGGTCTGCCCGTGATCGCTCGATTTCATGAACTTGACACCGGGTGTGTAGTCATCGAGCCAGCCGGCGTAGATGGTGCCGTCGGTCGCGACCTCGATCATCGGATCGTTCTGCGGGTTCTTGCTGATCGGGATGAAGCGGTCCGCACCCCAGGTGGCCCCACCGTCGCTCGAGCTGCGAAAGACGATGACCGGGAAGGGGCAGCCATTGCAGGCCTTGGGGCCGCTGTAGCGGGTGGTCATCTGGTAGACCCAAGAGGAGTTCGGATCCACCGCCAGCGCCGGCTCCCAGTCGTCGAATCCGCTCCAGACGCGCTCGGCGTCAAAACCCGGCGCCGCAGCTGGCGACGGGCTCGGCTCGACCCGCGTGCTCTGAACGAACGAGACACCGCTCCAAACCTTCTTGTCCTTGCCGTCCTCCCCCATCGTCGAACAACCGACGACGACCCCTGATCCCGCCACCATCAGCGCGACCGACCATCGCACGCCACGGCGCCCGCTTTCCGAAGGCATGATCTCTCCTCCCTGGTTTTGTGCCGCCTACGCTAGCACCAGCCGGAGTCAGGTCTTGAAATAACTGTCATTTCAAGACCTGACCCCAAATTTGAATCTTCAGGGTTTGAGCAGGAGGGCTTCGAGGGAGGCGAGGGCGCGCGGGTCGTCGGATTGGCCGAGCCAGAAGAGGGCCTCCTTGCGGATGGCAGGCTGGTCCGCGTGGCGCACCAGGCCGACGAGAGCAGTGACGCCGTCGGCATCGTGGTCGTCGAGCTGGGACAACGCGAAGATGGCCTTCTTGCGCACCTCGAGATCCTCGTCTTCCTCGATCACGGCCAAAAGCTTGTTGACGATATCGGGCCCTCCACGCTGGCCTAGCCAGAAGACCGCCTCCTCCCGCACGCGGGAATCGGAATGCCGGCGAGCCATGCCTTCGAGCGTCGGCCCGGCCGCGGGCACCGGGCTCTGCGAGAGCGAGAACGCCACCTTCTCCAGTACCTTGGGGTCGTCTTCGGTGGTCACGATGCGCGTCAGCTCGCGATAACCGCGCTCACCTCGCGCCTGGCCGAGCCAGAAGATCGCGTCCTCGCGCACCTCCATCGGCTGGGACCGACTCGCCATGTCGATCAACGCAGCGTCGGCGGCGGGATCGGCGTGAAGCGCCAGAGCGATGAGCACGTCATCACCAGGTCCGGACTTGTGCGGCTTGGCGCGGGCGCGATCCTGCAAGAGCGCGACGCTCTGGGCAGGGTCGACACCATCGAGCCAGATCACGCCCTCCTCCCCCGCCTCGACCGGGCAACTGGCGGAATAGGCGCGGACCATGGAAACCCTCCCCGCTTCGTAGCGGCTGTACACCGTAAGGGCGTCGGCCCCCACGTCCCTCGTGTAGGGCCCCTGGTCGCCCCGGATCGTCAATCCGTTGTTGCGCTTGCCGTCGAGCCGGCAACCTCTCGAGCCGGGCTGACTCTTCGAGTCTTGGTCACGAAACCAGCCGGAGTAACAGCACGCATCGCCTTGACCGGCGACCATCGGCACCGACCACGCGACCCAGGTCGTTTCCGAACCCACCGCCTCCAGGGCCGCCGCCAGGTCGCCGCCTGCCGCTCGGGTCTGCACGCGCTTCGCATGGAGGGACGGCGGAGCCTGCGCGGCGGCGACAGTCACCTGGAGAAAGGTCGTCATCGCGAAGACGAGGACGAACCTGCTGGAAGATCTCGAGCAGCTCATTTTCGCAACCTCCATCACTGCAACTGCTTGAAGAGAAACTCGGTGGCTTCCGGTGAATCCATCATCGAGAGCTTCTGCAGCGCCGCCCGACGCAGGTCCGGGTCCTTCTCGCCACGAGCGACTTCGATCAACGCCGGGGCGTTGCCCTGGATGAAGAAGGCGTCGAGCACGGCCTCGCGCAACCGCGGGTCGGACTCGCTGCGATAGATGTCCTTCAGTTCCTTGGCGGTGCGTTCCGAGTCGCTCACGCCGAGACCCTCGATCGCTTTGCGCCGGAGCTCGCGGTCTGGGTCGGTGCGGGCGACGCGGGCGAGCGTCTCGACGTCGCCGGCGATGAACAGGCCCTCGAGGATCTTGCGCTTGACCTCGACGTCGGTTTCCACGCGGTACAGCTCGCGCAGCTCCGCGGTAGCGCCCATGGCGCCGAGCAACTCGATGGCGCGGCGCCGCAGATGGGGGTCCTTCTCGCCGCGCGCCAGCTGCAGCACGCGGTCCTGCTCGCCGGCGATGAGGAAACTGTCGAGCACCTTCTCCTTGATCCTCCGGTCGGTCGTCGAGGTGTAGATCTCGGCCAGCATGACGACGTCTTCCGGCTCGCCGGAGATGCCCAGCAGCTCGACTGCCTTCTCGCGCAGCTCGGGACGCTGGTCGCCGCGCGCGATCTCCACCACGACTTGGCGCGCTGCGGGCTCGTCGCTCTGGCTCAGAACGAAGAGCGCCTGTTCGTGCAGCTTGCGCGGATGGTCGGCGGCCAGGAACTGGCGCAGGAGCTCGACGGCCCGTGGCGAGTCGTTGGCCAGCAGGCTGTTGAGCGCGTACAGCTTGAGCTCGTCGTCTTCGGAGAGCTCCGCATCCTCCCGGTCGCGCCCTCGGCCTTTACCTTCCTTCGAGCCGCGCAGCTCGACTTCCAGCGCCTTCGCGTCGTCCAGCCAGGCGCTCTTGGGGTAGTCGGCGTGCAGCTTGCCGAGCAGTTCGAGGGCCTCGGCCTTCCGCCCCTGACGCTTCTCGGCGTAGGCCTGCCAGTAAGTCGCGGCATCGGCCTCCGGCCCGCCGCGCGCCGCGGCAGCGGCGAAGCGCTGGGCGGCGTCGGCCCAGCGGCCGGCGTCGAGCGCGCTCTGGCCGGCGGCGTAATCGGGATCGCTGTCGGCGGCGAGCTCCGAGGCTGCGAAGTCCATCGTCATCATGCCGTGCGACGGCGCGGCGACGACGGCGGCGAGAATCCAGGGTATGAGTTGCTTCACGTTGGGTCTCCTCAAAGGACGTCGCCTGCCCGCGGGGGCGGCGGCGGTGTCGTTTCACGTTGCAAGCGGTCGGACAGAATGCGCACCTTGAACAGCAAGTCGGTTTCCGCCAGGCGAGCGCGGAGCGGCTCCCCGGCCTCCGTCGACGCCGGCGCGTTGGCCACTTCGAGCAGGAACGGCTCGAGCTCCTCGAGCAGCGAGCCGACCGCGGTCAACCGGCTTTCGCGCGCGGCGCGGCGATAGAGACGGTTCGCCTCCACTAGCTCCTCGGCGCGCTGGCGCTCGCTCGCCAGATCCGCCGACAGCGTGGGCCCGCCGTTGTCGAGCTGGACGAGCAGTCGCTCGGCCACTTCGAGATGGTGGGCCACCGCGGCCTCGAGAATGCGCTCGCGAGACTCGGCGGAGAAGGCGCTGGGTCCGTCCGGCGCAACGGGCGTCTGGACAGAGCGACCGGCGATGTAGGCCGCTCCCACCACCGCCAGGAGCGCCGCGGCCCAAGCCAGCCGCGGCGGCGAGAACCAAGAGATCCGACTCCGCCTGGCTGGCAGTTGGGGCTCGAGCCGTCGCCACACGCGTCCCGAGTAGCCGCTCAACGGCTCGGGCACCGCCAGGTCGTCGGCGGCGCGCAGCACGCGCTCGAGCGCGGCATAGCGTTCACGGGTGGCTGCGGATGCAGCAAGCTCGGCGGCGATGTCCGCCCGGTTGGGCGACTCACCGTAGAAGTAGAGGATCAGATCCTCGTCGGTCGGAAGCTGAGAAGTCGCGTTCTCGTTCATTAGCTCAACCCACCAGAGGCTGCAGCGCCGCACGCAGCTTGTGCACGGCGCGGAAGATGGCCTGCTTGACCGCGCCCTCGCCGATGCCGAGCGTGCGTCCGATCTCGGACAACGGCTCGCCCTCGTAGTGGCGCAGAGTGAAGGCGGTTCGTTCGAGCGGGCTGAGAGTGCTCATCGTGCGCTCCAGCGTTTCGCCCACTTCGCGGCTACGCGCCAAACGCTCGGGACTCGGGTCGGGCGAGGTCAACGATGGACCCGCCGCCGATTCCTCGCCCAGGGGCTCCAGCGCGTCTCGCCGCCGCCGGCGCAGAAGGTCGATCGCGCAGTTGGAGGCGATCCTCATCAGCCAGGTCCGCATCTGGGCGCGTCCGTCGAAACGCGACAGATTCTTGTGCGCTCTCAGAAAAGTCTCCTGCACCACGTCGTCGGCCATGTCTTCGTGTCCCGTCATGCGATAGGCCAAGCGGAAGAGGGGCTCGCTGTGCTCCTCCACCAGCTCCCGGAATGCTTCGAGGTCGCCGCTCCGGGCTCTTTCAACGACCCCCGTCACCGCCTCCATCCGCTTCATTAGACGAGGACGGCGGCCGGCGGTTAGCCAGACTCAGGCGGAAAGGTCGGAGGCGGGACGGCGCAGCAGGGAGAGCGAGAACGACGCCAGCACCGCAGCCAGGACCAGCGTGGCGGGCAGGCTGAGGGCCCAGCCGGAAACGAACCCGCGACGCACCGCGACCGCGAAAAGCGCCAGCAGGCCGAGCGCCGGCAGGAGTCCGACGGCGACCCCGATCCGGCGGCCGAGCGCACTGCGCGGGGGCCGGATGGCGATCACCGCGGCGGGCAAGAGAATCCCGGCCGCGAAGACCGGCGAGACGAAGGCGGCCAGCAGCAAGAGCGAGCGGAAGGCGAACTCCGAGGCAGTAGGGCGACGCTTGCCGAGACGGCTCCGCCGCCAGCTTTGGATGGCCAACACGGCCCACACCGCGAAACAAAGCCACAAGAGGTCGCGGCGCAACCACACCCTGCCCGCGGCGACCAGGTATTGATCCTCGTCGAGAGGACGCCCTTCGAGGCCGTCCAGGCGCCGGACGATCGCGGCGACGACGCCCGCCCACTGCGCGAGCCGCGCGTCGTCCAACCGCGACGAGACATCGCTCGGCCGGTGATAAGCGGGGTCGAAGGCGACGAACGAGCCGTCCGAGACGAACAACGCAGGAATGCCGGCAGCGAGGAAACTGTCGCTGTCGGCCCCCAGGCGAACCTGGCTCGAGCGCAGGAGCAGTTGCGCGGGCAGAGAGATCACGGGGTCGACCAGGTGCAACGGGAAGTCGACCGCCTCGCCCCCGCGCAGAGCCGCATGAACGAGCCATCCGGGGGCCACGCGCCGCTCTCCCGAACGCCGAATGGGAAAACTGTGCACAGCGCCGCCAGCGCTGCCTTCCCAGCCGACACCCTCGACGTTGACCACCGCGAGAACGCGGTCGCGCTCGTCCTGGGAGAGCGATTCCACCCAGGCACGGCTGCCGAGGAGCCCCGCCTCCTCGCCGTCGAAGAGAATCAACCGCACGTCGTGGCGCAGGGGCGTCCGAGCCAGTTCGCGCACGGCGGCAAGGATGGTCCCGACGCCGGAGGCATCGTCACCCGCACCCGGACTGGCGGGCACCGTGTCGTAGTGGGCGGACAGCACGATCTCACCCGTCTCGCGCCCCGGAAGCACAGCCGTCAAGTTCTGCAGAATCAATTGTTTCGCTTCCGCGCCATCCGAGCCTGACGAATCGGTTGGCACCTCGCCCAGACCCTCGGGAGAGAAGGCGTCCGCGTCGGCGAGGTCAGCCGACATGGAGGTGACTCGCGCTTCGACGTGCTGGAGACCGGCGTCGCGGAGCTCGCTCAGCAGCAGTTCGACAGCCTGGGCATGGGCATCGCTACGCAGCGGCCGTGGGCCGAGATCGGCAAGCCGCGCCGCGAGGGAGCGAGGTGTCTCGGCAGCGGCGTTGGCCGCGGCCGTGAGGAGGATTCCGAGGGCGAGTGCGAAATGCCGCCCCCGATACGACTGGGGGCACAGCCGCCGGAGCGGGCTCATGGAATCCCGAACCGCTTGCGCTTCTCCCACAGCGCCTTGCGCGAGATGCCAAGCAGCCGCGCCGCCTCTCCTTGCCGGCCGCGGGTGTAGGCGAGCGCGCGGCGCAGCGCCTCCTCTTCGAGCTCGCGCAGCGGACGCGGACGCTCGCCATCGACCGCCGCCGGAGGCTCCGGGCGCAACTCGTCGTCGTCGCTGTGGATCAGCGCCCGCTCCAGAGTGTTGCGCAGCTCGCGGACGTTGCCCGGCCAGCTGTAGTCGCCGAACCAGCTCCAGGCCTCACCGGACACCGCCAAGGACGAGCGGCCGAAGCGCTGAGCGAGATCGGCGAGCAGCTCCGAGACGATCGAGGGCAGCTCGTCCCGGCGCTCGCGCAGCGGCGGCAAACGAAACGCCAGAACGGCGAGGCGGAAGTAGAGGTCCTGCCGAAACGCGCCGCGCCGCGTGCGCGCCTCGAGGTCCTCCTCGGCCAGCGAAACGAAGCGCAGGTCGGCGCGCCGTTCCTCGCCGCCCAATGGCGAATAGACGCGCTCGGCGATCAGGCGCAACAGCTTCGGTTGCGACGCGAGCGGCAGCTCGCCGACGTGATCGAGCACGAGGGTACCGCCTTCGGCGCGCTCGACGCGGCCGGCCATGTCGGCGGAGGCGCCGGTAAAGGCGCCGGCGCGATAGCCGAACAGCTCGCTTTCGAAGAGCGTCGCCGGGACCGTGGCGGGATCGAGCTCGACCAGCGGCGACGCGGCGCGGGAGCTCAGGCGGTGGATCTCCCGGGCCAGGGTGGAGCGGCCCGAGCCCGGCTCACCGAGAATCAGTACCGGTGCGTCGCTCGACGCGGCTCGGGCGACGAGTTCGCGGTCGAGCGTCGTCTCACCCTCCGAACTCTTTCGTCGAGTCCGGTGCGTCCGACCACAAGCGCTCGAGACCGTAGAAGGCGCGCCGCTCTTCGGTGAAGACGTGCACCAGGAAAGCGCCGTAGTCGAGCAACACCCACTGGCCGCGCGGATAGCCCTCGGCCGAAAGCGGCCGCAGACCCTGCTCGCGCAGGCGCTCCTCGATACCCTCTGCGATCGCCTGCACCTGGCGTTCGCTCGAGCCGCTGGCCAGCACGAAGTAGTCGGTGAAATCGCTGATCGCGCCGAGATAGAGCACGCGCAGATCGATCGCCTTCTTGTCGAGGGCGGCGGCGACCGCCTCGCGCACGCGGCTGGGGGTGTCGGAAGGCTTGGGGAGAGGCGTCGTGGTCATCGATACAGGCCGTACTTCCGGATGTACTTTACCACCGGCTCCGCGACCAGACCCGTTGGCGGCGCCTCTCCGGCGGCGAAGATGCGCCGCAGCTCGGTCGACGAGATCGGGACCGGCGGGTTCGACAGGAATACCACGCGCCCGGCGCCGGCTGCGGCGGCGAGCGCCGGCGGCGCCTCTGCCATCAGGCGGTCGGGTTGCCAGCCGGGTCGCAGCAGAACGACCAGCCGCGCCAGCTCGATGAGCTCCTGCCAGCGCCGCCAGTGCGGCAGGTCCGCAAAGGAATCGCCGCCGATGATCAGGTGCAGGTCGGCACCGGGCTCGGTGCGCCGGAAGTACTCGAGTGTTTCGATGGTGTACGCAGGGCTCTCCGGAGTGAGCTCGAGCGCCGAGGCCTCGAGACCATCCTCGTCGAGCAGCGCCAGCTCCACCATCGCCCAGCGCCGCAGGGCCGGCGCGAACTCGCGGCCGTTCTTGTGCGGCGGAATCGCGGTGGGGAGGAAAATGACGCGATCCAGCCCAAGCTCGCGCCGCGCCTCGCGCACTGGCGCCACGTGACCGACGTGAATGGGATCGAAGCTGCCGCCGAAAAGGCCGAGCTTGCGTGCAGCGCTCATGCCGCGCTGCGCCCCTCGATGACCCGGGCAACGGCCTCGACCAGCGCCGGCACTCCTTCGCCCACCACCGCGCTGATCTCGAAATACTGCAGCCGCCGCTCGGCGGCCGCTCGCCGCAGGCTGTCCTGGCGCTCCGGCCGGGCGGAGTCGAGCTTCGAGCCCACCAGAATGCGCTCGCGGGTGAGCAGCTCGGGGCTGAAGGCGCCAAGCTCCCGCTCGACGACCTCGAGATCGGCCGATGCGTCGTCGCTCTCGGCCGAGAGATCGACCAGATGTACCAGCACGCGGCAACGCTCGATGTGCTTGAGGAACTGGATACCCAGTCCGGCGCCCTGGGCGGCGCCGGTGATGAGCCCCGGCAGGTCGGCGATCACGAAAGGGTTGCGCTCGTCGCCCATCGCCACCACGCCGAGTTGCGGCACGATGGTGGTGAATGGATAGTCGGCGATCTTCGGCTTCGCGGCGGAGACCACGCTGATCAAGGTCGACTTGCCGGCGTTTGGCAGACCCACCACACCGGCGTCGGCGAGCAGCTTGAGCTCGAGGCGCAGGTGGCGCTCCTCGCCCTCCTCGCCGGGGTCGGCGCGGCGCGGCGCCTGGTTGGTGGCGGTCGCGAAGCGCGCGTTGCCACGCCCGCCGCGTCCGCCGGAAGCCACCACGAGCCGCTCGCCCGCGGTGATCACCTCGCCCAGGATGTCGCCGCTCTGCTCGTCGAAGATCTGCGTGCCGAGCGGCACCCGCACTTCCAGGTCCTCACGAGAGGGACCCGTGCGATTCGCCCCGAGGCCGTGCCCGCCGCGCTCGCCTTGGTAGAGCGAAGCGAAACGCAGATGGTAGAGGGTGTTCATCTGACTGTCGCCGACCAGCACCACCGCGCCGCCGTGGCCGCCGTCGCCGCCGGACGGGCCTCCCCGCGCCACGAACTTCTCGCGCCGGAAGGCCATGCATCCGTTGCCGCCGTTGCCTCCGCGCACGTGAATCCGCGCCTGGTCGAGAAAGATCATCGCTACCCCGGAAAACAAAAATCCCCCGGCCGCAACCGGGGGACTCGAGAGCGCCCTGCGACGCTCCGCGCCGTTACTCGGCGGCGGGAACGACGTGAACGAAGGTGCCGCGCCGGCCCTTCTTCTGGAACTTCACCACGCCCGCCGCCGTGGCGAACAGGGTGTCGTCCTTGCCGCGGCCCACGTTGGTGCCGGGGAAGAACACGGTGCCGCGCTGGCGAACGATGATCGATCCGCCGTTGACGCGCTCGCCGCCGAACGCCTTGACGCCCAGCCGCTGCGACTGCGAGTCGCGGCCGTTGCGAGTAGAGCCCTGCCCTTTTTTATGCGCCATTGCCGACCTCGGTTACAGGGAAATGTCCTGGATGCGCACCTTCAGGAGGTTCTGCCGGTGACCGTTGGTCCGCCGGTACCCCTTGCGCCGCTTCTTCTTGAAGATGATGACCTTGGGAGCGCGAAACTTGCTCACCACGACACCGCTCACCTCGGCGCCGGAGAGCACCGGGTCGCCAACCTTCAGACCGCCCTCACCGTGCACCATGAGGACGCGGTCGAACTTGACCTTTTCGACCTTCTTGCCGCTGACCGGGGCCACTTCCACGTCGATGGTGTCGCCGCGCTGGACCCGGTACTGCTTGCCGCCCGTCTCGATGATCGCAAACATGAAGACACTCCTCGCAAAACCCGCTCCGAGCGGGAACGCGGAACTTACACGGAAAACGCCCGCCAGTCAACCCCGGGGCCCGGCCGGCTCTCCCGAAACCCCAACCGGCTCAACGAGATCGGCGATTCAGCGGGCGGGAGCCGGCCGCAGGCTGAGGCTGAAGTCCGCCCGGCTCTCCGCGGCCGGCTTGACCTCCACGGGAAGGACCGCCTCGTACGCCTCCTCGAACTCGTAACGCTGCAAGCTGGCGGCGTAGCTTCGGACATGCACGCCCTCGTGCCACATGCGCAGCGTGTACTTGCCAGGAGGAACGTCGTCGATCGCGAACGAGCCATCCGCCGCGGTGACCGCGTAGTAGGGATGGGCGGCCACCACCAGGTAACCGCTCATCCAGGGGTGCCCGGCCTCGCAAGAGAGCGCATAGATCCCCGGCGTCGCCAGCTTCTCGGGAACGATCGGAGTGCGCTGGCCCATCAGGGGCTGCGCGATATTGAACAGGGTCTTGCGGGCCGCATCGGAGGTGCACGCGTGGACATTGTGCAGCACCGAGTCGCTGTTGGTGATGCCGAGAGCGGGCGCCTTCGGGACGACCAGCACGTGGGGTTCGTAGCGGCAGCCCTTCTGGTCCATCAGCGCCTCGGTCCGCGCGAAGGGTTTCCCGCTCGCCACCGACTCGAGGTAGACGACGGCGTTGGCGACGCCCGATCCGGGGCCGACGACGAGCCGCGGGGTCGGCTGCTCTTTGCCGCATACCGACTCGTCCTTGCCGGTGGGCATCGCGGGCAGCTTGGGCGCTGCGCTGCCCAGGCGCACGGCGCCGCGAATGCGCCCGCCGCCGGTGGCGCCGACTTCGCGATAGTCGGCTGCCGCCGGGCCGGCGCAAACGAGCGCCAGCACGGCGGCGGCAGTGAGAGCTCCGGCGCGCACCGATCTACGAGCCGGCCGGCGCGGCGCCCGGAGGGGGCCCGGCCGGGGGAATCGGCTCCGGCACGGCGTTCTCGATCGCCGGCACCGACTGGAGGTACGCGAAAATCGCCTTGAGATCCTCGTCGGTTCCCTGGGCGTACATCTGCCATGGCATCGGCGGCAGCAGATCGCGCCCCTCGCCCTGGTGCTTGCCGCGCCGGATGGTGTTGAGGAACATCTCCTCCGTCCAACTGCCGAGGCCTGTGGCTTGGTCAGGCGTCAAGTTGCGGGAGTAGGAAACGCCCCAGGGCCCCGCCCACGCGGTGAGGTGCGCATTGCCCATCGCCACCCATCCGGTCTCGGACAGGACGCCAGCCGGCACCGGGGCGGTTGGAACGTCGGCCGGGTGCCCGGAGAGCAGCCGCTTTTCATCGAGCACCGGTCCCTTGTCGGTCATGGCCTTGGGCGAGTGGCAGTCGTGGCAGGCCCCCATCGTGACGAGGTACTTGCCGCGCTCGACCTGGGCCGCTTTCACCACCGCCGGGTCCGGCGGCGGAGGCGGCGGAGCCGCCGCGGGTTTACACGCCGCGCAGACCGCCAGGCTCACAAGCGTCAACGTCCAAAGTTTCGTCCTCATTGGATCTCATCTCCCTTGCGCACAGGGCGCGTGCCGCTGTCCAACTGAATGCGCGAATGATACACGACCGATTGGTAAGCTGCGCGCCGCATGATCCTCTTGCGCGCTCTTACCGCCGGCACGGCAACCGCCATGCGCGCCCTCGGGGCGCGGCGCACCCGGTTTCGCCGCGGCGAGATCAGCCTGGTGGTCCATCAACTCGGCCCCGAGGACGGCGAGCCGTGGGTCCTCCTGCACGGCTTGGGATCGACCGCCCTTTCATGGGCTCCCGTTCTCCCCGCCCTGCGCCGCGACTGCCGCGTGCTGGTGCCGGAGTTGGCGGAGCTCGGGGGGACCCGGCACCCGCAGGGCGCTTTGTCGATCGACGAGGGCGTCGCCACGATCGCCGCGCTGATCGAGCGACAGTTCCCCGGCCGGCCGGTGACGCTCGCGGGCACCAGCCTGGGAGGCTGGATCGCCGTGCGGCTGACGCTCGCCTATCCCCACCTGGTGTCACGGCTCGTGCTGGTGGTGGCCGGCGGCTATCGCGACCAGGATTGGTCGGAGATCCAGCGCAAAGTTACCGTGGAAACCGTCGAGGACGTCGATCGGCTGTACGGCGCGCTCTTCCATCGTCCGCCGTGGATGGCGCGCCTGGTCAGACGAGTTTTCTTGCGCGCCTACAGCTCGCGCTCGGTGTCGAGCGCGCTCGCCGCGATTCGCGAAGAGCACGGGTTCGGCGACGAGGAGCTGCACGCCATCGAAGCGCCCACCGCGGTCATCTGGGGCGACCGCGACGGACTCTTCGCGGCGCCGGTGGGCGAGCGCATCGCGCATGCCCTGCCCCACTCGCATTTCTATCTGATACCCGAGTGCGGCCACGCCGTGCACTGGGACCGCCCCAAGGAGTTCTCGCAAGCGCTGGCCGACTTCCGCGCTTCGAGTGCGAGATACTAGGTCGCAGCCGAGAGGAGATCCGCATGCCGGCCCCGGAATATCTGATCTGCCTCAACTGTGAAACGCCGTGCTACGTGTTCGATTACAAGGACGGCGAGCTCCAGGAAGCCGTGTGCGAGGCCTGCGGCAACGAGGACACGGAGCAGTTCGTGACCGCCGACGAGTTCGACGCGCTCTCGGCGCCGGAAGAGAACTGATTCCCTAACGAGTGGCGGGCTCGACCGCGGCACGCTGCGGCCGGCCTTCGGCGTTGGGCGTCGCCGCCGGCAACGACACCGAGATCGAAGTGCCCATGCCCGGCGTGCTCTGCACCGCCAGCTCGGCGTCGTGGGCGCGCGCGATGCGCTGGACGATCGCCAGACCGAGCCCGCTGCCGCCTTTGCGGGTCGAGTAGAAGAGCTCGAAGATCTTCTCCAGCTCCTTGGGCGGGATGCCGACGCCGTTGTCGATCACCTCCAGCACCACGCGCGTGCCGTGGCGGTGGCAATTGAGCCGCACCAGCGGCGCGCGGCCGCTGCCCTGGGTCGCGGCAAGGGCGTTCTGCGCCAGGTTGAGCAGCAGCTGGCCCATCTGGGCGCGGTCGACGCGCACCTCGGCACCGTCGGCGCGGTCCTCTATCTCGACTCGCGCGCCGCGGCTCTCGATCTCCCCCGCCAGCACCTCGAGACTGTGCTCGAGCAGCGCTACCGCTTGAACGCGCTCGATATCGAGCGGCCGCGGGCGGGCATAGGAGAGGAAGTCGCTCACCAGCCGCTCGAGCCGCTGAATCTCACCGCGCGTGATGGTCAGGAGCCGGCCTCGCGAGCTTCCCGGCGGCCGACCGGCCTCCTCCTCTTCCTCGAGCAATTGCATGTTGAGGTTGAGCGAGTTGAGCGGGTTGCGGATCTCGTGCGCCAGTCCCGAGGCCAGGCTGCCGATGTAGGCCATGCGCTCCGCTTCGGCGGCCTGCGCTTCGAGGCGTTGGCCGCGGCGCCACAGCCACCAGATCAGCAGGTAGGCGGTCAGCAGGAGTGCCACGGTCACGGCACCCACCAGCGAAGTCTGCCGCTTGAGGTCGTCGCGCAGCACGCCGATGCGATGTTCGAGCTCGCTGCGGCTGATGCCGATATGCAGCATCCCGAGATCGGCGATCGGCACCGTGACGTCGTAGCTCGACATCGTCTCGACGCTGCGCTTGTCGATCTGCGGCTCGAGCTCGCGCACCCCGGGGGCTGCCAGCGGCGAGTCGTTCGAGGGCAGCGCGGCGCCGAGCGGCTCGGGCAGCGTGGCTTCGCTGCGGCTGCGAAAGATCAGCTTGCCCTCGCGGTCGCGCACCTCGACCGTCTGCACGATGTCGCGCTGGCGGAGCACCGAATCGATGTAGGTCTGGGTCTCCCGCTCGAGGGCGATCGCGGTGTAGAGGTCGTTGCCCTCCTGCTGCGCCCGGCCGGCGATGCGTCGGGCCAGGTCCTGTGCTTCACTGCGGGTCTCGAGCAACACCTTCTCCAACTCGCGCTGCGACAGCGAACGCTCGATGAGCCAGCCGAAGAGCGCGATGTCGAAAAGGACGAAAACACCGAACACCACGGCAGCGATGAGAAGGCGGCGAGAGCCCGAACGGGCCGGCGGCATGGGTTGAGAATACCATCAAACCACATGCCATGAGTCACTTACGAGGGTCTCGGTACGTGATCTTAGTTGTTTGAACTAAAATTTAACCATCAGCCGGAATAATACGTCCAAAATTGAGCGTTCTCATGTCATGGAAGCGCTGAACATAGCGCTAGACCTCGACCCCCCAAGGAGGATCCAACTCATGACAACCGGACTAACCCGATGGACCGCCACCCCCGACATTTTTCGCCAGCGCGTCGACCGCCTTTTCGACCGCGCCTTCAGTGACTTTCTGGCACCGGTCAGCGACGACGCGGTTTCGACCCGGCGCTGGATGCCGCCGGTCGACATCCGGGAAAGCGGCGACGCCCTCGAGCTGTCGGTCGAACTGCCCGGGGTGAAGAAGGAGGACGTCCAGATCACGCTCGAAAACAACGTTCTCACCATCGGCGGCGAGCGCAAGTTCGAGAAGGACGTCAAGCAGGAGAACTATCACCGCATCGAGCGCGTCTATGGTTCGTTCGCCCGCTCGTTCACCGTTCCCGGCAACTTGCGGCACGATCAGATTCAGGCGTCGTTCGAGGACGGCGTCCTCACCGTGACCCTGCCCAAGGCCGACGAGGCCAAGCCGCGCAAGATCGACATCAAGTAAAGCACCCGCAGTCGACCCCGCTCCGACTGTCCGGCCCCGCCGCACGGCGGGGCCTTCTTTCTTCCGGCTTCAGCCGAACCCGCTAGTTTGACGGGCACCCAGGGGTCCGTTACGATTCGCGGCGTTCCGAGAACCCAACCATGCGCCGCTCGATCGTTCGTCGACTCGCAGGGCTCGCGCTCTGTGCTTCCCTGACCGCTTGCGGCCAGGAAGAGCCGCCGCCGGCAGCGTCCCAGCCGCCCGCGGTGGCCCCGGCGCCGCAGCCTGGCGGGACGGTGGTGATCGGCACCAACGCCGACATCGGTGGCCTCAACGACCTGGTCGGGGGATCGACGGTGATCACCGGCGACGTCCTGTACCGCATGTTGTTCCTCCATCTCTTCGAGGAACAGCCCGATTTCGCGGAGCATCCTCCGACCTTCGGGCCGCGACTGGCCGAGAGCCACGAGTGGTCGGCCGACCACCTGACGCTGACCGCGCGCTTGCGCAAGGACGTCGTGTGGAGCGACGGCGTGCCGGTCACCGCCGACGACGTGCGATGGACCTGGCAGGCGCAGACCAACTCCGAGGTCGCCTGGGACTACTCCTTCGCCAAAGAATCGATCCGCGACGTCGAGGTGGTCGACCCGCACACCGTGCGGTTCCACTTCAAGAACGCCTACTTCTCCCAGATGGCCGACCTCAACGAGGGGGTCATCCTTCCCAAGCACGCCTGGGAGAAGTTGCCGTTCAAGGACTGGCGCGCTCACCCGGAGTGGTTCAAGGACCACTTCGTCGGCAACGGGCCGTTCGTGCTCGATTCCTGGACACCGCAGCAGGAGCTGGTGCTCAAGCGCAACCCGCGCTACTTCGAAGCCGGGCTGCCCCGTCTCGACTCGGTGGTTTTCCGGGTCATCCCGGATCGCGCCAACCAGATCGCCCAGCTGAGCGCCGGCACGATCGACTACGTCGAGCAGATTCCGCCGGCGCGGGCGGCCGAGGTGCGCGCCTTCCCCAACGCCCAGCTTCTTTCGTACTGGACTCGCCAGTACGCTTTCCTGGAGTGGAATCTCGCTCGCCCGCTGTTCGCGGACGCCGAGATCCGGCGCGCCCTCACCCAGGCGATCGATCGTCAGGCGATCGTCGACACACTGTGGTTCGGCTACGGCAAGGTCGCCGACTCGCCGATCCTCTCGACGTTGTGGGCGCACTCTCCCGGCCTGAAGCCGTGGCCCTTCGCGCCAGAGGAGGCGAAGCGTGTCTTCGCCGCCAAGGGCTGGACGGACAGCGACGGCGACGGCATCCTCGAACGCGATGGCCAGCGCTTCTCCTTCGAGCTGTTGACCAATTCGGGCAACGAGATCCGCCGTGACGCCGCCTTGATGATCCAGGAGCAGCTGCGCCGGGTCGGTGTCGAGGCGCGTACCGGCACGGTGGAGACCAACACCTTGGTGGCGCAGCTCGGCCGCCACGAGTTCGACGCCGCGATCCTCTCCTATTCGATCGACACCTCGCTCGACATCACCTACGCGTTCCACAGCGACTCGATCAAGGATGGCTCCAACTACGGTTCCTACTCGAACCCCGAAGTCGACCGCCTGCTCGGCGAAGTGCGCCAGCAGACCGATCCGCAGCAGGCCGGTGAGCGGCTGATGCGCGCTCAGGAAATCCTGCACCAGGACCAGCCCTACACTTTCCTGTGGGAGAACCAGCGGCTCGACGCCGCCAGCAAACGCCTACAGGATCCGCGGCCCGGCGCCCTCTCGGCTTACTTCCACATCCGCGAGTGGTGGGTGAGCGGCCCCCGCTGAGCGGGGCAGTCGCGTGAGCGCTCCGTTCGCGCGGTTTCTGCTGCGGCGAGGTGCAGCCGCGGCCGCGTTGCTGCTGTTGGTCCTCACCGCGACGTTCATCCTCCTTCACCTCGCGCCGGGCGACCCGACGCTGATCCTGTCCAGTCCGCGAATACCGCCCGAGCAGCGCGAGCGGTTGCGCGAGATGTACGGGCTCGACCGCTCGCTCGGCGCGCAGTACGTCTCCTGGCTGACGGCAGCGGTGCGCGGGGATTGGGGCATGTCTTTCGTTCACCATCGCCCGGTCGTCGCCGTGATCGCGTCGGCGCTGCCGGCGACGGCGCTGCTGGCTGCGGCGGTGATCCCGCTCGAGGCCGCGCTCGGGCTCGCTCTCGGAGTCGCCGCGGCGCGGCGGCGCGACCGGCTGCTCGATCATGCGCTGCGGGCCGTGTCGCTGATCGTCTACTCGCTGCCGGTCTTCTGGCTGGGATTGATGGCGATTCTGCTCTTCAGCGTGCGCTGGCCGATTTTTCCGGCCAGCCACATGCGCTCGGTCGACAGCGCCGGCGCGGGCTTCCTCCAGTCGGGAGTCGACCTGGCCCGCCATCTCGCCCTGCCGGCCCTGGTGCTGGCGCTGTCGAACGCCGGGGGCCTGGCGCGCTTCGTCCGCAACAGCATGCTCGAGGCACTTTCGCAGGACTACATCCGGACGGCGCGCGCCGCCGGGGTGAGCGAACGCCGCATCGTCTGGAGCCACGCGCTGCGCAACACCTTGCCGCCGTTGATCCAGATCCTCGGGCTGCAGCTGCCGATGCTGCTCTCCGGATCGCTGGTGGTCGAGGTCGTCTTCGCCTGGCCGGGCGTCGGCCGCCTGGCTTACGACGCCATCCTCAGCCGCGACTATCCGGTCGTCCTCGCCACGACGGCGCTCGCCGGAGTTCTGGTGGTGGCTGGAACCCTGCTCGCCGATCTGTTCCAGGCGGCGGCCGATCCGCGGGTGCGCCGTGCCGGCTAAACCCTGGAACGGCCTGCTGCGCTCGGGCGCGGCCCTCACCGCGCTGCTGGCGGTGGCGGCGCTAGCCGCCCCGTGGCTCGCCCCCTACCCACCCGCCGATCAGCCCGATCCAGCGGCGTCCAATCACCGGCCGCCCGGGACCCGCCTGCTGGTTGCCAAGACGACCGATGGCCGCGTGCTGCTCGCCGACCGGGTCCGGCGCGGCGAGCACGAGCTCGAGCTCGAGCGGCGCGGCGAGACGCGCACCGTGCCTCTCGAACAGGTGAAAAACCTCACCGCCGACGGGGTCTCGGACTCACGTTTCTTTCTCCTGGGGAGCGACCGGCTGGGACGCGACGTCCTCTCGCGACTGCTCTACGGCGCGCGGGTATCGCTCGCCATCGGTCTGCTCGCCCTCGCCTTGGCGCTGACCGTGGGGATCGGCGTCGGCGCGGTCGCCGGCGCCGCCGGCGGGTGGCTGGATTCGCTCCTCATGCGCGTGGTCGACGCCATGCTCGCGTTTCCCACTCTGCTGGTGGCGCTCACCGCGGCCGCGCTCCTCCGGTCATCGCCGTGGACGCTCGTCCTCGTCCTGGCCGGCACCGCCTGGATGTCGGTCGCACGTCTGGTGCGAGGCGAGATCCTGGCGCTCAAGGAGACCGACTTCGTGACCGCGGCGCGCGCCGCCGGTGCGCGGCCGTGGCGCATCCTGGTCCGCCACCTGCTTCCCAACGCGATGACGCCGGTGGCGGTCGATGCGTCGCTGCGCATCGGCGATCTCATCCTGGTCGAGGCCGCACTGTCGTTTCTCGGGCTCGGTGTGCAGCCGCCGACACCGAGCTGGGGCAGCATGATCGCCGACGGCCGCGACGCCCTCGGCACGGCGTGGTGGGTTACGGCCTTCCCCGGCCTGGCGATCGCCCTCGCCGTGGTGGCCTTCAATTTGCTCGGCGATGGCTTGCGGGACCGGCTGGATCCCCGGCTCGCCCGCCGCCCGTGATGCTGACCCGAGACTTCGACTACGAGCTGCCGGAATCGTCGATCGCCCAGCGGCCGTTGCCGCGCGGCGAGAGCCGGCTGATGTGGCTCGACGCGCCGTCCGGATCGCGGCACCGCCAGGTGCGCGATCTGCCCGAGATCCTCCGCCGCGGCGATCTGCTGGTCGTCAACGACACACGAGTCATGCCGGCACGGCTCTACGGTGAGGGCCGCGGCGGAGCGCCCGTCGAGTTGCTGCTGGTCGAGAAGCTCGACGAGACGGCGTGGGACGCGCTCGCCAAGCCCGGCAAGCGCACCCGTGTCGGCGACCGGGTCCGCTTTCTGGACGGGCTCGAGGCCGAGGTCACCGCGTTGCGCGACGACGGCCGGCGCGCCTTCCGTTTCTCGGAGCCGGTGGAGCCGCACCTCGACGCGCTCGGCCACGTGCCCCTGCCGCCGTACATCAAACGCCCCGACGAAGCGGCCGACCGCGAGGTCTACCAGACGGTTTTCGCGCGCGAACCCGGCGCCATCGCGGCTCCCACCGCCGGGTTGCATTTCGACCGAGGCCTGCTCGACCGGCTGGCAAAAGCGGGCGTCGAACTGGCGTCGGTGACCCTGCACGTCGGTATCGGGACCTTCAAGCCGGTCACCGCGGAGCTGGTTCACGAGCACCGCATGGAGCGCGAGCGCTTCGCCGTCCCGCGCGAGACGGCGCATGCGCTGCGGGCGGCGCGCGCACGGGGCGGCCGCGTGGTGGCTGTCGGCACCACCGTCGTGCGCACGCTCGAGGCGGCGGCGCTGCTCGCCGGCGGGGAGCCTCTCGCCGGCAGCGGCGCCACCGACCTGTTCATCACCCCGGGGTTCCGTTTCCTGGTGGTCGACGTCCTGCTCACCAATTTCCACTTGCCGTGCTCGACGCTGCTCATGCTGGTGTCGGCATTCGCCGGCCGTGAGCGCGTGCTCGCCGCCTATCGCGAAGCCATTCGCGAGGGCTACCGCCTCTACTCCTACGGCGACGCGATGCTGGCCGAGCGCGCTCGCTGACGGCGCCGCCAGAGGCTCACGGCCGCCAGCAGTGCGGCCGTCGTAGCGCTCAGCCAGCCACCGATGACGAACGAGGTCGGACGATAGAAGAGCCGGATGTCATAGCGCCCGGCCGGAGCATCCATCGCCACGAAGGCATGGTTGGCGTAGGCGAGCGGCAGATCTTTCCCGTTGGCGACCGCGCGCCATCCCCGCCAGGCGGTGACCGAGGTGACGATCCAACCCGGCTCCTCCATCGCCGCGGCGATGCGGTAGCCGGTTCCGTCGCGCTCCACCTCGACCTCACCGCGCCCGTTCTCTGCCGCCGTGATGGGCAGCTGGGGATCGGCGTTTTCGGTCTCGATCCAGACTCGCCGCCTCGGGTTGTCCCAGTTCTTCATGTGCTCCATCACGACCGGCCAGCTCCCGCCGCGATAGACGGTGCGCGGCACGAAGGCGCGCGGAGCGACGTTACGGTTCTCCCACAGCTGCAGACGGCGCACCTTGCGCACCGCCTTCCAGCCCTCCGGCGGCTGGGCACGAGGATCGTCGACCAGCGCGTAGCGCACGTTGAGAAAGTCGAGGAACGGCCGGCCGACGTCGTCGATGCGGTTGAACCACGGACCCTGCGCCACGCTCCAGAGTGGGTAGGTCTCGACCAGGCGGCGGAAGTTCAATGCCTGATATCCGCGCGGGTCCTCGATCTCCCACATCGTGCCGATGTTGGCGGGCATGGCGAACCAGCGACCGGTGACGCGATAGAGCGGCGCGTCCTCCGGCAGCACGCCGAAAGGAGCGACGTGCGGGTAGAAGACCTTCGCTGGCAGCGAGGGGTAGAAGCCGGCGAGCTCCCACGCGCGCTGGCCGAGCAGCAGTCCGAAGCAGCAGGCCACGGCGACGCCCGAAGCACGCGGCCAGGCAGCCACCAATCCGGCGAGCGCCAAGGGACAGAGAAGCCACAGCGAACGGGCGAGCAGAAAATCCTCGGAGAGCCCAGCGTCGATCATCGCCGGCCAGACCGACGCCAGCACGATCGCCGCCCCACCCAGGGCCACCAGGGTCCAGCGGGCGAACACCCGGGCCGTCACCGCGGCCTCCACGCCGAGCGCAGCCAGCAGAACCAGGGCCAGCGTCGCGCCATAGGCCAGACGCTCGTTGATCGCAACGTCGAAGAGCGGCAGCCAGGCCAACAGGTCGGCGACTCCCGGCGCCGAAACCGCGGCGAGAGCGCAGACCAGGCCCATCGCGCCGAGAAACCAGCGCTCGCGCCGGCGCGAGGCGGCGAGGCCGTAAAGCGCCAGCGGCCAGAGGATGCTCCCCGCGTAGGCCGAAAGCAGGTCGAAGCTCGGCGGCAGGTCGCTGGCGATCTCGCGATGCGGCAGTCCAAAGCGAAACGGCACCGCGAAACTGGTCATCCGCCGCGCCGCCTCCGCGGGCTCGGCGCTGCGGTCGATGTTGGCGTAAAACATCCCGCGGTGGCGGGATTCGACGGTCTGCGGGAAGGCGTCGAGGATCGGCAGCAGGTAGACCGCGCACAGCAACAGGGCGACAACCCCGGCGCCGGTGGCCCACGTGGCCGGCCGCCACCAGGCGGCCCGTCGCAACGGCCAGAGCTCGAAGACTCCGTACGCCGCCGCCAGCAAGACGGTGTGGGCGGCGGTTTCGGGATGACCCGCGAGCAGCGTCCAGGCGAAGGCGGCGACGAGAAGCCCGGTGGAACGCATGCCCGGCTCGACGACTACTCGGCGCACGCCGAGGAAGATCCAAGGCGCCGCTGCGGTGGCGGCGCCCAAAGGCCAGCCTATCCACCACACCACCGAGTCGGCCGCCATCCAGCCGAAGGCCGCGAACGCCGCGGCGCGCTCGGAGCAGCCCAGCGAGCGTGCCCAGAGAAACGCCCCGAGCGCCGCGACCAGGAGGTGGACCGCCGCGAGGTAGGTGAGCGCCGTCGGCAGCGGCAGCAGGTACGACGCCAGATTGGGCGGGAAGTACGGCGCCGGCTGCGCCGCCGCCGCCAGGATGTCGCCGTTGCGGATGAAGGGGTTCCACAGCGGCCATTCGCCCTGCGCGATGGCCCAACGCACCGCCTTGTGCCAGGGGATGATCTGGCAATAGAGATCCGAGAGCAGTCCGTTGCGTATCGGCCCGATGCCGAAGTCCGCGCGAAAGCGGCTGAGCGGCGGATAGGAGAACGGGTTGTCGATCGGCGCGAACACCAGGCCGAGTAGCAGCGCCTTGCCGGTGACCGCCAGCGGCATCGCGGTGAGGCCGAGCATGGCGCGGCGCGACAGCGGTTCGACTGCGCGATGCGCCGCCCACAGCAGCAGAGCGGCGGTGACCAGGTAGGCGGGCGCGGCCAGCACGGTTTACCGTGGTGCCGATGACCGTCCGCCGGCCAACATGCGGCGCGCTACCACCGCCGCGCCATAGCCGTTGTCGATATTGACCACGGCGACCCCGGGCGCGCAGGCGTTGAGCATGGTGAGCAGCGCGGCGAGGCCATCGAAGCTGGCGCCATAACCGACCGATGTCGGCACCGCGATGATCGGTGTCGCGAGCAGGCCGGCGAGCACCGTCGGCAACGCCCCATCCATGCCGGCTACGGCGATCACTGCATCGCAGCCGCGCAATGCCGGCAGCGCGGCGATGGCGCGATGCAGGCCGGCGATGCCGACGTCGTAGGCGCGGTGTACGTCGAGCCCGAACCACGCCGCGCAAACCGCCGCCTCCTCGGCCACCGGAAGATCGGAGGTGCCGGCGGCAGCGACCGCCAACCGGGCCCCGAGCGCCGTATGCGGAGCGCCGCAGGTCAGCACCCGCGCGCGTTGGTGATACGTCGCGGCCGGTAGACGCGAAGCGAGCTCGCCGGCCGCGGCGGCGGTCAGCCTGGTGACCAGGACCCGGCCGTGCGCCGCCAGCAAGCGCTGCGCGATCGGCGCCAGATCCTCGGGCGTCTTGCCCTCGCCGTAGACGGTCTCGGGCAGGCCCGAGCGTAGCTCGCGATGGAGGTCCAACTTGGCAAACTCGAGATCGGCGTAGGGCAGCTCCGCGAGGCGCTCCGCCGCCGCTTCGGGAGAAGTCTCGCCCGCAGCGACGCGGGCCAGGAGCTCGCGCAGCTCGTCGCGGTTCATCCCGCGGGCGAGGAGTCGGCGCCGCCGCGACGGTAGCCACGAGAATCGACGCGCGCCTCGGCGAAGCCGAGCGCGCGCAGCCGCGGCTCGACTTGCGGCCAGAGCCGGGTGAGCCGTTCGACTTCTTCGCTGCCCACCTCCACCCGCGCCGCCCCCGCCTCGTGCCGGACACGCACCAGGCGAAAACCGAGATCCGCGAGCAGATCCTCGGCGCCCTCGACCCGGCGCAGCTTGCCGATCGTCACCGTCTGGCCGTGCGGGATGCGCGACGAAAGGCAGGCGTTGGCGGGTCGATCCCAGACCGAAAGACCGAGCTCGCGCGCCAGCGCACGCACGCCCTCCTTGGTCACTCCGTGCTCGAGCAGCGGGCTCCAGATCCCCCGCTCGCGCACCGCCGCGAGGCCGGGGCGGTCGGGTCCGGGGTCCGACGCGTTGGTCCCGTCGCACACCACGGCGAACCCTCGCCGGCGGGCGATCTGGACCATGGTGCCCATCCGCATGCCCTGGCATACGTAGCAGCGCCAGGCGGGGTTGGCCACGAACTCCGGATCGTCGAGCTCGCTGTAGGTGGTCACCTCGTGCCGGATCCCGATCTCGGACGCCACCGCACGGGCATGATCGAGCTCGCGCCCCGACAGCGTCTCCGCCGCCGCGGTCACCGCCAACGCGCGCTCGCCCAGGGCGCGGTGCGCGAGCGCCGCCACCACGGCGGAATCGACGCCGCCCGAGAACGCGACCAGCGCCGATTGGCGCGCAGCGAAGTCGGCTGTCAGCCGCTCGATCGGACCTTCTCGACTCATGGCCAACGATCGTAGCATCGCGCCAATGGTTCTCGGCGCTACACTGCGCCGAACCTCGGAGATCTCATGCGCCATCCCGCTCAACGCGCTCTCGCTGCCCTCGCGCTCCTCGGCCTGACCTTCGAAACGGCAGCCGGCGCTGCCACCGCCAAGCCGCCGCTGCATGCGCGCCATTGGCTGGCCATCACCGGCAAGCCGCTCGCCGCCACCGCCGGAGCGAGATCTTTCAGCAAGGCGGCAACGCCGTCGACGCGGCCTGCGCCATGCTCGCGGCGACCTGCACCATGTGGGACACCCTCTCCTGGGGCGGCGAAACCCAGGCGCTGATCTATCACCCCGGGCTGAAGAAGGTGATCGGCATCAACGCCCTCGGTATCGCGCCGACCGGGGCGACTCCGGAGTTCTACCGCCAGCAGGGACATGCCCTATCCGCCCGAGTTCGGGCCGCTCTCGGCGGTCATGCCGGGAACGCCGGGCGGGCTGATGACGATGCTGGCGGAGTACGGCACGATGAGCCTGGCGCAGGTGCTCGCAGCCGGCGATCGAGATGGCGGACGGATACGCGATCGAGGCGCAACTCGCCAACACCATCGAGCGCCGGAAGGCCGAGATCAAGAAGTGGCCCGACTCCGTCGCCGTGTTCCTGCCGCATGCCGGCGAGTCGCGCGAGAGCCCGTCGGCGGGCGAAGTGTTCCGCCAGCCGGCGCTGGCAGCGACGCTGCGCAAGCTGGTCGAGGCGGAGGCGACGGCGTAAGCGCCAGGGCAAGGATCGCAAGCAGGCGATCTACGCCGCCTACGAGCGCTTCTATCGCGGCGACATCGCGCGCGACCTGGCCGCGGGAGCCCGGGCCGCAGGGCGGGCTGATCACCGAGCAGGATCTCGCCGGCTGGAAGGTGAAGATCGAACAGCCGGTGTCGACCACGTACAAAGGCATCGAGGTCTACAAGCTCGACATCTGGACCCAGGGCCCGGCGATGCTCCAGGCGCTCAACATTCTCGAGACCATGGATCTCAAGTCGATGGGCTACAACAGCGCCCGCTACATCCACGCCCTCTATCAGACGATGAACCTCGCCTTCGCCGACCGTGACTTCTACTACGGCGATCCGGCGTTTCCGCCGGACGAGCCGCTGCGCGGCCTGCTTTCGAAGGAGTACGCGAAACAGCGCGCCGCGACCATCGACTGGTCGCGCAACGATGCGGCGATCAAGCCGGGCGATCCGTATCCTTTCCAGGGCGAGACCAATCCGTACACCGCCCTGCTGGCCGGACTGGCCGCCACCTCGTCGCCCGAGCACCAGACGCGGCTCGACGCCGCCGCGCGAAGACGAGAGCCTTCCGCGCCGGCACGACCTCGATCGAGGCCGCCGACGCCGAGGGCTGGGTGGTTTCGGTGACGCCGAGCGGCGGCTGGGTGCCGGCGTTCATCGCCGGCCCACCGGCATCGGCCTATCGACAGCGCATGCAGAGCTTCGTGCTCGACGAGCGCGAGAGCCCGTTCAACGTCATGGCGCCCGGCAAGCGGCCGCGGGTTACGCTGACGCCGACCCTGGCGCTCAAGGACGGCGCGCCCTATCTCGCCTTCGCGGTGCAGGGCGGCGACACCCAGGACCAGAACCTCCTGCAGTTCTTCCTCAACGTGGTCGAGTTCGGGATGACCGTGCAGGAAGCGGGCGAGGCGGCCAACATCACCAGCTATCAGATGCGCAGCTCTGTTCGGCGAGCACGAGAGCGAGCCCGGGCGGATCACCGTCGCCGAGTCGCTGCCGCCCTGGGTGCGCGACGAGCTGCGCCGGATGGGTTACAAGGTCGAGAGCGAGCGCCTGACCTCCGGGCCGATCAACGCCATCTACTTCGACCGCGAGCACGGCACGCTGTGGGGCGGCTCGAGCAATCACGGCGAGGATTACGGAATCGGCTGGTGAGGCTCAGCGCGGCCGCCGCACTATCAGCGGCACGACGAGAAACACCGCGAACACCATGAAGGCGTAGAACGGCACCAGCGGCGCCGCGGTCTGCGCCTCGCCTGGCGCGAGTGCGCGCACCAGGGTGAGCAGACCAGGCGGGCCGGCAACATAGAGGACCAGCAGCCGGCGGCGCTCGGGCGGCGGGACCTTCCAGGCGCGCCAGGCGTAGGCGTTTCCAGCGGCCGAACCCAGCACCACGGCGAGTGAATACAAAGGGTAGAGACTGAGGTCGAGGGTTCCGGCGAGCGGCACGGCATCGAACAAGCCGAGCAAGACCGCCAACCAGCAGGAGGCAAACAGCGCCGCCAGGATCAGATCGATGCGCCTCACCGCTTCACATGGACCCGGGCGAGCGGCGCCCGGTGCCCGTTTTCCGCCACCTCTAGCTGTAGCTCTCCATCGGCGGGCAGAGGCACACCAGGTTGCGGTCGCCGTAGACGTTGTCGATGCGCCCCACGGACGGCCAGAACTTGCGCTCGCGCACCCAGGGCGCCGGAAAGGCCGCCTGCTCGCGCGTGTACGGGTGCGGTCCCAGTCGTCGGCGAGCACCGCGGCCGCGGTGTGCGGCGCGTTCTTGAGCGGGTTGTCCTCGCGCGGTCAGCCCGCCCCTCCTCGATCGCCGCGGATCTCCTCGCGGATCGCGATCATCGCGTCGCAGAACCGGTCGAGCTCGGCCTTCGACTCGCTCTCGGTCGGCTCGATCATCAGCGTGCCGGGCGACCGGGAACGACATGGTCGGCGCGTGGAAGCCGTAGTCCATCAGCCGCTTGGCGACGTCCTCGGCCTCGACGCCCGGCGCTCGCCTTGAACGGCCGCAGGTCGAGGATGAACTCGTGCGCGACGCGCCCGCCCTCGCCCGCGGTAGAGCACCGGGTAGTGCTCCGCCGAGCCGCGCCGCCATGTAGTTGGCGTTGAGGATCGCGACCTCGGTCGCCCGCTCAGCCCGTCGCCGCCCATCATCGCGATGTACATCCACGGAGATCGGCAGGATGCCGGCGCTGCCCCACGGCGCCGCCGAGACCGGCCGATCGCGCTGGTCGCCGCCGGTCGGCACCACCGGGTGGCCCGGGCAGGAACGGCGCCAGGTGCGCCGCGACGCAGATCGGCCCCATGCCCGGACCGCCGCCGCCGTGCGGGATGCAGAAGGTCTTGTGCAGGTTGAGGTGGCAGACGTCGGCGCCGAAGTCGCCCGGCCGGCACAGCCCGACCTGGGCGTTCATGTTGGCGCCGTCCAGGTAGACCTGCCCGCCGTGCGCGTGGACGATCTCGCAGATCTCGCGGATCCCCTCCTCGAACACGCCGTGGGTCGAGGGATAGGTGACCATGAGCGCCGCCAGCCGGTCGGCGTGCTGCGTCGGCCTTGGCCGCGCAGGTCGGCGAGGTCGACGTTGCCGTCGGTCGTCGCAGGCGACCGGCCACCACCTTCATGCCCGCCATCACCGCCGAGGCCGGGTTGGTGCCGTGCGCCGAGACCGGGATCAGGCAGACGTCGCGGTGCCGCGTCGCCGCGCGCGCGCGTGGTAGGCGCGGATCACCAGCAGGCCGGCGTACTCGCCCTGGGAGCCGGCGTTGGGCTGCAGCGAGCAGGCGGCGAAGCCGGTGATCTCGCACAGCCAGCGCTCGAGCGTCGCGCGAACAGCTCGCCGGTAGCCCTGCGGTCTGCTCGGCGGGCGCGAACGGGTGCAGGCGCGCCGAACTCCGGCCAGGTGACCGGCATCATCTCGCGTCGTGGCGTTGAGCTTCATCGTGCACGAGCCGAGCGGGATCATCGAGGTGGTCAGCGACAGGTCGCGCGCCTCCAGCCGCTTGATGTAGCGCAGCATCTCGTGCTCGGTGTGGTAGCGGTGGAAGACCGGGTGCGTCAGGAACTCGCGAGGTGCGGCGCGTGCGGCGCCGGGATGCTCGAGCGTCGGCGCCGCCGGCCAGCGTCCGCGAGCGTGAAGTCGGCGCCGCTCGCCGCCGCGCGAAGACGCTCGAGCAGGTCGTCGACGTCCTCGACCGTCGTGGTCTCGTCGAGCGCGATGCCGACCGTGCCGTCGTCGAGCTTGCGCAGGTTGATCCGCCGCGCTCGGCGGCCGCGGCCAGCACGTCGTCGGCCGGCCGCGCGGCGCCGAGCTCGACGCGCAGGGTGTCGAAGAACGGCTCGCGCGCCGACGTCGTAGCCCGAGCCGGCGCAGCCCGTCGGCGAGCACCGCGGCCAGCGCGTGGACCCGCGCGGGCGATGCGCGCGCAGCCCCTCGGGGCCGTGGTAGACGGCGTACATGCCGGCCATGACCGCCAGCAGCACCTGCGCGGTGCAGATGTTGCTCGTCGCCTTCTCGCGGCGGATGTGCTGCTCGCGGGTCTGCAGGGCCATGCGGCAGCGCCGGCTTGCCCGTGGCGGTCGCGCGAGACGCCGATGAGCCGGCCCGGGCATCTGGCGCTTGTACTCGTCGCGGGTGGCGAGGAAGGCGGCGTGCGGACCGCCGAAGCCCATCGGCACGCCGAAGCGCTGCGCCGAGCCGACCGCGACGTCGGCGCCGAACTCGCCCGGGCGGCCGCAGCAGGGTCAGCGCGAGCAGGTCGGTGGCCACCACCACCAGTGCGCCTGGCGGCGTGGGCGCGCTCGACGAGCGCGCGCGTAGTCGACGATCCGGCCGTCGGTGGCCGGGTACTGCAGGAGGACGCCGAAGACGTCGCCGCCCGAAGTCGGCCGACTCGTCGGGTCGCCGACCCGGACCTCGACGCCGATGGCCGCGCGGCGCGGGTCTCGCACCACCGCGATGCGTCTGCGGGTGGCAGTCGGCGGCGACGAAGAAGACCGTTGCGCGTCGCTCGTCGGCACGGCCGTGGCACATGTGCATCGCCTCGGCCGCGGCCGTCGCCTCGTCGAGCAGCGAGGCGTTGGCGACCGGCAGGCCGGTCAGGTCGGCGACCATGGTCTGGAAGTTGAGCAGCGCCTCGAGCCGGCCCTGCGAGATCTCGGCCTGGTAGGGCGTGTACTGCGTGTACCAGCCCGGGTTCTCGAGGACGTTGCGCTGGATGACCCCGGGCACGAGGCAGTCGTGAGTAGCCCATGCCGAGGAAGGAGCGGAGGACCCGGTTGCTCGCCCGCCAGGCGCGCGCAGCGCGCGCCAGCACCTCGCTCTCGCCGAGCGGCCGGTCGCTCGGCGCCGGCGACCGCGATGTCGAGCGGCGCGGCGCAGGCGGATCGACGCCGGGACGGTCTCGCTCGACCAGCTCCTCGAGCGAGGCGACGCCGAGCGCGTGCCGAGCATCTCGCCGACCTCGGCCTCGTCCGAGCCCGAGGTGGCGGCGGACGAAGGTGTCGGTCCGAGGGGGCGCAGCCGCGTGGCGGCGATCGCGCCGGAGCTTGCCGCGCGGGCGCTCGGCTCGAGCACGGTCACCAGTTCTACGTCCTTGCTCGCCACTCTTGGCGTACTCCTCGTACTGCTCGGCGTCCATCAGCGTTCTTGAGGTCGCCGGCCGAGGAGAACCGGACCTTGACCAGCCAGCCCTCGCCGTGCGGGTCCTCGTTGAGCAGCTCGGGATCGTCGACGACGGCGTCGTTGACCTCGACGATCTCGCCGGCCACCGGGCGTGTAGACCTCGGCCACCGCCTTGACCGACTCGATGGTGCCGATCTCGTCGCCGGCGTCGAACACCTGGCCGACCTCGGGCAGCTCGACGAACACCACCTCGCCCAGCTCCTGCTGCGCGAACTCGGTGATGCCGAGCACGCAGATGTCGTCCTCGACCCGGACCCACTCGTGCTCCCTCGAGTAGAGATAATTGGCTGGATACATGCCGCGGTCTCCTCCGAGCAGAAGGCCGCTGCCAGGTTGATTTCGGCGCGGCGGGGGCATTTATACCACCGCGGCCCGGCCGCGGCATCGACCGGCTTAGACTGAGGCTGAGCGGCGAACCGGCCGCCCGGGAGGCCGCGAATGTACGTACCGCACCGCTATCAGGTCACCGATTCGCGCACCATCGACGAGTTCGTCCGCGCTCACGGTTTCGGGCTCCTGGTCACCTCGCGCGACAGCGCGCCCACCGGAACCCACGTTCCGATCGAGCTTTTGGCGACGCCCGAGGGGCGCGTCCTCGAAGGCCACGTGGCGCGCGCCAATCCACACTGGCGATCGATGGCCGACGGCGATCGCGCGCTCGCGGTCTTCCTCGGCCCGCACACCTACGTGTCGTCGAGCTGGTACGACCACGAGAACGTGCCCACCTGGAACTACCAGGCGGTGCACATGTCGGGGCCGATCGAGTTGGTCCAGGATCCCACCGACCTGCTGGCGATGGTTCGGCGTCTGTCGCTTCACTACGAACCCGATGGTGCGGCTACCAGCGGCTTCGACGTCGACGCCATGACCCCGAAGCTGCGCGATGCCGAGCTGAGGGGCATCGTGGGCTTCCGCATCCGCGTCGATCGTGTCGAGGCATCGTTCAAGCTCAGTCAGAACCGCGACGCCGCCAATCGTGCGCGCGTGATGGCCAAGCTTCGCGAGCGCGGCGACGCAGAGTCCATCGCCGTGGCGGCGGCCATGGAACACCTCGAAGCGCCCCGGGGTTGAGCTACTTGGCGTAGGCGTCGGCGCCCAGGAAGTGGAGCGAGACGTAGCGCTCGTTGCCCACCACCCAGCTGTCGTGCGGCTCGGCGGGAATGTGAAAGAGGTCGCCAGGCCGCAGCTCGAAGACCCGCCCATCATCGAAGGCGGCGGTCGCGACGCCCTCGAGCACCAGGCCCACGTGCTCGACCGAGCAGCGGGTCGAGCCGGTCAAGGTCCGACATGGAGCGACCATTTCATCCCGGCTCGGTAGTCGCACGGCCGAGGGTGACGCCGCCGACGCGCACGATGTCGAAGCGGCCCTTCTCCATCCGTCGGACTTCGTCGGTGTGTCGAAACGCTTGAGCACCACCTCGAAGGCGAACCCGTTCATCGGACTATTTCGCCCGCTTGTAGAACGGCAGCGGCACGATGCGGGCCTCGACCGGCTTGCCGCGCACGTCGATCTCGACGCCGGCGTGCCGATCTCGGCGAGCGCCGCCGGCACGTGCGCCATGCCCAGCGCCTTCTCGAAGGTCGGGCTGAAGGTGCCGCTGGTGACGATGCCCACGTCTCGCCGTCGTGCACGACGGGGTGGCCCTGGCGCGCGATGCCGCGGCCGGTGACCTCGAAGCCGACCAGCCGCCGCGGCGGGCCCGTCGCGCTGCTCGCGCTACCGAGCGCCGCGCGGCCGATGAAATCGCCCTTGTCGATCTTCACCACCCAGTCGAGGCCGGCCTCCCAGGGCGTCGTCGTGGCGTCGATCTCGTGGCCGTAGAGCGCCATGCCGGCTTCCAGCCGCAGCGTGTCGCGGGCCCCGAGGCCCGCCGGCAGCAGCCCTCGGCGCTGCCGGCGTCGAGCAGCGCGTCCCAGATCCGCGCCGCGTCGGCTCGGCGACGACGTAGAGCTCGAAGCCGTCCTCGCCGGTGTAGCCGGTGCGCGAGAGGATGCGCCGGCCGGCCGGCGACCGTCGCCCTCGGCGAAGCGGTAGTACTTGATCGCCGCGAGGTCGTCCGGCGACAGCCGGGCAAGGATGGCCGGCGCCCGCGGGCCCTGCAGCGCCAGCAGCGCCCACTCGTCCGAGACATTGTCGCAGCGTCGCGCCGGCTGATCGCTGACTCTCGATCCAGGCGAAATCGCGCTTCGCGCGTTGGAGGCGTTGACCACCACCAGGAACTCGTCCGCGTCCAGCGCGGTAGACCAGCATGTCGTCGAGATACGTGCCCTGCTCGTCGAGCAGGCCGCTGTAGTGGGCACGGCCCGGAGCGAGCTTCGCGACGTCGTTGGGAGTGAGCCGCTGCAGGAAGGCCTCGGCGCCCGCGCCGCGACCCGCACCTCGCCCATGTGGGAGACGTCGAACAGGCCGGCGGCGGTGCGCACCGCGCGATGCTCCTCCATCAATCCCGCGTACTGCACCGGCATCTCCCAGCCGGCGAACTCGACCAGCTTGCCGCCGGCCCGGCGATGGTTCTCGAAGAGCGGCGTGCGCTTCAGCGCGGGTGCATCGGGCATGCGAGGAGCTCCTACGGACGTGGGGCGAAAACGTATCACAGCGCTCGGCGCAGGAAACCGGCCGCTCCGGGGTTCCAGATCCCAGCGCGATCCGCCACGGCCCGCGCTCAAAACGAAAGGAGACCATCCATGAATCGCCGCACTCCGATGTTTCTCGCCGCCCTGCTCGCCGTGGCGCTCGCCTGGCCGGCCTCGGCCGCGGCGCCGGCCCACCGGCCGCGCTGCAACGACCTGCGCGCGCTCGCCAAGGCCCTGGGATTGACCCGCGAACAGGTGCAGGCTTCCAAGGACATCTACCGCGAGCTGAAGGGCGTGGTGGAGCCCCTGCGCGAGGAAGTCGACCCCCTGCGCGAGGAGCTGCAGGCGCTGCTCGACGAGGACAATCCCGCGCCCGGCCAGGTTGGTCAAGTGGTGATCGACATCGACTCCCTGCGCGACCAGATCGACGACGCGAAGGACGCGGCCGAGAGCGAATTCGAAGGCCTGCTGACGCCCGAGCAGCTCGAGAAGTACCAAGTCTTCGAACAGCACTGCCGGCCCGCGGGCGACGCCTGAAACCCCTCCCACGGCGGGCGCCGCTGACCGGACTCGGCGCCCGCCGCTCCCACTTCTCTCGCATTTTTCCCGGCCTAAGTCGCGCCGCCGCCTAGATTTAGCAGGACCGTCACACGGGCGACGCAGCATTTCTGTGGAAAAGGCTCGGCAAAGCCCTGCAAAATCAAGCTTCTCCGCCGCTCGTTCTTCGGTAAATAACTGATACAAAATAAGTTGCTCGGCTTGCACAATTTTCTGTTCAAAGCGAGCGGAGGCCCTACAGGCCGACGTTTGGGGGGCCTTTTCCGCAGTGTTTTCCGCAGAAGTCCTGTGGAGAATCCGTGCTAGCTGTCCGGCCATGACGCCCGGACGCATTGCGCTCGTCGAGGACGAGCCGGACATCGCCGAGGTTCTGCAGTACAACCTCGAGAAGGAAGGCTTCCAGGTCGAGATCGCCGGCCGCGGGGACACGGCCTGGACGCCCTGCGGCGCGAGAGCCCCGGACCTGTCCTGCTCGACCTGATGCTGCCCGGGCTCGACGGGCTGGAGCTCGACCCGGCTGCTGAAGCGCGACCCGGCCACCGCCCGGCCTGCCGATCGTGATGCTCACCGCCAAGGGCGAGGAGGTCGACCGCATCGTCGGCCTGGAGCTGGGGGCCGACGACTACATCAGCAAGCCGTTCAGCCCGCGCGAGGTGGTGCTGCGGGTCAAGGCGGTGCTGCGCCGCCGCCAGCGAGCCGACGAGTCCGGCGAGCGAGGTCCTCGAGGTCGGAGCCATCGAGCTCGACATCGTCGGCGCACCGGCTCGGGTGCGCGGCAAGGACATTGCCGCTCACCGCCACCGAGTTCCGCCTGCTGCGCCTGCTGATGGAGCGCCGACGGCCGGGTGCAGACCCGCGCGGCAGCTGCTCTCCGACGTCTGGGGCTACGCCGAGGACGTCGACAGCCGCACCGTCGACACCCACATCCGGCGGCTG
This sequence comes from Thermoanaerobaculia bacterium, assembly GCA_963821905.1. Classification (GTDB taxonomy): domain Bacteria; phylum Acidobacteriota; class Thermoanaerobaculia; order Multivoradales; family JAGPDF01; genus CAWGFP01. The sequence continues at coordinate 123 of CAWGFP010000007.1, read as the reverse complement.
CGCCGCAAGCTGGGCGCCGAGGCCGACCGCATCGAGACGGTGATCGGCGTCGGCTACCGGCTCAAGGGCTGAGGGCCAAAAAATCGCCGGTCGCCGCCTGGCGAACTGCGTTACAATCGAAAC
>CAWGFP010000006.1:0-42235 GCA_963821905.1 Thermoanaerobaculia bacterium | reverse complement strand
TTTTCTCCCGGGAAATGCGTTGCCGGGCTTTCGCGTTATGATTTGTGCGCCGCTTGGATCCCGGGGCGTCCGGGACCCGACGGCGAACCCAGCGCGCCGCCAGGAATCGCGGGCCGCCGCGAGGGCCCGATCCCCGAGGGGGGACGGACACCTCGACCAGCGGCCGACCCGCGGTGAAACCCGCGCCGTGCACCGCCCGAGATCCCCGGATCGCGCGGCGGCTTCACGCGGGACAGACGAGGGCGGCACCATGCCGAACGAACCCAAGAAGGTGACGGTCCCCTGGACCGTCGCGGCCCCCGAGCGCGCCGACCGCTTCGTCATGGTCACGGCCTACGACTATCCCGCAGGCCCGCACGGCCGACGCGGCGGGCGTGACATCATCCTGGTCGGCGACTCGCTCGCCATGGTGGTGCTCGGCCATCCGGACACACTGTCGGTCACCATGGACGAAATGATCCACCACACCAGGGCGGTCCGCCGGGGCGTCAAGCGCGCCCTGCTCGTGGCCGACATGCCCTACGGCTCGTTCCACCTGGGGGCGGAGCACGCGGTCAACAACGCCATCCGCTTCGTCAAGGAAGCCGGCGCCCAGGCCGTCAAGATCGAAGGCGCCCGGCCCGAGCTGGTCGCCGCCATGACCGCCGCCGAGGTGCCCGTCATGGCCCACCTGGGTCTCACCCCGCAGTCGGTCCACCGCCTCGGCGGCTTCAAGGTCCAGGGCCGCGGCGACGAGGCCGCGCGCCGCTGCATCGAAGCCGCTCGAGCTCGAGGCCGCCGGGCGCGTTCTCCCTGGTGCTCGAGTGCGTCCCCTCCGACCTCGCCGCCGAGGTCACCGGAGCGTCTCGCATCCCCACCATCGGCATCGGCGCCGGCCCCGACTGCAACGGCCAGGTGCTCGTCTACCACGACCTCCTGGGCCTGGAAGAGCGCATCGCCCCGCGCTTCGTGAGGCGCTACGCCGAGCTGGGCCACGCCTCCCGGGAAGCGATCGCCCCCTTCGCCGCCGATGTCCGGGAGGGCCGTTTCCCGGCGCCCGAGGAGAGCTACGAGGCTCCCAGCCCCGCCCGCCGAGGAACCGGCAAGCTCTACGGCTGAGGATCAGGAGATCACCGCCCGTACGGAAGCGACCTGCGCCGCCAGGTGACCGCCTGGCGGTCGGCCGGCGCGAGCGCATCGGCTTCGTGCCCACCATGGGCGCGCTCCACGAGGGCCATCTGTCTCTGGTGCGCGCGCGCGCGGCCAGACGCGGCCCGCGTGGTCGCTTCCGTCTTCGTGAACCCGGCCCAGTTCGGGCCCAACGAGGACTTCACCGCTATCCCGCGCCAGCCGGAGAAGGACGCCGAAATGCTCGCAGACGCCGGCTGCGACCTCCTCTTCCTGCCGGAAGTCGAGACCATCTACCCGCCCGGCCACGCCACTTTCGTCGAGCCACCGGGCGCCGCCCTGGGACTGGAGGGCGCGTGCCGGCCCGGCCATTTCCGCGGCGTCGCCACCGTGGTCCTGCGCTCTTCAACCTGGTGCGGCCCGACGTCGCCGTATTCGGGGAGAAGGACGCCCAGCAGCTCGCCGTCATCCGGCAGATGGTGCGCGACCTCCATCTGCCCGTCGAGATCATTCGGCCCCCGACCGTCCGCGAGGCCGACGGGCTCGCCATGTCCTCGCGCAACGCCTACCTCTCCCCCGAGGAACGCCGGGCCGCGACGGTGCTCTACCGCACGCTCGACGCCGCCCGCGCGCTGGTCCACGGTCGGCGCGGGCCGAAGCTGCCGGCGCGCTGCGCGAGGTGATGCTCGCCGGGCTCGCTTCAGAACCGTTGTGCAACCCGAATACGCCGAAGTCGTGGACGCCGCCACCTTCCAGCCAGTTGCCGCGCCTGAAGGGCGCGGCTCGTGCTCCCCCTGGCCGCGCGCTTCGGCGGGACTCGTCTCATCGACAACCTTCAACTCACCGTCGCCTGGGGAAGGATATCCGCCATGCAACGCACGATGCTGAAATCCAAGATCCACCGCGCCAAGGTGACCGACGCCAACCTCCACTATCAGGGATCGGTCACCCTCGATCCCGATACTGATGGCGGCGGCCGACCTCCTGGTCAACGAACGGGTCGAGATCTACAACGTCCACCAACGGCGAGCGCTTCGCGACCTACGCCATTCCCGGCACCCCGGGAAAAGGCGAAATCGTCATCAACGGCGCCGCCGCCCACAAGGCTTCGACCGGCCATCTGGTGATCATCTGCACCTACGCTGACTACGACGCCCACGACTCGCCGGCCACACCCCATCGCTCGTCTTCGTCGACGCCAGGAACCGCCGCATCCCGGCCCCGGAGCCCGCATTGGTCGACTGCGAGTAGCGGCCAAACCACAGAAACCGCCGGGGTTGCAGCCTCCCGGCGGTTTCGCCTAAAATCCCCCGTCTGCGCAGGCCCCTGGGCAGCCATAGCTCAACTGGATAGAGCGACAGACTACGGATCTGTAGGTTGGGGGTTCGACTCCTCCTGGCTGCACCAATTCTTCCTTCCCGCCTTTCCCAAGCCGCTGGCCGCGACTTCCTGGGGATCCATGACGTCACGTTCGACGGCCTCGAAGCAGCGGCCATAGCGAATCACCAGCGCCTCGGCGAGGGCGTCCACGACGAGCGGGTCGCGGTGGGTGTGGGAAAACTCGTCCAACAGGCGCGCCGCGAGCTCTTCCGCCATCTCGAGATCCGTTCTCAGGCCGACGAGCTGGGAGAGCCTTTCGGATTCGGGCGTGCGGAAGAGGCGGGGCGACGTCATCCTGACCGCCATGAAATGGGCTACGGCGGCCCGCCCTCGAGGTTACGGGAGCTCGTCCCACGGTAGCGAAGCAGGCCAGCCCGCAGCCCACTCCATGACAGAGGGGGCCCGCGGCTGTACTCTTGGGCAATGAGCCTGCCGCAGAATCCCGACACACCGGCCGAAGAGCTCGCGGGCTTCACCGCGCTCGGCCTGGACCAAGACCTCACCCGAGAGCTCACGGCGCTCGGCTACGAGGAACCGACGCCGATTCAGCGCGCAGCGATTCCACTGCTGCTCGCCGGCCGGGATCTCCTCGGTCAGGCTGCGACCGGCACCGGAAAAACCGCGGCCTTCGCTTTGCCCATCCTGCAGCGGCTCGCCGGCAGTTCGGCCGCCGAGCGCAAGACTCCGAGCTCGCTCGTGCTGGTGCCGACGCGGGAGCTCGCCATGCAGGTGGCCGAGGCGGTGCATCGCTACGGGCGCAAGTCGAACGCCCGCGTGTTGCCGATCTATGGCGGGCAGGCGATGCAGCATCAGATCGCCGGCCTGCGGCGCGGCGCCGACATCGTTGTCGCTACGCCGGGAAGGCTGATCGATCTCCTCCAGCGCGGCAGCGTCAACTTGGGCGCCATCCGCACCGTGGTGCTCGACGAGGCCGACGAGATGCTCGACATGGGGTTCGCCGACGAGCTCGAGGCGATCCTCACCGCGCTACCCAAGGAACGCCAGACCGCGCTCTTTTCGGCCACCATCGCCCCGCGCATCGCCAAGATCGCACAGCGCCATTTGCGCGACGCCGAACGGATCACCATTGCACGCGAGCCCGCGGCCTCCGGCAAGGCGCCGAAGGTCCGCGAGGTGGCCTACCTGGTGCCGCGACAGCACAAGATCGAGGCTCTCGGCCGCGTGCTCGATGTCGAGAATCCGACCTCGGCGATCGTTTTCTGCCGCACCCGCCATGAAGTGGACGAGCTCACCGAGAAGCTCGGCGCGCGCGGCTATGCCGCCGAGGCGCTCCACGGCGGGATGTCGCAGCCCGAGCGCGACCGTGTCATGCGCCGCTTCCGCGACGAGACGACGCAGATCCTGGTGGCAACCGACGTCGCGGCGCGCGGCCTCGACATCGGCCATCTCTCCCACGTCGTGAACTTCGACATCCCCTCCTCGCCCGACGCCTACGTGCACCGCATCGGGCGCACCGGCCGCGCCGGCCGCGAGGGAGTGGCGGTGACGCTTCTCGAGCCGCGAGAGTCGCGCCTGCTGCGCAGCCTCGAGCAGGCCGGCAAGCGCAAGATCGCGATCGAGAGCGTGCCCACGGTGCTCGACGTGCGCGCCAAGCGCATGGAGGCGACGAGCGCCGAGCTGCGCGGCATTCTCGAGGGCGCGGACTTTGCGGCCTACGCCGTGGTCGCGGAAACCCTGGCCAGCGAGTACTCGCCACTCGACATCGCCGCCGCGGCGCTCAAGCTGGCGCACGAGGCGAGGGCGCCCGAGATCGCGGACGTCCACATTCCGAGCCCTCCGCCGCGGCCCGAGAAATCCTCGCCGCCACGCCGGGAGGACCGCGAACGCCCGAGGAAGCCCTCATCGCGCCGTCCACCGGGCGAGCAGGGCGACTTCGTCCGCATCTTCCTCCCTCTCGGCCGTAACGCCGGCATCCGCCCCGCCGACCTGGTGGGCGCGATCGCCAACGAGGCCGGGCTCACGTCGCGCGAGATCGGGGTGATCGACATCGCCGACGCCTTCTCGCTCGTCGAGGTGCCCGAGAGCCGGGCCGACGAAGTCGTCAAAGCCCTGCGCAACACCACCATCCGCGGCAAGAGCGTGCGCGCCCGCCGCGAGCAGCGCTGACCATCCGCCCGCTGACGGCGGGCGTATGATGCAGCCATGCCGGACCCGCTCCGGCTCCCAGCGCTCGTATCCGCAGCGCGTGGTGTGATCCGGACGTCCTGGGCTTCGAAGCGGTCGCCGAGCAGGAGGCGCTGCGCGAAGAACCGAGGACCGCGAGTAACAGCACTCGCTGCATCACGTCCCCCGCGAAGGTTTCTCCCGCACCGCGCATCCAAGTGCGTTGGGACTCCGGCGGCCCTTCCGCCGTCCCGGCCCCGAGAAAGGAGAATCATCATGGTACGTATCGTTGCGAGGAAGCTCGCCGGCATGGCCGTCTGCGTTCTGCTCGCGCCCTCAGTCCTCGTCGCCGCCAAAGCCCACCCCGAGGCCGCCCGCCCGCCCTTCGAGGCAGCCCGCATGATCATCGAGTTCAACGCTACCGACGAGGACATCGGCATCCAGGTCTTCGCCGATTTCGACAGCTGGACGTCGTTGAAGATCTTCGCCCCGGACGGCGGCCAGATCCTTCACGTCAACACGACCGGCGCCCTGAAGGACCTCGGCGGCGGCGCGGAGTTTTTCATGGAGAGCGCCGAGCCCAATCTCGAGGACCTGTCGCTCGAGGATTTCTTCGCCATGTTCCCGGAGGGCAACTACAAGTTCGTCGGCCGGGCCCCGAACGCGGTGAAGGTCCAGAGCATCGTCGAGTTCAGCCACGACCTGCCGACCGGACCGCACATCACCTCACCGGAAATCCCCGGTGAGGACGAGTGCGCCGAGGACGTCGCCGATCCGGTCGAGATTGCCTGGGATCCGGTGACCGAGACGACCGAGGGCGACCCGATCGAGATCACCGGCTACGAAGTGATCGTCGAGGGCGATGACGTGGAGGTCTTCGACGTCATCCTGCCAGCGGATGCCACCTCGGTCACCGTGCCCGCAGGACTCCTGTTGCCGGGCACGGAGTACGAGTTCGAGGTCCTGGCGATCGCCGAGAACGGCAACCAGACGATCACCGAAACCTGCTTCGTCACCGGCGACTGATCAGCCGGCCAGCCTCTCGCTAGGCGGAGCCGATTCCGTCATAGGATCGGCTCCGTCTTGCGGCCCGCCTTGCAGCCATAGCTCAACTGGATAGAGCAGCAGACTTCGGATCTGCCGGTTGGGGGTTCGACTCCCTCTGGCTGCACCACGCTCAGGGCGCGAGCCGAGATCCGTACCAGGTCATCAGGCCCATGGCGAGCATCCGCACCTTGCGCTGCGGCCGCTCGGGACCGAACTCGAAGCGGAAACCGTAGGGCTCGCCCTCGCGCACGAAAGTGTCGCCGCCGACGTAGACCAGGGGCTGGGCGCCGAGCGGCGCGACCTCGAACCACAGCTTGCCCTCGCGCTCGAGGAACTGCGGATACCAGCCGGCGACCCCGACGTCATAGCGCCCGGCGTAGCGCGCCCGTGCTTCGGCGTCGATCGGCACCGGGTCGAGCTGCGCCTCGGCCAGCCCGTGCAGCCGCCGGCCGATCCGCCGCTCGATGTGCTCGGGATAGAGCCAGCGATTGAACATCACCAATACCGTCGCGTCCTGCGCCGGGTAGTAGGCGACCTGGGCGGAGAACCCGCCGCCGTAGCCGCCGTGCCCGCGGCGCTCGATGCCGTCCGGGGCGGCGAGCACCACCGCCATCCCGTATTCGGCCCTGCCGCCGTCGTTGAGCCGCGCCGGCGCGACCATCGCGCGCGTCGATTCCGCCGTCACCGCGCGTCCCGTTGCGAGCGCCCGCTCCCAGCGCGCGATGTCGAGCGCGCTGCCGCAGAAGCCGCCGGCACCGCGAAAGAGCGGAAAGTTCTCCGGCGGATGAGCGGCGAGCGCGCCGTCCTCTCCGCGGACGTGGCCGCGCGCGCTGCCCGCCGCATCGCCGGGGTGCTGCGGGCACATCCGCATCGACGTCAGCCCGAGCGGTGTGAAGAAACGCTCGCGCACTGCCGCTTCGAGCGAGGAGCCCGTCACCCGCTCGGCGATCCAGGCGGCGAGGAAGTAGTTGAGATTGACGTAGGTCCAGCGCGCGCCGGGCGGGCTGTCGAAGGGAGCCTTTCGCACCTTCTCCAGCAGCTCGGCGTCGGTCGAGTCGAGCCGCGCGATCACGCTCTCGATCTCGGGCTGCACGAAAGTCTCGCGCAGGCCTGAAGTATGGGTCAGAAGATGACGGATGGTGAGCGTCGGCGGCACTGTCTCCATCTCGGGCAGATGCTTTGCCACCGGATCGTCGAGCGACAGCTTCCCTTCCTCGGCCAGGCGCACAAGGAGCGCGGCGGTGAGCTGCTTGGACATCGAGTTGAGGGGGAAGACGGTGTCCGGGGTCACCACGCCGGTTCGCTCGATCGACTCGACACCGAAGCCACGTGAGACCAGGACGTCGTCTCCCCGCAGCACGACGAGCACGGCACCCGGGGCGTTCTCCGCCGCGCGCGCCGCCTCGACCCAGGAGGCGATCTCATCCGCCGTGGCGTCGGCGGCTACACCGCCGCCAGGTGGCGCCGCGGCCGGCGAGCAAGCCGCGAGCGCGCAGGCCACGAGCAGCAAGGCGCGGGGCATCAGACCTCGCGGCGCAGCAGCAGGAGTGTGCGGTCGTCGGCGAAGGGCACACCGCGAACGAATTCGTCGAGTGAATCTTCGATCGCGTCGCGCATCTCGGCCAGGCCCTCGCCAGCGTGGGTGCGGCTGACGTCGATCAGCCGTTGCAGACCGAACTCCTCGTCGTCGGGATCGTTGGCCTCGGTCAAGCCGTCGGTGTAGATCAAGAGCACGTCACCCTTGGCCAGATCGACGCTTCGCATCTGGTAGCTCGCCGCCCCCAACAGGCCCAGCGGCGGTCCGGTGGCGGTGAGGGTTTCGACCGTCCCGGCGGCGCGGATGAGGATCGCTGGATTGTGTCCGGCATTGGTGTAGCGCAGGGTGTGGTTCGCGGGATCGAGCTGAAGAACGAAGGCGGTGGCGTACTTTTCCGGCGGAGTGCGCACGAAAAGACGTCGCGAGACCCGCTGGCAGAGATCGTCGGGGGCATGGCCGACTTCGATCGGGCCGGCGGCGAGCGCCTCGAGCGAGGCGCCGAGCAGCGAGGCCGCCATGCCCTTGCCCGAGACGTCGGCGACGAAACCGGTCATCACCCCGGTCTCGTCGTGGATCGCCACGGTGTAGAGATCGCCCGACACGTGGCGCGAAGGAATGTTGCCCGCCTGCAACGCGTAGCCCTCGATGTGCGGCAGGGTGGCGGGAAGGAGCGCCAGTTGAATACGCCGCGCCAGCGCCATCTCCTGCTCCAACCGGCGGCGCTCGGCCGCCTGTTCGGCGAGATCGACGTTGCGCAGGTGGAGAGCGGCGACGCCGGCGAGCGAGACCAGCAGCTCCATGTCGGCCTCGGCGAACTGCTTCACGTGCAGCCGCGAGGAGAGCACGATGAGCCCCAGCACGCGGTCCGGAGCGAGCAGCGGCGCCGCGAGCAGGCTCTTGACGCCCGAGCCCAGGATCGAGACCGCCTGGGCGAAACGCTCGTCGGTCGGCGCGTCGAGCACCAGCGCGGCGAGCCGGTTGCCCACCACTTCCTGCACCAGGCTGTGCGAGACGAAGAGCTCGCCGGCGCGCAGCTTCTCCGGCCGGGTCACGATGTGCACCGGCTCGCCGGTGTCGTCGAGCAGCTGCACCGTGGCTTGTTCGGGCTGCAGATGCCGGAAGACACGGTCGAGAATGAGGTTCAGCAGCTCGTCGCGGCGCAGCGAGGAGCCCAGCGCCTGGTGCACTTCGTTGAGCAGCTTCAGGCGCTCGGCGTAGCGGCGCAGCTCGGCGGCGGGAGTCGTGGCGGTGATCTCGCGCGCCCGGGCGAGGAACGAATCGGCTTCGCGAAAGATCGTCTCGCCACTGGTCGCGGTCGAGCGGGTCTTCGACACCGGGCGCGTGTCCTGGGCGTGCACCACGATGATGCTCTCCTCGGAGAGCTCGAGGCGATCGCCGTCGTGCACCGGCGACGGTGTGGTGATGGCGCGCCCGTTCATGCGCGTGCCGCCGCGCGAGCCGAGATCCTCGACCAGGAGCTCGCCGTCCTTGCGCAGGAAGCGGCAGTGCTGGCGCGAAACACGCGGATCGGGCACCTGCAGGTCGCACTCCGTGCCGCGGCCGACGATCAACGTGTCGCGGTCGACCGCCCGCGAGAGCCGCCCTCCGCGCGTCTCGACGTCCAGCTGCCAGGTCATCATGACGAGGTTGTAAAACTATCACCTGGCGCCCGGCGCCAGGCTGGTCGGCGGGATCGCGGGACCGGCGATTCGCTCAGTACGGATCCCCCGACAACACGCCGTCGGTGACGCTGATCGTGTAGTAGCCGGTCGTCGGCCGGTTGCGCAGATCGAAGGTCCCGCCCGGCAGCACCTTCCAGAGCTTGAAGTTCGAGTAGGTCAGGGGCTGCCGGGGCTGGCAGACCTCCGGGAAATGATCGGCGAGCACGAAGTAGGCGGCGCCCTCGCCGTAGACGGTGGCCAGCCCGTTCTTGTCGACCACGATCGAGGTCACCTCGTCCGCCGCGACGCCGAGCGCCGACGGCGTGATGCCGTCTTGAATCTGCCGGGCGAGGAAGCCGAAGTGCCGCCCCATGCGATCGCGGGTCACCAGGTGCTGCTCGGTGAGCACGTCGCCCATGTCGTTCCACGAGAAGTAGTCGTAGGTGAAGGAGGCGCGGCGATGGAAGGGGTTGTCCAGGATCATGGCCGAGGTAGCGCTGCCGTCGCAGCCGTCGTAGGTGAACTCGCCCTGGATCGCCATCCCGGCGCTGGTGCCGCCGATCGAGCCCCCGCGGTCGTAGACCGATTCCACCGCGGCCTCGAGCGCGCCGCCCTTGAAGAGCGTCACGTAGTTGCACTGGTCGCCACCGGCGAAGAAGACCACTTCAGCGGCAGCCACCGTCGCCACCACGGCGGCGGAGTTGGCCTCCGACGCCTTGGTGATCACCAGGCTCTCGACCGAGTCGACGCCGTTCATGGCGAAGATGTAGTCGTTGTAGCCGTCGGCGCCCGAGGCGCGCAGGATGACGACGTCGACGGTGGTCGCGCAGCTCGTGCAGCCACGGGCGAGATCGATCATCGCCTGTAGCCCGGCGTCGACGTCGGTGCCGCCACCGCCGAGGTTCAAGGCCGGGCCGGCGAGCGGGCCCGGCGACACGTCGCCGGCGCTTCCGGTGAGGTAGCGGGTGATCTTGGCGTCGGCGGCGGTGGCGAGGCAGAGGGTCAAGGGAAGAACGAGACTTAGCGGTCGCATGGGGAATCCTCCTCGACGATTGCCGAGGATCTTGGCGCGCGCGGCACTTCCAGTCAACGAAGCGATCGCCGGCGTTTCAAGCGCTCCGCGGCGGCTCGCCTTCGGAGCGGCGGAAGACCAGCGCACGGCGATGCACGATGCCGCTGCGCCACAACGGCAGGAAGGCGTTCAGATCCTTGAGCAGACCGTCGAGCTGCAGCAGCCGCCCGCGAGCTCGATCGAAGATGGCGCGCGTGCCTGCGCTGCCGCCGACGGCCGAAGCGACCGCCCACAGCTCGCGCACCACGTGGCAGGCGATGGGCAACTCGGAGGCCCAGCGATCGACGACCTCGAGTTCCGCGAAGCGGATGCCGCGCAGCGCCACCACATCCTTGAGCCGCGGCGTGAGCTGATCGGAGAGCTCGAGCAGAAACGCGGCACTGCGGGCCATGATCTCGGCTCCCGAGCCGCCTCCCGCCGCCAGAACACGAAGATCGAGCTCCGCGGCTCGCCGGGCCTCCAACCCGCGCATGCTCTCAATCAACGCATCGACGCTGGTCAAGAGCCACTCGGCTTCTTCGATGTCACGCCGGAAGCGCCGCGACAGGAAATAGCCCGAGTCATGGAAGCTGCGCGGATCGTTGGCCATGAGCTCGGCGAAGGCGTCCTGCAGGAAGTCGTCGAGTTGGCCCATCGAGACGCAGAGCAGGCGCCGGAACTCCTTGGTACGCCCCTGCTCGACATGCTCCGGCATGCGTTCGATGTCGAGCACCACGGTGGCGTAGAGAATGGCGGCGGCGGCGCGCGCCTTCTGGCGAGCCTCCTCGAGCTTCGGCACCACCGACGGTGCCTCGAGCAGCGGCATCACCTCGTCACAGAACAGACGCGTGACGCGACGCACCGCGGTCCAGATCTCTTCCAACCGTTCTGGCGAACAGCTGAGGATCGCTTGGTTGCTCTCGCTCGCTCCTTCCAGGATGTTGCAGCAGCCGAGCAGGGTGCGGATGCGGGGGTTCTGCCAGCGGGACTTCTCTTCCTGCCACTGCCGCGGCGTCACGCCGGGAGGCAGGGGTGCGGTCTCGAGCGCGACGGGTTCGAGGTCGTGGTCCATGGCGGACCCGGGCAGGCGCCGACCTGTACTTATCCTGCGCCCCCCGGCAACCGCGGTCATGCTAGCGCAGTCGCGCCATCAAGCGTCTTGCCCTAGCGGCTGGTCGGCGCGGATGAACAGCCACAGCCCGGCGCCGACCAGCGCGAAGAGCGAGCCGGTCGAGAGCGCCGCCAGCCAGCCGAAGCGCTCGGCGAGCAGCGGCACCAGGAGAGCGCCGACGCCGCCCACCGCGTTGCCGCCGGTGTTGAGCACGCCGGTGGCGGCGGCGGCGTGGCGGCCGGCCACCGAGGTCGCCGCCGACCAGTAGGCGCCCTCGGTGAGCTGAGTGCAGCCGAAGCTGAGCGCCAGAAGAGCGACCGCCGTGGTGACGTCGTCGGCCGCGGCGCCGGCGAATAGCAGGCCACAGACCGCGACCAGCGCCACCACGCAAGGCACGCGGCAGCCGAGACGGATGCCGCGCGAGCGCGACAGCCGGTCGCACCACCAGCCCCCGGCGCTCGCCCCGACCGCGCCCGCGAGCCAAGGCAGCGTGGCCACGAAGCCACTCTCGAGCGCGCTGAACTTGCGCACTTCCACCAGGTAGATGAAGAACCAGTTGAAGAAGATGTAGAAGACGTAGTTCATGCAGAAATAGCTCGCCGTGAGCAGCAGCACATTGCGATCGCGCAGCACGCGGCGCCAGTCGGCTGGCGCCGGCGATTCGTCGCGCCGTCCGGCATCGATCAGCGCGAGCTCGGCCGCCGAGACGCCGGGATGCTCGCTCGGCCGGTCGCGCCCGTTCCGCCACCACAACAGCGCGCCGGCGAGCGCCAAAGGCGCGGTCAGCACGAAGGACAGCCGCCACCCGACGGTGATCGCCAGCCAAGCGATGAGCGGACCGCTGGCCGCGGCTCCGAGCGTCAGACCGGCGCTCGACAACCCGTTCGGCAGCGCCCAGCCCGCCACCGGAAACCAGTTGCCGACGACTCCGGCGAGCACCGGGAAGATCGGCGCCTGCACCAGGCCGAGCAGGAAGCGTAGAAGGATCAGGACGAGCATCGCCGGTAGCACGCTGCCACCCACCCGTCCGGGCACCAGTCCCGTGAGGAGAGTGACCGCGGCCCAGGCGAGCGCAATCCAGGCCAGCGTCCGGCGCAGGCCGAAGCGATCGCCGAACACACCGCCCGGGAACTGAAAGAGCGTGTAACCCCAGGCGAAGGCGGCGAGCACGATGCCGAGCTCCACCTTCGACAAGCCGAGGTCGCGCATCAAACCCTCGCCGGCCACCGACATGTTGGTGCGCAGGAGGTAGGCGATGAAGCTCAACAAGACGAGCGCGCCGAGCACGCGCCAACGCACCCGCGTCGGTGCGGCGCTCGAGGTCACGGGCATTTCGCCGGCGCTCATCAGACTCGTCAAGTAGCGGCCACAATAGCCTGTCCCTGAATTTTCGCGCCGGGGCGTCTGGTAGGCTGCCGCGGCTACCTGGAGGAGAGTCGATGCCCGACGGAATTCTCGAGCGGTTGGCTCGCGGTCCGGTGCTCGGCGACGGTGGGTATCTGCTCGAGCTCGAGAAGCGGGGTTACGTGCAGGCCGGGCCCTTCACTCCCGAGGTCAGCCTCACCCATCCCGAGGCGCTTGCCGAGCTCCATCGCGAGTTCTTGCTCGCCGGCGCCGAGGTCCTCCAGACCCTCACTTTCTATGCCTCCGAGGACAAGCTCGCCACCGTCGGTCTGGCGGGCAAGGTCGAGGATTTGAACCGCGCCGCGGTGCGCATCGCGCGCCGCGTCGCCGCCGAGGGCGACGCACTGGTGGCGGGAAACCTGAGCCTCACCTGGGCCTACGACCCGGCGGTCGCCGGCTCGGCCGACCGGGTGCGCGAGCTCTTCGACCGGCAGCTCCAGCCGATGGTCGAGGAGGGCGTCGACTTCGTGATCGCCGAGACCTTCACCTGGTTGGGCGAGGCGCTGCTCGCCACCGAGCGCATCGAAGGCCGCGGGCCTGCCGGCGATGGTCACCATGGCCTTCGAGCACGCGCCGCATTCCTACGAGGAGTACGGCCCCGGCGACTGCGCGCGGCGACTGCAGGACGCCGGCGCCGACATCGTCGGCATCAACTGCCTGCGCAGCCCGGAGCACACCCTGCCGCTCATGCGTGAAGTGCGCGCCGCGGTCTCCGGCTTCATCGCCTGCCAACCGGTCGCCTACCGCACGCCGGATCACCAGCACGACTTCACCGCCCTGCCCGAGTTTCCGCTGGCGCTCGATCCGCTGCAGCTGACGCGTGGCGAGATGGCGGCCTACGCGACCGCGGCCCGCGACATCGGGATCGACTACATCGGCTCGTGCTGCGGCTCGGTTGCCTGCCACGTCGCGGCGATGGCCAAGGCGCTCGGCAAGCGCAGCCGGCGAGGAGCGCGAGTGGCGCTCGCGCAGCGGCAAGCCGATGTCGGCCTACGAGCACTACAAGCACGACGGCTGAGGCGCCGCGATCGGCGCTCGCTCTTGAAGCGCGACTACGACACCATCGTTCTCGGCCTGGGCGGCATCGGCTCGGGGGCTCTCTACTGGCTGTCACGCCGTCTGGGTGGAGACATCCTCGGCCTCGAGCAGCACGCCCTCGGCCACGACCGCGGCGGCTCGCAGGACCACTCGCGCATCATCCGCTACTCCTACCACCGCCCGATCTACGTTCGTCTAGCCGCGCGCGCCTACCGCGCCTGGGCAACCGTTGAGGAAGAAACCGGAGAATCGCTCGTCCACCGCTGCGGCGGTCTGGACCTCTTTCCCGAGCGCGGCACGATCCCCGCGGACGACTACACCTCGAGCCTCGATGAGTGCGGGGTTCCCTACGACCGTCTCGATGCCTCCGAGATCCGCCGCCGCTGGCCCGCTTTCATCCTGCCCGATTCGGTCTGGGGGCTCTTTCAAGCCGACGGAGGACTGGTCGCCGCAGCCAAGGCCAACGCCGCCCACGCGCGGGCGGCGCGCGAGCACGGCGCCGCGTGGCGCGAGAACGCCCCGGTCAGCGCGCTCCGAGTTGCCGGCGGTGAAGTCGAAGTCACGGCCGGCGGTATCGCCTACCGCGCGCGCCGTCTGATCCTCAGCGCGGGAGCGTGGACGAACGGCGCGCTGGCGCACTTCGGCCTGCAGCTCCCGCTCACTGTGACGCGTGAGCAGGTCGTCTACTACGCCGCGCCCGATCTGGCGCCGTTTGCGCTCGATCGCTTCCCGGTATGGATCTGGATGGACGAGCCGTGCTTCTACGGCTTCCCGGTTTTCGGCGAAGCCGCGGTGAAGATCGCCGAGGACGTCGGCGGCCAGGAGACCACCGCCGAGACGCGCTCCTTCGAGCCCGATGCTGCGGGACTCGAGCGCGTGCGAAATTTTTGCGGCGCTCATCTGCCCGGCGCCCTGGGTCCCGTAGCGCGGGTAAAGACCTGCCTCTACACTCTGACCCCCGATCGCGACTTCGTGATCGATGCGCTGCCCGAGCACCCCGAGATCCTGATCGCCATCGGCGCCGGTCACGCTTTCAAGTTCGCCTCGGCACTCGGCCAGGTGCTCTCGGAGCTGGCGCTCGACGGCCGCAGCGACGCGGACCTCTCGGCTTTCTCGTTTGGGCGCCCGATCCTCCACCAGGCAGATCCGCCGAAGAGCTTCTTCGTCTGAGCGATCGCCATGCCTCTCCTCCACATCCGGGTCAAGGCGCGCGATCGCCGCCACCTGACCGAGCTCGCGACGCGCCACCACCTGGTGGTCGCCCGCCACAGCTACGACGTCTGGCGGGGCTTCGCGGTGGACGCGTTCGCGCGGCCGGCGGTGGTGCGCGCCATCGAGCGCCACGGCTACGAGGTGAAGTGCCTGCGCGAGGTCGACACCGAGAGCCGAGCCCGCCAGGCGCAGAGCCATGCCGCGGCGATCCGCCGCACCCTGCGCGGGCGCTACGGCGACATTCACTGGGCGGACGGATACCTCACGGTCGACGAAGTCGAGGCCGCCACGAAACTCCTGGCGAGTGAAGTCCCGCGTTGCGCCGAGCTCATCGAGCTGCCGCACCGCAGCTGGGAGGGCCGCACCTCGCATGCGCTCCGCCTGGGGAAGGGACGCGGTGCACGCCGGCCCGCTATCTGTCTCATCGGCGGCGTCCACGGCCGCGAATGGGGCAGCCCCGACATCCTGCTCTTCTTCGCCCTCCAGCTGCTCGACGCCTGGGTCGAGGGGCGAGGCATTCAACTGGGGCGCAAGCGTTTCAGCGCCGCCGCAATCCGCACGTTGCTCGAGCACAAGGACATCGTGGTCTTCCCGCAGGTCAATCCCGACGGCCGGCGCTTCAGCATGGAAGAGAGCCCCATGTGGCGTAAGAACCGCCGCCCCTTGGGCGGCCGCCGCCGCGGCTGCGTCGGCGTCGACGTCAACCGCAACTTCGATTTCCTCTGGGACTTCCGCACCTGCTTCGCACCGGGCGCGGTGGCGAGCTCGGCCCATCCGTGTGACTACGAGACTTACATCGGCCCGGAGCCACTCTCCGAGCCGGAGACGCGCAACGTGGTGTGGCTGCTCGACCGCCATCCCGGCGTGCGCGCCTTCATGGACCTGCACAGCTATTCCGAAACCATCCTCTACAGCTGGGGCAGCGACCAGTCGCAATCGGACGACGCGCGGATGTGCTTCCACAATCCGAGCTTCGACGGCTGCCGCGGCCGCATTCACGACCGCGACTACCGCGAATTTCTGCCGCCGCGTGACCACGCCACCCTGCGCCGGCTCGCCCGCCGGGTGCGTGACGCCATCGAACGCGTGCGCGGCCGGCGTTACACCATTCAGCAATCGGTGGGCCTCTACCCCACCGGTGGCACTTCCGACGACTACGCCTACAGCCGGCACTTCGTCGACCACGCCAAGCGCAAGATCCTCGCCTTCACGCTCGAATGGGGCCGTGCCCGCTCGCCCTCGCCATTCCACCCGCCTTACCGCGAGATGCGCCGCATCATGGGCGAGGTCACCGCGGGGCTGATCGAGTTCTGCCTCCACGAGGGCGGTCGGACTCGGTCCCGCTCGCCGGCGGTCCGGCGGGCCGTCCGCTAGACTCCGCTCCTCAAAGGGAGGTGCCCGATGCTCTGCCCGCTCGTGCTCCTCGTGCTCCTCGCGCTTCACGCGGCGCCTGCCGCCGCCGCCGACGTTGACGCAGCGCGCCTCGACCGCCTGGCGGTGCTCGGCCGGCTCTGGGGTTACGGCGCCTACCTCCATCCTGCGCTGCACGACGCCAAGGCCGCAGCGCTCTGGGATCGGGCCTTCGTCGACGCCGTGCCGGTGGTGCTCGAAACCGGGGCCGAGGACGGACTGAACCGCGCTGCCGAGCAGCTCCTGGCGAGTCTCGGCGACCCGGCGACGCGAGTGGTGACGAAGCCGGTGCCGCGCAGCGCGCCGACGCCGCGCGATCCGACCTGGCGCGACGAACGCGGGGTGTTGGTGGTCGATCTGCGCGACCCGGCCACGACTCCGGACTGGAACGATGCCGGGCCTCGCTGGCGCGCCCTCGCCGATGCGGTGGCGGGCGCCCGGGCGGTCGTCTTCGACCTGCGGAGCGCGCCGGACACCACATTCGAGAGCCGCTTCGCTCTCGCCAACGCTTTCGTCGACTCCGGCGTCGGGTTGGCGCTCGCTTGCCACGGATTGACGGCGCCGGCCGTGCGCAGCCGTGGCTACGACGGCTTCGCACCCGAGCGAGGCGGAACTTCGGGTGGCTATCAGCGGCTTTTTCAGCTCACCTCGCCGGCGCCTCTGGCGACCTTTCGCACGCCACCGCCACCGGCGAACGACGGGCATCCGTTCACGGTCTTCGTCGTCGACCGCGAGAGCATCGTCCCCGACTGCGCGGCGGCGCTCGCCCTCGCCGGCAAGGGAGCGATCGTCGCCGAGGGAGGCACGGGAGTGCTGGAGAGCGTGCCGCTCATGGAGTGGCCGCTGGGCGGGCCGCACATCGCGCGCCTGCGCCTCGGCGATGCGGTGCGCCCCGACGGCTCGCCGTGGCCGGGTGTGGACCAGCTGGTGACCGAGCACGCCCTCGAAACCGCGGTTGCGTTGGCGAGAGCCGGCAAGAAGCTCGCGAGACTCACCAGCGGCGGCGAGCTCCCTCGACCGACGCCCTCTGCGCCGCGCTATCCAGAGGGGGACTTGCCGGCGCCTGGCTGGCGGGTCCTCGCGGTCGCCAAGACCTGCATTCTCATCGAGCTTTTCTTCCCCTATCGCGACTTGATGACCGAGGATTGGGAAGTCGCGTGCAGGGTCGCCTTGCAGGAGGTGCTCGCCGCAGACGACGCCGATGCATACCGCGTCGCTATGGCGCGACTCCTTCGCGCCACCGGCGACTCCCACGTCGGGTTGCGCGGCCCGGCCCAACCCGCGGTCATCGGAGGCGGCGCGCCGCCGTTTCGAATGCGCTTCGTCGAGGGCCGGCCGGTGGTGACCGAGCTACTCGCCCGGGCCCCGGCGAACCTGTCGGTCGGTGACGAGATCATCACCGTCGAGGGCAGGCCGGTGGACGAGCGCGCCGAGCTGCTGCGCGGCCTCATCGCCTCGTCGACGCCACAACGGCGCGACGAGGTGGTCGCCAGAACTCTGCTGAGCGGCGCCGAAGGCGCTCCGGTCCGTTTCCAGGTTGCCGGCCCCGGCGGCCAGCGCGAGATCGTCGCCGAGCGCGTTCCACTGACCGAGCTCAACGTTCCGTCCGTCACCGCTTCGCCGCCTTACCGGCTGCTCGAACCGGACATCGGCTTTGCGGACCTCACACGACTGGTGCCGAGCGACGTGCTTGCCATGTTCGATGCCTTCGCCGGCGCCAAGTGGATCGTGTTCGACCTGCGCGGCTATCCCAACGGCACGGCGTGGAGCATCGCGCCGCGCTTGAGCGAGGCCCAGCAGACGCCGGCCGCGCTGTTCGAGCGCCGCGACGTGCGGGCGGCGGATTTCACCAGCAGCCATCCGGAAAGCGTTCGGCGGACGAAGACTTTCGTGCAACGCCTGCCGGAGCGCACCGCCGCGCCGTGGCGCGGGCGCTCGATTCTGCTCATCGACGAGCGTGCCGTCAGCCAGTCGGAGCACACCGGCCTCTTCCTGCGCGCCGCCAACGGCACCCGTTTCATCGGGTCGCCCACCGCCGGCGCCAACGGGGATGTCACGTCCTTCGAGCTGCCCGGCGGCCTGCAGGTGAGATTCACCGGTCAGAGCGTGCGCTGGCCGGACGGTACCCTGCTCCAGCGCCGCGGCCTCCAACCCGACGTCGAAGCGAAGCCGACGATCGCCGGCATCCGCGCGGGCCGGGACGAAGTTCTCGAGGCGGCGCTCGCCTGGCTGCGCAGCCAGGAGAAGTGAGCCGCGACGCGGCCAATCCGCTAGACTGTCGGCTCGCCGCACCGCTCTGCAGGAGGTCCTCTATCCTCACCGCCGGCTCTCGCCTCGGCCCGTACGAGATCCTCGCGCCGCTCGGCGCCGGTGGGATGGGCGAGGTCTTCCGGGCCCGTGACACCAAGCTGGGGCGCGAGGTGGCCTTGAAGGTGCTGCCGCAAAGCTTCGTGGCCGACGGGGAGCGGCTAGCGCGCTTCGAGCGCGAAGCACATCTGCTCGCCACTCTCAATCATCCACGCATCGCGGCGATTTACGGCATCGAGGACTCGACCGAGACCCGTGCCTTGGTGCTCGAACTGGTCGAGGGCCCGACGTTGCAGGACCGCATCGCGCAGGGCGCGCTGACCGTGGACGAAGCGCTCACGATCGGCCGCCAGATCGCCGAGGCGCTCGAAGCGGCGCACGAGAAGGGCGTCATCCACCGCGATCTCAAGCCCGCCAACATCAAGCTCACTGCCAACGGCGACGTCAAGGTGCTCGACTTCGGATTGGCCAAGGCGTTCGACCCGGCGACGCCGGCGTCTTCCTCGGCCAACTCACCGACCTTGATGAACTCGCCGACCTTGACCGCCGCTGGCACGGCGATGGGAGTCATTCTCGGCACCGCCGCCTACATGGCGCCGGAGCAAGCGCGCGGACAGGTGGTCGACAAACGCGCCGACATCTGGGCGTTCGGCGTGCTGGTCCACGAGATGCTCACCGGTGAGCGCCTCTTCGGCGGCGACAGCGTGGTCGACACGCTCTCGGCAGTGATGCGCCAGGAGATCGACTTCGGCCGCCTCCCGCGCACCACGCCGAGACGAGTCGTCGATCTATTGCGCCGCGCCTTGGTGCGGGATCCGAGACTCCGGCTGCGCGACATCGGCGAAGCCCGTATCGCCCTGAGCGAAGCCGAGCGCGCAGGACCGGACGCGCCCGCGACAGCGTCAGAAGCGCGCCGACCCGCATGGCGCTCCCCGATGCTCGCGCTCGGCGCGCTCGCCGTGGGCGTTGTGGCGGCGGTGCTGTGGCTGCGGGGTTCGGCGCCACCAACCCCGGAACCGGTACGCGTGCGGCCGCTCACCCATTCCGGCCGCGACGCCGACGTCGCCGCCTCTCCCGACGGCAGGCTGATCGCCTTCACCTCCTGGCGCGACGGCGTGGCGCGAATCTGGCTCAAGCAGATCCAGGGCGGCGGCGAGGCCCCGCTGACCTCCGGCCCGGACCGCCTGCCGCGTTTCTCGCCGGACGGCTCCAGCCTGCTCTTTCTTCGCAACGACGGCACGACCCAGGCGGTGTATCGCATCGCCCTGGTGGGCGGCGAGCCGCGCAGGGTGGTCGACGATGCGCGCGAGGCCGATTGGTCGCCGGACGGCAAGAGCATCTTGTTCGTGCGCAGCGGGCGCGAGGAGGGCCGCCAGGGCGCGCTCGGCATGCATCACGTCGAAAGCGGCAAAGAGACGATCCTGGTCGCCCTCAACAGTACCGAGATCTATTCCGCGCGCTGGTCGCCGGACGGCAAGACGATTCTCTTCGTCACCGGCGACCAGAATCGCAACGCGCATACCTGGGAGCTGTCGAGGCTCGACGTGGCGAGCCGCAAGGTCGCACCGGCGCCGCCCGGACGGCGCAGCTCGGCAATCGGCGCTCTCGCCTGGTCCGGCTCCGGCGCCAAATACTTCCTCGCCGAAGCGGCGAGCCTCATGGGCGACGTCTCAGGGGCCGGCAGCCGCATGCTTCTGGCCGACCTCGAGAGCGGAGAACGCCAGACGATCCTCTGGAGCGACGGCCTCGCGCCGCTCAACGCCTCGCTCGGCGAGCTCGCCCGCAGCGACGTGCTGGCACCGGGGAAGCTCGTCTTCGGCGAGCGGCTGCGGCGTCAGAATCTGCGCGAGATCGATCTCTCCGGCGCCCCGCCGCGGATGCTCACCGAGGGCAGCGCCAGCGACCGCCAGCCGACCTACTCGCCGGACGGGCGGCTGATCCTTTTTTCGTCGAATCGCGGCGGCAATCTCGACTTGTGGACCCTCGACCGTGAGCGCGGCGCGCTGCGCCAGATCACCGACGATCCGGCGAACGACTGGGATCCTTCCTTCACGCCGGACGGAGCGAAGATCCTGTGGTCGAGCGACCGCGGCGGACATCTCGAGATCTGGATGGCCAACGCCGACGGCAGCGGCGCGCGGCAGGTCAGCCAGGACGGTACCGACGCCGAGAACCCCACCCTGACCCGAGACGGCCGCTGGGTGGTGTACTGGAGCGGGCACGAGGACAAGCACGGCATCTGGAAAGTGCATCCCGACGGCACCGGCGAGGAGAAGCTGCTTTCCACGTACGGCGTCAACACCGACGTCTCACCCGACGGCCGCTACGTGCTCTTCGTGGAGCAGAATCAGGACCGCCTCTTCAGTCAGGTCCGCTTCCTCGAGGTCGAGTCCGGCAAGGTGGTGCCCTTCACGATCGAGGTCTCCTTTCGCGTCGGCTCGCCGGCGGTCATCTGGGGTCGCTCGCACTGGTCCGCCGACGGCCGGCTCATCTACACCCTGGCCGAGAACGAAGCCGGGCTCTCGGGCGTATTCGTGCAGGAGTTCGCTCCCGGCCGTGACACCTCGGCGACCCGCCGTCCGGTGGCCGGCTTCTCGGCGGAGTTCCTCACCGAGTCCTTCGGCATCTCGCCGGACGGCAAGCATCTGACCCTGTCGACCGGCCAGGAATCCGCCGCCATCATGCTCGCCGAGGGCGTGCCCGGAGCGCTGCCGCCGGTGCGTTCACAACAATGACCGTGCGGCCATGACTCTCACTGCCGGCTCTCGCCTCGGCCAGTACGAGATCCTCGCGCCGCTCGGCGCCGGTGGCATGGGCGAAGTGTTCCGCGCGCGCGACACCAAGCTCGGGCGCGAGGTGGCTTTGAAGGTGCTGCCGCAAAGCGTTGTCGCGCGACGGCGAGCGGCTGGCTCGCTTCGAGCGCGAGGCGCACTTGCTCGCGGCGCTCAATCATCCGCGCATCGCGGCGATCTACGGCATCGAGGACTCGACAGCGATCAAGGCGCTGGTGCTCGAGCTGGTCGAAGGGCCGACGCTCCAGGACCGTATCTCTCAAGGCGCCCTGACCGTGGAGGAGGCGATCGCCATCGCGCGCCAGATCGCCGAAGCGCTCGAGGCAGCGCACGAGAAGGGCGTCATTCACCGCGATCTCAAGCCGGCGAACATCAAGCTCACCGGCGACGGTGACGTCAAGGTGCTCGACTTCGGACTCGCCAAGGCGCTCGATCCCGCGAGCTCCACCGCGCCGCTCACCTCGCCGACGCTGATGAACTCGCCCACCATGACCGCCGCCGGCACCTTGCTCGGCGTCATCCTCGGCACCGCCGCATACATGGCGCCCGAGCAGGCGCGTGGCGGTTAGTCGACAAACGCGCCGACATCTGGGCTTTCGGCGCGGTGCTGTGGGAGATGCTCACGGGACGCCGGCTCTTCGCCGGCGACACGGTGACCGACACGCTCGCCGGCGTGCTCAAGACCGAGATCGATTGGAGCGCGCTGCCCGCGGCGACGCCGCCGGACGTGCGCCGCCTCCTCGAGCGCTGCCTGACCCGCGACCGCAAGCAGCGGCTGCACGACATCGGTGACGCGCGGCTCGAGCTCGAGCACACGGCGCTGCACCGCGGCGACGCTCAGGCCGCGGCGGCACCCAGCCGTGGCGCCCGCGTCCACAGCGCGATCCTCGTCGGAGCCGGCCTTCTGGTCGGGGCGGCGCTCGGCGTTCTCGTCTGGTCGCGGCTCGGTCAGGCGCCCGCCGCCGCGCCGGCAGCCAGCGTTCGCCTGTCGATCTTGCCGCCGGCCGGTTACGAGTTTCGCGCGGCGGACCTCTCGCCGGGCGGCGACCAGGTAGCGATGATCCTCCAGCCCCGCTCCAGCCGCGCCGCCGCCGGGCGGCGCCAGCTTTTCCTGCGCCGTCTCGACAGCTTCGACCCGGTGCCGATCGCCGAGAGCGAGGATGTCGAGGATTTCGGCTTTTCTCGCGACGGCCGCTGGCTCTACTTCACCGCCCCGGCCGCCGCCGGCGCGACCCAGCTGCGGTTGGCCCGGGCTCCGGTCGACGGGAGCGGCGCGCCGGTGACCGTGCGGCGCTGGGAGGACGCTTGGCAGAATTGGGCACTGCGCGGCGACGGCGAGATTCTGGTCTCGGTCGATGGGGGCTCGAAGTTCCTACGCTTGCCGGCCGACGGCGGCCCGCCGTCGGAGCCACGACCGTTCGACACCGGGGGCATCGCGGGTGGCTTCTCCTTCAGTCCCCGCTCGCTGTCCGACGGCCGGCCGCTCATGCTCGTCAACCACTATGGTTCGCGCGGCTATCAGAACTCGGTGGCGGCCGTCGATCTCGAGACCGGCAAAGTGCAAATGTTGCTCGAGGATGCTTCGCGCGCCCGTGTGCTGCCCTCCGGTCATCTGCTATTCGGGCGTGGGGACGCGATTCTCGTCGCGCCGTTCGACGCCGAGCGCTCGATCCTGACCGACGCGCCGCGGTCCATCCTTCAGGGGCTCCGCACTCAGTCCACCGGCGACCCTTACCCGGTGTTCGCCCTCTCCCCCAATGGCACACTCTTGTATCCGCCTGGCGGCCGCCTGGGCAGCGCGCGCCGGCTGGTGACGGTGGATTCGCAGGGCGTCGTCGCGCCGTGGTCGGACGACCGCATGTCGTTCAACGGTTCGCCCTCGGTTTCGGCCGACGGCACCCGGATGGCGCAAACCGCAATGGAGGCGAATGGGTTGTTGTTCGAGATCTGGTCGTCGGATTTCGGCTCGCCGGCTCTGCGCCGCCTGGTCACCCTCGCGGGGGTCGACAACGATCAGCCCAAGCTCGACCGCGACGGTTCGCGGCTGGCATTTCGCCGCTACGCTCGCTCGCCGCAGGATGGACTCTACGTGCGCGCGCTCGACAGCGGGGAGGAACGTCGCCTGGCCGGAATCTCGCCGAGTCTCGAATACTTTCCCAACTCCTGGTCGCCCGACGGTACGCGGCTGCTGGCGACCCGCCTCTCGGCCGGCACCGCCGATGTCGTGGTTTTCCTGACTTCTGCCGAGTCCTCGGAGCCGCGGCCACTTCTCGACTCACCCTTCAACGAAGACAGCGCTGTGTACTCGCCCGACGGCGGCGCCATCGCTTTCGTTTCCAATGAAACCGGGCGCCGGGAGGTCTATGTAGCAGCGCTGCGCGACGACGGCAGGCCGGGGCCCGCGATGCTGGCGTCTCGCGGCACGGGCGCGGCGGGTGTCGGCGAGCCGCCACGCTGGCGCGCCGACGGCAGCGCCGTCCTCTACGTCGATCCGCAGGAGCGTCTGCAGAGCAGCGAGATCACTCGCGCGCCGCGGCTCGCGGCGGCCCCTCCGCGCGTGCTCTTCGACTTGCGCGCGCTGGGCCTGACCGAGAACTTCGAAGTTCTGCCGGACGGACGGCTGCTCGCCGTCGAGCGCGGCGACAACGAGGGCCCGGTCACCCGCTACGACGTGGTCCTGGGCTTCACTGGCGAGCTCGAGCGCGCCGCCGGGCAGCGATGAGCCTCTCCGCCGGCTCGCGACTCGGCCCGTACGAGATCCTCGGCCCGCTCGGCGCCGGCGGGATGGGCGAGGTCTGGCGCGCGCGCGACACCAAGCTCGGGCGGGAGGTGGCGCTGAAGGTCCTGCCGGCCGCGCTGGCCACGGACGCCGAGCGCCTGGGGCGCTTCGAGCGCGAGGCGCAAGTCCTCGCGGCGCTCAATCATCCGCACATCGCTGCGATCCACGGCGTCGAGGATTCGACCGACGTCAAGGCCTTGGTCCTCGAGCTGGTCGAGGGGCCAACGCTCCAGGACCGCATCGCTCACGGCGCCCTGCCGGTCGAGGAGGCGATCGCCATCGCGCGCCAGATCGCCGAAGCGCTCGAAGCCGCGCACGAGAAGGGCATCGTCCATCGCGATCTCAAGCCCGCCAACATCAAGCTCTCCGAGGAGGGCAACGTCAAGGTCCTCGACTTCGGACTGGCCAAGGCGCTCGAACCCGGCGCGAGCGCGGCGACCTCGCCTTCGACCTCGCCGACGCTGATGAACTCGCCCACGCTGACCGCCGCCGGCACTCAGCTCGGCGTCATCCTCGGCACCGCGGCCTACATGGCGCCCGAGCAGGCGAAGGGCCTGGCGGTCGACAAACGCGCCGATATCTGGGCTTTCGGAGTGGTGCTGCACGAGATGCTGACCGGCGGGCGGTTGTTCGCCGGCGACTCCGCCGCCGAAACGCTCGCCGGCGTGCTCAAGACGCCGCTCGACTTCGCGGCGCTGCCGGCGGCGACCCCGCCCGCCGTGCGCCATCTCTTGCAGCGCTGTCTCGAGCGCAATCACAAAGATCGTTTGCGCGACATCGGCGAAGCTCGGGTGGAGCTCGATCCGCGGCACGTCGAAGCCAGCCCTTCTTCGCCGGCTGCAGCGCCGTCAGGCACGAAACGAAGCATCGTCCAGGGCGCGCTGCCCTGGGCCCTTGTCGCGCTGCTCGCCGTCGCACTCGCGTGGGCAGTGCAGCGCGGTGCAACGCCCCGCTCCACCTCGGCCCAACGTTCTCACGTGCTGTCGGTAACCCTGCCCAGCGGTCTTACGATTCCGCTCGACGATCGCGGTATCTACGGGCAGACCAGCGTGCTCGCCGTGTCTCCGGATGGTAGCCGTCTCGCTTTCGTCGAGGGCATCGTGGGCGAGGGCGCGCTCTACCTGCGCGACATGGAAAGCGACGCGGTCACCAAGCTAGAGGGCGCCGACGGCGCGAGCAGTCCGTTCTTCTCCCCGGACGGGCGGTGGATCGGCTACTTTTCGCCCGGCAAGCTGCGCAAGATTTCGGTCACCGGCGGGCGGCCCATCGACCTCGCCGAGGCCAGCCTCGATCGAGGGGCCGTATGGCTGCCGGATGGCTCGATCGTTTACGCACCCGACGCCGCCGGCGGTCTCTTCCGTCTGCCGGCAGGCGGCGGTCCGGCGGTGCCGCTCCTGCCGGTCGATACCGAAGCGGGCGAGCGCACGCATCGCTGGCCGGCGGTGATGCCCGGCGGACGCGAGGTCGCCTTCACGGTCGGCCGGGCCGGGCAACCCGGCAACTACGAGGATTCGAAGATCGACGCCGTCGACATCGGCACCGGCAAGCGCCGCTCGCTCCTCCAGGGCGCCAGCATGGTGCGGTTCACTCCCGGCGGCCTGGTGCTCCTCGGGCGCGACGGCCAGGTGCTGGCGACGCCGCTCGCCGCCTTGGATGGGCGCGGCATCGAGGATGCCGTGCAAGTCCTCCGCAACGTCGCCGGAGTACCGGCGAGCGGGGTCGTGCACTTCGACGTCGCGGCCGACGGCACATTGGTTTACGCCGAACGCGATCCACGCTTTTCCGAGCTCGAGCTGGCTTGGTTCGACCGCCAGGGCAACGTGACGCCGGTGGTGCTGCCCAAGGGCGAGTTCGGCAGCGTGCGGATCTCGCCGGACGGCAAGCGGGTCGCCATCGGTGTCGGCCCGGGTGGCGGGCGGGGCGGGGATGTCTGGATTTACGATCTCGGCACCGGCACCATCTCCAAGCTGACCTTCGATGGCAAGAGCTGGGCGCCCATCTGGGCCCGTGACGGACAAAGCGTGACGTTCACTGCCCTTCTTCCATCCGGCACCGAGGAGTTCCGCGAGCGGCCGGTCGACGGCAGCCAAGAGGCGAGGAGAATCGCTGAGTTTTCCAACGGCCGGGCCCGCGCTCCGGTGGCCTGGATGCCGGACGGCTCGCTGCTCTACTGGGAGGATGGCGGCGCGGGCAACGCCGGCAATCTGCTCTATCTGCCGCCGGGCGGCGGCGAGCCGCGGCCGTTCGCCAGCACTCCGGCGGTCGAGATTCAGCCCACGGTGTCGCGCGATGGCCGCTACGTCGCGTACGCCGTCGACGCCACCGGCTCGGTCGAGATCTACGTGCAGCCCTTCCCGCCGACCGGCGCCAGGTGGGCAATCGCCGAGGGTGCTGGGGTGCCGGCATTCTCGGCCGACGGCAAGGAGCTCTTCTTCAACCAGGGGCGCTCGCTGATGGCGGTCGAGGTGTCGACCGCCGGCGCATTCTCGGCCGGAGCGCCGCGCCGGCTCTTCGACTTCCCGGCATCCGCTGTGCTCGCCAACGACACCACGACTACCTTCGACGTCGCGCCCGACGGCCGTCTGTTGCTGGTGCGCAGCTCCGCCACCGACTTCATGGGCGGCCACATCAACGTCGTGCTCAACTGGTTCGAGAAGCTCGAGCGGACGATGGCCGGCCACGCTCCATGAGCCTCACCGCAGGCGGCCGGCTCGGTCCCTACGAGATCCTCGCGCCGCTCGGCGCCGGCGGGATGGGCGAGGTCTGGCGCGCCCGCGACACCAAGCTCGGGCGCGAGGTGGCGCTGAAGGTTCTGCCGGCCGCGCTCGCCACGGATGCCGAGCGCCTGGCGCGCTTCGAGCGCGAGGCGCAATTGCTCGCGGCGCTCAATCATCCGCACATCGCGGCGATCCACGGCGTCGAGGACTCGACCGAGGTCAAAGCGCTGGTGCTCGAGCTGGTCGAGGGACCGACGCTTGCAGGACCGTCTTGCGCAAGGCGCGCTGCCGGTCGAGGAAGCGATCGCCATCGCCCGCCAGATCGCCGAGGCGCTCGAGGCGGCGCACGAGAAGGGCATCGTCCATCGCGACCTCAAGCCCGCCAACATCAAGCTCACCGCCGACGGCAACGTCAAGGTGCTCGACTTCGGGTTGGCCAAGGCGCTCGATCCCACCGCCAGCTCGGTGAGCTCGCCCTCGACCTCGCCGACGCTCATGAACTCGCCGACGCTGACCGCCGCCAACACGCAGCTCGGCGTCATCCTCGGCACCGCCGCCTACATGGCGCCCGAGCAGGCGCAAGGGCGCCGCGGTCGACAAGCGGGCCGACATCTGGGCCTTCGGTGTCGTCCTCCACGAGATGCTGACCGGCGAGCGGCTGTTCGCCGGCGACTCGGCGGCCGAGACGCTCGCCGGCGTGCTCAAGACGCCGATCGACTTCGCCGCGCTGCCGGCGGCGACTCCGCCGGCGCGTGCAGCGGCTGCTCGCGCCAATGCCTCGAGCGCAATCCCAGGAACCGCCTGCACGACATGGCCGATGCGCGCCTGGCGCTCGACGAGGCCGCGCGCGAGCCCGCCGAACGGCCGCCGCTGCGCCGGCAGCGGCCCGCCGCCGGGGAAGCGCGCTGGCTGGCCGCCGCCGCGCTGGCCGTGGGTCTCGCCGCCGGCATTCTCGCCGACCGCGCCTGCGCCGGCCGGCGCCCGTTGCCAGCGGCCGCTGGGCGCTCGCGCTGCCCGAGGGCATGGCGCTTCTCCAATCTCGAGTACCCGCAGCTCGCGCTGTCGGACGACGGCCGCTCCCAGGTCGCGGTGGTGGTCGATGCGAGCGGCGTCCGGCGGCTCCTGCTGCGCTCGCACGACGAGTTCGCGCCCCGCCTGCTGGCCGAAACCGAGCGTGCCAACACGCCCTTCTTCTCGCCCGACGGCGCCTGGATCGGTTTCTTCCGCGACAACGCGCTGTGGAAGGTGGCGGTCGCCGGCGGTTCGCCGATCCGGCTCGCCGCGGCCACGGCCGCAACGCGCGGCGCGACCTGGAGCCGCGACGGCTTCATCTATTTCGCCCCCGACACCGCCGTCGGATTGTCGCGCATCCCCGAGCGCGGCGGGCCGCTCGCCCCGTCACCACGCTCGACGACCGCGCGCGACGAACGCACCCATCGCTGGCCGCAGTCCTTCCCGACGGCAGCGCGCTCCTCTTCACCTGCGACACCCAAACATCGACCGAGTACTACGACGACGCCCGCATCGAAGCGGTGCGGGTCGCCACCGGCGAGCGCGTGGTCCTGGTCGAGGGCAGCAGCCAGGCGCGCTACAGCCCGAGCGGGCATCTGGTCTTCGCCCGCGGCGGCTCGCTCTTCGCCGTCGCCTTCGACGCTCGCCGGCTGGCGATCACCGGCAAGCCGGTCCTGGTCGCTCAAGGCGTGGCGACCGACGTCGGCTCCGGGGCGGTCCAGTTCGCGCTCGCGGCGAATGGCGACGCGCTCTGGGTGCCGGGCGGCACCAGCGTTTCGCTACCGCCTGGAGAAGAGTCGACGCCAAGGGCATGTCGACGCCCCTGCCCCTGAGCCCAGGCTCCCTTCAACGAAGCCGCCCTCTCTCCCGACGGGCGCATGGTCGCGCTGATCGGCGGCGAGGGCGGCATGGCCGACCTCTGGGTGGCGGATCTCGAGCGCGGCGCGGTCACCCGGCTCACCACCGGAGAGACCGCGGCGGCGCCGGTCTGGTCACCCGACAGCCGCCGGATCGCCTACCTGACACGGGCCCGCACGGGCGACGCCAGTCGCTGGCAGATCGTCTGGCAGAGCGCCGACGGCAGCCTCGACGCCGAGGTCCTGGTGACGGCCACCCGGGCGGCGACGCCGACCGACATCGCCGCCGACGGCAGCGAGTTGATCTACGACGTGATCAACCCGGAGGGCACGGCGGTCGACATCTACGCCTTGCCGCTCAGCGGCGCCGCACACCCCACGGCTCGTGCTCGGCGGACGCGACTTCAAGAGCGAGGGGCGGTTGTCGCCGGACGGCCGGTGGCTCGCCTATGTCCACGACTCCGGCGGCCAGTCGGTGGTCTTCGTGCGGCCGTACCCGAGCGGCGAAGGGCGGTGGCAGATCTCGACGCCGCAGGGAATGGAGCCGCGCTGGAGCCGTCGACGGGCGCCGGCTCTACTACCGCTTCGACGGCGCGCTCTACCAGGTGGCGATCGACACCTCGTCCGGCTTCGCCGCCTCGCGGCCGGAGCGGCTGCGTCGACTTCGTCGCCACCGGCATCGGGATCCATACCTACACGCCGACCGCGGACGGTGGACTGATCACCGCGCGCTCGCCGCAGGAAACCGCGGCCCTGCGCGTCATCCATCTCGAGCTCGGATTCGCCCGCCGCCTCACCGAGCTGACCGGCGAGGCGCGCTGATCCGATGACGCTCGCCGCCGGCAGCCGTCTCGGCCCCTACGAGATCGTTTCGCCGCTCGGCGCCGGCGGCATGGGCGAGGTGTGGCGGGCGCGCGACACCAAGCTCGGCCGCGAGGTGGCGCTCAAGGTGTTGCCGGCCGCGCTCGCCTCGGACGCCGAGCGCCTGGCTCGCTTCGAGCGCGAGGCGCAACTCCTCGCCGTCGCTCAACCATCCGCACATCGCGGCGATCTACGGGGTCGAGGACTCGACGGCGATCAAGGCGCTGGTGCTCGAGCTGGTCGAGGGCCCGACGCTCCAGGATCGCCTCGCGCCGGGTGCCCTGCGGATCGAGGAAGCCATCCCGATCGCCCATCAGATCGCTTTGGCGCTCGAGGCGGCGCACGAGCGCGGCGTCGTCCATCGCGACCTGAAGCCGGCGAACGTCAAGGTCACCCCGGACGGCAACGTCAAGGTGCTCGACTTCGGATTGGCCAAGGCGCTCGATCCCGCGGCGAGCGGTGTGTCGCCGACCACGTCGCCGACGCTGATGAATTCGCCGACCCTGACCGCCGCCGGCACCGCCCTCGGCGTCATTCTCGGCACCGCGGCCTACATGTCGCCCGAACAGGCCAAGGGCAGGCCGGTCGACAAGCGAGCCGACATCTGGTCTTTCGGCGTGGTGTTGTGGGAGATGCTCTGCGGCCGGCGGCTTTTCGAGCGCGACTCGGTGCCGGAGACGCTCGGCGCCATCTTCCAGCAGGAGATCGATCTCGCGGCGCTGCCCTCCGCGACGCCCGCGGCGCTACGTGATCTCGTGCGTCGCTGCCTGGTGCGAGACCCGAAGCTGCGCTTGCGCGATATCGGTGAGGCGCGCATCGTGCTCGAGAATCCGGGCGCAGCGGCACTACCGGCCGCCGCGCCGGCGCCCTCCAGCTGGCGCCGGTTCGCGCCCTGGGCGGCTGTTCTCCTGCTCGGTGCTCTCTGGGCGGCCGACAGCATGCGCCGCTCGGGAGTGGAGCCGTTGCCGGCCGCGCTCATGGTCACCCGACTGCCGCTCGATCTGGGCGAGGATTCGATCTCGCTCAGCTTCGGCGCCGGCGCGGTGCTGTCGCACGACGGCCGCCGCCTCGCTTGGGTGACCGACAAGCAGCACGACAACCAGATCCTGGTGCGAGATCTGGGGACAGCCGAAGCGCGCTCGCTGCAGGGCACCGCGGGGGCCCGAGATCCGGTCTTCTCGCCCGACGGCGAAGACATCGCCTACCTCACCGAGACGGGGCTGTACCGCGTGCCCTTCGCCGGCGGGGCTCCAGTGCGCCTGGCCGAGGTGAGCAATCCGCGCGGCGTGACCTGGACCGATGACGGCACGCTGATCTACAACCGGGCAGTCGCCGAGGGCCTGTGGAAAATGAGCGCTGACGGCGGCGTCCCCGTGCGCCTTACTGAGCTCGGCACGACTCCGCCCGAGCGGTCCCACCGCTGGCCGCGCGCGGTGCGGGGACGCCGGCAGATTGTTTTCCTTGCCCAGGAGCTCGGCCAGAAGTACGAAGAAGCGTCGATCGAGCGCCTCGACCTCGAGAGCGGCCGTCGCACGGTCCTGCACCGCGGCGGCTCCTATCCACGCCTGACCCGTGACGACGTTCTCTTGTACGCCCGCGACCGCGGCGTATGGGCGGCACCGGTCGATTTCGCAGACGGCAAGCTCGAGCACGCGCCCGTTCGGGTGCTCGACGAGGTCGCCTATTCGGCTTGGAGCGGCGGCGCGCAATTCGACGTCGCCGACGACGGCACCCTGGTGTATTCGACCGGCACCTCCGATGAGAACGTCGAGATCTCGTGGTTCGATCCAGCGAGCAACCGGCTCGAAACCGCCTTCTCGGAGCCCGGTTTCTACTACACACCGGCGCTCTCGCCAGACGGCCGCCAGGTCGCGTTGCAGCTCTACTCGATCGGCCGCTCGGACATCTGGATCTTCGACCTCGCAACGGGCGCCCGGCGACGTCTGACGTTCGGAGGCGCCGACGAGAATCCGGTGTGGAGCCCGGACGGCCGCTCGATTGCTTTCTCGCGGCTCGTCGAGGGTGGGTCGCGCCACATCTTGAGACTCCGCGCCGACGGCGTCGGTGAGCCTACTGCGATCGCGGCCAATGATGAGCAGCGACTTCCCAACTCGTGGTCGAGCAACGGCGAGCTGCTGTTCACCGAGGTCTCGGAAACAACGCGGGTCGACATATGGGTCGCGTGGCCCGACGAGCCGGCTCGGCCACCCGAGCCGGTGCTCGCGACGCCTGCCAACGAGAGCCAGGCGGCCCTGTCTCCGAATGGTCGTTGGTTGGTCTATCAATCGGACGAATCGGGAGCGAACGAGATCTACGCGCGCTCCTTTCGCGCCACCAGCGGACGCTGGCAACTCTCCGACGCGGGGGGCGTCCAGCCTCGCTGGGCAGTCGATGGCCGCTCGGTCTACTTCTGGAACCGCGACGGCCTCGTTCGCCGCGAGATGAGCGAACAGGCAGGCGCTCTCGTGCCCGGTGCCGCCACGACCCATCGCATCGAACGACCCATCCTCGGCACCGACGACTCCGGGTTCGCCGTGGCTGCAGACGGGCGGGTTCTGGTCTTCCCTCTGGTCGGCGGCGGCGAACGAGCCCGGTCGATGCTGGTGCTCGGTTGGGGCTCCGAGCTCGAGCGGCGGCTGGGTCAGGGTCGCTGATTCGAATCAGCTCTCAGATCCTTGGCGCTGCCGAGCGCGCGAGCGTACTCGGCCGGCGCACGGCCGACCATCCTGCGGAAATCGCGAACAAAATGCGCCTGATCGGCGTAGCCGAGCTCGAGGGCGAGATCGGCGTAGTCGGTGACCTCGCCCGCGGCAATGCGCTCGGCGGCCTCGTGCAGCCGGTAGCGCTGGATCACCCACTTCGGACCGACGCCGACGTAGTCGGCAAACAATCTTTGGAGCTGGCGCAGCGGCAGCGAGAACTCGCGCACGACCTGCTCGACTCTCACCAGCTCGCGGTCTTCCGAGATGCGGTAGGTGATGCGGGAGGCGAGCTCGATCGCCGGTTCCATGCGCGGCGAGCGCTGGCGCAGGAACTCCTGGATGACGGAGAACGCCTCCTCGTGCTCGGCGTGGCGCAGCGCGCGGCGCTCGAGTCCGGCGGATGCCTCAGCGAAGATGTCGGGGAGCGGGAACAGGCGGTCGCGCAGGAGCGAGACCGGCTGGGCGAAGAACGCCCGGAACGCGCCGGGACGGAACTTCACTCCCAGGACGCGCCCGCGGCCGGTCATGGTGGCGACGAAGCGCGAGGTGAAGATCCCCGCGACGCGGCTGCGACCCCTCTCGATAACGAGCTGCACCGACGGATGCGTGAGCACTTCGCTGGTCGTCGGCTGCGCGACGTCCCATTCCACCGTCCACAGGTGCTCGACGAACGCCCGCAAGTCTTCCGCCGCCCAGTAGCGCGCGTAGCCGGTCAACGGCGCGTCGCGGCGAAGGTGCAAGATGCCGCGCGGCCTGACCCTCTTGGGCTCGAGCGTGTCGCGTTTGTTCAATCCTCCGCCTCGCAGCGGAGGCTAGCATCCGCTTCGAGAGAGTAGGAGGATCGATGAACACCCCGACCCGTGCCCTCGCCGCCCTCGCCCTGCTGGCGGCGACCGCCTTCGCCAACGAATCTTCCGAGAAAGGCAACGTCATGAGCCTCCGTGCCCGCGGTCCCTTCGACGTCAAGGTCGCTCCACTCGCCCAACAGCCCTATCCCGACGGCATCGCCCTGGGCCGCTACTCCCTCGACAAGCAGTACCGCGGTGACCTCGAGGCCACCGCCCACGGCGAGATGCTCACCGCCGGCGGCGCCGTCCAGGGCTCGGCGGGCTACGTCGCGGTCGAGCGCGTCGAAGGCACGCTCGCCGGCCGCCGCGGCAGCTTCGCGCTCCAGCACCTCGGCCAAATGTCAGCGGCGGCCGGCCAGCAATTGACCATCGTGGTGGTGCCGGACTCCGGGACCGGAGAGCTCACCGGTCTCGCCGGCAAACTGGAGATCGAGATCGCCGCCGGCGGCGCCCATTCGTACGACTTCGCGTATACGCTGCCGGCGACCAAATAGATTCTCCCGCTGACGCGAGCTACTTGAAGACGCCCACGACCTTGAGAATCAGAATCAACAGCACCGCGCCCCCGACTGCCACGACATAGGTCATCGCGCCGCCCGCGGCGATGCCCAGCTTGGGCGCCAGCCAGCCTCCGAGCAGCGAGCCCACGATGCCGACGATGATGTTGGCGACCATGCCCATCTGGGCGTTGGTCTTCATGAGGATGCTGCCCAACCAGCCGATCACGCCGCCTACGATCAAGAGGATGATCCAGTTCATCTCGCCTCTCCTCTCCGCCGGCAAGGGTGCCGGCGCGTTGCTCCACTGCCTGGGAAATCCCCTTAAGCTACTCAAGGGCAGGGTCGGATAACCATTGGACCTAAGGCTTACCGACCGAGCGGCCTCACGGTGGTAGGACTTAGCGGGTTGGGATCGACCTCCGGCATGATCGCCGCCACTCGCCTCCGAATCGCCGCCGGCCTGCTGGTCTTGACGGCAGCCACCGCGTGCGTGCCCAAGGCTTCCCTGCGCCAAACCGACGTCATGGAGCGTTCGGGGGCCGTCACGCTCAGCGCCGCCGAGCTGCGGGCCAGGGTCAACGACCTCGCCGACCATCTGGCGGGCCGCATCGCCGAGACCGCCGGGCGGATCGAAGCGGCGGCGGACGATCCGCTGATTCGCCGGCGCGCCCTCACCTTCAAGGCCGACGCCATCCCCGCCCTCTACACGGCCGCCTTCCGCAGCGATCCGCTCACCGCGCTGGTGGACGTCTGGGTGTACTCGTTCCAGATCGAGCAGTTCGTTGGCGAAGGCGCCGGGCGCGACGTCTTCGGACCGCAGCAGCCCCTGGCCCAGGAGGGCGCTCGCGTGCTGGTCGCGGCAACCGATGCGGCAGTGCAGGAGATCGTGGCTTCGCCCGCTGAGTACGCCAAGCACAGGGCGCGCTTCGAGAGCTGGGCGAGAGAGCATCCCCTCGAGTCGTATTTCGCCACCCGCGACTCGGTCGCCACCTTGATGGCTGGCTTGCGCACCGAGGAGCGTGACGCGTTCGCCGCCGTCGGGGCGGCGTCGGAAACCATCGAGACCGTCGCGGAACGCCTCAACACCTACGCCAATCTGATGCCCCGGCAGGTTCGCTGGCAGGCCGAGATCCTGGCGGCGGATCTGGCGACCCAGTACGACGTCGCGGGTTTCATGGCGCAGATGCACGACATCGGTGGTTCGGCGCGGCGTTTCGACGAATTCATGATCCAGGTGCCCGAGCTGCTCGGCGGCTCGTCGCTTCCCGAGCTCGTGGCCAAGGAGCGGCGGGAAGTGCTCGAAGGAATCGCCGCCGAGCGGCTCGCCGCGATCGAGTTCATGACCGCGGAACGCCTAGCGGTCCTCCGCGCCGTGCATGACGAGCGCATCGAGGCACTCGAGGCGCTGCGTCAGGAGCGCATCGCCACGCTCCTCGAAGCGGAAGCAATGCGCAAGCGTGCCTGGGACGACGCCGCAGAAGACCTGCGCCGGCTGGTCGACTACACCCTGCTCCGGGTCGCCCTGCTGCTCTCGTTTCTCATGGTCGCCGCCGCGCTTGTCGGCGTGCTCGGCTACCGGCTGACGCTCGGGCGCCATCGCCGATAGCTCGACGGACCGCGTCCTCGCGATCCAGCAGGGCATTTCCTGCAGTGAACTGACTCACTCGCCGCGGGCATGGCACCCGGCGCGGGTGACCTGCGCGTAATTGGCGGAGGCGAGACCGATTGCCGGACTCGTCCTGCCAATAGGAGGCGCACCTGAAACCTTGAGTGTCGGGACATCTGTCGGAGACCCGCTGGCCGATTCCAGCCAGATTGGGACATCTGGCCGATGTGCCGGCGCTGCCCGCCGGGCAATCCTCCTCCCACCGAAACGCGAGCTCGATAACCGGGCTCGTCAAGTCGATCGTAAGGAGACCCACATGAGCCAGACCGCGACGATGACCAAGACCAAGCGCACTCCCGAGCCGCTCAACGGCGTCGACGTCCCCACTCTGTTTGCCACCCTCGACGCCGTCAAGGCGCAGCCGGAGCTGGCGCAGTTCCAGTTCCGGGCCACCAATGCCTGGCTGCAGGGCACCCACAGCCGGACCGCGCATCGAGTCCTTCCACGGCGCCGGCAGCGAGCAGAAGCACGCCCGGGTTTTCGTCATCGATGCCGACCATCCAGCGGTGCTGGTGGGCAGCGACCAGGGCCCGACGCCGGTCGAGTTCCTGCTCCACGGCCTCGCCGCCTGTCTGACCGCCGGAATCGGCAACATCGCCTCGGTGCGCGGCATCACGCTCCACCAAGTCGAGTCCTCGATCGAGGGCGACATCGACCTGCGCGGCATCCTCGGGCTGTCCGACGACGTGCGCAACGGATTCGAGCGTATCCGCATCGCCTTCACCATCAAGGGTGACGCGCCGGAGGAGACCCTGCGGGGTCTCGTCGAGCAGTCGCGCAAGCGCTCGGCCGTCTACGACCTGCTGACCAAGGGCACCCAGGTCGCCATCGCGGTCAACGCGGGCTGAGCTCACCGAGGACTCTCGTCATGACTCACCGCTATGACGCTCTCGTGGTCGGGGCCCGCTGCGCTGGGGCCTCGACCGCGATGCTCCTCGCCCGGGCCGGCTTGAAGGTCTTGGTGGTCGATCGGGCTGCCCGCGGCAGCGACACCCTGTCGACCCACGCCCTGATGCGCGGCGCCGCGCTGCAATTGCAGCGCTGGGGACTGCTGGACGCGATCCGCTCCGCCGGCACACCGGCGATCCGCACCACGACGTTTCACTACGGCGACGAAGCGCTCGAGATCGCCATCAAGCCTCGCGACGGAGTCGAGGCGCTCTTCGCGCCTCGTCGCCCATTGCTCGACACTCTCTTGGCCGACGCAGCCCTTTCCGCCGGAGCCGAGGTCGCCTACGGCACGCGCCTGGACCAGCTCTTGCGCGACGGCGACGGGCGGGTGCGCGGTGCCGTGGTGCGCAGCAGCGACGGCAGGTCGATGGCGGTGCGCGCCGATCTCGTCATCGGGGCCGACGGCTTGCGCTCTCGCGTCGCTCAGCTGGTGGGGGCGCGTCTCGAGCTCGCCGGCCGTCATGCGGCTTCGTTCATCTACGGCTACTTCGAGGGCCTGGAGCCGAGTGGCTTTCACTGGCACTACGTGCCCGGCGCGAGCGTCGGAGTCATCCCGACCAACGATGGGCGCACCTGCGTGTTCTCCTCGGTGCCCGCCGAGCGTTTTCGCGCCCAGCTCCCGGCCGGCCTCGAGGCTCTGCACCGGCAGATCCTGCTCGAGGCCGCGCCGCGACTGGCGCCCAAGATCGCGCGCGCCAGGCGTAGCGGCGCCCTGTTTCCGTTCCCCGGAGCGCGAGGGTTCCTGCGCCGCTCGTGGGGGCCCGGCTGGGCCCTGGTCGGCGACGCCGGCTTCTTCCGCGATCCGATCACCGCCCACGGCATCACCGACGCCCTGCGCGACGCCGAGTTGCTGGCCCGGGCCATCGTCGAAGGCTCCAGCCTCGGTAGCTATCAGGCCGCCCGCGACGAGATCGCCCGTGGCCTGCTGGAGGCGAGCGACCAGGTCGCTTCGTTCGCCTGGGACCTCGAGGAGGTGAAGAGCCTCCACCTGGAGCTCAGCCGGCAGATGAGTGCCGAGGTCGATCTGTTACGCGCCTGGGGTCCGCCGCCGGAATCGAGCCAGCTGCTCACCGCATCCGCTTGAGGAGGAACCTAAAGCGCGGCGCACAACCTTGGAGCAATATCGCCCACTCGGCGGGTGTAGAGTGCAGTCAGACATCGTTCTCGGGAGGTGAGGCATGTACCTGCGCTTCGTCCGCCTCCACTTGCGGGAGGGAGCCGAGCCGGCCTTTCGCAAGTTCTACACCGAGCGCGTGCAGCCCGCGCTCGCCGAGATGGAGGGCTGTCTTTTCGCCGGACTCCTGGCGCCCTGGAACTCCGAGGAGCACCGCTCGCTCACTCTCTGGAGCTCACCGGCGAACGCCCAGGCCTACGAGGAGAGCGGCCTCTACCATCAGTTGCTGCGCGAGTGCGAGCCCTATCTCTCCAATCGCACGGTGTGGCGGGTGCGCCTGGGCGACGCCACCCAATCCGGGGAGACGGTGCGCGAGATTCCGCCCGAGGGCTACGAAGTCGCCGGCGGTGGCGCCGAGCAAAGCCTGGAGCGCGCGGGGCGCTCGCTCTACGTTCGCATCGTCTCGGTGCAAGTCGCTTCCGAGCGCCGCTCCGAATTCGAGGCGCTGTATCGCGGCACCATCCTGCCCGCGGTGGCCGCCTTCGCCGGTTGCCGCGGCGCTTTTCTCGCCGCGTCGGCGCGCGATCCCAACGAGATGTTGTCGATCACCGTCTGGGACCGCGAAGAGAACGCCACGCGCTACGAGATGTCGGGCGAATTCGAGCGCCTCACCGAGCGCGCTCGCGCGACCTTCTCGCCGCTGCGCCAATGGCAGCTGACGCTGCGCGACGGCGACGAACGCCAGGCGGCGCCGGACGTCTCGACCTACCACCTGGTGGCGGCCCGCCGCCTTGCGCAGCCCTGATGTCGGCTTGACGGACGGACGGCGCGCCGCTAAGGTGGGGCCGGGTTCTATCGCAACCCGACACGCTTTCGAGATGCCGGTTTCGATTCGCGACGTCGCCCGCCTGGCCGGGGTTTCCGTGACCACGGTCTCACGAGTGGTCAACGACAAGGCCGCGGTGCGCAAGGACACCCGGAAACGGGTGGTCGAGGCGATGGCGGCCTTGAATTGGACGCCCCGCGACGGCGTGCATCGCACGGTCGGCCACAAGACCCACACGGTGGCGCTCTTGCTGCCCGATCTCTACGGCGAGTTCTTCGCCGAGCTCATCCGCGGCATCAATCAATCGGCGGCGCGCAGCGGGCATCACCTGGTGGTCTCGGGCTCGCACAGTGGCGATGCCGGTGGCCTCGAGACCGTGCTGCGCACGCTGCGCGGGCGAGTCGACGGCCTGATCGTCCTCGCCGCCGACCGTCACAGCCGCGCGCTGCTCGACCGGGTGGGACAGAACGTGCCGGTCGTGCTGGTCGATTCCGACACCTCGGGCTGCGACTTGCCTTCGGTGACGGTCGACAACTTCGGCGGCGCGCGGGCCATGACGCGCCACCTCTTCGGCCTCGGCCATCGCCGCATCGCCTTCATCACCGGGCCGCCCGGGAATCACGACGCCGGAGAGCGCCAGCGCGGCTGGCGCAAGGCCTTCGCCGGCAGCCCGAGTGCCGGTACCGGAGGATCTGCTCTTCTCCGGCGACTTCACCGAGCTCTCGGGACACGCCGCGGGCGCGCGCATCGC
The DNA here is from genome assembly GCA_963821905.1 of Thermoanaerobaculia bacterium. Lineage (GTDB taxonomy): Bacteria > Acidobacteriota > Thermoanaerobaculia > Multivoradales > JAGPDF01 > CAWGFP01. The sequence goes on along the minus strand of CAWGFP010000006.1, from coordinate 3,471 downwards.
CAGGCTGCGCCCGTTGCCGGACGCCGTCTTCGCCGCCAACGACTCGATGGCGTTCGGCTGCCTCTCGGCGCTCTTCGAGGCCGGACTGCGCGTGCCACGCGACCTCGCCCTCGCCGGCTTCGACGATTTCCCGATGGCGCCGCTACATGACGCCGCCGCTCACCTCGGTGCGGGTGCCGATCGCCGCCCTCGGCGAGAGCGCCATGGAGCGCTTGAGCCATCTCATGGGCGGCCAAGTGACCGACGACGATTGGCGCCGAGACGTCTTGCCCGCCAAACTGGTCATCCGAGCCTCTGCGGCGCCCCGCCCGCCGCGCGTTCCTGAGCAACCCGCTTCTTTCCCGGATCCGGGCTCTCTTCTTGCAGCCCCGCAAGCCTGCTTGACGGAATTACCTGGCGCTGGTAACGTTTTCATGAAAACGTTTTCTAAACCATGGCGCTCGACCGCGGCTCCTGGAATGACTCGGCTCTCCGACCCAGCGCGGAGGCCCAGTGAGCCATTCGATTCGCGATGTCGCGCGCCGGGCCGGCGTCTCGGCCACCACCGTCTCCCGGGTGCTCAACGAGAAGGGGCCGGTCGCGGACGAGACCCGGCAGCGCATCCTGGAAGTCGCGGGCCGCTCGATTACGTGCCCCACGGCGGGGCCCGCAGCCTCATCACCCGCCGCACCGGCACCATCGGCGTCCTGCTGCCCGATCTCTACGGCGAGTTCTTCTCCGAGCTGCATCCGCGGCATCGACCTCGCGGCGCGGCCGAGCGGCCACCACATCCTGGTGTCGAGCTCGCACAGCGACCGCGCGAGGTCGAGGCCGTGCTGCGCGCCCTGCGCGGCCGGGTCGACGGCCTGATCGTGATGTCGCCCGAGGACGAGGCGCCGTGCCTCGCGGCCAACCTGCTCGGCCGCGCTGCCGCATCGTCCTGCTGGACTGCCGGCGCCGAGGGCGGCGGCCTCCGACTCGATCACCATCGACAACTACGGCGGCGCGCGCGCCATGATCCGCGCATCTGCTCGGCGCTCGGCCACCGGCGGATCGCCCACGTCACGGGCCGCGCCGAGCAATATCGACGCCGCGCGAGCGGCTCGCGCGGCTACCGCGACGCGCTGCGGCCGCTCTTCGGCGGCGATGCCGGAGCAGCTCGTGCCGAGGGCGACTTCAGCGAGGAGTCGGGCGACCGCGCCGCCGGCCTGCGATCGCCGAGCTGCGCCAGCGCCCGACGCGATCTTCGCCGCCAACGACACCATGGCGATCGGCTGCCTCCAGGCGCTTCGCGAAGCGCCGGCCTGCAAGGTGCCCGGAGGATATCGCGCTGGCCGGCTTCGACGACATCCCGATCGCCGTTTCCTGATCCGCCGCTCACCACGGTCGGCGTGCCGATCGCCGAGCTCGGCGCGCCGACGGCGGTCGAGAGCTGCGCCGAGATCCTCGCGACCGGCGCGCCCGCGAGCACAGCACGAACCTTCACGCACCGAGCTCGTGGTCCGCGCCTCGTGCGGCGCGCCGCTTTCAGGCCGCAGAGCGCTCCGCAGGCACGCACGCAGGATCGATGAAGGAGGAAGCCAGGATCATGACCAGATCGCAGAGTTCAAGATCTGCGCGCGTCGTTGCCGCTCGCCTTGCTCATCGCCACCCTGCTGGCGGGCGCGCCGGCCTTGGCCCAGGTGACCACGGCCACCATCCGCGGCAACGTCACCGACCAGCGCGGCGCCGGCGCCGGGCGCGACCGTCACCGCGCGCAACGTCGAACACCGGCTTCCGGTCACCAGCGCCACGGCGGGCGCCGACGGCTCCTACACGCTCCCCGGCCTCGCCCGGCACCTACGACATCCGCGTCGCCGAGCCGGCAGGCCGCGGCACGCGCAGCGGGTGATCGTCTCGGTCGGCCAGACCGCGACGCTCGACCTCGACACCGCCGCGGCCGAAGACGCGGCCCCGCGACCGGCGACGGCGCCGACGATTCTCGTCGTCGGCACCCGGCTCGGCGAGACGCGCACCTCCGAGGTCGGCACCAACGTCACCGCCGACCAGATCGAGAACCTGCCGCAGAACAACCGCAACTTCCTCAATTTCGCGGCGCTCGCGCCGGGCATCCGCGTGCTGCAGACCGAGTTCCGCCAGACTCGGCGGCGCCGGCGTCGGCGTCAATCGCAACGGCGACAGCTTCGGCGGGCCGCAGGTCAACGTCTTCATCGACGGCGTCAGCCTGAAGAGCAACGTCAACCAGGGCGGCATCGTCGGCCAGGACGTCAGCCGCGGCAATCCCTTCCCGCAGCTGGCGGTGCAGGAGTTCCGGGTCCTCACCCCGAACTTCAAGGCCGAATATGAGGATGCCGGGCGCCGATCATCACCGCCATCACCCGCTCGGGCACCAACGACCTCCACGGCGAGGTCTTCGGCACCTACCAGGACAAGGACTCGTGGCGCAGGACGAAGTCCCGCGAGCGCGGCGACGGAAGCCCGACTACGAGCGCGAGCAGTGGGGCCTCTCGTCGGCGGCCCCATCGTGCACGACCGCTGCACTACTTCCTCTCTTACGAGGCCAAGAGCAGGACCGTGAGGAGACCGTGAGTCTGGGTGGCAGCTTCCAGAACAACCCCGGGGCCTGCGCCAGGCCGCTGGAGCAGTTCACCGGTGCGTTCGTGTCCGCCCTTTCGGTCCGATCTCGGGATTCGGCAAGCTGAGCTATCAGGCGACGCCGAGCCAGATCTTCGATTTGAGCGCCACCTATCGTACCGAGACCGACATTCGCGGCTTCGGCGGCGAGACCCGCAGCGAGGCGGCGGAGGACGTGCAAAACGACGTCTGGGGCATGACCCTACGCCACCAGTCACGTCGCCAGTAGCTCGCTCGACGAGGCTCCCTCGCCTACCAGGACTTCCTCTGGAATCCGCAGCCGCTCAACCCGGACGAGGTCGGCTTCGTCTACGAGGAATTGCTGCGCATCGGCGGCCGGGACACCGAGCAGAACATCGGCCAGGAACACCTTGCGCTCGGGACGACGTGACCCTCTCTCGGGCTTCAAGGCGCGGGCAACCATGACCTGCGCACCGGCATCGACGTCGAGTTTCTCGACTACACGGTCAAAAGAAGTTCGAGGAGAAGCCTCGTTACCTCTTCCGCTCGGAGACGAGCGCCACGATCCCCTACAAGGCGCGCTGGGGATTCGGCGACCCCGACATGTCGGCGAGCAACACCGAGTACGGCGTCTATGCCCAGGATACGTGGCGGGTCAGCGACCGCCCTGACGCTCAATCTCGGCCTGCGCTGGGACTACGAGAGCGAGCATGCTCAATCCCGGTTGCGTCACGCCGGCCGAAGTTCGCGCGCGGCTCCCGACCAGTTTCCATCGAAGTTCTTCAGCGACGGCGACGACCGCTCGCCGGCCAGCGATCTCTGGCAGCCCCGCCTGGGTTTCTGGTGCGACCTGATGGGCAACGCCCGCACGGTCATCTTCGGCGGCGCCGGCCGCTA
>CAWGFP010000005.1:0-202859 GCA_963821905.1 Thermoanaerobaculia bacterium | reverse complement strand
ATTGGTCAATGCGACGTCCAGGTCCGTCTTGCGGGGCTGGTTGGGGACGAAGTCGAGGTCGCAGCCCTCGCCGGGCTCGTCGAGGTTGATCGTCGGCGGCAGGATCTGGTGCTTCAGGGCCAGGGCCAGGATGCCGCTCTCCAGGCCGCCGGCGGCGCCGAGCAGGTGGCCGGTCGACGGACTTGGTCGACGAGACCGCCAGGCTTGTTGGCGTGCTCGCCGAAGACCTGCTTGATCGCCTTCACCTCGGCGAGGTCGCCGAGCGGCGTCGAGGTGCCGTGGGCGTTGATGTAGTCCGATCGACTCGGCGGCCGAGGCCGGCGTCGGCGAGGGCGTTCTTCATCACCGACGCGGCGCCGCGCCCTCGGGATGCGGCGCCGAGATGTGGTACGCGTCGCCGCTCATGCCGTAGCCGACGATCTCGGCGTAGATCGCGGGCGCCGCGGCGCTGCGCCGTCTCGAGCTCCTCGAGGATCAGGATGCCGGCGCCCTCGCCCATCACGAAGCCGTCGCGGTCCTTGTCCCACGGCCGCGAGGCGCGTCTCGGGCTCGTCGTTGCGGGTCGAAAGCGCGCGCATCGACGGTGAAACCGGCGATCGCGAGCGGCGCTGATCACCGCTCTCCGCGCCGCCGGCGATCATGGCGTCGGCGTAGCCGTGCTGGATCAGGCGGAAGGCGTCGCCCACGGCGTGCAGCCCGGTGGTGCAGGCGGTGGCGGGCGCGCGTGTTCGGGCCCCGCGCGCCGGTGTGGATCGAGATCTGCCCCGCGGCGAGGTTGACGATCAGCCCGGGAATGAAGAACGGCGAGACGCGGTCGGGCCCCTTCTCCAGCAGCGTCGAGTGCGTGCGCTCGATGAGCGGCAGCCCGCCGATGCCCGAGCCGATCGACCGACGCCGACCCGGTCGGCGTTGGACTCGTCGATGGTCGAGCCCGGAGTCGTCGAGCGCGAACTGCGCCGCGGCGAGCGCGATAGTGGATGAAGGTGTCGGACTTCTTGACCTCCTTCTTCTCCATGTAGTCGCTCGGGTCGAAGCCCTTGACCTCGCCGGCGATCCGCGTCGGGAAGGCGGTGGCGTCGAAGCTGCGTGATCGGCCCGACGCCGCTCCGGCCGGCGAGGAGCGCCCTGCCAGGTCGGCGTCGGTGCCCACCCCGAGGGGCGACACCAGCCCGACCCCGGTGATCACGACGCGCCGACGTCGTTCAGGTCGAGCATGGTTGGAGGCGGCTGCGAAGTCTGCGATGCGGGCTCGCGCGGCAGGACGGCCTCAGTTCTTGCTGCTCGGCGTGCTGCTCGATGTAGTCGACGGCTTCCTTGACGCGGCCGATCTTCTCGGCGTCCTCGTCCGGGATCTCGATCCCGAACTCTTCCTCGAACGCCATCACCAGCTCGACGATGTCGAGCGAGTCGGCGCCGAGGTCCTCGGTGAAGCTCGCCTCGGGCGTGACCTCGTCGGCCTCCACGCCGAGCTGCTCCACGATGATGCTCTTGACCTTCTCTGCAACGGACATCGGCAGATTCCCTCCTGTTTGGACTCGATCGAGTTTCGCTACGAGCGTCAGGTTTCTACCACATGCAGCCCCGTTGGCGGTCGAGTCCACGGGCGGCGCGACACCTGCGTCAGATGTAAAGCCCGCCGGAGACGTTCAGCACCTGACCGGTGACGTAGCCCGCCTCTTCGCTCGCCAGATAGACCACCGCGGCGGCGATGTCGTCGACCTTGCCCAGGCGGCCGAGCGCGACGCTGGTCGAGCATCCCTCTGGCGTCCTCGTCGGGCAGCGCCGCGGTCATCGCGGTCTCGATGTAGCCCGGCGCGACCACGTTGGCGGTGATGTTGCGGCTCCCGAGCTCGCTTGGCCAGCGACTTGGTGAATCCGACCAGGCCGGCCTTGGCCGCGGCGTAGTTGGCCTGGCCGGCATTGCCCATCAGGCCGACCACCGACGAGACCGAGATCGATCCGCCCCCAGCGGCGGCGCATCATGCCGCGCACCAGCTCCTTGGTCAGCGCGAAGGCGCCGGTGAGGTTGGTGCGAGCACCGCTCCCACTGCTCGAGGCTCATGCGCGCCAGCAGGTCGTCGGCGGTGATGCCGGCGTTGTTGACCAGGATGTCGATCGCCGCGAACGCCTCCGGCAGCTCCTTGATGCGCGCCGCGATCTCCTCGGCTGTCGCGCGAGATCGAGCGGCAGCGGCAGCGCCCGGCCGCTCGCCCGGGAGCTCGCCGCAGCGGCCCGCAGCTTGTCGCGCTCGAGCGCGCCGCCACGACCACCCGCGCGCCCTGCGCTCGCGAGCCGCCGCGCCACCGCCTCGCCGATCCCCTGCGAGGCGCCGGTGACCAGCGCGGTCTTGCCGTCCAGATCGAACATCATCGACCCCCTCCCTGAGACCGCCGCCAGCGAGCCGACTTCGGCGAGGCCCGGGCTCGGCGAGCGACAGCGCGTCGGACGCCGGCGACGATGCGCTTGACCAGGCCGGTGAGCACGTTGCCCGGGCCCACCTCGACGAAGCGCTCGATGCCGCCGCGCGCCATCCATGAAGCGAACCGACTCCACCCAACGCACCGGACCGTCGATCTGGCGGACCAGGGCGTCGCGCGCCGCCTCGCCCGAGCGACCGGCATGCGCGTCGATGTTGGTCACCACCGGAGATCCGCGGGTCGCGAACGTCGCGGCCGCGAGAGATCGGTGTCAGGCCCACCGCGCGCCGGGCGCATGAGCGGCGAATGGAAGGGCGCCGACACCGGCAGCGGCAGAGCGCGCTTGGCGCCGCGCTCCTTGGCCAGCGCCATCGCCCGCTCCACCGCGGCCGCGTGCCCGGCGATCACCGTCTGCTCCGGGCGAGTTGTAGTTCGCGACCGCGCAGATTTCGCCCGCGGTCGCGGCCTCGCGGCCACCTCGTCCACCGCCGTCGCGTCGAGGCCCAGGATCGCCGCCATCGCGCCCACGCCGACCGGCACCGCCTCCTGCATCAGATCGCCGCGCCGGCGCACCAGCCGCACCGCGTCGGCGAAGTCGAGCGCGCCGGCCGCGACCAGCGCCGAGTACTCGCCGAGGCTGTGGCCGGCGACGCAGACGCGCGGTCGAACGACACTCCGTTCGGCGACCGCGCGCAGCGATCGCCACCGACGTGGCCAGGATCGCGGGCTGGGTGTTGGCGGTCAGCTGCAGCTCGCCTCGGCAGGGCCCTCGAAGCAGAGCCGCGACAGCGGATTCGCCGAGCGCCGCGTCGGCCTCGGCGAACGCCGCGGCGGCGCTGCGGGAAGGCCTCCGCCCAGGCCTTGCCCATGCCGACCTTCTGCGAGCCCTGGCCGGGAAACACGAAAGCGATCTTCATCGCTCGCTCCCGACCTCGGCGCGCCGAGATCTCGCGCCTCGCGCGGCGTGCAGCTCTTCGACCTTGTCGTGGATCTTGGTGTGCAGGTCGGCGGCGCAGAACTCGACCGCGCGGCGAACCGCGTTCTTGATCGCGCGCGGCATCGGACCGGCCGTGGCCGATGAAGCAGCCGCCGCGCACGCCGAGCAGCGGCGCCGCGCCGTATTCGGCGTAGTCCACCCGTGCGCCGGAAGGCATCGAACGCCGGCTTGGCCATCGCATAGCCGGCCGAGCCTGCGCGCGCAACGTTCGGGAGCTCCTCGCGCAACATGCCGACCATCAGAGTCGCCATCGACTCGGCCGCCTTCAGCACCGCGTTGCCGACGAAGCCGTCGCAGACCACGACGTCGACCGTCGCCGTTGAAGACATCGCGACCCTCGACGTTGCCGATGAAATTCAGGCCGGTCGTCTTGAGCACGCGAAGACTTCGCGCGTCACGTCGGTGCCCTTGGCCTCCTCCTCGCCGATCGACAGCAGGCCGATGCGCGGCGCGGCGATGCCGAGGACTTCCTGGGCGTAGAAGTGACCCATCACGGCGAACTGCCGCAGGTGCTCGGGCTTGGTGTCGACGTTGGCGCCGACGTCGAGGACAACACGTGCGGCCGCGCGCGTTGGGAAAAACGGCGGCCAGCGCGGGGCGGTCGACGCCGGCGATGGCGCCGATCACCATCTTCGCGGCGATCATCGCGGCGCCGGTGTTGCCGGCGGTGACCATCGCCTGCGCGCGATCCGTCCCGGACCAGCTCGGCGCAGACCCGCAACGACGAGCGGCGTTTCTTGCCGCACGGCCGGATCGGCGGTTCGTCCATGCTCGACCACGTCTTCGGCGTGGACCATCTCGATCAGATCGCCGGGATCGCCCAGCCGGTCGAGCTCGGCGCGCACCACGCCCTCGCTCCCCGACCAGGAGATCGGCGTGCCGTCCTCGACCGCCGCTCGATAGGCGCCGGTGATCGCGGCGCGCGGGGCGTGGTCACCCCCCATCGCATCGACGGCGATGCGCATCGTTCGAGAGTCTCTCCGCACCGGGCGCTCCCCGTGCTGTCGGGGCGCGGCGCGGAATCCGCCTCGGCTTAGAGAGCGTCCTTGACCGTGGACGACTTGGCGACCGCGGTAGCTAGCCGCAGTGGCGCACAGGCGCGGTGCGCGAGCTTCGCCTCGCCGCAGTTCGGGCACGAGAGACGGCGTGGGTGCGGTCAGAGCGTCGTGGGCTCGGCGCTTGTCGCGGCGGGCCTTGGAGTGGCGTCGTTTGGGATTCGGCATCGTAGTTCCCTCTCGTTCAATCGGTCGCGAATCGCCGCAAGACCCGTCCACCGCGGATCCGGACTCGGCGGTGGACAATCGCACGGCCCTGAGTTGAGGTCGGCGCCGCAGACCGGGCAGAGCCCGGCGCAGTCCGGCCGGCAGAGCGGCTTCATCGGGATGTTGAGTTGCAGCTGCTCCAGGAGCAGCGGCTCGGTCTCGAGGACCTCCTCCGGCACGTGCAGGACGGTCATGTCCTTCTCGTGCAACTCGTGATCGCCGGGCCCGTGCTCGGCCGCGTCGGTGTAGACCAACAACTGTATGTCGCCGGTGACCGGCTCCGTCACCTGCTTCAGGCAGCGGTCGCAGACCAGCGTTTGCTCGTACGTCATCCGGGCCCGGAAATAGAACCCCGGATCGGCAAAATTCACCTGCCCCCGCCACGTCACGGGGCCGAGCTTCACCAACTCGGGATGCCCCAGAGCTTCGGGGGAGAAGTTACAGGTCTCTTGCCAGTGAAAGGGCTCGAAACGGACCTGGTCGAGGCGGATTCTCATGAGACGAACCCTCCTGGCCGTCGGTCAAAGGCTATTGGATTGAGCCCTTTCTGTCAATCGGGCGGAAGGCCACAAAGCTTCGGGTCCAGGCGCAGGAAACGAGCCGCATTGCCGCAGAAGATGTCCTGCCTCTGCCCCGGGCTCAGAAAACCCGCCGATTCGATGGCCTCGACGGCCACCGGGATGGTATCGGGCCAGACCATCTGGTCGGAGCCGAACATGATCCGCTTGCCATAGCCCGCTTCGACCAGCCGGCGGAGGTACCGGTGAATTCGGCGCGCGGCTGCGACCAATCGATGACTCCGACCTCGACATCACCTGGGGGTGGGCGTACAGCAGGGCGACCGTTTCGTCCAGGAATGGCCAGCCGGCGTGCATGATGTAGAGGCGCATTTTCGGATGACGCACCAGAACGTCCTCGAGCAGCAGCGGATTGCCGTTCGCGGCGCGCATCTGGGTCATCTCGAATGGCGGATAGGGCGCACCGGGCGGCCCGGGGTGCATGTGCAGGCCGACTGGCACGTCGAGCTCCTCGGCGAGAGCATAGAGGCTCCATCGGGGGTCGTTTGGAGCGATGCCAATGTACTGTGGGCCGAGTTCTCCCAGCACCTGCAAGCGCCCCGCGGCGTGCTCCTTGCGAAGGAAACCGGCATCGAGCTGCGCAGGGTCGTCGAGGCCGTAACCGACCAGCACCCGCTCGCCGAGGCGCTCCTTCCACTGCAGCACTCCCTCGTGACGCGATCCGCCGCTGACCATGGCGCGCACCACGTTCAGCCGCCGCATCAACGCCAAGCACTCGGCAAAGTGCGCCTCCTCGTTGGCGGATGCGGTGAAGTGGTGCCAGTCAGCTCATGGTTGAGAGTAGAGCCGAAACGAGGGTCGTTCTGCTCGGCGTGCATGTGAACATCGATGATCGGGGACTTCCCCGTGCGAGCGCCCTGGCAGTCGCCACGCCGAGTGCAACCGAGATGCTGCCCGTCAGGACCCAGCCAAGCAAGGCCGCTTTCATCGCCGCTCTCCCAGAGGAGGTCGATGATACGCCTCGTTCCCTATTTCGGCAGTCGAATCTCCAGACGCGACCCGTCTCCACCGAGATCTAGCACCGTTGTGTCCAGGTGCCGAATGGGTGGCACACGATTCGGGAGCCTTCGCTCCTTGGTCGACGGCCGTGGAGGATCGGATCGCCCTCGGCCGTGCCGGCTTCCCGAATCGTGTGGCACCTATTCCGGTTCGTCAATGCGCGGCCTGTCCAGATCCGCGTGAACTCGAGACCGGTGAGGTTTGCCTTTTGCCATGCCGAAACGAACGCCTCGCCAAGGAACGTTGGGCTGACCCTCACGTTGGGGATCTTGAAGGCGTTGATGCCGCGGTTAAGAGCCTCCGGCCGGAACACATGTCGCTCGATGCGCATGATCGGGCCGCCCGAGAACCGTGTAACCGTCGACCTTGCCTCGTCCAGAGCATCTGGAATGGATTGGGGCCTAAAAACAACAAGGTCTGCGTCGTTACAGAGCAGAGGCAAGATCTCTCCGTTCTCGCGCAGCAGGTTGCCCAAGACCTCGACCGGGCGACGACGAAGTACGAGCGCATGGGTTCCGAGCCACGGCGAGTCTGATCGGCACAGGGGCATCCTTTCTTCGTCCGCGACCAGCCGCACCGATATCGACCGCCATGACAGGTCCGTGGTGGTGGTACCTGCGATCTGGAGGTGGATCGTCTCAAGTCGGCCGAGTTCACAGGGTGACACAGCTCGTAGCCGTGACTCCTACCGGCTTTGAAAACGCTTAGTAGTTCCTCACTCATCGTTGCCGAACTCTGCCTAAGTGCTATCTCCCCGAATCGCGTGGGACCTGCCGGGAGCTAGCAGCCAGCTACCGCTCCGAGAGGCACGTCTCGTGGCCGCTCTGAAAATGTGACTAGTCAAGGAATTCGAACGTCGCAAGGATGGCTTCTAGCTCTTGACCAGAACTTGAATCGGATACTTCTCGACTAAGGCCAATGATGAACATGTACTGCCCTCGGGGAACGATGATGAAGTCAGACCTGAGATGAAAGTTGGAACCATCCGACACACCTCGCGTAAGTGTGACTCCCGCTCGAGCACCATCGCGGCCACCGATTTTCGTTTCACGAGGATCGTCGACATAGCGGAGATCTTCAAACGAAGTCCCTATCCCTTCGACTAGGTCCTCCACCATCTTCCGAGGCGTCTTCAAAGCCCAGTCGTCGAGGGTGACAACCGAGACCTGAAAAACAGGATTCACCCCGGCGTGGGTGGCGGGGAACTTAAGAGCGCTAACAAGAGGCCCTTTGGCGGCGCGGAGCCGCTCTTCAAATTCCTCGTCCTTCAATCGTAGGTGTTTCTGGTTTTCGCGAACCCACTCTTCGCCTGCGAAAAACCAGCCCTTGGGCTTCGAGAACTCAAACCCCGCGGCTTCATTTCGATACAGATTTCTTCGGATTTCTGCGACTGCCGCGGTCGAAACAAGGAGTATGGCACCAGCGAACACCAAACGCCTGCAAACGCTCGTGTTCATGCTGCGCATGCAGACCTCGTGCTTAGTCACGCAACGTGCTCCGTTCCCGCCGTTTCCCGGATCCTATCGCTGCGAATCGTCCCGCCGCGGTGACGGCAATCGAATCTCCAGCCGCGACCCATCACCCCCCAGATCCAGCACCGTGGTGTCCTGTCCGGCGCCATCCCGGAACACTAGACTCGGGCCCGATAGGGGGCCGGCGATCCTGTAGTCCCCCGCCGGTAGCGGCCCCAACTCGCGATCTGTGCGCACGAATGCCAGAGCCGCCGGCACGGTGGGCTCCGGCGGTAGTTCGGCGAGAAGCGCTTCGATATCGACCTCGGGATCCGACGCCACCCACCAGAGCCCTCGCGTCCAACCGACTCGGAGCTTGCGGCCGCCGCTTTCGACGTCGCCGCCGGCGAGCCAGGGGTTGCCGGCGATGCCGCCCGCGGCGCGGGCCACCCAGCGGATTGAGGGGTAGACCTCGGCCACCACGATCATGTCCTCGCCGCGGGGACCGGAAGCGACCACGATCGACCGCGAGGGCGGCATCTCGAAGGGGCCGAAGCGGCGCAGCTGTGGGGTGCGAACGCCGAGGAGCTGCAGTGTGGAAGTCAGGCCTCTGGGAGCGTCGCGGCGCAGCGCGGCGAGGTTCTGGTGCGGGTACGGGATCCACAGGCGCACCGGCAGCGTCGAGTTGGCGAAGATCGCCGCAGTCGGATCGCCGGCACCGGGCGCGCCGAGGCGCTCACGGGGGGCGTACCAGTAGAGAAAGTGGGCCACGCCGGCCGCAGTCAGGGCGAGGAGAAGGAGGAGGATCGTCCAGCGTCTGCGCACGAAGGGCAATCTAGCAGCGGCGCCGGGGCCATAGCGCGGTAAAATGCCGAGACGCCTTCCTCTCCGGACGGCGTCCCACGACAGCGGACTCGCCCAATTGGCCTACACCATCGGTATCGACGCCCGGAAGCTGCAGCGACTTCGGTATCGGCACCTACGTCCGCAACCTGGTTTCCAGCCTGGCCGAGATCGACCAGGAGAACCGCTACGTGCTGTTCGTGCGGCCACAGGACGGCGCCGCTCCGGACCTGCCGGAGAACTTCCGCCTCGTCACCGAGAGCTCGCCGGTCTACTCGGTGCGCGAGCTGGTGGCGCTCTCCTGGCGGCTCTGCCGCCTGAAGCTCGACCTCTACCACGCCACCCACTACGTGCTGCCGGCGCTGGTGCCGCTCGCCGGTCGGTGGTCACGATCCACGACATCATCCATCTCCTCTACCCGAGTTCCTGCCCAACCGGCTCGCCTTCCTCTACGCCCAGCGCATGATCCGCCGCAGCCTCCAGCGCGGCGACGCGCATCATCGCCGTGTCGCAGAACACCAAGAGCGACCTGATGGAGTACTTCCGACGTCGACGGACGCAAGATCCGAGGTGATCTACAACGGCGTCGAGGAGGCGTTCCGCCAGCGGCTCGAGCCCGAAGAAGTACGCCGCCGGCTGCCACGCTCGGGATTCGACCGCCCTACCTGCTCTTCGTGGGCAATCCCAAGCCGCACAAGAACCTCGACAACGTGGTGCGGCGTACGCGCCGGCCCGCGCGCTGCGCGCATTCGACGCACCGCTGGTCTGCGTCGGCGACCGCGGCAGGCCGCGAGTTCAAGATCCGCCAGCGCGCCGATCAGCTCGGCGTCGGCGACAAGCGTGCGGCTGCTCGGGCACGTCGCGCAGGAGGCTACTGCCCGCCATCTACCAGGGCGCCGACGCTCTTCCTCTACCCCACGCTCTACGAGGGCTTCGGGCTGCCGGTCGTCGAGGCGATGGCGTCGCGGCGTGCCGGTGATCACTTCCAACACCTCGGCGCTGCAAGGAGATCGCCGACCGGCTACGCTGCACCTGGTCGACCCGCTCGACGTCGACGGCATGGCGCACGCCATCGCCCGCTGCATGGTGAACCCCGAGCGCCGGGCCGAGCTCGCAGAGCGCGGCACGCCGGCGGGCCGCGGACTTCCGCTGGTTGCGCGCCGGCGCGAACGCACCCGGGACGTCTACCTGGCCGCCATCGGCTCGAAAAGACCGATCGGCGACGCCGGCCAAGATCGACATGCGCCGCCACCTCGACTCGAACGCGGACATCGACCGGCCGTGAGCGCGCCGCCGCAGGCGCGCCGCGTGGCCCTGGTCCACGACTGGCTGACCGGCATGCGCGGCGGCGAGAAGGTGCTGGAGAGATCCTGGCGCGCTCTTCCCCGCAGGCCGCCGATCTACACCCTCTTCCACTTCCCCGGCACGTCGAGCCCGGCGATCGAGTCGCCACCCGATCCACACCAGCTTCCTGCAGCAGCGCCCCCGGCGCTGCGCGGCCACTACCGCCGCTACCTGCCGCTCTTCCCGCGCGCCATCGAGGCGCTTCGACCTCGCCGGGCTTCGACCTCGTCGATCAGCTCGAGTCACTGCGTGGCCAAGGGCGCCATCACCGCCGGCCGGCGTGCCCCATCTCTGCTACTGCCACACCCCGATGCGCTACGCCTGGGACCAGCAGGACGCCTACTTCCCGCGGCGCGGCGGAGCTGTCGAACGCTGCGCAACGCCGTGCTCGCCCGCCTGCGCCCTGGGACGTCGCCACCGCGAGCCGCCCTCGCAGATCCTCGCCAACTCGCGCTTCGTGGCCGATCGCATCCGACGCTACTACGGCCGCGAAGCCGAGGTCGTCCATCCGCCGGTCGACACCGACTTCTTCACCCCCGGCGAGGCGCGAGAACAGTGGCGCGCCCTACGCCCTGCTGGTCAGCGGCGCTCGGCGCCGTACAAGCGAATCGACCTCGCGATGCGCCGCCTGCGCCGCTGCCGGGCTGGAGCTGCGCGTGGTCGGCGACGGCCCGAGCGCGTCGCCTCGCGCGGCTGGCCGAGAGCCGAAGGACCGGTTCGCTGGCTGGGCCGCGTCGACCGAGACCGCCTGCGCGCCCTCTACCGCGGCGCGCGTCTGCTTCCTCCAGCCCGGGGTCGAGGACTTCGGGATCGCCACCGTCGAGGCGCTGGCCTGCGGCACCCCGGTGGTCGCCGCCGGGGCCGGCGGCGTGCTGGACATCGTGGCCGACGAGGGCCTCGGCGTTCTCTACTCTCCCGACGGAGCCCGCCGGACTCTCCGGCGCGCTTGACAAAATTCAGAAAACCCGCTTCAATAAATTGAAGCTTCGAGATCGGGCAGAGTCGTTTTCCAGCGCTCGCTTCCGCGAGAGATTCGCAGCGACCCTGGCCTCGATGTCTTTCGCGCCGGAGGGCCGCGTTTGATCCGCCAAAAACATCGCAAGACGGCGAGCCTCTATTTCGCTAGCGATCTTCTCGCCACCCTCGTCGCCTTCCTCGGCGCCTGGTTCCTCCGCTTCGAATCTCCGATCATCCCGCTCACCAAGATCGTGCCCGACTTCGGGCGCTACCTGGAGCTGCTGCCGATCGTCCTGCTGATCTGGCCGGTGGTCTTCTACTTCCACGGCCTCTACCAGCGCCGCCGTAACCGCAGCCGGGTCGACGAAGCGCTCACCGCTCCTGTGGGCGGTGCTGCTGGCATCGCTGCTCCTGTCCGGCTTCTCGACCTGGTACCGCCCGCCGTCGGGCCCGGCAGCCTCGAGCTCCTTCACCTACAGCCGCGCCTTCCTCGGCCTCTTCGCGCTCTTCGCCTGGTGCTGGCCGTGGTCTGCGCCGCGCATGGTGGTGCGCGAGGCCCTGCGCAGCGTGCGCCTCTCCGGCCACAACCTGCAGCGCATCCTGGTGGTCGGCGCCGGCACGCTCGGCCGGAGATCACCCAGAAGCTGCTCGCCCACCGCGAGCTGGGCTTCGAGGTCGTCGGCTTCCTCGACGACGATCCCGGCAAGGTCGGACTCGACCCTCGCTGGGCGTGCCGGTCCTCGGCGCCGCTGCGCCAGACTCGAACGCGGTGCTCGCCGAGCGCCAGCGTCGATCAGGTCTACATCGCCCTGCCGCTCGAAGCGCACAGGAAGATGCTGCAGATGCTGCAGAGCTGATGGCGCGCGAGTGCGTCGAGGTCAAGCTGGTGCCCGACGTCCTGCAGTACGCGACCCTGAAGGCGACGCTCGAGGACCTCGACGGCACGCCGGTCATCAACCTCTCGCAGGTGCCGCTCCAGGGCTGGAACAGCCTGGTCAAGCGCGGCATGGACCTCGCGCTCGCCGCTGGCCGTGCTGATCGCGCTGCTCCCCTTCCTGCCGCTCGTCGCGCTCGCTCATCTGGCTCGAGGACCGCGGCCCGATCTTCTACCGCCAGGAGCGCATGGGGCTCGACGGCAGGCCGTTCATGATCGTCAAGTTCCGCTCGATGCGGGTCAACGCCGAGGCCACCAGCGGACCGGTGTGGGCGGTCCGCGACGATCCGCGCCGCACCGCGCATCGGCACCTTCCTGCGCCGCTGGTCGCTCGACGAGCTGCCGCAGATCTGGAACGTGCTCGATGGGCGACATGTCGATCGTCGGCCCGCGGCCGGAGCGCCCGACGTTCGTGCGCGAGTTCAAGCACAAGATCCCGCAGCTACATGCTCCGCCACCGCGTCAAGGCCGGCATCACCGGCTGGGCGCAGGTCCACGGCTGGCGCGGCAACACCTCGATCCGCAAGCGCATCCAGTACGACCTCTACTACATCGAGAACTGGTCGCTCGCGCTCGACCTCAAGATCCTCTGGATGACGCTGCGCCACGGGCTGCGGCACAACGCCTACTAACCGAACCAGCTTCAGGCGGTCTTGCGGCGCTTCGTGAGCGCCTCGTCGGCGGCGCGGAGCGCCTCGCCCAGGGCGGTGCGTTCGTCGGCGGCAAGCTCGACGCCACCGAAGCTCTCGCGCAGGTAGAGATCGACGATCTTCCCCGTCGGGCGCGCCGCTTCTGGAAAGCGGTCCTCCGCGCTCTGTCTCAGCGCGAGCGGCGCCGTGGAGTCGGCCACCGTCAAGCCGCGCTGGGCGAGGCGCCGCCGGAGGCGCTCGTAGGCTCGCGTGGCGGTGAGCGGCGGCCGGCGGCGCCAGAGGATCCAGGCGACGACCGCAAGCATGGCGAGCAACGCCGCGGCGGCCCACCAGCCGCCCGCGTCGGATACCGCCTGCGGGGCCGGAGTCACGGAATCCACGGCGGCCGGAGCCTCGGCCGAGCCGGGCGCCTCCGCCGGGCGGTCCGGACGGGAGAACAGTCCGCGCAGGCGGAACCAGAGATTGCGCAGCTGCGCGAAGGCCTGCAGCTGGTCGGCGAATCCGTAGGTCAGGACGTAGCGGTCCCAGCGGAACTGCACGTAGTCCCACGCCTGCGTGAACAGGAGCCCGAAGCTCGACGGCTGCGTCAACGGGCGACCCGAAGGCGGCGTTGGATCGAAAGTCCGCCAACCCACGCCGTCTCCCAGCCAAGCCTCGACCCAGGCGTGGGCGTTGGACTGGCGGACGATGTAGTAGCCCTCGAGGGGATTGAACTCGCCGCCCAGAAAGCCAGTCACCAGGCGGGCAGGAATACCCTGCGAGCGCAGCAGGAGCACCATCGCCGAGGCGAAATACTCGCAATGGCCGCTCTTGTAGCGGAAAAGGAAGTCGTCCACCGGATGGTCGCCGCCCCGGCCCACGAAGTCGAGCGTGTAGCTGTAGCTGCGGATCAGGAAGTCCTCGAGCCGCGCGGCGCGCTCCGCGGCGCTGCCTTCGCCCATCGCCTGCGCCGCCAGCTCGGTGATGCGATCGGTGACGCCCTCGCGGCCGAGCACCGCCGTCGGGGCGGTGCCCTCCCCCGGCGGCAGCGCGCCGGTCACCGGCCCTGCTCCCACGACCGCCCGGTAATCGAAGGCCTCGATCGGTATGCCGCGCACTGAAACCGCGCCGCCCTCGTCGAGCGAGACGGTGGTGCGGCGGAGGTCGACCGCCAGCGTTTCGACCGGCAGCGGCAGCGCCATCGACTCCATGCGCTGGCGGTAGATGGTCACCGACCCCGTCGCCTCCCCAGGCACCAGGCGGAAAACCAGCGTGCCACGCTCGCGCAACAACTCGCGTTTCGGGCTCGCGTGCCAGGTGATCTCCTGGAAGACGTCGTAGGTCGCCGCCTTGAAGCGCAGCTCGCCCGCCGGCGGGTTCTGGTACTGGATGCGCAACGCAACCGAGCGGTTGTCGCGCACGCTCGACGCCACGTCCAGGCTCATCTCGTCGGTGAACCCGGCGGCGTGGACGATGGTGCCCGAGCCCGAGCCGCGGCCGGCGATATACGGCGTGCGCATGCGCGGGAGCACGACGAAGAGCGGCACCGCGACGGCCAGCGTCGCCACCGTCGAAACGGTGACGAATCCGGCCAGCGGGAGCCGGCCCGGCTCGAGCTCTCGGTGGCCGAAGCCGCTCAGTACGTGCAGATACGCGAAGCGCGCCAGGGCGTAGGCCGCGGCGGCCAGGAAAGTCACCATGTAGAGCAGGATGGTCGGATGGACGCTGGTGCCCATCGCCGCCAGGAAAACGAAGAAGATGCCGATCAGGGCATGCCACTTGTCGCGCTCGCGGTTGAGGGCGTAGAGCTTCACCAGGAGCACGAAGAGCGCCAGATGGAGCAGCGGCCGGACCAGCTGGCCGCGGAAGAAGACCGTGAAGTCGAGCCACAGGAACGGCAGGTACGCGACACCGAGCAGGTTCATCGCCCAGTTCGGCAGCCACGAGTTGTTGCCCGACGCGGCACGCCGCAGGAAGACCACCAGGGCGGTGACGTAGATGGCCAGCAGCGGCCATTCGAGCAGCTCGTTGAAGGGCAGCGGCAGCGGCGCGAGAAACGCCAGCCCGCCCAACAGCAGGCGTTTCGGACGGCCGTAGGCGATCATCCTGCCAGACCCTCGGCGTCCATCGTCAGCCGCAATTGAGGACTCCCGTCGGGCTCGTGGTGCAACGGTTCGGGGACGCGCGGCCGCGGCTCCACGAGCGCCAGCGCCTCGAGCAGTCCGAAGCGCTGACGGGCGCCGGCGGCGAAAGGCAGGATCACGTCGCGCGTCACCAGCTCGACCTCGAAGCCGCGACCCAGGTAGTCCAGGCCGGCGGTGGCGGCCTCGCTCACCAGGTGCTCGAAACGGTTGCGCGTCGCATCGTCGGGCAGCGGGCCCACCGCATTGTCGAAAACGATCGACAAGCGCCGGCTCTCCTCGATCTCGCGTTCCATGAAGATCAGTCGGCCGGTGCGCGCGGTCTGCTTCCAGTGGATCGAGCGCGGATCGTCGCCCGGACGAAACGTGCGCAGGGCGTGGAGCTCGTGGCCCCAGCCCGTGGTGCGCGAGGGCTCGTCGCCCCAGCGGCCGGTCTGGCCGAGGCTGGCGGAAGCCGCGGCGTAGATCTCGGGAAAGACCATGAGCTCGATGCCGATCGGGTACCGCAGACCCTTGCGGAAGAAGCCGAGCGGAAAGAGCGTCGACAGATGCCCGGCGTCGAGACGGTGCATGCCGCGCCGGGGAACCATCATCTCGACGCGCCCCTTCCCCACCGCGCGCGGGGGCAAGTAGGTCAGCAGCCGCGGCGAGCCGTTGCGATCGACCGCGAACTGCAGCAACCAGCGCGGCAGGAGGCGGCTCCTGTTGCGCAACGAAAAGGGCAGGTGGAACGGCTGCTTGGCGAAAATCTCGCCCGGCGGCTCGACCTCGATGCCCAACCCGCGCAAATTGTGTCGCGAGCTGATGCCCGAGACGACCAGCAAGCCGAGCATGGCCGCGAGCACCAGGTAGAGCGCGTTGTTGCCGGTATTCGTCGCGGCGACCGCCACCAGCACCGTGAACAGCACGAACCACAGACCCACTTTGGTGATTCGGATGCCTTCTGGTACCGGGCGTGCCATGGCTGGTCGTCGGCGCTACGGAGCCGGGGCTCCCCGTTCTCCGCTCAGAGCGGAACTTGCGTGCTGGTCACGATCCTCGCGATCGCCTCGCGCGAGGCGTCGACTCCGCCGGTGCCCCGCTTCAAGACCACGCGGTGCGCGAGCACCGCCGGCGCCAGGCGCTGGACGTCGTCGGGGACCACGAAGGAGCGGCCCTCGCAGAGGGCCAGCGCCTGGGCCGCGCGGAAAAGGCCCTGCACGCCGCGGGTCGAAACGCCGAGCATGAACTCGCCGCCGCGGCGCGTGGCCTCGGCGATGGTCAGCATGTACTCGGTGAGCTTCTCGGCCACCCGCACCTCGGCGACCTGGGCCTGCAGCGCCAGGACCTCTTCGCGCGTCACCACCGGCTGCAAATGCTCGAGGATCTCCTCGACACCGCCGGAGAGCAGCAGCTCGCGCTCGTCGTTGCGCGGCGGGTAGCCGAGCCGCAGCGAGATCAGGAAGCGGTCGAGCTGCGACTCGGGCAGCGGGAAGGTGCCGAGGTACTCGAGCGGATTCTGCGTCGACAGCACCACGAAGGGCAGCGGCAGCGAGTAGCGCTTGCGCTCCACCGACACGCGATGCTCGGTCATCGCCTCGAGCAGCGCCGACTGGGTCTTGGGCGTGGCCCGGTTGATCTCGTCGGCGAGCACCACGTTGGCGAACAGCGGGCCGGGCACGAACTCGAACTCCTGCCGCGTCTGGTTGAAGATCGAGACTCCGATGATGTCGGACGGCAGCAGGTCGCTGGTGAACTGGATGCGCTGGAAGGACAGACCCAGCGAACGCGCCAGGGCCTGCGCGAGGGTCGTCTTGCCTACCCCCGGCACGTCCTCGATCAACACGTGGCCGCGGGCCAGTACGGCGAGCACGGCTAACCGGATCGCGTCCGGCTTGCCGCGCACCACGCGCGCCACGTTCTGCTCGAGGCGGCGGATGGCGTCGAGCGCCGCTACGCCGCCCACCGCCACGATCTCACCGTTGGTCTCGACCGCGGCTCGCGCTGTCTCGCGATCACTCATGACGCGACCGGGAACTCCTTGTAGAGACCCCTCTCGGCGGCGGGCACCGGCGTGCGCACGCTGGTCACGAATCGGTCGCCCTCGACGTATGGGACGTCCTCCAGCCGGTAGGAAACCCGTTTCTCGCCGGTCCCCAGACCGGAGGCGTCGACCCAGATGCGATAGTGCTCCTTTTCGCTGCCGGCGGGATCGAGAAGGCCGACTTCGAGCGTCAGCCCGGCGAGCTCCTCGCCGGGCTGGTGGGTCAGCTTGAGATCGAGTTGGACGTCCGAAACCGGGGCGGCAGGCGCCACCAGGCCGGTGCCGCCGTCGTCGCCAGGTGACGCCGCCGTCTCCACGAGAGGCGGCGCGGGTTCCGGCGCGGCCGCCGCCGCCTCGGGAGCCTCGACGACAAAACCGGTCACTTCGGCGCGGTACAGGGCGCGCACGGTTTCGATGCGGTCGGCCGGGCGCAAGCCAGCGCCGCACGCCACGAACAGCAGGGCCACGGGCGCGACCGACACCATTCGCTGGCGACTCACGAGGCCGGATTATAGCGGCATGCCGCGGCGCTGCTGGTACAATCATTGCCTCCGCACCAGGAGGAGCCGCCGCACGGCGGCTTCCCATTCCTCGAGGACTCCACGCATGCGCACCGCGTTTTTTCGCTCACTCGTCGTTTTTCTCCCGCTGGCTGGCACGCCGGCCTTCGCCACCAGCTACGTGGCGATGAGCGACGCCGCACTCGCCGATCGCGCCTCGTTGATCGTCGAAGGTCGGGTCGTCGGCCGTGAATCGGCGCCGCAGTGGCGGCGTCCGTCGACCGACTACCTGTTCGAGATCGACCGCGTGATCAAGGGTTCGCCGGCGGGCAGCACGGTGGTTGTACGGGTGCTGGGGGGCGAGCGTCCAGACGGCGTCGGCCTGCGGATAGACGGCGCGCCGCGCTTCCAGGAAAGCGAGCAGGCACTGCTTTTCCTGCGCCCGGGCAAAGACGGCGCGTATCGCATCAGCCAGTTCATGCTCGGCGCCTTCCATCGCGTCGAGTCGGCGGGGAGGGCGTACTGGATGCGCGACCTGGCCGAGGCCCGCGAGGTTCGACGCCGCACAGATGGCACGCTCGAGACCGTGCCGGGCGACGACCGGCCACGGCTGGCGGAACGGTTCTCGGAGTGGCTCGCGGAGCGGGGGCGCGGCGGCCGGGCTCCGGCGGACTACTCGCCCCGTCTTTCGGGGGGTGAGCTGCGCAATCTGAGGCGCGGCTTTTCACTGCTCGGCGATTCCGACACCGGATTGAACATTCGCTGGTTCGAGTTCGATTCGGGGCAGGCCATCCGCTGGCGATCGCTCGCCGCCGGCCAGCCGGGGGTACCGGGCGGCGCCCACAACGAGTTCGCGCGTGGCCTGACGGCCTGGAACAGCGAGCCGGTGACCAACGTGAACTACCTCTACGAAGGCACCGTCGGCGACAGCGGCGGCCTCGAAGAGAACGACGGCGTCAACGCGATCAAGTTCAACGTCGAGCAGGACGAGGAGTTCAGCTGCACGGACGGCGGCACGCTGGCGGTCGGAGGGCCGTGGTACGACACCGATTTCCGGCGCAGCTACAAGGGCCGTCAGTGGCATCCCGCTCTCGAGGCCGACATCGAGACCAATACCGGCATCGACTGCGTCTTCGATCGCCAGTTCAGCGACGCGCGGCGCTCCAGCCTCGCCGAAGAGCTCTTCGGCCACGAGCTCGGCCACACCCTCGGCCTGGGCCATTCGAGCGAGGACGAGAACGAGCCGAGCACCGTGCTCGAGGACGCGCTGATGTACTTCTCGATCCATGCCGACGGGCGCGGCGCCCGACTCAACAGCGACGACCGGGCGGCGTTGCAACAGCTCTACGGCACCGGCTCGCTCAATCAACCCTGTAAGGCGAGCGCCACCGTCCTCTGCCTGCAAAAGAACCGGTTCAAGGTCGAGGCCACCTTCCAGAACCAGTTCAACGGCACCGGCGGCGTCGCCAAGGCTCTCAAGTCGACCGATGTCGCGGGGTTTTTCTACTTCTCCGACAAGAGCAACTTCGAGCTGATGATCAAGATCCTGCAGTTCGATGACACCGTCAAGGTCTTCTACGGCCAGCTCACGAACTTCCGCTTCACGATCACCGTCACCGACACGCGCACCGGGCAGGTGAAGTCCTATCAAAACACCGCCGGCGAGTGCGGCGCCATCGATCAGACGGCGTTCCCGCGCGCCCAGGTCAGCGGACCGGTGCCGATGACGGCACCGCTATCCTCGCGCCCGGCAGCTGCCGCGGTTTGCAAGCCGGGCAAGAACACCCTGTGTTTCCTCGGCGGGCGCTACAAGGCCGAGGTCGACTGGCGCAACCAGTTCAACGGCGCCTCCGGACGCGGCGGCGCGATTCGCTCCTCCGACATCACCGGATTGGTCTACTTCACCGACTCGAGCAACATCGAGCTGGTGGTGAAGATGCTCGATTTCGGGGGACCGATCAAGGCGTTCTACGGCGCGCTCTCCGATCTCGAGTACACCCTGCGGCTGACCGAGATGGCGACCGGCGAGACCAAGACCTACTTCAATCCCGCCGGCCGGTATTGCGGGGGGATCGACGACAACGCGTTCTGAGGAATCGTTCGTAGAGCGCTACTCGTCGTCCTCGCGAAACACGGCGCGCCAGTGAGCAATGTCCGCAGCCGTGGCCTCGGGTTTCTCCCTTGACGACGCCGCGCGCTTACCTGGCTGCGCGGCTCGCTCCGTGCGTTCCACCAAAGCTTCGACCCCTTCGACCCGCGCCCCGGCGTCGCGGCACCGGCGGGCGAGTTCGCGGTCGGCGGTCACCACCAGCCATTTCTTTGGCGCCGCGGTGACGAGGGCGGCGATCACGTCGTCGGCCGATTTCCGGCCGCTCCACTGAATTTCGAGTGACCCGTAGCGATCGGCGACCCGTGGATCGGGAGGGCCGTCGAACACCACGGCGACTCGTCCGCGGCTGCGCGCCCAGGGCAGGAGGTAGGCAACCACCGCTTCCGGGGCGCGCGCCCCGCGCCTCCCGCCGAGAGCGCCGCCCAAGTTCGAGGCGTCGATCAGGTAGGCCACGGCTAGCCGTCCCGCCAGGCCTCGGCCAGGTCGCCCGCGAGCACGATCTCGCGCTGCAGCTCGACGCCAAAGCGCTCCCTCACCGCCGAGCGGGCGCGCAGCATCAGATCCAGGACGTCGGCGGCGCGGGCGCCGCCCGTGTTGACGATCACGTTGGCGTGCTTGGGGCTGATCTCGGCCGCTCCGGCCCGCGCGCCCTTCAACCCGCACGCCTCGATCAATCGGCCCGCGAAGTCTCCCGGGGGGTTCTTGAAGATCGAGCCCGCGTTGCCCGGGCCCGAGGGCAGGCTCGCCCAGCGCTTCTGGTTCAGCTCGGCGACCCGGCGCAGCGCCGGCTCGGCGTCCCCCCGGTGAAGCCGGAGGACGGCGCGTGTCACGATGCCGCCGGTCTTCTGCAGGATGGTCTGGCGGTACGCCGGCTCCAGCTCATGGGTCAGGTAGCGGCGGCGGCGGCCGTCACGCTCGACCACGCTCGCCGACACCAGGGTGTCCTTGATCTCCGTGCCATAGCAGCCGGCGTTCATGAATACCGCGCCCCCGACGCTCGACGGGAAGCCGGTCAGTGCCTCGATGCCGAGCAAGCCGCGCTCGGTCATGCGCTTGGCGAGCTGCGGCAGCGCCACCGCGCCGCCGGCGCTCACCAGCTCGCCGCGCACCCGGACGCGCTTCAGCTCGCCGCCCAGCCGTGCCACCACGCCGGGCAAGCCGCCATCGGGAATCAGCACGTTCGACCCCAGGCCGAGGAGATGAAAAGGCATGCTTGCTACCGGCAACCCGCTGCAGCAGGGCGGCCAGCGCCCGCCCGCTCCCCACCTCCACCAGCAGCTCGGCCGGCCCGCCGATGCGAAAGGTGGTCAGCCGCGCGAGCGGCGCTCCGACCTTGACCGTCAAGCCGGGGATCGCAGCCAGCTCGCCGGCCAGGGTCAACGAGGTGCCACCCGTTTCGCCGGAGGAGGAAAAGGGGCTGCGGCCTGCCTGATTTCTTCTCTGGATTCCGTCTCTAGGGACATGCAGACGCGCGAGGGTTTTCAAACCACCGGCACCGACTTAGTATAGCGGTCCGACGTTCATCGGCCAGCACGGCCAAGGAGTCTTTCTCATGGCAGACGCGAAGTCCGACAAGCTCAAGGCGATCGAAGGCGCGGTAACCCAGATCGAGCGCCAATTCGGCAAGGGCTCGATCATGCGCCTCGGCGCGCACGAGATTCAGGCCATCGAGTTCATCCCGACCGGCTCGCTGGCGGTGGACTACGCGATCGGAATCGGCGGCTTTCCCCGCGGCCGGGTGGTCGAGATCTACGGGCCGGAATCCTCCGGCAAGACCACCCTCGCGCTCTCCGTGGTCGGCCAGGCGCAAAAGCGCGGCGGCACGGCGGCCTTCATCGACGCCGAGCACGCGCTCGACGCCGAGTACGCCAAGAAGCTCGGCGTCGACATCGACAATCTGCTGGTCTCGCAGCCCGACAACGGCGAGCAGGCGCTCGAGATCGCCGAGATGCTGGTGCGCTCGAACGCCGTCGACGTGGTGGTGATCGACTCGGTGGCGGCGCTGGTTCCCCGCGCCGAGCTCGAAGGCGAGATGGGCGATTCGCACGTCGGCCTGCAGGCGCGGCTCATGTCGCAGGCGCTGCGCAAGCTCACCGCGATCGTCTCCAAATCGAAGACCTCGCTGCTGTTCATCAACCAGATCCGCGAGAAGATCGGCGTCATGTTCGGCAACCCGGAGACCACCACCGGCGGCCGGGCGCTCAAGTTCTATTCCTCGGTGCGGGTCGACATCCGGCGCATCGCGGCGATCAAGGACGGCGAGACCGTGACCGGCTCGCAGGGCCAAGGTGAAGATCGTCAAGAACAAGGTCGCGGCGCCCTTCCGCCAGGCGGAGTTCGACATCGACTACGGCGAGGGCATCTCGCGCACCGGCGAGCTCATCGACCTCGGCCTGGAGCAGAAGCTGGTGCAGAAGAGCGGCGCCTGGTACAACTACGGCGACGTCCGCCTCGGCCAGGGCCGCGACAACGCCAAGCAGTTCCTGCGCGAGAACCCCGACCTCGCCGACGAGCTCGAGACCAAGCTGCGCGGCGCCCTCGGCCTGCCGGCGGGTCAGCCGACGGAGATGGTGGCGGTCAAGGTCTAGCCACCGGTTAGCGGGGCATTTGCGGCGCTGACGCCACGGGCGCTCGCGGCTTCAGCGGCCGGTGTTCGACACCGCAGACTCGGCAGCGCCAGCCCTCGACGCTGTAGAACTCGCCCTCACCGCAGACCGGACAGCGCTCGCCCTGGTAGTCGTGTACGGCTGCCAGGGCCGTCGAGAAATCAGGCTCGGGACGGTGGCGGATCGCCCACAGGAGCATCCAAAGCGTCACAGCGGGCAGGCCGAGCCGCAGCAGCCAGAGGAGCCAAGGTTCGGCTTCCGGCATTGACGCCCACATCGCGGTACTCATCAGACCCAAGACGACGACGCCCGCGAACTTTATCCCCCGCCGCGTGCCTGGCGGGGCGTGGGGCTGCGCCAGGCAGGTCGAGCAAAACCAGCGGGTCCACGCGCCGATCGGGACTAGTGGAATCCAGAAAACGTGCAGAACATCGATCGAGCGCACCGCCACCGCCAGCCGCACAGTGCGGCAGCGCCGGCACCAGTCGTTGCGAAATGCGACGCGGCGAGGCCGGAAGTTGTAGACGCCGTGGATCAGGACCATGGACGGGGCGCGCGAGCGCCGCGCAGACTATTCCGGCGGCGGGAACAACTTCCTCCACCAGCGCCGCAGGGCCGAGTCTCCCCTCTTGTCCGCTTCCGCTTCGAGCTGGTCGAGCGGCGCCGGCAGCAAGGCCACGTTGCCGCGGTGCATCTGCTGCAGCAGGAGGTCGAGCTCTTTGCTCAGCAGGGACTGGTCGTTCGAGAACAGATCCTTGAGAGTGCGCCGGCCGTCGAAGCGCAGATAGAACTCCTGCAGCTCCGCCGGCAGCTTGCGGCGCTCCTCCGGGCCGGGGTCGTTGACGCAGATGGGATAGAAGCGCGCCACCAGCTCCAAAGGCACCATCAGATGCTGCCGAGCCTGCAGGATCTGCTCTTCCGCCGCCTGGGCCAACAGCAGATCGTAGAGCCGGAACTCGTGTGAAGTGGACGGATTGGCCTCGCCCACCGATTCGATGTCGAGCGTCTCGCGCACCGCAAGATCGAAAGCGGATTCGAGGAAACGGAAGTGCGAGCCCTTCACTTCGCCGTAGATCTCGGCGAGGGTGCGGTTCCCGTCGACCGCGCCGACGATGCGCTTCTGGAGCGCGGACAGCCGCTCGCCCGGCCACTTCATGCCCTTGCCCACCACCACGTTGTCGTGGATGAACACCGAGCGGATGCGGCGGTACTCGTCGATCCAGCGGGTGCCCTCCATCACCAAGCCGACAGTATGAATGGGCTCGGGCAGAATCTCCTCGGCCGGCGGCACCTGGCCCTGGAAGAAGAACACTCCGTCGCGCCAAAGGAAGAGATCGCAGACCGTGTCCTCGATCTGCGTGCGCAGTGTCTCCTGCACCGTGGTTTCGGAGAGCAGGCCGAGCTCGCGCAGCGCGACGCCGAGACGGTCGCCGGTCTTCTGACAATGGGTGAGAGCCTTGACCAGCTGGTTCTCGGTGAGATGACCCTGGAGCAGCAAGTGCTGGCCGTAGTACTCCGCCGGGTCGTCGGAAAGACAGGCGATGACTTCACCGTCGCGGAAGTAGACCCGCTTCTCACGCCGGTTGCGCCGCACCACGAGAGCGCCGGTGCGGCGATCGTTGGCCGCCCACTGCAAAATGTCGGCGACAGGGAAAGCCGCGAGGCGGCCGGAGAACTCCATGCTCACCCGGATCATACTGGCGGCGCTCCGCCCGTGACAACGCAACGGCCGCCAACTATCCTTGGCGAATGAAGACATCCTTGTTCGCCGTCACGCTCGTCCTGGGCGTTTCAGCCGGGCCCGTCGGCGCTCAAACTGCCACCCCGCCGGTTTCTCCCTTGCCACGCTGCCGGCCCTGCGCCGGCCTCCGGGTGGTCGATCCGGAGCCCCTGGTCCATGCCCTCGCGGCCTCCTGGAAGCCCTCCGAACAGCCGATTTTCTATGCCGCCTGGGACGTCGACCTGGCGTCGCCGGGCCCCGGCGGCACCGCCAATGCCCTGCGCACCGCCGGCGCCACTCCCTGGCTCACACTGGTCTTCCGCACGCCAGCGCCGGTGGGCGAGCATGGAACCGAGCTGGCGCGCGAGCTCGAAGCCGCCGCGAAAGTGGCCGGCGCTACGGGCGCGGCCTTCTACCAGATCGCCTGGCGGCCCGAGCTGCCGGTGGATCCTGCGTTGTTCGCGCACGACTACGGGTTCCTGCTCAAGCGGGCGGCGGTCGCCGTTACCGGCGCCGCCGCGGAGGCCCGCGTGGCGACACAGGCGCTCGACACCGACCCCGCGGTGCTGCGCGCCCTCTACGCCGAAGAGATCGCGGCCTATCTCGATGCAGTGTCGCTCGTTCCGGCTCCCGTCGCCGTACTCGGCGAAGCCGTGAAGCTCCTCGAGGAGCTCGATCCCGGCCGTGCGGTGGTCATCGATGGCGAGCCGTATCCGGCGCCCGCCGTTGCCTCGCTCGCCGTCGCCGCCGAGCAGGCGGCGGCGGGAATCACGGCGACCATTTTTCGAGCCACGCCCGATGGCTTCGACGCGACGCCGCTGATCGCACTCGCCAACGACTTTCAGGGAGACCTCTCCTACGACTCGACGTCGACCCAGGCTGGCGCTCCCGCCTGGGCCTTCGTGCGCGGCGAAGACCTCGCACTGCGCGTGGTGGCCCGCGGCGGCGAGGCGCCGACGCCGCTGCTGCTCACCGATCCCGGCGTTCAGCGCGTCATGCGCCTCGATCCGGCCACCGGCAGCGAAGTTCCGCTCGGCGGGCGCCGGGTCGAAAACGGCGTCGAGGTGACCTTGCCGCCCGGCATCGGCGTGGCGCTGCTCAGAGTCGAGCGCGGCACGCCGGGCGATCTCGATTCGATCGAGGAGAAGGTCACCGTCGCCGGCGAACGCGGCATGCCGGTCGAGGAGATCCTGCGCCGCCTGCAATCGTTCGAGGACGCTCAGAACCGCAAGCTGGCGCACTACCAGGCGGTGAATTCCACCACCCTGCGGTTCCGGATCGGCGGCACTTCGCAGGCGGTCGAGACCACCTTCCGCGGCGATTTCTTCTTCGAGAGCGGCAAGGGCTTCGACTGGACCTGGAACGATTTCCTGTTCAACGGCGTGCGCTGGAAGGGCAAGTCGGTACCCGAGATCCCGTTGATCCAGCCGGAGAAGGCCGCGGCGATGCCGCTCGAGATCCTGCTCACCAAGGAGTACCGCTACACGCTGCGCGGCACCGAGCAGGTCGACGGCCGCGACGCCTGGGTGGTCGACTTCGCGCCCGCCGGACCGCAGGCGCAGCGCAAGCTGTATCAGGGCACGGTGTGGGTGGACCGCCAGATCTACGCCCGGCTGCGCACGCGCGCCGTCCAGCTCGGCCTCGAGGGCGACGTGCTCTCCAACGAGGAGACCATCATCTACTCGCCGGTCGACGGGGGCGGCCAACCCGCCGCCTTCGCGGGCAGCAGCTACTTTCTGCCGTTGCGGGTGATCGGCCAGCAGCTGTTCTCGCTGGTCAACACCACGACGCTGATCGAGAAGGAAGTCTTGCTCACCGACGTACGCGTCAACACCGAGGACTTCGAGACCGCCCGCTCGACCGCTCTGCAATCCGAGGCGACGATGGTGCGCGACACTCCCGCCGGCATGCGTTATCTGGTCAAGGACGAGGCGACCGGCGAGCGCGTGGTCAAGGAGGGCTTCGACACCGCGAAGCTCTTCCTGCTCGGCGGCGTGTTCTACGACGACAGCCTGGAGTACCCGCTGCCGCTCGCCGGGGTGAACTACCTCGATCTCGACTGGCGGAAAAAGCAACGTCATCTCAACGTCTTCTTCGCCGGCGCGCTGCTCAACGTCAACCTCGGAGATCCGCGCCTGGGCGACAGCAAGTTCGATCTCGGCGCGTTCGCCAACATCCTCGCCGTACCCCTTACCGACGAGCGGTTCCTCGACGGTGAGGAAGTCGAAAACGAGCGCCTGGAATCCACCAACGGCGTGGTCGGCTTCACCATCGGCCGGCCGTGGGGCAACTTCGTCAAGACCGACCTCTCCTACCGCTTGCGCTACGACGGCTACGACGAGGCCGACGAAACGGCCGCCGGTTTCGAACCGCCGTCGACCACCGTGACCCACGTGGCGACGCTCGAGGGCCGCTTCTCGCGCGCCGGCTACCAGCTCAACCTGAGCGGGTCGATGCACCGCCGCGCCGAGTGGGAGCCCTGGGGCTTCCCAGGTAACGCGGATTTTTCGGAGGAGCAGCAGGACTACGAGACCTGGGGCGCCAGCCTGAGCAAGAGCTGGTACTGGAAACCGTTCCTGCGTCTGGGCGCCGAAGTCGGCTATGTCGGCGGGCGCGATCTCGACCGCTTCAGCAAGTACGACTTCGGGTTCTTCGGCACCACCCGGGTGCACGGCTACCAGAACAACCTGGTGCGCGCCAGCGAAGCGTATAGCGCGCACCTCTCCTACGGCTTCGGGCTCGGCGACACCTTCCGGCTCGACGCGGTGGGCGACGTGGCCTGGGCCACCGACGAAGAGAACGGCCTCGACAACGAAATGCTCGCCGGAGTGGGCATCGCCGGCACGTTCATGGGGCCCTGGGAGACGATCGTCAATCTCGACATCGGCACGCCGGTCGCTGGACCGGACAGCGGCGTTTCGGTCTACATCGTGTTTCTCAAGCTCTTCCACTGAGGCCGCGCGCCGTGGATCGAGACGATCGTGACGAGGACGCCGGCGAGGCGGAGCCCGACGCCATCGAGCTGCCGATCGAGGACGTGCTCGACCTGCACAGCTTCCAGCCCCGCGACGTGCCGGACGTGGTGCGCGAGTATCTCGACCAAGCCCGCGATCGCGGCTTCACGCAGGTGCGCATCATCCACGGCCGCGGCATCGGCATGCAGCGCGCGGCGGTGCGCGCCATCCTCGAGCGCGACCCGCGCATCGCCGCCTACGGCGACGCCCCCGCCGAAGCCGGCGGCTGGGGCGCCACCTGGGCGCGGTTCGGCTGATGGCCCTTCGTCTGCCGTGGCGACGGCCGGCGGCGCGGGTGGTCTACGGCCGGCGCTACCTGCTCGACATCCCGGGCACTCCGAGCGACCCGCTGCGCGGCGAGCGGCTCCTCACCTGGCTGGCGATGCAGCGGCTGGTCCGGCGCCGCGACGTTCTGCAACCGCGGCCGGCGACCATGAAAGCGCTGCGCCGGGTGCACGACGACGCCTACCTCGAACAGCTGGCGCAGCCCGGCGGCCTCACCCCGGCGCTCGGCTTCGACGTACCGCCACCGCTCCGGCGCGGCATCCTCGCCATGATGCGGTCGGCGACCGGCGGCACGATCGAGGCCGCGCGCGTGGCGCTCTCGAGCGGCGGCATGGCGCTCAATTTGGGCGGTGGCTTCCATCACGCGCGGCGGGACCGCGGCGCCGGTTTCTGCGTCTTCAACGACGTCGCGGTGGCGATCGCCGAGCTGCGCGCTAGCGGCTTCGGCGGGCGAGTGCTGGTCGTCGACTGCGACCTCCACGACGGCGATGGCACGCGCTCGATCTTTGCCGCTGACCCGCTGGTGCACACATTCTCGGTGCACAACCACGACTGGGACGGCATCGAGGCCGTCGAGGACACCCGCATCTCGCTCGGGGGCGGAGTCGAGGACGAGCCCTATCTCGGCGTGCTGCGCGAGACACTGCCGCCGCGCTTCGAGCGCTTCGCGCCACAGCTCGTGATCTACCTGGCCGGCGCCGACGTCGCCGCCGGCGACCCGCTCGGCGACTGGCGGATCACGCCGCAGGGCATCATCCAACGCGACTTGCTGGTGACGCGCCTGGCCCGCTCCGGCTCACGCCCGCTGGTCGTCCTGCTCTCCGGCGGCTACGGCCAGGAAGCGTGGCGAAAGTCGGCGCCGCTGGTTTCGACGTTGTTCGGCGGCCGCGCCGTGGAGCCGCCGTCGACCGAGGAGGTCACCGTTCATCGCTACCGGCAGATCACCCGCCTGCTGTCGCCCGCCGAGCTCGGCGGCGTCGCAGCGGGCGAGGACTGGGGACTCACGGACGACGATCTGCTCGGCGGCATGGAGGGCGCGCCGCCGGAAACGAGGCTACTGGGCTACTACACGGAGCATGGCGTCGAGCTGATCCTGGAGCGGACCGGGATCCTCGACCGGTTGCGCGCTATCGGCTTCGCCGAGCCGTCAGTGGAGCTGGAGCTGAGCAACCCCGGCGGTCAGACGATTCGCATCTGGGGCGATCCGGGGCCCCGCGAGCTCCTGGCCGAGCTGCGTCTGCGTCGCGAGCGCCGTCTGGTCCCCGGAATGGAAATGCTGGCCGTCGAGTGGCTGCTGCTGCAGAATCCCCGCGCCCGCTTCACGCCCGGGCGCCAGCCGCTGCCGGGCCAGAAGCATCCGGGCCTCGGTTTTCTACCCGACCTCGGAGCGCTGCTGCTCCTGATCTGCGAGCGCCTGGGACTGGATGGCGTGCTGTTCGTGCCATCGCACCTGCACCTCGCTGCGCGCGCCTCACGGCAGATGCGCTTCCTTCACCCCGACGACGAGGCGCGCTGGCGAGCCCTGCGGCCGATCGTCGACGACCTGCCGCTGGCTCGAGCCGCGGATGCCGTCGAACGAGGGCTCTTGGTGGCGGATGACGGCGCACCCTTGAGCTGGGTGCCGGCGCCGATGGTGCTAGCCCGCAGTACGCGCTTGAAGGCGCTCATCGAGGGCGACGACTTCGAGCGGCGGGTCGCGGCGGCGGGCGCCGGACTGCGCTTCAGCCTGCGGTCGCGACTCCCCTAATCCCTTACACTAGGCGGCAGACCCTCTAGCGACCGGGCGATCGCCCCGGGGAAAGGACGGTTCCTATGCTCCCGCGCCTTCTGTCCTCACTGCTGGGCGTAGCGCTCACGACGTCGGCTATCACCGCGCAAGAGGCCGTGCTCAGCGGCCGAGTGACGGCGAGCGTGGACGGCGCCGCGCTGCCGGGCGCGACGATTGCGATTCCAGACCTCGCCCTCGAGACCACCGCCGATGCCGACGGCCGCTACTCCCTCACCGTTCCCGCCGACCGGGTCAGCGGCCAGGCCGTCTCCGTGGTGGCGAGTTTCGAGGGCATGCAAGCGGTCAGCACGGAAGTGACGCTTGCCGCCGGCGCGTTGAGCGCGGACTTCGAGCTCGGCGTCGCCTTCCACGAGACCATCGTGGTCGGCTCGCGGGCCGCCGGCGCGGCTGCCGAGCTCGCCGTGCCGGTCGACATCATCGAGACGCTCTCCATCGAGCGCTCCGGGGCCTCCGAGACCATGCAGATCATCGAGTCGATGATCCCGTCCTTCAACTTCCCGCGTCCGACCATCACCGACGGCACCGACACCGTACGGCCGGCGACGCTGCGCGGCCTGGGGTCGGACCAGGTCCTGGTGCTGATCAACGGCAAGCGCCGCCATCCCAGCGCCCTGGTCCACGTCAACGGTTCGATCGGACGCGGCTCGACCGGCGTCGACCTCAACGCCATCCCGTCCTCGGCCATCGACCACATCGAGGTGCTGCGCGACGGCGCCGCGGCCCAGTACGGCTCCGACGCCATCGCCGGGGTGATCAACGTGGTGCTGAAGTCCGACAGCGACGACAGCGGCCTCGACCTCAAGGGCGGCTCCACCACCCATTCCGACGGCGAGCTGCTCGACGCCAGTGTTCACCACGGCTGGTCGCTCGGCCGCGGATCGCTGTGGGCGACGGTCGAATACCGCGACCGCGGCGAGACCAATCGCGCCGGACCCGACCCCGACCCAGGGCGCGGCGCCGGTCGCAGCAGCCCAGCTTCCACTGGGGCGATTCGGATTCCCAGGACTTCCTCGGCTTCTTCAACACCATGACTCCCCTCGATATCGGCCAGACCACCTGGTTCTACGCCTTCGGCGGCGCCAGCAAGCGCGAGGGCTCGCACGGCGGGTTCTATCGCCTGCGGAACGCCGGCACCGAACTGGCCGCAGATCTATCCCGACGGCTTTCTGCCGCTGATCGAGCCCGAGGTCGACGACGGTTCGCTCGCCGCGGGACTGCGCGGCGAGCGCGCCGGCTGGTTCTGGGATCTGTCGAGCCAGTACGGCACCAACCGCTTCCAGTTCAACGTGACCAACAGCCTCAACGCCTCGTTCGGTCCCAACATCCCGCCGAACCAGACCGAGTTCGACTGCGGCACGCTCGGCCTCGATCAGTGGACGACCAACTTCGACGTCAACCGCAGCCTTCGACCTCGGCCTCGCCGGGCCGACCAACGTGGCCTTCGGTGCTCGAGCTGCGTCGCGAGGGCTACCAGATCGAGGCCGGCGAGCCGGCCTCGTACCTGGACGGCGGCTCCCCGAACCAACCGGTGGGAGAGCCGCGCCTGGCGCCCAGGTCTTCCCCGGCTTCCGGCCCTCGAACGAGATCGACACCTCGCGCACCAACTATGGGCTCTACGTCGACCTCGAGGGCGACGTCCATCGCATGCTGCGGATCGGTGTCGCCGGCCGCTTCGAGGACTACGACGACTTCGGCTCGACCAGCGACTACAAGCTGACGCTGCGTTTCCAGCCGCTCGAGCAGTTGGTGCTGCGCGGCGCGGTCTCGACCGGATTTCGCGCGCCGTCGCTCGGCCAGTCCTACTTCTCCGCGGTGAGCACCAACTTCCTCGCTGTCGGCGGCGTGCTGTTGCCGTTCGAGGTCGGCACCTTCCCGGTGTCGAGCCCGGTGGCCCGGGCCCTCGGCGCCGCAGGACCTCGAGCCCGAGGAGTCGGAGCAGCGCAGCGCCGGCATCGTCTGGAGCCCTACCAGCGACCTCGACCATGAGCCTCGACTACTACGCCATCGACATCGACCGACCGTATCGTGCTCTCGGGTAACTTCACCGGCGCGCGGGTCGCCGCTATCCTTGCGCCGTTCAACGTCACCGGCGCGCGATTCTTCACCAACGCCATCGATACCGAAACCGAGGGCTACGACGTCAGTGTCGCCTACCGTTGGGCACTCGGCGACGCCGGCCGGCTCCATCTGACCGCCGGCTACAACAACACGGAGAACAGGGTGGTCGGCACGGTCGACACGCCGCCCCCGCTTGTCGGCCTGTCCGAGGTGTTGTTCGACGCCATCGAACGCCGGCGTGTCGAGTGCGGCCAGCCGGGGGACAACCTGCGCCTCGGCGCCGACTGGACGCGCCGCCAGTGGTTCGCGGGGCTGCACGTCGCCCGCTATGGCAATTATTGCCTGGTCGATCGCCAAGTGGTTGAGCAGGTGTTCGGCGAGGAGTGGCTGGCGGACCTCGAGATCGGTTACGACTTCGAGGCCTTCACCGTCGCCATCGGCGCCCAGAATCTGACCGACGCGTTTCCCGATCGCAACCTGGTGCCGAACTCGAACAACGGCATCTTCACCTATCCCAGCCACTCGCCGTTTGGCATGAACGGACGCTTCGTCTACGCCCGCATCGGCTACAACTTCTGATTCAAATTCGGGGTCAGGTCTTGAAATGACAGTTATTTCAAGACCTGACCCCATGTAGGTTGGGGATGGACAGCGGCTTAGCTTCAGCTTGCGCCGCGACTGAGCACGCTGTCGCCACCGCGATCCAAGCGGCGCCAGCCGTCGGGACCCCCGAGCCAGTGCTCGAGCACCGCGCCGGGCAGCGAGAATCCCGGGCCCGCGGCGGTCGGCCAATCCTGGAGGGCGAAGGTGGCGCGCCGTGCCGGACGACCGATCTCCTGGCCGTCGATCTGAGCCGCTACCGGCTGCAGCTCGACGTGACCCGCTCCCTGCTCGAGACCGACCATCCAGGCCGCGACACCTCGCTGGGTGCGCACGATGTGCAGCTCGTGGCGGAGCCGCGGCAAGTCGTCGGCGGTCACCCGCAACGGCACGGAGAGCTCGCCGGACTGGACGAGGGAGCGCAGCGCGTACGGACCTGTGTTCTGCGGCACACCGGCGGCGTTCTGCCGGCGGTAGAACATCTCGCCGCGCTCGCGCCAGCGCCGGCCGGTCAGCAGATGCAGCGCCGATCGCGTCACCCGCGGCGAAGCGCCGCCGGCGCGGGCGAACGGCAGGTGGATGGTGCCGTCGGTCGCTTCTGCCAGGGAGTGCACCGCTACCCAGCCGCGCAACCAGGTGAGCGCCAGCGAGCGCAACCGTTGGCCCTCGGGATCCTGCCCGGCGAAGCGATAAAGACTCGCGGTCACCGCGAGATGGAGGTCGCCGTAGCCCTGGGCCAGTGTTTCGTCGCGGCCCCAAGGCGCCATGAAGCCGTCGCGCTCCAACTGCGAGGCGAGGAAGTCCTCGGCCATCGAACGTGCGGGGGCCAGACGGCCCGCGCATTCGCCGCGTACCCGCGCACCGTAGCGCACGGCCACCGCGAGCCCGGCGTGATTCGCGCTGCCGGGATTCGTCTCGTCCTCGCAAACCCCTGCGGCGCTCGCTCGCGCCAGGCCGCTCAGCCGGTCGCCCTCGAACATCTGCACCAGCGGCTGCAGCATTAGCTGCTCGCGCCGATGTACCCGCGGCCATGGCTGCTGATACACCTCCGGCGGAGGCACGTCCTTCCCCGCTACCGGCGTCACGGCAATCAACGTCAACACCAACGCGCCCGCACCTGCCTTCATGCCAATCGAAACCGCCGCCTGCACCTCCGCTATTCCAGAAGGATCGGGAGGGACTTACTCGAGGGCGATGCCGCACTTGCGGCAGAAGTTGGGGCCGATTCCCTTGCCCAGGTAGCGGCGGCAGGCAGGACAACGCCAGTTGACGAGGGTGAAAACGATGAAGCCGACGACCAGCACTCCCAGCCACGGCAGGAGCTGGTCGAGCGACAGGCCGCCGATCTGGGCACCGGGCTGCCGGCGGAACCAGAACATGAGAGCGACGCAGGCCAGAAGAGGCAAGGTAGCCAGCATCTGGCGGCGCCGGCGGGCCCGGAACTGCTCCTTGAACTCCAGCTTCTGCTGCTCGGTGTAGACCTGCGGCACGGGCATGCAGCCCCCTTCCTTTTCGGATTGACTGGAGGGAGTCTCCCACAGCGGGCGCTGAGTACGCCCATGCCGACTCTCGACCCTCGCATCGACGCCTACATCGCCAATGCCGCGCCCTTTGCGCGGCCGATTCTCGAACGTCTGCGCGAGGCCGTTCACGCCGCCTGCCCCGAATGCGAAGAGACGCTCAGGTGGAGATCGCCGGCCTTCCTGTTTCGCGGCGCCATTCTCTGCGGCATGGCGGCGTTCAAGGAGCACGCCATGTTCGGCTTCTGGAAGGGCGCCCTCATCGACACCGGCGCGCCCAAGGAACCGGCGATAGGTCAGTTCGGACGCCTGACCTCGGTCACCGATCTGCCAGGCAAGGGCGAGCGCCGCTAGCCGTACTGGATGAAGCCCGGGCCGAGAATCCCGTCGGGGTCGAACCGCTTCTTGGCCGCCTTGCACCATCGCGCCACTTGTCGCCGAAGTGCGCGGCCCACTTCTCGGCGGTGTCGAAGGTGATGTAGCCCGAGAGGTAGCGCTTGCCGCCGTAGGCGATCGACAGCTCGCTCGCCATGTCGAGCTGGGCGAGGGCGTGGTCGAGGAACTTCGTGCGGCACCGCCGGCAGGATGCCCCAGCCCATCACGTACTCGCCCGGCGGGTGCATGAAGAGCGGCACGTCCGAGGCGCGCGGTGTGCGCCGGCCAGAGCAGCACGTGGCCGCCCGGCCCGAGCGCCTGCGGCGGCAGGTTCGCCAGCACCAACTCGATGAACTCCTGCGCCGTGTCCCAGGGCAGGATGACCTCCATCCAGGGATGCGCCATCTCCCAGTAGCCGCTGCGATGCCAGAGCTCGAACACCGGGTCCAGGCGGTTGCAGAACTCGAGCTGCGTGCACTCCTCGGTGTGCAGGTGGCGGTAGTACTTGAGCCCGGAGAGCAGCGCCTGCGTCGTCCGGGTCCTCGCCCGGCGTCGTACTCGACGGTCAGGAACAGCGGGTACATCCAGTAGGCGAAGATCTGCATGCCGGCTGCCCAGCTCCATGCCCTCGCCGATGCGCTTGATGAAGATCGGGCACGGCGCGCATGCGCGACTCCAGGGTGTGGAAGCGCGTCGTCGGCCGGGTCCATGATCTTCTCGGCGTCCTGCATGAAGGCGCCGAGGTCGTCGTAGAGCAGGTAGTACTTGCGCACGTTGGGCTTGCAGCGGCGCAGCCGGATCTTGGCGCGGGTGATGATGCCGAACTGGCCGAGGCCGCAGCGCACGACGTCGAAGAGCTCGCGGTTCTGCTCGCGCGAGCAGGTGACGATCTCGCCGGCGCCGGTCACCACCTCGAGCTCGACCGCGTTGTCCGCCTGGGTGCCGTAGCGGAAGCTCGCCACGCCCAGGCCGGCCATCGAGAGCGTGCCGGCGACGCGACACGCCCGAGGTTGTTGGTCAGCACCCGCGGCACCAAGCCCTTCGGCACGGTCGCCGCCACCAGGTCGCGCCAGACCACGCCGCCGTCGACCGGTCGCGGTCTAGCCCGCCGCGTCGATCTCGTGGATGCGCTGCATCGCCGAGGTGTCGAGCAGCACGCCGCCGTGCGGTGGTCGCCTGGCCGCTCTGGGTGTGGCCCTGGCCGCGGGCGACGATCGGGAGGCCGTCTCGCGGCAGAAGCGCACCACCTCCGCCACCTCCTCGGCCGAGGTGCAGCGGGCCACGGCGCCGGGCAGCCGGTCCACCATGCGGCCGAAGTCGGACTTGAAGGGTTGCCGCGCCTCTTCGGCGAGGAACAGGCGATCGCCCAGCTTCTCCTTCAGGCCGGCGAGGGCATGCGAGATCTCGATCGGGGAAAGAATTGCCATGAGACTCCTTGGGATCGTGAGAGGTGGCCCGGCCGACGACTCCGGACGCCCCATTTTTGCGGATTTGAGGGCGTTAGTAAACCGCGGCGCCGGTCGCCGCCACCAGCTCCACGTCGGGCACCACGGCGCCTACCGTCCAGCCCGCGTGGTTGCGCAGCGCCGGGCGGTGGAACTCGCCCAGCTGCTCGACCTCAGCCGCCGAGAGCGAGCCCAGCTGCCGCAGCACGTCGATCACCACGCCGTCGCGGCAGCGCTCGCCGCCGTCGGCGATCTTGATCGCCACGCCCAGCGCGACCGGCCCGCGCACCGCTGCGGCATAGAAGCCCTCCGCGCCTTCCTTGCCGAGCACGCGGCCGCCGGTGACCTCCATCAGCCGGGTCGTGAAACGGGCGGGCCCGGCGACCATGAACGGCGCGCTGGTCATGGCGCGCACCACCTGACCGGCCAGCTCGGCCGCGGCGGGCCCGACCCGCGCCGCCACCGGATCCGCCAATGCCGCGTAGCCGCGCGCCGCGGCGTGCAGCGACATGCGCAGCGCCGGCGCGCTGCAACCGTCGACGCCGACGCCGATCGTCACCGGGTCGATGCCGCAGAAACGCGCCACCCAATCGAGGATGCGCAGCTGCAGACCGTGGGAAGGCGCCACGTAGCCGGCGCTCTCGAGGCCCGACGCCCGGCAGGCCAACAGCATCCCGGCATGTTTGCCCGAGCAGTTGTTGCGTAGCGCGTCGGGCGGTTCGCCGCGCTGCCGCAAGGCGTCGGCGCTCGCCGCGTCGAGCGGCGGATGGGCTCCGCAGAGGAGATCCGCGACCGTGAAGCCGCCGCGTTCGAGCAGCGAGGCGGCGCGCGAGGCGTGAGCGTCGGTGCCCGAGTGGGAGGAGCAGATCAGCGCCAGATCCTGGTCGTCGAGAGCGAAGCGCTGGCGGCCGCCGGCTTCGAGCAACGCCATCGCCTGCCACGGTTTCGCCGCCGAGCGCACGAAGGTCTCGACACCGGGATCGCCGGCCCGCGCCACCAGGCCGCCGTCGCCGCCGGTCACCGCGACGGCGCCGAGATGCCAGGATTCCTGCAGCCCACCGCGGGTGACGACGGCCAGCCGCGCGAAGCGGGACGGCATGGGCTCAGCGCTCGGCGGCGAGCGCGGCTTCGAGAGTGTCGTAGGTGGGAAAGAGCTCGTCGAGACGCGCCACGTGCAGGAGCCGGCGAATCCGGTCCGACGGGTTGATCAACACCAGCTTGCGGCCGGTCTCGCGAAAGCGGCCGAGATAGCCGACCATTTCACCGATCCCGGTCGAGTCGATGTAGTTGATCGCCGAGAAGTCGATCAGCACGTGGCCGCTCTCCTCCTCCAGCGAGCGCTCGAGGGTCTGCGCCAGGAACTCGGCGCTCTCGCCGAGCTTGATCACGCCCTCGAGGCGCAGCAAGGTCATGTCCTCGACGCGGCGTTTTTCGACGATCACGATGGCCCCCGGGGTCGGACGGACTTTACCAGCGCGCTCGCGCGAGGGTCAACGCGGCGGCGCCGGTGGCGCGGCGATTTCAACCGGCCCGGCGACGCGCACCACGCGCTGGGTGACGGGGGTCTCGATTCCGGCAGCGTCGAGGGCCAGCTTCGCCCGTTCGAGCAACTCCGCCCGCAAGATGGGCTCGTTCCGCGCATCGCGCACGAAGAAGCGCAGCTCGATCTGTACCGCCGTCTCGCCGAGCGCCTTCACCACCACGGTCGGCACCGGTCGCTCGGCGATCTCGGAGTGTCCCTCCGTGACCGCCAACAGCACTTCCCGCACCCGGCGGAGATCCTCGCCCGGACCGATGCCGATCGGAAGATCGACGCGCAGCTCCGGCGTCAGCGTCAGATTGACGATGGTTTCGTTGATGACATCTTTGTTGGGCAGAATGACATCGCGGGCATCGGGCGTGTGCAGACGCGTCGAACGCAAGCCGATCTCCCTGACCGTGCCCTGAGTGCCAGCGATCGTGACCACGTCGCCGATGCGAAATGGGCGGTCCCAGAAGATGGTGATTCCGGCGATCAGGTTGGAAAGGAGATCCTGGGCGGCGAAGCCGATCGCGATACCAATGATGCCGAGCCCCGCCAGAACCGAGCCGACCTCGAAGCCGAGCTGATTGGAAGCCATCAGAAGGCCGAAGCCGTAAAAAACGTAGCGCGCCAGGCGTTGTCCGACCGCCTGCATCGCCGGATCGGCCTTGGAATCGCGCAGGGCCCGGGTGACCGCGCGGGACGCCATGCGGTGGAACAGGGCGAACAGGAGCACGACCAGCACGGCGGCCAGGAGCCGCGGCAGGAAGTCGACCACTCGGCCCAGGAACTGCTGGAAAAGCTCACGCCAGGTTTGCGGCTCCCGTAGCACTTTCACCAAGGGAGTGGGCTCGGCGGAAGCGGGCGGCGCCGGCGCCTGCACCTCGGCAGCGGGCGACGGAGCCGCCGGCCACAGCGGCGGCCGCACCTGGGCTACCGCGACGGCGCCGCATAAGGCGACGGCGGCGAGGAGAAGGCGAACGAGGTTGCGCGGCACGATCTGACTTTACTATGCGATCTGCCACGTCCTGGAACCTCACCGGCTAGACTCCGCCCAATGCTCGTCGGCGTACTCTCCGACACCCACGGCTTGCTGCGCCCGCAGGTTCTCGAAGCGCTCCGCGGCTGCGACCTCATCCTCCACGCCGGCGACGTCGGCGAGCCGTCGATCCTCGATCACTTGCGTACCGTCGCTCCACTGCGCGCCGTGCGCGGCAACGTCGACCTCGAGACGCCGCTGTCGGCGCTGCCCGACGTCGCCGGCGGCGAGCTGGACGGCCTCGCCTGGCGCATGACGCACCGGCCGGAGGACATTCCGGCGCCCTGGTTGAACGAGGCGCGGCTGGTGATCTGCGGTCACACTCATCGCGCGGCGATAGATCGCCGCGGCGACTGCCTGCTCCTCAACCCCGGCTCCTGCGGACCCAAGCGCTTCCATCTCGCGGTCACCCTCGCTATCCTCCGCGTTGCCGGCGGCGAGCTTGCGCCGGAGATCGTCAGCCTCGAGGGAGAGCACGCCCCATGATGAGACGTTGGACGCTCGCCGCCGCCGCAGGCCTGTTGTCTTCCGCCGCCGCCCACGGCGCCGGCTTCCTGATCTTCCAGCACGGTGGACGCGCCACGGCGCAGGCCGGCGCGTTCAGCGCGCGGGCCAGCGACCCCACGGCGATCTACTACAACCCGGCGGCGATCGCCCGGCTGGAGGGTTTCCAGTTTCAGGCCGGCCTGGATTTCGGGATCCCCGACGACCGCTTCGACCTCGACGGCGAATCGTTCACCGGCCAGCACGACATCAACTTTCCGCCCTCCGTCTACCTGACCTGGAAACCCGGCGATAGCCCGTTCAGCTTCGGCATCGGCGTCGATTCGCCGTTGTGGCATACCCAGGACTGGCTGCCGATCCTCTTCCCGCGCGCCGACCTGACGCGGCGCTTCGAAGCCCGGCTGCTGCAGGTCCACCCCGTGGTGGCCTGGCAGTTCGGCGAATTCTGGAGCTTCGGGTTCGGCGGCGCCTACGTCGCCGGCGAGCTGGAGGACGGTAGCCGCGATGTGTTGGCGGTCGGCGCCGGCCCGGCGGCGTTTTCCGTTCCCAGCGAGCGCAGCTCGGACGCCGACGTGGATGGCTTCGCCTGGGATGTCGCGCTCCACTTCCAGGAGGACTCCTGGGGCTGGGGAGCCACGCTGCGCAGCGGTACCGATCTTTCGGGCAGCGCGAGCACCTCGGTGCACGTCGACGGATTCGTGCCGCCGGGCCGCGAGGCGGCGGCCGACGCCGCGGCGCGGATCCATGCCGCGACGTTCGACCGGCTCGCTTTCGAGCTCGCGCCCGAGCTGGCCAGCGGCTTCTGGTGGGCGCCCTACCCCGAGCTACGGCTCGAGGCCGATATCTCCTTCCAGGTCTGGTCGCAGGTCGACAACGTTGCGCGTCTCGAGCCCGGGGTCGAGTCCGACCGCGATTGGGACGACACCCTGTCGATCCGGTTCGGCGTCGAGGGCAACATCACCGACAACTGGCGCCTCGCCGGCGGCATCGCCTGGGAGCCGTCGCCGGTGCCCACCTCCACTCTCGAGCCGGGCTTCCCGCGCGGCGACACCTACGTCTACGCCTTCGGCGCCGGCTACGACTATCCCTGGCTGTCGTTCGATCTCGGGTATTCGCTGCACGACCACGAGGGCCGCAGCGAGTCGGGCGGCGGGCGCTATTCGGCCAGCGAGCAGGTCTTCGCAGTCAGCGCGCGCTGGCGCTATTAGATTTACCCGACCAGCGCCGGCTGCTTGGCGAACATCCCCGGCGTGTACGCGGTGATCCTGCCGGTGAAGGCCGAGGCGGCCACGGTGAGCGGCGAGGCGAGCCAGAGCTTGCCCGGGCCCGAGCGGCCCTTGTAGTTGCGGTTGATCGCCGAGACCGTGACCTGGTCGCCGGTCTCCGAGACGCCGGGGCCGCAGCCGATGCAGGCGCCGCAGCCGGGGTGGATGAAGCGTCACGCCGGCGCGCTCGAAGGTGTCGAGGTAGCCGTTCTGGCGCGCGAACTCCTCGACCGCCTGCGAGCCGAACTGGATGATAGAACTGTCACGCCGGGCGCCACCTTGAGCCCGGCGTCGACCGCCTCCTTCGACCACCTGGTGGTAGAAGTCGAGGTCGTCGATCTTGCCCGCCGTGCAGGAGCCGGCGTAGGCGATGTCGATCGGCACCTCGCCGATGTCGTCGACCAGCGCGCCGTTGGTGGGATCGGAGGGCGATGCCGTGGTCGGGGTCGCCGGGATGGGCGACCATCGGCCGCGATCGCGGCGAGGTCGATGGCGTGCACGCCGCCGGCGTACTCCGCGTCGGGATCGGGCGCGACCGCGCGCGCGCGCAGCGCCTCGACGTCGATCGCCCGGCCGCCGCTCGAGCGATCCAGTCGAACGTCTCGTCGTCGGCCTCGACGATGGCCGTCGCGCGCCGAGCACTCGGTGGCCATGTTGGCGAGCGTGGCCGCGCTCGTCCAGCGAAAGGCGTGCGCAGACGCCGGGCCCGGTGAACTCCATGACCCGGTCGAGCGTCAGCTGCGGCTTGGCGTAGTGCAGCAGGATGTAGAGCATCACGTCCTTGGCCGTGACGTCCGCGCGCAGCTTGCCGGTGAGCTCGAAGCGGATCGACTCCGGCACCTCGACCGTGGGTGAAGCCGGAGTGGACCAGGTTCGCGTACTCGGTCGCGCCGACGCCCCAGGCCAGGGCGTTGTTGCACGCCGCCCATGCAGGTGTGGCTGTCGGTGGCCTGGATGAAGTCGCCGGGCTCGATGATGCGCTCGCGCGCGACCTCGTGGCAGATGCCGGGCGAGACGCCGTCCTTCGCCGAGAAGTCGCGCACGCCGGTGTGGCGCTGGAACTCGCGCTGCATGCTCGCGCAGGGTCTCGATCTTGTCCATGAACGGCGCCATGCGCGCCACGTCGTCGGCGTAGATGAGGTGGTCCTCGAAGACGGCGAACTTGCTCGCGGGTTCTCGATCCGCGTAGTCCGGGCCGTACTCCTGCTCGAGGAAGTAGTGCACCTGGGCGGTGGTGAACTCGTGGGTGTAGCCGCCGTCGACGCGACCACCACCGCGTCGCCGGGCTTCACG
The DNA here is from genome assembly GCA_963821905.1 of Thermoanaerobaculia bacterium. Lineage (GTDB taxonomy): Bacteria > Acidobacteriota > Thermoanaerobaculia > Multivoradales > JAGPDF01 > CAWGFP01. Next base: position 162,639 of record CAWGFP010000005.1, on the reverse strand, counting down.
AAGACGTCGCTGTCCGCTCGCCGCCGACGCATGTGGCGGGCGAGGATCTTCTCCGCCATGGTCATCGGCCGCGGCGCGGTGTGCCGGCCGCGGCAGCTCGACGCTCGCCGCGCGGCGAGCGCCTTGGAGAACGGGAACAGCCCGCCCTGCTGGATCACCAGCTGCGTGATCGGGTCGTAGCCGCTCGCAGAACTCGCTCGAGCGGCACGCCCTCGCCCGCCTGCAGGCGCGCGCAGCATGTCGTGGTCCGCCCATCAGCACGCCCTGGTTGATGTTGTTGCGGGCGTGGATGGGCGCGAACGACGCGGCGATGGCGATGCGGATGCCGCTGACCACTTCTCGCACTGCGCCGCCGTCTCGCGCGAGCTGCCGACGCCCTTGCGATAGCCGGAGACGATGACCTCGAAGTTGCCGTTGCAGCAGCGCGTCGCGCTCGGAACAGCCGCTCGCCGTCGACGATCAGCCCGGCGTAGGCGTTGCGGGCGATGTCCTCGGGCCGGTAGTCGAAGCAGACCCAGGCCGGCGTCATGGCGTCGGTGTTGATGTCGTCGAGCAGGTCGTCGACCGTCAGGTCCTCCATCCGCAGGTCGAGCTCGCCGCGCAGCTGGCGGCGGATGAGCTCGGGGTCCTTGGTCAGGAAGAGGACCCGCTTGCCGGGGGTGAGGGTGACGATTTCGGGGGGCTTCATTGCTCTCCTCAGGCGGTCGCGGCTTCGCCGACATTGCATTCTATCGAAGCGCTCGGTACGATTCGCGCATCTTCGCTGCCTCATTTTGAAGGTCATCTGCTAAGACCGGGCGCGGCCACCGCCCACCACAACCCGGAAGGGGTTATCCGATGAGCAAGGGCTTCTTGCGTCGACTCATGTGGACGTTCGCCGCCGCACTGCTTTTGACCGGCGTCGCTTTCGCGCGCCCCGGTGGATTGGTCACCGACCTCGAGATGCGCCGCGACAGTTTCGCGCGCGACGAGGCGGTCACCATGCGTTGGTCGCTGCAGAACGAGGGCCTCGACGCCGTCGGCGTGCTGCGGTGGCGGACACCGCTGCAGGGCTTCGATACCGACCTCTTCGAAGTTCGCGTCAACGGCCATGAAGTCGCTTACCTCGGCCGGGTGGTGAAGTACGGGGCGCCGGCCGCCGGCGACTTCGTGCGCATTCCCGCCGGCGGCGCGATCACCGCCATCATCGATCTCGCGGCGGCCTACGACATGAGCGAGCCCGGCGTGTACACCGTGCGCTACCGCGGCGACCTGCTCGACTTCCAGGGTGTCCGGGTGGCCAAGAATGCCGCGGCGCCCGGTCCGGTCCGGACTTACGAGTCCGCGCTGCAGATCGAAGACCGCGGCGAGCCGCGCCATCGCTCCGCGGTGGATTTCGGCAGCCTGTTCGGCGACGCCCGGACCCCGGGCTACGTGGCCTGCAACAGCGGTCAGCAGTCTGCGCTCGGCACGGCGCTGGGCAATGCCGAGACCGCCTCGGGCGAGTCGCTCACTTGGCTCAACGGGCACGTCGGCGATTCGCGTTACACCACATGGTTCGGCGCCTACGACGCCGGCCGTTACGCCACCGTCACCGACCATTTCACGAAGATCAAGGGCGCCTTCACCAACCAGACGGTGACCTTCCACTGCGATTGCACCAGCTCGGCCTACGCCTACGTCTACCCCACTCAGCCGTACAACATCTGGCTCTGCAACGCGTTCTGGAACGCGCCCGCCAAGGGCACGGATTCCAAGGCCGGCACGTTGATCCACGAGATGAGTCACTTCAACGTGGTGGCGAGCACCAACGACAACGCCTACGGCCAAACGGCCTGCAAGAAGCTAGCTCAGAAGCAACCTCGCAAGGCGGTCGACAACGCCGACAGCCACGAGTACTACGCCGAAGCCGGAATGTAGACCACCGCGCAACGCGGTTTTCGGACGGGCGGCGGTGGTTTTCGCCGCCCGTTCCCTTTGCGGACCCTACGATAGAGTCGCCGCGATGTCCGCGCACCTCGACGATGGCGAGCTGCTGGCGCGGCTGGTGGCCTTCGACACCACCAGCTCGAACAGCAACGTGCCGCTGGTGGAGTTTCTCGCCGACTACCTGGAGCGGCCCGGAGTGCGGGTGCGGGAAAGCGGTTACGGCCAGCCCGCGAAAGCGAACCTGCTGGTCGAAATAGGCCCCGAGATCGGCCCCGGACGCGAGGGCCTGCTGCTCTCCGGGCATCTCGACGTGGTCCCTGCCGGCGAGGGCTGGGAGAGCGATCCCTTCGCGCTCACCGACGGCGGCGACCGCTGGCTCGCGCGCGGCGCCTGCGACATGAAGGGCTTCATCGCCATCGCCGCCAACCTGGCGCTCGAGGCCGAAACCACGACGCTGCAGCGCCCGCTGGCCCTGCTCTTCACCTGCGACGAGGAGATCGGCACGGTCGGCGCCCAGCACTGGGTCGCGGCGGTGGGCAACGCGTGGCCCCTGCCACGCGCCACGGTCATCGGCGAGCCGACTTCGCTCAAGGTCGTGCGCATGCACAAGGGGCATCTCAAGCTGCGGGTCACGGCGCGCGGACGTCCGGCTCATTCCAGTCAGCCGCAGCTCGGCCGCAACGCGATCGAATCCGCCGCGCGGCTGGTCGGCGTGCTGGGCCATTTCCGCGAGGCGCTGGCCGCCGAGCGTCCGGCGCACGCCGAGCGCTTCCCCGAAGCTCCGTTCGTCACCCTCAACGCCGGATTGATCCGCGGCGGCGCTGCCATCAACGTGGTGCCCGAGCGCTGCGAGATCGACCTCGGCATCCGTCTGCTGCCCGGCATGACGTCGGCGCCGATCATCGAGCGTCTGCGCGGACTGCTCGCCGCGAGCGGCGAAGAGTGCGAGCTCGCGGTGCTCGGCGACAGCCCGCCGATGCTCTGCCCGGAAGAGGCGACGGTGCGCCAGCGCCTGTGCGGGTTGCTGGAGCAGCGCGAGGACGTCGGCGCCTCCTTCGCCAGCGACGCCGGGCCGCTGCAGGCCCTCGGCCAGGAGTCCGTCCTCTTCGGGCCGGGCGCCATCGCGGTCGCCCACAAACCCAACGAATACGTGCCGAAGGAAGAGATGGCGCGCGCCCGCGAGGTGCTGCGCCGCCTGGTCCACGAGCTCTGCGAGGCCGCCGCTTGAGCCGCCAGCAGATCATCGAGGCCGACTGGACCTGGAACGGCGAGCGCTTCGAGAGTGGCATCCAGGTCGAGGTGAGCGAGCACGGCCACATCGAGCGCGTGGGCCGCTTCGAGACCCGTCCCACCAAGCGCCTGCGCGAGCGCGCCCTGCTGCCGGGCTTCGTCAACGCCCACTCCCACGCCTTCCAGCGCGGCCTGCGCGGCCGCGGCGAGACCTTTCCCGAGGGAGCCGGCAGCTTCTGGAGCTGGCGCGAAGCGATGTACGCCCTGGTCGACTCGCTCGACGCCAACTCGTTCTTCCGCCTGACGCTGCAAGCCTTCCGCGAGATGCGCGCCGCGGGCGTGACCACCATCGGCGAGTTTCACTACCTGCACCACGGCCCCGACGGCGACGACTACTCGTTCGACGAGCTCGTCCTCAAGGCCGCTTCGCGGGCCGGCGTGCGGCTCGTCCTGCTCGAGAGCTACTACCGCACCGGCGCACCCAATCAGCCGCTGCGCGGCGGGCAGCAGCGCTTCCGCACCCGCTCCCCGGAAGAGTTCTGGAGCCGCATGGACGCCCTGCAGGCGCTCGAAGTGCCGCCCTCGCAGACCTTCGGCGTGGCGCCGCACAGCCTGCGCGCGGCCACGCCGGAGGAGATCGCCGAGCTCGCTGAAGAGGCGCGCCGGCGGGGCCTGGTGGTGCACCTGCACGTCGAGGAGCAGCGGCGCGAGATCGAGGAGGTGGTGGCGGCGTGGGGCAAGCGCCCGATGCAGCTGCTCCTCGAGAGTGTGCGCGACTTGAACGGCGTGGTGGCGGTGCACTGCACCCACACCGGGCCGTCCGATCTGGCGCGCTTCGCCGACCGCGGCGGCCGGGTGTGCGTGTGTCCACTCACCGAGGGCAACCTCGGCGACGGCATCGGCGATTTCTCGTCGCTGGCGCCGGCCGCGGCGCCCCATCACCAGGGCGTTCCGATGGCGCTGGGCAGCGATTCCAACGTCCGGCTGTCCATGCTCGAGGAAATGCGCTGGCTGGAATTCGCCCAACGCCTGCGCAGCCAGTCGCGCGGCGTGATGCGCGACGTGTCGGGACGGGTGGCGCAGGTGCTGCTCGAGATCGCCACCCGCGGCGGCGCCGCTGCTCTCGGCCTGCCCACCGGCGAGATCGCCACCGGGCTGTGGGCCGACTTCGTCAGCATCGACATCAACGCACCGGCGCTCGCCGGCAGCGACGAGGACACGCTGCTCGACGCCCTGATCTTCGGCGGCTCGGAGAGCGCGGTCGCCTCGACCTGCGTCGGCGGGCAGTGGGTGGACCATCGCGACGCAGGGACCCTGGTCTGAGATGCGCGAGCCCCACGACCTGCGCGCCCATCGCTTCCTGCTCTTCCTGCTCATCGGAGCCGGAGCGCTCTTCGTCTACACCGTCCGCGATTTCCTCATCGCCATCCTGCTCGCGGCGGTGATCGCAATCCTCTTCCGCCCGCTCCACCTTCGCTTGACGCGCAATTTCGGCGGCCGGCGTGGCTGGGCCGCGCTGGTGTGCTGTCTGGTCTTCATCGTCGGCCTGCTGCTGCCGCTCTTCTTCGTCGGCAGCGTGGTGACCCGGCAGGCGGTGGAAACCTATAGCCTGCTGCAGGACGACGTGCAGGCGATGCTCAACGGCCAGACTCCGCCGGTGCTCGCCAAGCTGCAGGCGAGCCCGTGGTACTCGCGTTTCGGCCTCGACCGCTTCGACTGGCAGACCTCGCTGCGCGACCTGGTGCGCGGCAGCGGCGCCTTCGCCGCCAACGTGCTGAGGCGGACGTCGGCCGGCGCGCTCGGCGCGGTGGCTTCGATCTTGATCACCATATTCACCCTCTTCTACTTCCTCGCCGACGGCGAGCGGTTGGTCGCCAACCTGCGGCGGATCTCGCCACTCCATCCCAACCAGACCGAAGCGCTGATGAAGCGGTTTCGCGCCGTTTCGCGAGCCACCGTACGAGGGACCTTCGTCATTTGCCTGGTCCAGGCGACCCTCGGCGGCCTGGCGCTGTGGATCTTCGGTGTTCCGAAGCCGCTGCTCTGGAGCGTGGTCATGCTGGTGCTGGCCTTCGTGCCCATGGTCGGCACCGCCGTCGTGCTGATACCGGCGGCAGCCTTCCAGATTCTCACCGGCTCGGTATGGCAGGGTGTGGCGATCCTCGCGGTCAGCTTCGGCGTGGTCTTCACCATCGACAACCTCCTACGCCCCCGCCTGATGGGCGAGCAATCGGGCATGCACGATCTCATCGTCTTCTTCTCCACCCTCGGCGGCCTCGCCACCTACGGTGCCATGGGTTTCGTGGTCGGTCCGATCGTGGCGGCGTTCTTCCTCGCCCTGCTCGACCTCTGGGCCGACCAGCATCCGCCGGAGACGGCCGTCTCGACCGCTCCCCGAGCCTGAGATGTGCGGGCGTTACACCCTGACCGCTCCGCGCGAGCTGGTCGAGGAATTATTCGGAGTCGAGGGCGCTGCCGAGCTCCAGCCGCGATACAACATCGCTCCGACCCAACCGGCGCCGATCGTGCGCCGCCGCGGCGAAACGCGCCGGCTGGATCTCGTCGAGTGGGGCCTGGTGCCCTCCTGGGCACGCGACCCTGCCGCGAATCGGTCGATCAACGCGCGCGCCGACAGCCTGCTCGCCAAACCCTCGTTCCGTGACAGCTTCGCGGAACGTCGATGCCTGGTGCCGGCCGACGGCTTCTACGAATGGAAGTCGGAGGGCCCGAAGCTCAAGATTCCGCACCACCTGCGGCCCGCGGCCGGCGGGCTTGTCGCGTTCGCCGGACTGTGGGACGCGCGCCGCGAGGACGACTCAACGCGGCTCCGCGAAACGTTTGCCATCGTCACTACCGACGCGAGCGCCGACCTGCGGCACCTGCACGACCGCATGCCGGTGGTGCTGCCGCGCGAAGCCTGGCCCGCCTGGCTCGACCCGGCGAGCGACCCGGTCGAGCTCCAGGAGCTCCTGCGCCCTGCGCCCGAAGGCTTCTTCGCACCACGCGCCGTGGGACCGCGGGTCAATTCGGTCGCCAACGACGATCCTTCGCTGCTCGCTCCAGACACCGGACCGCGCCAGTTGAGCCTGCTGGGCTGACGGACCGGCCCCCCAGCCACTTGCGCTAGGCTCGCCCGATCTTGGGGAGCCAACCATGTCCTTTGCCCGTTCTGCTGTTCTCGTCGCCATACCGCTGCTCGGCTGCGCCGGGGGTGGCACCGTGACCCCGGCATCGACCGCCGAGGCGACCGTCGCGCCCGTGCGCCCACCCGTGGCGGCGAAGCGGCCTCACCCGCTGACCCTGCACGGCCATACCCGCAACGACGAGTACTACTGGCTGCGCGACGACACGCGCAAGAATCCCGAAGTCCTCGCTTTCCTCAACGGCCAGAACGCTTACGCCGCGGCCATCCTCGCGCCCTCGAAGCCGGCGCAGGAAAAGCTCTATTCCGAGATGGCCGGCCGCGTCCAGCCCGACGACTCCACGGTGCCCTACGAGAAGGACGGGTACTGGTACTACCGGCGCTACGAAGCCGGCAAGGACTATCCGATCGTCGCCCGCCGCAGCGGCACCCTGGAGGCGCCCGAGGAGATCCTCCTCGATTGCAACGCCCAGGCCGCGAACCGCTCCTTCTACCGGCTCGGCGCGGCCGTGCCCACCCGCGGCGGCAAGCTGCTCGCGTACACGGAGGATTTCGTCAGTCGCAATCAGTACGAGCTGCGGGTCAAGGATCTCGCGACCGGCACCGTCTTCCCCGAGACCATCACCAACGTTCAAGGCGACATCGTCTGGGCGAACGACGATCGCACGTTCTTCTATATCGAGAAGGACCCGGTGACGCTGCTCGGCGTGCGGGTCAAGCGGCACACGCTGGGCACCGATCCGGCGGCCGACCCGGTGGTCTACGAGGAGCCCGATCACAGCTACTACATCGGTCTCTACAAGACCAAGTCGGACCGCTACCTGTTGATCCATCTCGAGAGCACGGTGGCGACGGAGCAACGCTTCGCTTCGGCCGACGACCCCGCCGCCGGGTTCCGCGTCTTCCTGCCGCGCGAACGCGACCACGAATACGAGGCCGAGGACGCCGGCGACCGCTTCATCGTGCGCACCAACTGGCAAGCCAAGAACTTCCGGCTCGTCGAGGTGCCGGCCAACCGTACCGCCGACCGCTCCGCCTGGCGCGACTTCGCGCCGCATCGAGACGACACTTTCATCCAGACCCACGAGGTCTTCCGCGACTACGTGGCGATCGGCGAACGCAGTGGCGGGTTGCGGCGCATCCGGGTGAAACCGCTGGCCGGCGGCGAAGACTACTTCCTCGCCTCCGACGAAGCGGCCTACGTGATGTCCTTCGGCGCCAACGAGAGCCTGAACACCGACGAGCTCCGCTACGTCTACAGCTCGCTGACCACGCCGCAGACGACCTATGCCTACGACATGCGCACCCGCGAGCGGCGCCTGCTGAAGCGGCAACCGGTGCCCGGCTTCGACTCCGCCAACTACGCTACCGACCGCCTGTGGGCCACGGCCCGCGACGGCGCGCGGGTGCCGGTGACCGTGCTCTATCGCCAGGGCCTGGCGCGCGACGGCAGCGCGCCGATGCTTCAGTACGCCTACGGCTCGTATGGCTCGTCGACCGATCCCGCCTTCGACTCGACGGTGATCTCGCTCGTCGACCGCGGCTTCGTCTACGCCATCGCTCACGTGCGTGGCGGCCAGGAGATGGGCAGAGGCTGGTACGACGACGGCAAGCTGCTGAGGAAGAAGAACACCTTCACCGACTTCATCGACGTGACCGAGTTCCTGGTCCAGAACCGCTGGGCGGCGCGCGACAAGGTGTTCGCCGAGGGCGGCAGCGCCGGCGGGCTGCTGATGGGCGCGATCGTCACCATGCGGCCGGATCTCTATCGCGGCGTGCTCGCCCACGTGCCGTTCGTGGACGTGATCACCACCATGCTCGACACGACGATTCCGCTCACCGCCAACGAGTTCGACGAGTGGGGCAACCCGCAGGATAAGGCCTACTACGACTACATGCTGTCCTACTCTCCCTACGACGAGACCGTCGCCGAGCCCTATCCCGCGCTGCTGGTGACCACCGGACTGTGGGACTCGCAGGTGCAGTACTTCGAGCCTGCCAAGTGGGTGGCCAGGCTGCAGGAGAAGACCACCGGCACCCAGCCGATCCTGCTGGTGACCAACATGGAGGCCGGGCACGGCGGACGATCGGGCCGCTTCCGCCGCCTCGAGGAGGAGGCGCGCAACTACGCCTTCGTATTGCAGATCCTGGACATCAAAGAATGACGGCCGCCCGAAGGGATGATTTTCGCGCGGCAGACGCAGAATCATCCGAAGGAATGACGACCAGCGGCTGCCTGTCTCCCTAGTCTGGCGTTGGCGGCGGACAATTCCGTCTGGGCGCCAAGGGAGCAGGAGGGTTTCATGAAAAAGGTGGCGCTGGTCTTCGGGCTGCTTTCAGGGGCGGTGACGACCGCCGTGATGATGGGCACGATCCTGGTGATCGACACGGTGTCCTATCGCCGCGCCGAGATCCTCGGTTACACCGGGCTGTTTGTTTCCGCGCTGCTGGTCTTCTTCGGTATTCGCTCATTCCGCGAGAACGCCGGCCAGGGCCGTCTCACTTTCGGGAAAGGTGTCGCGGTGGGGCTGCTGATCAGCCTGGTCGCATCGATCTGCTACGTCGCCGCATTCCAGCTCAGCTTCCTTGTCATCCCTGACCTCGGCCAGAAGTTCGCCGCCTGCATGGTGAGAAACGCCCGAGAGTCGGGCGCCAGCCCCGAGAAAGTGACAGGAGACCGAGGCCCAGGCTGAGATGCTGAAGGGTTTGATGGCGAATCCCCTCACCCTAGCGGCCGTCAGCTTCTCCGAGTCCTTCCCGATCGGTCTCGGCGCCACCCTGCTGTCCGCCGGCATCCTCCGCCGCAAGGACCCGAACGAGGTGCCACCCGAATAGTTCGCCTTGCTCCGACCTCTCATTTCGCCGTTTTCTTGAAAAACGCCTCCTCTGTGCATCGACTTTGCAACCTCCTGGGAGTGCCTCTCGAAAGGAGGTTGCGAAATGAGACGCAAGAAGATTCTGGCTTCGACGTTCTTAGCGGTGACTCTGGCCGCAGCAACGGCTGCAGCAGACCATCGATGGAACCAGCGGAACGTTCGCCCCGGGCAGTTGAACCGCGAGCAGTACTTCAACTACCTGGACCGCAATCACGACGGATGGCTCGCGCCTCACGAGTACGATGACCGCGAGTTCCCATTCGCCTGGGCGGACGTGGACGGCAACGGCTTCCTCAGCCGGAACGAGTGGCGGGACAGCCGTCCCGCGATTCGCAACGCCCGGTCTTGGTATCAGTTCGCCCCGTCCAGGGCCGACTCGCAGCGCCTGAGCGAGTTCCTGCGGCTCGACCGCAACAATGACGAGTTCCTCACCGTCAACGAGTGGGGCGGCCGCCCATGGACCTTCGGGCAGCTCGACCGCGACAACGACGGTCTGGTCCACGTCACCGAGTACTTGAGGTAACCACGCCTACCCGCCCTCCGGAGGCGACTCCGGAGGGCGGTTCTGTCTCTCGTTGAGGACTACGGAAGGATGTAGCCCTCGAAGATCGCGTCCCAGGTCAGGTTCGGGTTCGCCCGCCGGATTCGCCGAGTTGAACGAGAAGGCGTAGACGTGGGTGTCGATCTGCGACGTTGGGCACGTCGAAAATCGAGATCCAGCCGGCCGCGGTGCCGGACAGTGAGGCGTTCTCGATCACGTTGACCACGTGGTCGAGGCGTCTCGTGGTGTCCTGCACGACGTTGCCCGCTTGGTCGTACTGGCGAAAGATGTAGCTCGACTCGCAGGGATTGGTGATCGCAGAAGATCGAAGGACCGCCCACGAGTCCCGGCCGCCAGGCGAAGATCACCGCGCGGCTGGTGCCGGTCAGCGGAGTCGAACGGAAGATGCGCAGGTGAAAACGGTCGATGTCGCGAGTCATCCGACCCGGTCGAACAGGCGGTCGTACCCGCAGGGTTCGTGGAGACCTGGTTGGCGCAGAAGCGCGCCGGTCGAGTCGATCTCTTCCCGGTCGTCGGCGCTGCTGTAGAACCCGCGTCATGAACGAGTCCGTGGTGGCGGGCACGTTTTCAATGGGCACCATTGCCAATCCGTTGGCGGAGCCCTGGCTCAGGCGGGTGTAGTAGATGAAACCCTCCAGGGCATTGGTGGTCCCGAAAGGATAGGCCGGCTCCCGCGGGTTGAGCGCCGTCGCCGCGGTGACCACGTCGATGGTGATGAAGCCGCGGTAGAAGGCACCCTCGGTGAGCTGCGTGCGCACCGCCGGCGAAGATGCGTTGATCAGGTCACGCACCGCCGCGTCCCAGGTGTCCGAGATCGTCCAGCAGGATGTTGCCGTTGAGGCCGGTGGCATTCCCGTCGATGTCCCAGAAGTGGTAGTGGAACGTGATGTCGGCGAACAGCCAGTTGGTCACCACCAACAGCGTGTCTTGCGGATGCGTGGTGGAGTTGATGCCGGTCTCGAAGAACGGCACCAGCAGTGTCGCCGCGGCCACGCGGTCGGTGGCGCCGGGTATGGCGTGTGCGGCGGCGGTGGCGAACGTCAGGGCGAGCGTCAGGACGCAGGCGATGCGAATCGCGGCACGCATGATGTTTCCTCCCGTTAGTTGTGTACACATACTCACATTTTTCGCGACGCGTTGGTAGCCGGGGGGTATAAACCGGATCGGCGAGGGCCTAGCGTATTGTCCGCCACGACCATGGCAGACAAGACCCGCGATCGACACCCGTCCTCCGGTCGCCAGCCTGTGACGCGGCGAAGCGTTCTCGCCGGGGCCGCCGGTGTTCTGGCGACATCCTGCGCCGGTGGCCTGCTCGGAAAACGCCCGGCAGGCGCCGCTCCGTTCGCGGCGGACTTCGACCTGCTGCACTCGACACTGGCGGACGACTACGGTTTCTTCGCGGACAAGGCCACGGACTGGCTGGCGGTCAAGGAGCTGTTTCGATCCGAGGCCGCCGCGGCTCGCGACGCCGAGGCGTTCATGAGACAAGTCGAGGACGTTCTCGACACGCTCTACGACCCTCACACTCACCTGGGATCGAACCGCGCGGATTCGTGGCGCTTGCCGCCATTCGACGTCTGGGCGGAGTGGCGCAGTGGGCGGGCCATGGTGGACGAGGTACGCCGGGGTTCGGGGGCGGAGGCCGCGGGCGTCAGGGCCGGGCAGGAGATCGTGGCGGTAGGCGGGGTTCCGATCGCCGTGGCCCTCCGCGAGAGGTCGCCGAAAGCCCTGCGGAAGCCGGATCCCGCGGCCGAGCAGTGGGCCCTGCTCTCCGTGCTGGCCGGAAGGCATCACGACCGACGCGTGCTGACCACGCTCGCGGACGATGGCGCTCCCGTCGAGCGCCAGCTCGATGTCCCCCGACCCGAGGCCGCCGAACACGAGCGCTTCGAATGGCGCTGGCTGCGCACCGGTCTCGCCTACGCGCGGTTCGCGGACTTCTCCGACGAGGATCTGATCGATCGTTTCGACCGCGCGCTCGAGGAATTCCGTGCCGCCCGGGCGCTGATTCTCGACGTCCGCGACAATTCCGGTGGGGATACCGCGATCGCGCTGCCCATCCTCGGCCGGCTCATCGCGGAGCGCAAGCAGTACGCGTGGATGGCGCGGCGGGAAGGCAACGGCCTGGGCAAGCGCTGGCCGGAGTTCATCGACCCGCGTGGTCCGTTTACCTTCACCGGCAAGGTCGTCGTCGCGGTGAACCATTGGAGCGAGAGCATGGCCGAAGGCGTCGCGATGGCCCTCTCCGGCATCGGTCGCGCGCGGGTCGTAGGCACCCGGATGGCTGGCCTGGGCGCCGGCGTGCACCGAGTCCGCCTGCCGGCTTCCGGTCTCGAGGTTCAGTACTCGGCGGAGCCGATCTACCAGCTCAACGGCCGCTCTCGCTCCGACTTCCTGCCGGAGGTGGTGGTTCGGCTGGAAGACGCCCCGGAAGCCGAACAGGATCCGATCCTGACCGCGGCAATCGCCGAGGCCGAGGTGCCACCCACCTAGTTGATCTCCCTACGGCCATGGCTTGCTGTTCGACCGCAGAGGGTCGCCGGGCTGGGGCTCGTAGCACTGTAGTTTGTCGGAGTCGTCCGGGTCGGTGGCCTCGAACAGCATCAGGTGCGAGCAGCACTGGTCCCAGACGGAGCGCTCCGCGAAGTGGAGGTGCGGCCCGCCGCTGCGGCCAGTGACTCCGATCCAGCCGATGAGCTCACCGCGCCGCACCAGGTCGCCGGGTTCGGGCACGATGCCGTCCTTCGGGAAGTGAACGTACTGTCCGATGGTTCCGTCCTGGTGCCGGATGAACAGCGCGTTGGCGGCGCAGAAGCTGGCGGAACAGCACTGGTGGTTCTGATCCGGACAGCAGTTCGTCCCGCCATTGAGCAGGCACTGGGCGCAACCGCCCGAGAGCTGCTTGTCGTTGGACTCGACCACCCCACTCATCAGGACGCGCCCGGCGCGGGCGGCACGGATGTCGTCGTCGCAGGGGGCGAGCATGTCGTAAGCGTAGCCCCCGAAATGAGTCGGCTTGTTGCACGTGGCGCTCGGGCAGGTCGAAGGCGTCGGACACCCCTGGCCACACGGCGACAGGTTCCCCTGGCCCTGGTTCCAGGACGTGTCGCCCTGGCCGAAGGGCATTCGGTAGAAGGCATTGACGTTGGTCGTGTGCGACGACTTGGCGGTGCATTTGTCGTCGGTGTCCCAGGCGATGCAGGTGTGGTCGTGGGTAACGAGCCGCTCGCAGAAGTTGACCACGTCGCGGACTACCTTGGGCAGGGTGCAGCTGTACTGGAACTCGTAGCCCTGGGAGTTGGTGCCGCGTGCCCGCGGCCACTTCAGTCCGGCCGCGTGGGTCACACCGGTGGCGAGCGCGGCCACCATCCCTTGGATGCTGCCCGACACGCTGACGCCTGGATGTATCGGGTAGAAGTCGTAGTTGTGCAGGAAGAAAGCCTGGCCACCCGAGATCGTCGAGACGTTCGGGGCGCAGGAATCCAGGAACCCGCAAGGTGCGTATCCCTCGGCCTCGAAGTGAGCCAACGGCCAGGGGGAGGCGGACGTGGCCGCGGTGAAGGCCTTGGCATTCGCCACCTGGTCGTCGATCGCGAACAGCGTGCTGGCGTACGACACCGTGCACGCGCTGCCACGCTGGCGCAACAGCAACGGGAAGTCCTGAGCGGCGGTCTCCGACTTCCGGCCGCAGGTGAAGGCCTGCGTGCAGATCTGCCTGAAGTGCCGTACGTGCAGCAGCGCCGGCAGGTCGGGGTCGATGCGGCTCGGCAGGACCGCCGGCGTTTCCCCGTGTACCAGGTCCGCGGCGACCGGCGCCTCGACATGCGCCAGGCCGTCGGTGTCGGTGTAGTCGAGCGTCACCTTCACCGAGTAGCGGGGGAACTCGACCGGAATGTCGTCGGGGGGCGGTAGCGCGCATGTGCGTTCGACGGCGATGCGCACCCCGGCTTCGACGAGGAAGACGTCGAAGAACGCGTAGCCTCGCGGGTCGTGAAGTAAGAACGGCGCGGAGGCGAACGGTGGCATCGGCTGCACGGGAGCAAAGCGCACCGCCAGACAAGGGGCGATCCCGACCACCGTGTCGCTCGCTTCGCACACGACGTCGCTCGCCACCCCGGTGCCGTCGCCGAAGTCGACTCCCCTGACCACCGCCGCGGCGCCCTCGGAAAGCTCACCGGTAATCGTCACCTCCTCTTCCAGCCCGACCAGGAGAGCCGGCGCTCCACGCTCGTCGGCCAGCTCGAGGCGGCCTTCCGCGTCGGCCGTCTTGCGCACCAGCCCGCGCAGGCCGAGCGGCCGGGCGACCGAGCAGACGCGTCCCAGGCTCTCGGCGGCCCGCTCGCTGTCGCTGCGAGCCGCGCCGATCAGCCCTTGCCCGATCTCGAGCCCGAAAGCGTCGAGCTCCTCCTCCGTGACATCTCCGGCGGCGGGATCGAGCCGGGCCAGCGCCTCGGCGGCGCGGCGGCGCACGAGATCCATGGCGGCGAACGCCTGCCGCAAGCTCGCCTCGGCTTCCGAGAGCTTCGCGGCGCCGCCACAGTAATCACCAGCCAGCGTCTTGCGGGCGCCTTCCTGCAGGCGCTCCACGCCGAGATCCAGGCCCGTGACCACGTCCCGCATTGCGGGTCTGGGGCGCAGCGGCGCCACGATCTCGGCGATCTGCTCCAGCACCGGGTCGACCAACGCTCCGGGATTCTGGGCGATATCGAGCGCCGAACAACCGGGCGCGACGGCCGCCGCGCCGGCGGGCGTCTGGAAGCACGGGTCCTCGGCGTCGGCCCGGCCGTCGCCGTCGGTGTCGAGCCGCGGGCCCGGCGGCCCGCCGAAGAATCCACGCAGGATCTTCCGGTCTCGCCCGTCTACGACCCCGTCGGCATCGAGGTCAAAGTCGCGCGCCCGGATGATCTCCGCATGAGTCGGCTCGCCGCGGCGCATCGTCTCCTCGATCAGCAGCTCCTCGTCGTCGCGGTCCACGACGCCGTCCTGGTCGAAGTCGGGGTCGCAGGCATTGCCGAAGCCGTCTCGATCGGTGTCTTGCTGATCGGAGTTGGAGCGCTCGAGGCAGTTGTCCAGCCAGTCGATGACGCCGTCGGCGTCACGGTCGCCGGCAATGCTCCCGCAGGCACCGCGGTGGTCGCCCTGGTGCTCGTTCAGGTGCTGTTGCGCGGCACGGGGATCGAGATTCAGAGTCACCGCCGCGGCAGGATTCCCCGGGGGTACGTGGCAGATGGTTTCCTTCGGTTTGGGCGCTCCCGAGGTAGCGTCGGCGATGAGCAGGAGGGCAATGACGGCGATCGACGGAGCTCGCGGGATGGTGAACATGCGATGGTCCCCTTATGGCCGGTACGTCGCCGAGTGGGAACCCTCCCGCGAAAACTAGAAAGGGCACTGCCCGAAGCTAGAGCATCAACACAACACTACCGACAGTGTACGCCCCTTGCGCTCCGAGGGCTCCGGCGGCGTTGAAATACCAAGGCACGCGCCCCCAGGGGTATAAACCGCCCCCCTCCCACCCTCCCTAATACAGAGACTCTTCGCTCTCGGGGAGAATCTCGCCCCGCCGGGAGGCCCGCGCCATGAAGATCATCCGGCGCTATCTCGAAGCCGCGCGCGTACCGCAGCCGGTGACGCGCCGGCTGCGCGTTCTCGCCTTCGATCCGAGCCTCGCCACGCGCCTCGAGACCGCGACGTTCAACGAGATCACGGTCGAGGTGCCCTGGGAGACGACCTCGAGCCGGGCCCGGTCGGCGAATACATCGAGGTCGTCGACGTCGATCCGGCCAGCGGCGTCTTCTACCACCCGGTCGATCTCGACCATCCGCACCTGCTGGCGCAGGACGGCCTGGCGCCCTCGGAGTCGAACCCGCAGTTCCACCAGCAGATGGTCTACGCCGTCGCGATGACCACGATCCAGCACTTCGAGCGGGCGCTCGGCCGCGTCGGCGCTCTGGGCGGACCGGCGCATGCGCGCAGCCGGACGGCGACTACGCGCGAGCAGTTCGTGCGCCGGCTGCGCATCTACCCGCACGCGCTGCGCGACCGCAACGCCTACTACAGCCCGGCGCAAGAAGGCGCTGCTGTTCGGCTACTTCCCGGTCACCGCCAAGGACGCACGACAACACCCCGGGCACGCTCGTCTTCACCTGCCTGTCGCACGACATCGTCGCGCACGAGACCACGCACGCGCTGCTCGACGGCGTGCATCCGCGCTTCAACGAGCCGACCAACCCCGACGTGCACGCCTTCCACGAGGCGTTCGCCGACATCGTCGCGCTCTTCCAGCACTTCACCTACCCGGCGGTGCTCGAGAGCCAGATCCAGCCGCACGCGCGGCGATCTCGACACCGAGAACCTGCTCGGCCAGCTGGCGCAGCAGTTCGGCCAGGCCACCGGCCGCGGCGCGGCGCTGCGTGACGCGCTCGGCGACCGGACGACGAAGACCGGCGACGTGGAAGCCGCGCAAGCCCGACCCGCACGCGCTCGACACGACGCTCGGCGCCGCACGCCCGCGGCGCGATCCTGGTCGCGGCGGTCTTCCGCGCCTTCCTGCTGATCTATCGCGCCCGCACGCGCCGATCTCTTCCGCATCGCGACGCAGGGCACCGGCAAGCTGCCCGAGGGCGAGATCCATCCCGACCTGACGCGCGCGGCTGGCGGCGAGGCGGCCCGCTGCGCCGACCGCGTGCTGCAGATGTGCATCCGCGCGATCGACTACTGCCCGCCGGTGGACATCACCTTCGGCGACTTTCTGCGCGGCATCATCACCGCCGATCTCGACTTCGCGCCGGACGACAAGAGAGAGCTTCCGCATCGTCTTCATCGAGAGCTTCCGCGAGTGGGGCATCTATCCGCGCGGCGTGTCGAGCATGGGCGTCGACGCGCTCGCCTGGCCGACCGGCGAGGAGCTGATGCAGGAGCTCGATCGCCGACGGCTCGCTGCAGCACCGCCCGGAGGAGCTGCGAGGCGAGCTCGAAGCAACTTCGTGCGTCGAGCGCGTCGCAGCAACTGGAACCTCGAGAGCGACCGCTTCGAGGTCTGGAAGGACCTCGACCGGCGTGCGCACGAAGCTCTGGAAGTGGCTGCGCGAAGGCGACAGCTTCGGGCGCGACTACGCGCGCCTGTTCGGGCTCGTGATCGAGACGCCGAGGCGCCGGCGACGGTGTCGCGCGGCAGGGATGGCGCGCCTGCGGTCGAGATCCACTCGGTGCGTCCGGCGATCCGCCGCACGCTTGCGGGGATCACCTCGACCGACCTCGTGATCGAGATCACGCAGCGCCGCGACGGCTACTTCGACGAGCGAGAGCAGGACAGGACGGACTGCGAAGCGGCGCGGCCCGCGCGGGCAGAGGCGCGCGAAGGGCGTCAAGCCGGACTTCTTCTACCGGGCGGGCGCGACGATCCTGATCGACCCGGCCACCCGCGAGGTGCGTCGCGTCATCCGCACGCCGGGCACGATCGCCGACGACGACGAGCTCGATCGCGTGCGCCGCTTCCTGCTCGGCGAGGACGGCGGCTCGGGCAACGCCTTCGACGGGCGGGCTGCGCTCAGCCTGAGAGACCGTGACTTTGGCGGGCGCGACGAGCCGTTCGCTCTGATTCATCAGATGGAGGAGGTCCGCTGGTGACCGACGGTGGCCGCCTGCCCAGGCATCGAAGACGTCGAAGGCATCGGCGCGGCTGCGGAAGGTCCCGTCGCCGCTGCAGTCCGGACCGCTGCGAAAGTTCCACTGGAATTCCATGATCGGAGAGTTCTGCCCCGCCGCGACGCGATAGGACGCGGCGCCTTCGAGCGCCGTGACGCCGGTCGGCAGATTCACGCACTGAGAGATTCGTCCGTCGTCCGCAAGGCTTGCTTCCAGGTGAACCGACCCGGAGACCGGCGAGCCCGCCTCGTCCTCCGTCGAATACGATGCGACGCCGACCGTCTGCCAGGCGCGAGCGAGCCGTCGAAGCCGCGATTGACCAGCAGATTCTGCGCTCCGGCACTGCGCGCGAGTGCCATGCCGAGCGCTGTCGCCGCGGCCGCTCTGAGGAAGGTCCGACAGTTTTTCAAGGCCGCGCGAGCGTACCACGCTTTCTTGCGCGCCAGGAGGCGCCCTGATGCCACCCGCCGTCCCGCCGCTCATCCCGCCCGAGAACGGCGTCACTGTGCGCATGTACCGCCAAGGCCATGGCGACTGTTTCCTGATCGCCTTCCCGCGCGAGGGTGGCGGCGACGCCCTACTACGTGATGATCGACTGCGGCTACAAGCCTGGCTCAGCAGGCGTTCCTCGACCACGAGCAAATCGATCGGCGAGATCGTCGAACACCTGCACGCCTCGTGCGGCGGGCACCTCGATCTCGCGATCCTCACGCACGAGCACCAGGACCACCTCAACGGCATCTGGAAATCCAAGAAGCCGTACTTCCAAGGCTTCCAAATCGACGAGGCCTGGGTCGCCTGGACCGAGGACCCCGAGAACGACCTCGCCAATCAGCTCCGCGACACGCCACAAGGACCAACTTCTCGGCCTCCTCGCAGCGCGCCGCGAACTGCGCTGCGCCGGGAGGACGATCCCGCGGTCGCCCGGCTCGACGCGCTGCTCGGCCTCGAATTCGGCGGCGACGATGAGCAGCTCGACCTCGCCGAGATGCTCGCTGCCGCAGAGGAGCCCGAGAAGTCGGTCAACAAGCAGGGCGATGAAGCTGGTCAAGGACAAGGCGGCCGCGCACAAGGGCTGCTGCTTCCTCTATCCGGCGTCGAGCCGTTGCAGCTCGAGGGCGCGGCAGGCATCCGCGCCTTCGTGCTCGGCCCACCCGAGAGCGCCGACCTTGATCGCCGACGAGGATCCGCGCGACAGCGAAGGCTTCCCGCAGGACCACGCCTTCTCGTTCGCCGGCGCCGCTCGCTGCCCGACGATCCCAACGGCCTGCGCAGCGCGCCTCACCCTTCCGCCGCCACTTCTCCGTCCCGCTCACGGACGCCTTCGAGAGCGAGACGCCTTCTTCACGCAGCGCTACGGCAGCGGCGCCGGCCCCGACGACGACCGCGACCGGATCGAGGTCCCCGCCAACGCGGCCTGGCGGCGGATCGACAACGACTGGCTCTACTCCGCAGAGACGCTGGCGCTGAAGCTGAACACCGGCATCAACAACACCAGCCTGGTGGTCGCGTTCGAGCTGCCCAAGCCGAAGAAGGTCCTCTTCTTCGCCGCCGACGCGCAGCGCGGCAACTGGGTCTCCTGGAAAGACGTCACGTTCAACGACGGCGCCAAGACCGTCACCGCCAAAGATCTGCTCGCGCGCACCGTCCTCTACAAGGTCGGCCACCACGGCAGCCACAACGCCACCCTCTCGGGCACCGCCGACGACGAGCACCCCAATCTCGCCTGGATGGGCCACGGCTCCGCCGCCTCCGAGTTCACCGCGATGATCACCGCCGTCAACGAGTGGGCGATGACGCAGAAACCGCACCCTTGGGTGCATCCGCTGCTGTCGATCAAGGAGGCGCTGCTGCGCAAGACGCGGGGCAAGTCTTCCAGACGGACGAGAACGAGCCGGTTAAGCCGGCGGGGGTTTCGGATGGGGAGTGGGGGAAGTTTACGGGGAGGGCGGTGCTTGAGGGGATGTATTTTGATTTGGAGGTGACAGATCAGTGATTCGAGCCCACGCGCGTTCTGCCTTGCGATACTTTGACCTCTTGCGCGACTGACACAGGGTGAAGGCGGTCGGACCCGAGAGAGACGCTAGTGAACCGATGACTCGCCCTGGCGCCCGCCCAGTGGGCGGTCCGACCCACGTGCTCAGGGCGTCAAGGGCCCTGATCCGTGCCCTCTCCGACCCACGCAACGTATCCGTCGGGCCGAATCAACACGGCAGTGGGAGCGGCGACCGCGCCGATCGCCGGGAGCTCCCATCCACTCCTCCAGCGATCACTACCGCGTGCTTTTTCATGGCCGAGACTGTGGAGGATGACGCGGGCTTTGCCGCAAGCCCCCGGGTGTGGCATAAGTTGGAGGTGGAAGGAGACGGGAGTCGCGCTCCCCTGCTCGTTCCGACCCCCGGATTGTCAGGGTAGCGGCGCGTCAGGAAGTCCTCCCCGCAGCCGCCGCGGCCTCGGGGAGGTCCTGGCCGGGATCCGCTCCTGATTGTCGACCGGCGGTCAGCCGGCGATGCGGAGCAGGTCGATCAACTTGGTGACCCCCGTGACTTTCTTCGCGGCCGCCACCGCCAGGTCGTGACGGGACTGATCGGGCACATCACCGCGAATGCTCACTACGCCGTTGCAGGCCTCGACCTCGATCTTGCTGGCGTGGGCACCGGTCTCCTGTTGCAGCGCGTTCTTGACGTCGCGCTCGACGCTCGAGTCCTTGGTTTCGTCCATGACCTTGCCGCTACCGAGCCCGCGGTTCGACACCGACTCGATCTGGTTCTCGACCTTCGTCACGCCCGGAACGTAGAGCGCCACTTCCTTGGCGATCTCCCCCGTCGAGTCCTCGTTGACTTTTCCGCTGAGGGTCGCCTTGCCGTCGAAGAAAGCGACGCGGATGGTCTTGGCGTCGTCTCCGAGCTTGTCGACCAGCGCCGTAGTGATGGCCTTCTCAGTCTCCGCGTTCGTCGCGGCGAAGATCGCCCCGGCAGTCAGCGGCAATAAGACGGCAAACATGATCGCCAGCTGAATCGTTCGATTTCTCATCGTTGTTCTCCTCGAAGTGCGGCCCGAAAAGGCCACGTTCGGAGACAGTATGCCTGAAAATGGCCGGAAACCCGGCTTGCCTGAACTGGAACCGGCATGGACCAAGGTCCCATGCCGTGACCTGTCGATCCGACCCCTCCTCTATCGTCATTGAGACAGGAGCGGGGCAATCCGCCAAGGAGAGTGACCCATGCGGAAAATCATCGTCGGCGCCCAGGTTTCCATGGATGGCGTCATGCAAGCGCCCGGCGGGCCGAGCGAGGATCCGACCAAGGGCTTCAAGTTCGGCGGCTGGGCGATGCCGTATTTCGATGAAGAGTTCGGCGAAGAGATCGACCGTGTCTTCAAGGAGAAATTCGACCTCCTGCTCGGCCGCAAGACCTACGAGATTTTCGCCGCCTACTGGCCGTACTACGACAAGAACGCTCCCGCTGGCAACATCGCCACGCTGTTCGACGAGATCAAGAAGTACGTGGTTTCGCGCTCAGGCGAGGTCGACACCACCTGGGCGGACTCCGTGCTCCTGCGCGACCTCGCCGACGTCAAGCGCCTGAAGCAGGAAGACGGCCCGAACCTCGTCACCCAGGGCAGCACCGAGCTCGTCCACGCGCTGCTCGCCGATGACCTGGTCGACGCGATCAGCATCTTCACGGTGCCGGTCGTGCTCGGCCGCGGCAAGAAGCTGTTCGCCGACGGCTCGGCGCCGCATTCGTTCAAGCTGACCCGGTCCCGGGTCTGCTCCCAACGGCCTCATCGTCGGCCATTACGAGCGCGAAGGCGAGGTCAAGATCGGCGACACCATGCTCGACTCCCCCAGCGAACGCGAGGTCGCCCGCCAGGCACGCATGAAGCGGGAGGGCTAAGTAGAATCGATGGCACGACTGATCGTTTCCTGGTTCTCGATCTCGCTCGACGGATACGGCGCCGGCCCGCGCCAGTCGCGGGAGGATCCACTCGGTGTCGGTGGCGAGGCGCTGCACGACTGGATCGTCGGCACCCGAACCTTCAAGGGCGGCAACGGCGGCGAGACTGGAATCGACGACGACATCGCGGCCCGCGGCAAGAGCGAAGTCGGCGCGTGGATCCTCGGCCGCAACATGTTCGGCCCGATCCGGGGCCCGTGGCCCGACGACTCCTGGCGCGGCTGGTGGGGGAAGAACCCGCCGTATCACGTGCCCGCCTTCGTCCTGACGCATCACCAGCGCGCGCCGCTGGAGATGGAGGGCGGCACGGTCTTCCATTTCGTCACCGAGGGAATCGAGGCGGCGCTGGAGCGCGCGCGGGAGGCGGCGGGCGAGAAGGACATTCGCCTCGGTGGCGGCGTCGCCACCATTCGTCAGTACCTGCAGCGAAGGCTCGTCGATCAGATGCACCTAGCCGTCGAGCCCATGCTGCTCGGCACCGGCGAGCACCTGCTGGCGGGGCTCGACCTGCCGGCGCTCGGGTACAAATGCACGGAGAGCGTCGCGGGTGAGAGGGCGGTGCACTACATCATCGGGAGAGCGTAGCCATGCGGAGCCATTTCGAAAGCTAGCGCGCTGCTGACCCTGCACGCTGCCGCTGGTCAGTCGATCACGGTGAGCAAGCAACTGAACCCAGGAGTCGATAGGCCGCCGGTGTAGACGGCGACGACCGAGAACCCGGCGGAATTGTCCGAGCCGCTGGGCTCGGCATCCGAGAAATCGCAGAAGTCGGTTCCGCCAATTTGGAGGGAAAAGGTGTCCCCCTGCGCATCATTGTCCCCGTCGACACGAGAGTTGACCTCGCCACCTGTGAGCCAACGAGCGCCGTTCTTGAAGAGTAGGCGTTGATCGGCACGAAAGTCGCCGAAGTCGTGGACCATTTGCAGCCGAAGCGTGCAGCCATCTCCGTCCTCGCAGAAAGCCGCGATGAGCGTCGGGGGCACGGCCTGGAACACGGCGTTTGGGGTCCCGGGAATAGCGGGCATGACCGCCGTGACCCGGTTGCGGCTCAGGTTGACTTCGTCCGAGTGCGCGGGAGGGGCCGCGCTAAACAGAATCGCCAGCGCGACGAGCATCGGCAGGATTGCAGCGTTGTCTCTCATGGGACCTCCTGGCGGATCGGCCAGACCGTGTGAAACTGGCCCTATCGTGCGCCGATCGCTAGGCGCAAGCAAGCCGCCGAGCCCCTGCTGGCACGCCGAACCGTAACGTAATCTCCGTAGCACCGTCTAAATGATTCGAGGAGGTCCCATGCCCGTCTTCCGTCTAGCCCTTGGTGGCCTGGGGCTAAAGTAGGGCGCATGCCTGCTGAGACGAAATCGCCGGCCTTTCCGAACGACGAGCGCTGGAACGGCGGCGGCCAGGTGCCGACCCGATTCGTCGAGCTGCTGGACCGCCCGGCGGTCAACTACTGGGCGCGGCGCGACGGCCAGGACTGGCCCTGGCCGATCGACAGCCAACAGGGCCCCGAAGGCGATGCTGATCAACGGCCTCGCCGGCAGCGGCGGCGACTACTTCCCGTTCTACTTCAAGCGCCGCGGCCTCGGTCCGTTGATCGGCACCCGCACGTGGGGCGGCCTGGTCGGCATCAGCGGCAACCCCAACCTGATCGACGGCGCCTCCGTCACCGTCCCCACCTTCGGCTTCTACGAGATGGACGGCACCTGGGGCATCGAGGGTTTCGGCGTCGCGCCCGACATCGAGGTCGTCGACGACCCGGCGAAGATGAAGGGCGGCAAGGACATCCAGCTCGACGCGGCGATCGACTACCTCACCAAGGAAATCGAGAAGAACCCGTACCGCAAGCCGCAGCGTCCGGCGCCGCCGGACCGCAGCGGCATGCCGGACCGGCCGGAGGATCACTGAGGCCGCGGAGACCTCTAGTAAACTGCGGACACCGACCCGCAGCAGGTCATGGAGGCCATGCTTGAGATCGATTGCCGTGGCTCCCCGCCGCCGCATCTGGATCGCCGCGCTGCTGGCGATCGTCGTCGGCTGCGGTGACGCGGAGCGGGCCGACAAGCTGGACATTGCCGGCCGCTACACTGCTTGGCAGGCCGCGCTCAGCGAGCAGCGCATGGCCGACGGCTACGCGCTCATGTCGCCGGGATTCCGCACCCTGCATTCGCTCGAGGACTTCGCGCAACAGTTCGGCGGAATCGCCGAGGACTTTCCAACGCTGCCCAGCCGCTATGAATTGAGGTTCGAAGCGACCGACGATGGCACGCTCGCCTACCTCTACCCCTTCCACGACGATTGGATCGAGTTCAGGAACGGCGTGGAGCTCGAGTGGCACAAGGTCGCCAGCCAGTGGTACCTGACCGGCGAGCTCAAGTACTTCCGCAACTGAGCAAGTATTCCGCCATCACAAGGAGAGAGTCATGCACCAACCGTCTCTACGCGACCTCGCTGCGTTCGGACTGATTGCGATCGCGATGCCCTACCCCGCCGCGGCCGAGCCGCGGGCGGCGGTGCTGCCGATCGAAGAGGGCTTCGTCGACGCCGGCGGGGTCCTCGTGTATTACAAGGTCGTAGGCGCCGGCGAGCCGCTGATGATGCTCCACGGCGGGCCCGGCGCCTCGCACGATTACCTGCTGCCCTACGTCCTGTCGCTGGCCCGGACCAACCGGCTGGTGTTCATCGACGAGCGGGGCTCGGGGCGCTCGGAGAAGCTCGAGGACCTGAAGGGCTACACCGTCGAGAACATGGTCGAGGACGCCGAGGCAGTGCGGCAAGCTCTAGGGCTGGGAAAGATCAACCTGCTCGGGCACTCCTTCGGCGGCGTGCTGGCGCAGGCGTACGCCTTCAAGTATCCGCAGCACCTGAAGCATCTGATCCTGGGCAGCACGTTCCACAGCACGCGTCAGCTCAACGAAGTCTTCGTCAAGATGAAGGCCGCGATGGCGCCCGAGCTGCGCGCCCGCATCGAGGGCATGGAGCGCGAGGGCTTGTTCGGCAAGGGCAAAGCCTACGAAGCGGGCCGCTATACCAACGAGTACATGATCGCTGCCTGGGGCGAGGGCTACTTTCCCTACCTCTATGGGCGCCGGCCCGATCCGAACTACGACCCCGTCGCAGGTGGAGTCATGTCGTGGGACCTCTACCGTGAGATGTGGGGCTCGCACGGCGAGTTCGTGGTCGACGGCAATCTGGTGTCCGTGGAGTACGCCGATCGCCTGGGCTCGCTCACCGTGCCGACGCTGATCGTGGTCGGTGATCACGACCAGGTCGATCCGTCGATCTCGAAGGACATGCAGGCCCGGATTCCCGGCTCAAAGCTCGTCGTCCTTCCCGAAAGCGGACACATGACCTTCGTGGACCAGCCCGAGCTGTTCCGACGGGCGGTCGACGACTTCGTGCACCTGCCGCCGCCTGCAGCCGGCAAGTAGGGAGTTTGTCTGGCGATGCTGCGCTGGCCGGGGTAGGCTGACAGGCGAGTGAGTCAGCGCAAAGCCCGTGTCCCGGTTTCGGAGCCGCGCCTTCGCCGTCCCGCGGCGGCGCGGGCCGCCTCCGAGCTCGCCACCGAGCTGGTGGCGGTCGCCGCCCACTGTCACGCCCAGGGCTGGTGCCGCGGCACGTCGGGCAACTTCAGCGCCGTCCTGCGGCGCGAGCCACTCGAGCTCCTCATCACCCCGTCGGGCGTCGACAAAGGCCATTTGCTCCCGGGCGGCCTGGTGACGATCCGGGCCGACGGCCGGCCGGTCGCCGGCCCTGCGCAGTCCGTGTCTACCCTCGGCCGAGGCGGCACTCCACGGCGCGATCGTCCAGACCGTAGGCGTGGGGGCGGTCGTCCACACCCACTCGGTAGCCGGCACCCTGCTCGGCGAGCGCTTCCTGGCGCAGGAGAGCTTCCGCATTCGGGGTTACGAGATGCTCAAGGGGCTGCGCGGCGTCGCCAGCCACGAGGCCGAGGTCGCCGTGCCGGTCCTCGCCAACTCTCAGGACATGGTGGAGCTGGCGGCACGGGTACGGGCGCTCCTCTCGGGCACGCCCGACCTGCACGGCTTCCTCCTGAGCGGGCACGGCCTCTATACCTGGGGCAAGGACCTCGCCGAGGCACGCCGCCATGTCGAGACCCTCGAGTTCCTCTTCGAGGTGGTGGCGCGCAGGACCCTGTTCTCCCCCTTTTCGGGCGGCTAGCGTAAGCTTCACCGAGGAGGCTTGCCATGGCTACCGTTACCCTCCGCGACCAGCAGCAGACCCTTGCCGACCCGGCGGAGATCTCCGCCTTCCTCGGCCAGCACGGTATCTGGTATCGCCGGTTCGAGGCCGTCGACCGCCTGCCCGAAGAGGCGACCGACGAACAGATCCTCGACGCCTACCGCGAGCCGATCGAGGAGCTCAAGGCGAGCGGCGGCTACGCCACCGCGGACGTCATCAACGTCCATCCCTCGACCCCGGGCCTCGACGCGTTGCTCAACCGCTTCAACAAGGAGCACTGGCACGACGAGGACGAGGTGCGCTTCGTGGTCGGCGGCCGCGGCCTTTTCCACGTCCATCCGCCGGTCGGCTCGGTGTTCAGCATCGAGGTCGAGCGCGGCGACATGATCCGCGTGCCGCGCGGCACCCACCACTGGTTCGACCTCTGCGCCAACCGCCAGATCCGCGCGATCCGGCTGTTCCAGTCGACCGCCGGCTGGAGCCCGCAACTACACCGAGTCGCGGGTCGACGAGCAGTATCAGCCCGTCTGCTTCGGTCACCCGGACATCGGCGCCCCTCCCGCGGCTGTGACGCCCGGAACGGGCGTGCAGGGCGTGCTGCTCGACGTCGAGGGGACGACGACTCCTATCGGCTTCGTCCACGAGGTCCTCTTCCCCTATGCCGCGCGGCATCTGGAGGATTTCCTGGCGCGCCGGCGGGCCGACCCCGAGGTGGCGGCGGCGCTCAGCCAGCTGGCGGCGGAGCACGAGTGAGGCGGTCGCCCGCGGCGAGGCAGTGCCCGCCTTCGGCGACGGCCTTCCGTACCTGCGCTTCCTGATGGCCCAGGACCGCAAGTCGGCCGGCCTCAAGCTGCTCCAGGGCCAGGTGTGGCGGGAGGGCTACGAATCCGGGCGGCTGCGCGGCCAGGTGTTCGCCGACGTGGCGCCCGCGTTCGCCGCCTGGCGGCGGGCCGGCGTGCGGCTGCGGATCTTCTCCTCCGGCAGCGTCCTCGCTCAGCGGCTCCTGTTCGCGACCACTCCAGAAGGCGACCTCACGGTTTTCCTGGACGGCTTCCACGACCTCGCGACGGGTCGCAAGCAGGACCCGGGCTCCTACCGGACGATCACCGGGGCCTTCGGGCTCGCGCCGGAGCAGGTGTTGTTCGTGAGCGATTCGCCGGCCGAGCTCGACGCCGCGGCCGCCGCGGGCTTGGCCACCCGCCTCGCCGAGCGGCCGGGCAACGCCCCCGTCGGCGCCACCGACCACGCCCGCATTCGCAGCTTCGCCGAGATTTGAAGGGGCTCGCACGATGAGCGCAACCAATCGCAATCGCTCGTGAAGGAGGCGACTGTGGCACTGATACCAGGGTGGCGTCCTTGACGGCTTGGATGGTTGGAGTGCTCCTGGCCCTGGCTGTGGGGTTGTTCGGCACCGCCGTCGGGCTGGATCGGGATCGTGCGTTCTACCCCACCGTGATGATCGTCATCGCAGTCTTGTACTGCCTGTTCGCGCTCATGGGAGCTTCGACGCAGGTGCTCCTGCTCGAGTCGCTCGTGGCTGCCGTCTTCATCGCGCTGGCCGTGGTCGGTTTCAGGACGTCGCTGTGGCTGGTGGCGGTGGCCCTGGCGGCACACGGCATCATGGATCTCGCGCACGCGCGATTCATTTCCAACCCGGGCGTACCGGTATTTTGGCGCGACTTCTGTTCGGCCTACGACCTGACCGCCCCGGTGTACCTGGCGTGGCTGTTGAAGAGCGGCCGCACGCCGACACGTTTCGTCCGTTCTTGAGGCAGCCATGACCGAACGAAACCACGCCAGCTCCTCGACCGCAGCGCAGCGCACCGCCGCCTACGCCGAGGCGTACGCCGCGGCACAGCCCGACCCTGGACGCCAGGTCGTGACGGTCGACCTCGAGGCTCGCGAGTTCGACTGGGAATTCGCGCCGGGGTCGCCGACCCGCGCCTGGGGCTTCAATCGCACGGTCCCGGGTCCCACCCTCGAAGCCACGGTCGGAGACGTGCTCGAGGTCCGCCTCACCAACCGCCTTCCCGAGCCGACGGTCATCCACTGGCACGGGCTGCGGATCCCGGCGGCCATGGACGGGACCGAGATGGTCCAGCACCCGGTCGCGCCGGGCGAGACGCTTCACCTACCGGTTCCGCCTGCCCGACGCGGGCACCTTCTGGTACCACTCGCACTTCAACGAGACCGTGCAGCTGGAGCGGGGGCTGTACGGCGCGCTCATCGTGCGCGCGCTCGACGAGCCGGTGTTCGATGCCGATCGGGTGCTGGTGCTGGACGACGTCGAGCTGGAGAAGAACGGCCAGATCAAGCCGCCCGGCTGGTGGATCGAGTCGCACGACGGGCGCGAAGGCAGCACCCGCCTGGTGAACGGCAGGCAGGAACCCGAGATCCGAATGGCGGCGGGGCAGATCGAGCGCTGGCGCATCGTGAACGCTGCCAGCGCGCGTTATGTGCGTCTTCTCGGTGGGCGGCTGGCCTTTCAGGATCATCGGCACCGACGGCGGCTTGATCCCCTCGCCGGTCACCGCGCACGAAGTGCTGCTCGCCGCCGCGGATCGCGTCGAGATCGCCGTCGGCCCGTTCGCCGAGGGCGAAACGCTTCGCATCGAGACCCTGCCGTTCGATCGGGGATCGTTCAAGGCTCACAGAAGCCGGAGCTGCTTCGCCACGCTGCGCGTCGGAGCCGCCGCGCCCTCCCGGACGCGACTCCCGGACGCGGCTGCGGGAGATCGAGCCGCTGGTGACCGGGCCCGTCACCCCGAACCGCGACGTGCGCCTCGGCTTCAGCCTGGGGTCTGAAGCACGGCGTCGAGTTCATCATCAACCGCGAGCAGCATCACCGCGCCGAGCCGGTCAGGGTCGGGGAGTTGCAGATCTGGGACGTCGTCAACCATTCGCCGGTTCACCACCCGTTCCACCTGCACGGCTTCTTCTTCCAGGTGCTGGAGGTGAACGGCAAGCCGCCGGCTTTCCGGTCCTGGGAGGACACCGTGAACGTGCCGGCATTCGGCAGCGTCCGCATCGCCTGGATGCCGGACGACCGCTGCGGCGGATGGATGTACCACTGCCACATCCTGGAGCACCACGCCGCCGGGATGATGGCGCACTTCGACGTGGTGCGCTGAGTCAGCCGACGAACGAGCCTCGTCCCACAGGGAGGATGCAGCAGGCGCCCGCGTTGGCAGGCGCCTGCTGTGGAATTAGAGGGACACCGTTCCCGTACGAATGAGATAGGCGAACTTCTCGCGCTGCTCCGGCTTCAAGAGCGCGTGGATCTTGGGCAGCGCCGCGCTCACCGCGTTCCGCGTACGTTCGGCGCTCGACTGGCGCAGCGCCGCGCCCTCGTCGGCGCGGGCGCTGTCGTAGGCGGCGCCGGCGATGGCGTCGGCGAAGGCGGTGAGGGTGCGCCGGTCGTCGACCGCGGCTTGGGCGCGCTCGGTCTTGAGCTCCTCGAGAATGCGCGCCAGCTCAGCGACCTGGTGGTCGTCGAGCTCGAGCTTGTAGGCCAGAAAGCGCAGCGGTCGTTTGACTCCGAATCGCCCGCCCTCCCCCATCCCGGAGAAGAAGCTCGCCCTCGCTCCCTGCCAGCCAGCCTCGGGTGACGTGTGTGGTTGATGATGCCCGTGGCCGCAGGACGCGACCGCGTAGGCGGGAATCCGCCAGGCTCCGAATCGACGCATGCTTACTCCTCTCGCCAGGGCGTTCGCTCCCGGCGGGGTTCGGCCGTGGGCGGCATGCCTCACGGCGCTACTTCAAGTCGAGGAACGGGCGCTCGGAGCCGAAAATTCCCGGACCGACCGACGCTGCTATGCTGCCAGCAGCATTACTTCTCATCTCCAGACGTGGCAACGCCTGGGTGGCCGAATCGGCCGGGAGGCGTTCATGGACCCACGTCGGTGTCTTCGCAATCTAACTCTACTGATCGGGAGTCTCGCGGCCGGCCTGTCGGCCGCGATCGCCCAGGAAGTCCATCCCCGCGCCGCGAGCGATGACGCCGCCGGCCTCACCACGATTCACGACGAGGCCTACGGCGTCGCAACCACCGACCACCTGACCCTCAACGCCACCGACTTCCGGCCCTCGCATCCTTCGAGCCAGTACTCGATCGACCTGGGCAATCTCCAGTTGATCAACACCGCCGGAGCCAACTTCTTCATGGCCCCGGTGCGACTGCCGTCGGGTGCCCGGATCACGGGCGTCGAGTTCGCCGGCTGCAACTTCGTTGTAGGGGACACAATCGTTGTCGGCCTGGCTCGCGCGCTCGACCCAGCGGGTGCCACGGAGTCGATGGCGCTCGTCACGGTCGACAACCAGCCGAACTGCGATTTCTGGTCCAGCGACGTCATCACGAACCCCACAGTCAACAACTACCAGTACTCCTATTGGGTCGTGGTGCAGTTCGGCCAGAATCTCCTCTTTCCGCCCCATTCGGGCAACCTCAGGCTGCGCGCCGTCCGGATCTGGTGGGAGAGACAGGTCACAGGTCTGGATGCCACCGCGAACTTCACGGATGTGCCGCTCGAGAACCCCTACCGCCGATGGGTCGAGGCGGCGTCGGCCGCGGGCATCCTCGCTCCCTGTGCCAGCGGGCGGTTCTGTCCGGACAATCCGGTCACTCGGGCCCAACTGGCGTTGGCGCTGTCGAAGGCGTTGGGACTCAAGTATCCGTAGAGGCTCCCGCCGTCAGAAGCAGGCGTTCTGATCGCGCGGCGCGCGTTGCCGGTCCGGCACGATTCGCCGCGCACCGCTCCCGCGGAGTGATGGCTTGGCCCTCGCGCCTGAACAGACACCGGCGCTCGAGCGCCCACGGCATGTCAAGCGAACGCAGCGAGGTGTTGCTACACTTTTGGCATGGCCTACCTCGATCGGCTGCTGGCGCCTGGCGAGCGCGTGGTCGTGCGCACTCGGCGGCACGCCGTCGTGCTGCTGCGCAACGTCGGCGCGGCGCTGTTCTTGACCCTTGCCGGACTCTTCCTGGCGGTCTACGTCGGCGGCGTCGGGCGCTTCCCGGAGCCGGCGCGAATGTGGGCGTGGGGTGGCGTCGGACTAGCGGTCGTCGGATTGCTGATCGCATTGCCCGCATGGCTGCGCTGGCGCAGCGAGGAGTATCTGGTCACCGACCGGCGGGTGATCCAGCTCGAGGGCGTGCTGTCGAAGCGGGTGCTCGACTCGAACCTGGAGAAGATCAATGACGTGCGGCTCAGCCAGTCGCTCGCCGGCCGGCTATTCGGCTTCGGCACGATCGAGATCCTGACCGCCAGCGAAACGGGCATGAACCGACTCGACCAGGTGCCGCGACCGCTCGAATTCAAGAGCGCCATGATGGCGACGCGGGGCGGCGCGGTCGCCGCTGCGGTCGCTCCGCTCGCGGCTCTCCCGGGTTCGGCCTCGACCGCGGACCGGCTGGCCGCGCTCGAAGACCTCAAGCGCCAGGGGCTGATCTCGGAA
Source organism: Thermoanaerobaculia bacterium (assembly GCA_963821905.1). Taxonomy (GTDB): domain Bacteria; phylum Acidobacteriota; class Thermoanaerobaculia; order Multivoradales; family JAGPDF01; genus CAWGFP01. The sequence goes on along the minus strand of CAWGFP010000005.1, from coordinate 131,667 downwards.
GACGAATACCGCTCCAAGCGAGCCGCCATCCTCGACGCCGTCTGACCGAAGCGGCCCTTGCCGCCTTCGAATCTTTCTTGCCACCTCTTCACGGGCGTCGCGACGCCTTCGATGCAGTGAGTTAGCCGTCGTTTCGCGTGTTTTTTCGCACCGCTTTCTGCTCCGCAGGCCGAGAATAAGCGCCGCGCGACGGTTTTGATGACCCAATGAGGCGTATGCTGATCGGTCCTGCAGTTCATCACGGCAGGTCACTTCAACAGGAGGCAGCATGAAAATGAAAATGCTCGGAACGACCCTGGCCCTCGGCATCATGTCGACGGCCGTGTGTTTTGCTAGCCCGCAGGTCGGCACCTGGAAGCTCAACGAGGCCAAGTCGACGCTCGCGCCTGGGATGGCCAAGAACGACATGGTTGTCTATGAGGCCATGGGCGCCGACATGAGAATCACCGTGGACGGTATCGGTGTCGACGGCAAGCCCACGCACAACGTGTGGTTGGGCAAGTTCGACGGCAAGGATTATCCAGTCACCGGCGACGATGCGATTGGCGACGCGCGTTCCTACAAGACCACGGATGCCAACACGCTGGACATGATCATCAAGAACGACGGCAAGGTCACCGCGACCGGCCAGATCGTCCTGTCGGCCGATGGCAAGACCCGCACCGTGACCCTGAGCCGCACCGATGCGCAGGGCAAGAAGGTCAGCAACACCGCCGTGTACGACCGGCAGTAACGGCTTCTATCCCGCCTTAGAGGGCTTGAAGGCCTCCGCCGGTTCTTGCCGGCGGGGGCCCTTTTTTTGCCCCGACCTGCCCTAAGAAGCAGCCATTCAGCTGCGGTTTGGTACGCTCGCGACCATGAGAATGACCACCACGGCCGGAAGCGAGATCGACCTCGACTCGAGCGCGCTCGACGCGCTCAAGCCGCGTTTGCGCGGCTCCGTGATCCTGCCGGGCGATGCCGAGTTCGAGACTTCACGCACCGTCTGGAACGCGATGATCGACCGCCGGCCCGGGCTGGTGGTGCGCTGCCTCGGCAATGCCGACGTCGTGGCCTGCGTCCAGTTCGCGCGCCAGCACGATCTCTTGCTTTGCATCAAGGGCGGCGGGCACAACATCGCGGGCCTGGCGGTCGCCGATGGCGCCTTGCTGCTCGACATGTCGTCGATGCGCGGCGTCTGGGTCGATCCCAGCCAGCGCATGGCGCGCGCCCAGGGCGGCTGCCTGCTCGGAGACGTCGACCGCGAGACGCAGCTCCACGGCCTCGCGGCGGTGCTCGGGTTCGTCTCGCTCACCGGCGTGGCGGGCCTCACCCTGGGCGGCGGCTTCGGCTACCTGACTCGGCGCTGGGGATGGACGTCGGACACCGTCCTGGGCATGGACCTGGTCACCGCCGAGGGCAGGCTGGTGCGAGCGAGTGCGCGCGAGAACGCGGATCTCTTCTGGGGCTTGCGCGGCGGCGGCGGCAACTTCGGCGTGGTCACCGCCATCGACTACGCGCTCTTTCCGGTCGGCCCGGAGATCGTCGGCGGGATCGTCGCCTGGCCAGCGAGCGAGGCGCCGAGGGTCCTCGAGCTCTATCGCGAGCTCGCCGAAGAAGCGCCGCCGGAGCTCACCCTGGTCTGCCTTCAGCGCCCCGCCCCTCCCGCCCCGTGGCTGCCGAAAGAGTGGCACGGCCAAGGGATCATCGCGCTCCTGGCCTGCGACACCGGCAAGCTGGAGGAGGCCGAGCGGCGGGTGGCGCGCATCAAGTCCTTCGGCAAGCCGATCGGCGACATCCTGGTGCGCCGGCCGTACGCGCAGATGCAGGCGCTCCTCGACGCCACGCAGCCGAAGGGCCGGCGCTACTACTGGAAGAGCGAATACCTGCCGGGAATCGCGCCGGAGCTCGCCGCCAAGACCATCGAGCAAGCGGCGCGGGTCCCGTCGCCGCACTCGGCGGTGATCCTCTTCCAACTCGCCGGCGCGCTCAATGCCCTGCCGAGTGACCACTCCCCGGTCGGCAACCGCGACACCCGCTACGTGCTCAACATCGCCGGCTCCTGGGACAAGCCCGAGGACGACGAGCGCAACGTCGAGTGGGCGCGGCGGGCGTGGAGCGACATGCGGTCCTTCTCCACCGGCGGCACCTACGTCAACTTCCTCACCGCCGACGAAGATCCGTCGCGCATCGCCGCAGCGCTCCGCGGCAGCCTGGAGCGGCTCGCCGAGATCAAGGCGAAGTGGGATCCGCAGAACGTGTTCCGCACCAACCGGAACGTGCCGCCGCGGACGGGATGAGGCGTATGCTGCTCGCTCGATCCACAAGCGGGAGCGTTGGCTCCCAGAGAGGGCGGCATGAAGACGAAAGCGTTTGGAATGACCGCGGTGTTGTGTCTGATGGTGGCGGCGGTGTGTTTCGCCAGCTCACACATGGGCACTTGGAAGCTGAACGAGGCCAAGTCGAAGCTCGCTCCCGGCGGAGCGAAGAACCCCACCGTCATCTACGAGGCCGTCGGCGACCAGGTGAAGATCACGGTTCATCGCGTCGACGCCGCGGGTAAGACCGCGAGCGACGTATGGACGGGCAAGTTCGACGGCAAGGAGTACGCCGTCACGGGTGACCCGGCATCCGACGCGCGGATCTACAAGAAGATCGACGACAACACCTTGGAGCTCACCGTCCTGAAGGGCGGCAAGGCCACCGTGACCGGCACCATCGTCGTCTCCGCCGACGGCAAGACCCGGACCGTGACCCTGAACGGCACCGACGCGCAGGGCAAGCCGGTCACCAGCACCGCGGTGTACGACTTGCAGTAACGGGCACGAAGCCGCGGGCGGCCATCTCCGGCCGCCCGTGGGCTCACCCTCCGGGGCGTGATCGCCGTAGCCGGGGGTGTTCGCCACATCCGGGGAGCCGCCGATCCCCACCCACAGCGCCAAAGTCGCGGCTCTGGTACTGTGGGCTGAGTCGCCCGACCAGCTCCGGACCGCGCCCCCTGCGTGCGTCTCCCGGTTCGTATCCAATCCGATAGTTCTCCAAAGGAGGACCGAATGCGCACCCATCCATCCGTCGTTCTGTTCCTGACGTTGACCGTCGCCGGCGTGGCGATCGCCGGCTGCGCGAAGCCGCCGGCCCCCGAGGCCCCGCCCCCCGAGGCGGCGCCCGCCGCGAGCGCTCCCGTCGCCAACACCGGCAAGATTCCGGTGACCACTTCGTCGGAGGAAGCCAAGGCGGCGTTTCTCGCCGGCCGCGACAAGGCCGAGAAGCTGCTCATCACCGAATCGATCGCTGACTTCCAGAAGGCGGCGTCTCTCGATCCCAACTTCGCCCTCGCCGAGCTCAGCCTGGCGAACTCGGCGCCCACGGGACGTGAGTTCTTCGAGCATCTCAACAAGGCGGTGAGCCTGGCCGCCAAGGCCTCCGACGGCGAGCGCCTGCTCATCCTGGCAACCGAGGCCGGCGCCAACGCCAACGCTGCGAAGCAGAAGGAGCTCCTCGACCAGCTCGTCGCGGCCTACCCGAACGACGAGCGCGCCCATTTCAATCTCGGCGGCTACCACTTCGCTCAGCAGGACTATCCCAAGGCGATCGAGCACTACAAGCGTGCGACCGAGCTCGACCCGGCCTACTCCACCGCCTTCAACATCCTGGGCTACGCGCACCGCCAGGCCGGCGACTACGCCAGCGCCGAGCAGGACTTCCAGAATTACATCAAGCTCATCCCCAACGACCCCAATCCCTACGACTCGTACGGCGAGCTGCTGCTCAAGATGGGTCGCTTCGACGACTCCATCGTCCAGTACCGCAAGGCGCTGGCCATCGATGCGAACTTTCTCGCCTCGCACCAGGGCATCGCGACTGCTCTGATGTATCAGGGCAAGGGCGCCGAGGCGGAGGCGGAGTTCAAGACCATCGCCACCAAGGCGAGAAACGACGGCGAGAAGCGACTCTCGCTCTTCGGCCAGACCGTGCTGGCGGTCGATCGCGGACAGACCGACAAGGCGCTCGCCTTGGTCGATCAACAGTACGCGCTGGGCGAAGCGACCAAGGACGTCCCGGCGATGGCCGGCGACCTGCAGTTGCGCGGCAACATCCTGCTCGACGCCGGCAAAGCCGCCGAGGCCAAGGCGCAGTACGAGGGCGCGCTCAAGATGACCGACGAGTCCACCCTCTCGCAGGAGATCAAGGACAACACCCGCCAGTTCCACCACTACAACCTGGCGCGCATCGCTACCGCCAGCAACGACATCGCGACTGCCAAGACCGAAGCCGAAGAGTTCCGCAAGACCGCCGAGCCATCAGGGAACCCGGCCCAGGTGCGTCAGGCGCACGAGATCGTCGGCATCGTCGCGCTGGCGGCGAAGGATTACGACGGCGCGCTCGCCGAGCTGGCCCAGGCAAGCCAGCAGAACCCGCAGAATCAGTACCGCATGTGCCAGGCCTACCAGGCCAAGGGCGACGCAGCGAAGGCCAAGGAGCTCTGCGCCAAGGCGGCGGACTTCAACGGGTTGCCACAGATGAACTACGCCTTCATCCGGACCAAGGCCCGCGCCGAGTCCGGCAAGGGCTGATCGTCACCCCACCCATCCAACCGGCGGCCGCGCGCGCAGACGCGAGCGTGGCCGCCTCGGCGGCGCATCGCGCTTTCTCGGGCGTCGTCAGAACGACACGCAGGACGTCTCATCCACCCGCAGCACCGCCTGCTGCTGAAAGTCCCGCTTGTAGATCTCGCGGATCCGGTTGGCGGCATGGCTGCGTTGCGCCGTCCAGGGATAGAAGAGGATCAGGAGCTTCGAGGGCTCCTTGATCACCAAGCCGTTCTCGCCGCGAAACTGGCCGTCGCCGGTGAGCAGTGTCAGTCCGTCGGGAAAGCGCGGGGTCACGACAGTATCGAGAAACTCCTCGAACTCGTCGTTGGTGATGTCCGGGCCGTCGGCACGGGAGAGACCGAAGTAGAGCTCGGTGCGCGCCCAGAGCTCGCCGTGCAGGCGCTTGGTGCAGAACTGCTGCTCCTCGGCCTTCACCGGCTGCGCCAGCTGCGCCTCCTCCTGCGCGCCCGCCATCGTGCCGATCAACGCCAGCACCCATGCGATCCGGACCGCTGCACCAAAGGTTCGCCGCCGAGGTTTCATCATTCGCTCCTCCTGAACTCATGCTAGGCCAAAAACGCCGTCAGAAACACGCGTTCAGCGCGTCGGTGTCCTGAAGCGGCTGATAGGCCGTGTCTGTCGGATTGGTGTAGACCCTCTCGAAGAAGAACCGTGTGTCATAGACGCGGAGCTCCACCCCGACATTGGTGAGCCCGCCGGCGAAGACCCAGAAGCGGTCGTTGAGCGCGCAACCGTCGAGCACCTTGACGATGAGCTCGACGTTGCTCGGGTCGAAGAACCAGAAGTAACCGCTGTCCGATCCGAGCTCGACGCCCACGGCGTGCCCGGTCGCGCCGTCGGCGGTCTTCCAGTCGGCGGTGACCAGGAAGCGGCCCTGGTTGAGCAGCAGTCCCGCCACCGGTTCGAGACGCAAATCGTCCAGATGGATGTCCGCGAGACCGATGGGTTCGATCAGGCGCAGTGAAATCGTCAGCAGCAGACTCTGCGCCCCAGGCGGCACCGGCACCGCCCTGCTGTGAATTACCCAGTTGCCGGAATCGTCGGGCAGGGCCGCGAGAAGGCGCGGCGCGGGCGAGCCCACGCAGCCGGGCTGGAGAACGAAGGAGAAGTCGAAGCGAAGCAGCGGGTTGTCGAGAGTGGGGAGCGATTTCACCCTCGCGTCGAGTTGGAGAAAGTCAACGCCGGCAGGAACCTCGACACACTGCGTCACCTCGGCGACCACCTCGTCAACCGTGACCAGCCGGGCCGAGCCGGAAGAGGCCGAACCGTCGGCATCGACGCTCGAGAACGTCACGTTGCCGTGCGTGCTCCACGGCGCGAGACCGCCGTCGAAACCACCGTTGAGCAGCAGATTCTCCGCCTGGGCCGGCGGCACCGCCAGCAGCGCCGCTACCAACGTGAGCCAGCCGCCGCGGCCACGTGCGAGTCCGAGGTTTCTCACCGGAACCTAGCATCGCACCTGGTCTTGGGTTTCGCACCTTTCACGGGACCAGTCGAGTGGCGGGCCGGCAGGAGTAGGATTCCCCCATCGACAACCGAAACCAGGAGCCAACCCAGCCGGAGCTCGGTGCCGCCGGCCGGCCGCGGCCGCACGAGATCCGCACCCTGGCGCCGGGGAGCCGGCTGGGGCGCTACGAGATTCGCGGCCTGCTCGGTACCGGCGGCGTGGGAAGGGTCTTCGCGGCGCACGACGGCAGCCTGGGCCGTGAGGTGGCGATCAAGGCGCTGGGTGGCGCGCTGCGGGAAGATGCGAGCACCCTGCGGCGCTTCCAGCGCGAAGCGAAGGTGCTGGCGGCGCTCCATCATCCCAACATCGCCTCGATCTTCGGCTTCGAAGAGCTCGATGGGGCGCCCTACCTGGTGCTCGAGAAGCTCGACGGCGGCACGCTGGCCGAAAAGCTGGGCCACGGGCCGCTGACCATCAAGGACGCGCTCGCCATGGCCGAGCAGGTTTCACGCGGTCTCGCCGAGGCGCACGACAAGGGCGTCATCCACCGCGACCTGAAGCCCTCGAACGTGATGCTGACTCTCGACGGACAGGTCAAGCTGGTCGACTTCGGGCTCGCCAAGAGCACCGGCTCCGGGCCCGCCGGCGACGTCGCCTCGGACGTCACAGTGACTGCCGCGGTGATCGGCACGGCACCCTACATGAGCCCCGAGCAGATCCGGGGTGAGGACCTCGACGAGCGCACCGACGTGTGGGCCTTCGGCTGCCTGCTCTACGAGATGCTCACCGGCCGCCAGGCGTTCCGCCGGCGGGCCATCGCCGAGGTGATGGCCGCGGTCCTGCGCGACGAGCCGGATCTCACGGTCTTGCCTGCGGCAACCCCGGCGCCGCTGCGCTGGCTGATTGCCCGCTGCCTGCGCAAGGATCTGGCCGGTCGTCCGCATCACATCGGCGATCTCGGGCTCGAGCTGCGCGACATCGCCGATGAGCTCAATGAGCTGGTGCCGACCGCTACCGTCACCGCACCGTACGAGAAGCCGTGGGCGCCGTCGCGGGCTCGTCTCGGGTGGACGCTGGCCGCGACGGCGGCACTAGCCGCGGCCGCCACCGCGCTGGTGCTGCGGCTGCCGGCGCGCACCGCGGCGCCGACTCCATTGGCGCTGAGTCTCGAGCTGCCGCGCGGCATGGCGCTGCCGAATGACGTAGCGGCGCCATTCGCGCTCGCTCATGGCGGCTCGGCGCTGGTACTGGCGGGCGAAGTCGAGGGCGCTCGCGGGCTCTACCTGCGCCGGCTCGACGACCCGCGGCCGGCGGCGCTCTCCGGCAGCGACGGCGCGGCCCAGCCGTTCTTCTCCACCGACGACCGCTGGGTCGGGTTCTTCGCCCATCGCAAGCTGATCAAGCTGCCGCTCGGTGGCGGACCCGCGCTCGAGCTGGGCGACTTCGGCAGCAATCCGCGCGGCGCCACCTGGCTCGCCGACGGTTCGATCGTGCTGGCGCCGTCACAGACCTCGGGACTGCTGCGCATTCCGCCGGACGGCGGCCCGCCATCGACTCTCACCACGCTTACCGCCGGTGAGGACGAGCGCTCTCACCGCTGGCCATCGGCGCTACCCGACGGACGTTCGGTGCTCTTCACCGTCGGCCTGGAAGGCAACACCTACGACGAGGCGCGTCTCGACGTGGTGTCGTTGCCGCGCGGCGAGCGGCACACGGTGCTCGAGGGTGCCTCGTACGGCCGCTACGCACCGAGCGGCCACCTCGTGTTCGTGCGCGGCGGCCGCCTGTATTCCGTGGCCTTCGATCTCGCGACGCTCAGCGCGCGCGGCGCGCCGGAGGCCGTGCTCGAGGGCGTGCGCTACGACCCGCAGAACGGCTCGGCCCACTTCGCGCTATCGCCGTCCGGCGACTTGCTCTACGCGCCGGGCCGGGTGATCTCCGCCGACTCGTACATCTCCTGGCTTTCCCCGGACGGCACCCTCCAGCGCCTTGCCGCCACGCCCAGACAGTTCCGCGATCCCAGGCTCTCGCCCGACGGCAGCCGCGTGGCGGTGGTGACGGGGGCCGCCGATGCCGCCCACCTCATGGTGCTGGATCCGAACGGCACCTCGACGCAACTTTCATTCGGCTTCCGGCCGTACCGTCCGGCCTGGTCGCCCGATGGGCGCCGGGTCACGGTGGGCGCGGTCCGGGGCGGGAGCTGGCAGCTGCTCACCTTCCAGGACGACGGCGGCGGCGAGCCGCGCATGCTGCTCGAGCAGCCACGACGCGTCTATCCCTGCGACTGGATGCCCGACGGCAGCGGCCTGGTCTTTCAAGAGAGCACCTCGGAGCGCGGCTGGGACCTCCACCTGCTGCCGGTCGACGATCGCGGCGCGCCGATCGGCGGGTCGCGCAGCTTGGCGGCGACACCGTTCCACGAATCGAACGCCGTGGTCTCGCCCGACGGCCGCTGGCTGGCGTACGAATCCGACGAGCTCGACGGCGTCTTTCAGATCTACGCCCGTGCCTTGCCGGCGGGCGACCGGAAAGTGCAGATCTCCGAGCAGGGTGCTCGCTGGCCATCGTGGAGCGCCGACGGCCAGCTGGCCTATTGGTCATCGGCGGATCATCTCTTTCAGGTCGTGCAGACCCGGGAACGCGACGGAGTGCTCACCGTCGAGTCTCGGCGGACGCCATACCCTGCAGAGGCCTTTCGCGGGTCGCTAGCCCCCGTCCAGGTCTCGGTGGTCGGCGGGCGCTTCAACGCCCACCCGCGAGACTCCCGTTTCCTGGTGCTCGAGTCGAGCGCGCCAGCGGCCGAACTGGCCCTCTCCGCTCCGCTCTACGTGTCGCGCTGGAGCGAGCGGCTCACGCACTGACTCAGGGGCCTTGGGCGGCGAATCGCCCGGACGAGCGGCGATGCGACTGTGATACATGCGAGCGGTGGTCCGTAAACATCGCGAGTAGAGAGCACCGACAAGAACTGGAGGAATCGCGATGGGACCATCCCCAACCAAGCTGTGCCTGGCCGCAGGATTCGCGGCGTTCACTGCGTTCGGCGCGAGCGAGGCGCGCGCCGGCCTGTTCGTGGTCACCAAAACGGCAGACACCGCGGACGCGGCATGCGACAACGACTGCTCTCTGCGCGAGGCGGTGATCGGAGCCAACCTGGCGCCCGGGCAGGACGTGGTCGTCGTGCCGCCCGGCGTCTATGTCCTGAGCCGTGCGCCCGGCGTTGCGCCCGACGATGCGTCGGTCGGAGATCTCGACCTCACCGGCGACACCATTCTCTATGGCCAGTCGGCGGTGACCACGATCGTCGACGGTGGCGCCATCGATCGCATCCTCGACGTGCCTGCGGACGCAGCGCTGGAAGCTGTCGGCCTGACGCTTCGCAACGGCCGCGCCAGCGAGGGCGGCGGCGCGGTGCGGAACCAGGGTGTGCTCTTCCTCACCCGCGTGGCGGTGAGCGGCAACTCCACGGTCGGTGCGGACGCGCCCGGCGGCGGGATCTTGAGCTTCGGGCTCGATTCCCTGCTGTCGATCACCGAAAGCACCATTTCCGGCAACACGGCGACCGGATCCGGCGGCGGCATCGCGGTCGACGAGCAGATGCTGATCGTGAATTCGACGGTCTCGGGGAACACCGCGGGAGTCTTCGGCGGCGGCATCCATGCTTTCCCGGGTACCGATGCGCCGATTCTCTTCTCCACCATCACCGGCAACACGGCGACGCGCGGCGGCGGCATCTACAGCGTGGAGGACCCCTTCATCACGGTCGACCGGCCGACCCTCGAGCGCTCGATCCTGGCCGGAAACACCGCGCCCACCGATCGCGATTGCGCCGGCAGTGTGCTTTCGGAGGGTGAGAACGTCCTCGGCGACGGCGGCTTCTGCAGCGACTTCGCTCCCGCCAAGCAGGACCAGGAGGGCACCACCGCGGCGCCGCTCAACGCCAAGCTCGGTCCGCTCGCCAACAACGGCGGTACCACTTCGACCCACGCACTGCTCGCCGGCAGCCCGGCGCTGGACAAGCTCTCGACCTGCGAGCCCACCGACCAGCGCGGACAGACTCGCCCGCAGACCGGCTGTGACATCGGTGCCTTCGAAGCCGGCAATGAGTGCCTCGACGGCGGCGCCAATCTCTGTTTGCAAGACGACCGCTTTCGGGTGACCGCGCAATGGCGCACCGGTCAGGGCACCAGTGGCGCCGCCCAGGCCGTGCCCTTCACCTCCGACTCCGGGATGTTCTGGTTCTTCGCCGCCGACAACATCGAGCTCACGGTCAAGGTGCTCGACGGCTGCGGCCTCAACGATCGCTACTGGGTCTTCCTCAGCGGGCTGACCAACGTCGAGGTCACGATCACCGTTACCGACACTCAGACGGGCCAGGTCAAGACCTACACCAATCCTCTCAACCGCAACTTCCGGCCGGTCTTCGACACCAGCGCCTTCGCGACCTGTCCGTAGCCTGTAGATTCGAGGGCGCCGGTTGGACCGGCGCCCTCGACGTCGCTCAGAACATGCCGTACTGGTTCGGCGACTTTGCTGGTACTTCCTGCCCGACATCCCACATTTCGACCATCTTGTCGCCCTCGAAGCGGAAGATGTGCACCAGCGCGTATCCCCGCTGCGCCGGCGTGTGACGCACGTGGCCGTGAACGGCGACCAGATTGCCGTCGCGCAGCACGCGCTTGATGTCGAATGTCTTCTCCGGGTTCTGCTTCGCGTTCTCCTCCATCGCCTTCATCAGTGATTCGGCGTCACCCGGGAAGTAGGCGTTGTGATGACGGAAGCTCGGAGCGACGTACAGGCGATAGGCCTCCCGAACGTCGCCCGAGGAAACCCGGCGCAGAAAATCGCTGGCGATCTCCTGCAGCTGGGTTTCGGGATTCATGATTGCCAACATCAGCTCTCCTTACCAGCCAACTGCCCGAAGAACTGCGCCTGCCGCTCTTCGAGCTCGGCCCGGGTCAGGTCTTCCTTGTGCGTGGCCACGGTCCAGGTCAGGCCGAACGGATCCTCGAACGATCCGCTGCGGTCGCCCCAGAACTGGTCGGCCATCGGTTGCTGCTCCTTGCCGCCGGCAGCCAGCGCCTGCTTGAAGAGCCGGTCGCAGTCCTCGACGTAGAGCCAGAGGGAGACGGGTGAACCGCCGAACCCCTTGACGCCCTTCATGCCCATCATCGGGTCGTTGAGCATGATGCGGGAGTCGCCGATCTTGATCTCGGCATGGACGATCTTCCCGTCCGGACCCTTGTTGCTCGCCGTGATCTCGGCGCCCAATGCACGCTTGTACCAATCGAGAGCCTTGGCGGCACCGTCGACGGTGAGCGTGGGAGTGACAGTGTGATGACCTTCCGGAATTGCGCGTGTGGATCTCGTCATTCGTTCTCCTTATCGCTCGTTGTGGCGCAGTCGGTCGTTCTGACCGCTCAACGCCGGAAACAATGTAGTGCATGCGATGTCCAGGCCACGGCGTTCCAAAACTCCGAGAAAACGCGGGCCTTGGGGTAAATTCGCGGCCTGAACGGGAGGGACGGATGAATCGACGATCGCGTCGGTCGCTCGGCAGCGCGGCCATGACGATGATGAGCCTGATGAGCTCGCCGGGGCGCCACCGACGGGGCCATGGCCGGGGTCGACCCTGCCCTCGCCAGCGGATGCGCGCCCCACGTGCCGCCGGCGACCTGGAGTCTGCAGAGAATCGCTCTCGAAGCGGCGCCTCATCTGGAGGGCGATCGGGTCCTGGTGCTCGCCTGGGAGATCGTCGAAGACAGGCGAGGCTCTTCTTCCTGGGTGTATCGTGTGATCCACATCCGACATTTCCTCCAAGGAGAACTGGCATGCGTGAGACGACGCGTCTCCTCCCCCGGTTGAAGAAATTGCTTGGATCCATCACCTGCAGCTTGGCGCTCACGGCCGCCGCTGCCGGGACCGCCGCCGCCCAGCCCTTCGACGCTTGGTTCTCGGCCTCGCCCTCCGCCACCGGATTCATCGAGGTTCCTCACGCCGCCGCGCTCAACCCTGCGGGCGCGTTCACGTTCGAAGCCTGGGTTGCGATCTCCAACAGCGCGCGCCGGCGACGACTGCCGCAGCATCGCGGGCAAGAACTACATCCAGGCCTGGTGGGTCGGCCAGTGCAACGTCGGCGGCCAGCCCACTCTGCGCTCGTATCTCAAGGGCGAGGCCTCACAGCGCAATGGCGGCATCATTCCGCGCGGCGAATGGACCCACGTTGCGGTGGTGTTCAACGGCACCAACCGTCTGCACTACATCAACGGCGAGCTCGCGGCGAGCTTCCCGGAGACCGGCCCGCTGCCGGCCAGCAGCTCCGCGATGCGGATCGGCAGCGACGTCTCGTGCGAGCACACGCCCCAACGGCGCATCGACGAAGTGCGGCTCTGGAACGTGGCGCGCAGCACCGCCCAGATCCGGGCCAACCTGAACGTGCGGGTCACCACGCGCCCAGCCGGGGCTGATCGGCGTCTGGACGCTGAACGGCAGAGCCGACGACATCATCGGCCGGCCGCGACGGATCCGTCACCAGCGGCGGCGTCGGTTTCCTGACCTTCCCGGTGGCCGCGAACTGCGGCGCCACCACCGCCAGCACGCTGTGCCTGCAGGACCGCTTCCTGATCAGCGCCGAGTGGCGGACCAACCCGACCCCGGGAACGCCGACCGACGGCACGCCGCGGTGGTCGTCGCGGACGACGGGCTCGGGCCTCTTCTGGTTCTTCTCCCCCAACAACTGGGAGATCATGGTCAAGGCGATCAACGGCTGCGGACTCAACAACCGCTACTGGATCTTCTCCGCCGCGACCACCAACGTCTTCTACCGCATGGAGGTGCTCGACGTGCACGGCGAGCAGAAGATCTACTTCAACTACCCGGGCCCGCCGGCGCCGGCGGTGACCGACGTCAACGCCATGGCGACCTGTCCGTAGCAGGGCGTCAAGCGCCGAATGAATCTTCGCCGCGCTGGTCCTGGTGGCCAGCGCGGACGGTTCATCCAACGACTGCGTGGGTGTGGTCAGCTCACTCGCGGTGAGCCACTTCAGGTACCGGCGGCGCGTCGGCTGACGCCGACTCTCCGCGATAGGCGGCCTCGAGCTCCGCGATATCGATCTTCTTCATCTTCAGCAGCGCCGTCATCAGGCGCTCCGAGCCCTCGGAGTCGTCCCACATCTCGAGGATCGACTGCGGCACGACCTGCCACGAGACGCCATACTTGTCCTTCAACCAGCCGCACACCTGCGCCTTGGGGTCGCCGCCCTGACGGAGCTTGTCCCAGTAGTGGTCGAGCTCCTGTTGCGACGCGCAGTAGATCTGCAGCGACAACGCTTCGTTGAACTTGAACTGCGGCCCGCCGTTGAGGGCGGTGAACAGCTGACCGTCGAGCTCGAAGTCCACGGTGAGCACGGTGCCGGGCTTCTGGTGGTGAACGTCGTTTCCCGCCTTGCCGTAATGGGCTACCTTGCCGACCTTGGAATTCGGAAAAATCGAGACGTAATACCTCGCAGCCTCCTCCGCTTCGTGATCGAACCAGAGGCACGGGGCGATTCTGTGCGTCATTTTCATCGTTGAACCTCCTAGGCCATCCAACTCCAGCAAGACAGATACCACGGGCCGCGGGAGCGCAATCCCGACACGGGCCGAATGCGCACCGGGGCGGGCCTGACGGTCGGAGGAACCTACTTCTCGCGGTACAACGCGCCGTACACGTCCATCTCTTCGACCGGGCTTGCGACGGGGGGGCATGATACCGTCGCGCAATCAACTCCGCAGCCGTACGGATCGAGCGAGAGGAGCACTCATGCGCTGGATCGCCGCCAAGACCAAGTGGATCATGCTGCTCGCGGGCGGCCTGACGAGCACGATGATCTACGCCGCGCTCGCGCCACGAGCCGCGCTGGTGTCGTCCTTCGGCGAGGCGCTCGAGGGTCCGGTCGCCGACGTCGTGGTGCGCAACTGGGGCGTCCTCATTGCGTTGGTCGGCGCGATGCTGATTTACGGCGCGTTTCGCCCGTCGAGCCGGCCGGTGGCGCTCGCGGCCGCGATCGTCAGCAAGCTCGCCTTCATCGGCCTCGTGCTGTCGCACGGGCGCCGCTTCCTCGAACATCAGGCCGGCGTGGCCATCGCCGTCGATATCGTCATGGTGATTCTGCTCGCGCTCTGCCTGTTCTCGTCACGCCGCAATACCGCAGCAGTCTGACCCGGAGGAAACATGCGCGTTTCGCATCGCACCATCGCGACGGCCCTCGCTCTGCTCACCACCGCACCCGGCGTCGCCGCCGACTTCGGCACCCTGACGCAGACCGGCGAGCCGCCGATCGCCTTGACTCACGCCGCCACCTGCGCGCCGCGCTACGACTTCGGGTTCGGCAAGCAGGAGCTCGTGCTGCTCTTCTCGGACCGGGCGCTCGACCCCGCGCCGATTCGAGCCGGCGTGGACTGCGACTCGCACGCCTTCCGTCAGGCGGTGAAAGTCGGCGACGGCGCGCTCCTCCGCCTGTCGTTCGATCCCGGCTTGAAGCTGGCGCGGGCCTCGATCTACGGCGTCGGCTTCACCCTCGGCGACGATCCCTGCGAGGGGTGCAAGGCAGCGGTGGCCTACACCGGCGAGAACGTCAAGGGAACGGTGGTGAGCGCCAAGCCGCTCGATCTGTCGAGCTCGAGCTTCACCTTCGACGTGCGCTTCGATCTGCCGAAACCCGGAGCGCCTCCCTCCGGCACCGCGCTGCCGGCGGGCGGCGGGGACCCCGGAAAAGCGCTCGCGGCCTGGGTGAAGGCTTATCAGGACGGCGACTACGCCACCCTGGTGAAGGTCCTGCCGGTGGGCGAAGCCGAGGACGATTGGGGCTACTACGAGGACGGCCCCGAACGGGTCCAAGCGATTCAGCGCGACGGTGAGATGGAGCCGAAAACCGCCAAAGTCCTGCAAGGCTGGCAGGCGGGGGACTTCGCGCTCCTGGTGGTCGAGGTGCCGGCGCTCTGGGGCGGCGACCGGCAGAAAGCCGCGGTCGGCCTCAGCAAGGTCGACGGCAGTTGGCGGGTCGACGACCTGCGACGCGACCTGGCCGGAACGATGTTCGGGAAGTAGGATCAGAACCCGCAGGCGAACTTCTCCGTCTGCCACTTCGCCATTTCGACCGCTTCCTTGCAGGCCGCCGCGAGGCCCGCCTTGCCCTGCTCGGTCTGGGCGGCGCGCTTCCAGCCGTCGCGCATGGCATCGAGCGCGACCTTGGTGTGCTCGCGCACATCGGCGGGAATCTTCTCCATGCAGGCGTCGTACTTGCGCAGATACTCGTCACACTCCGGAACACCGATCTCCGCCACTGCCGGCGGCGGCACAGGCGCGGGCGCGGCAGGCGCCGGCGCGGCTTCGGCGGCAGGGGTAGCCGCCGGCGCCGGGGCCTCGGTCTTGGATTGGCAAGCCGAAATCGCGAGACCGAGCACCATCAGGCAGGAAATCGACACTGTCGAGCGCATGAATCCTCCTTGGCTGAGTTGATCTTCCTCCAAGCCATACGACGAATCCGGCCAGCAGGGGACTCCAGTGGACCAGCGGGTACAATCGCTGGAAGTCCGGGAGGAGCACATGGCCGAACCTGAACCGAGCGGCAAAGGTACCGTGGACTTCGAGGGTGTCACCCCGATTCTCGCCGTGCGCGATCTCGACGCCTCGATCGACTATTACACGCGCGTTCTCGGCTTCAGGGTGGACTGGAAGAGCCCCGGCGTCATCGCCGCGGTCTCGCGCGGTCGCTGCGGTCTCTTCCTCTGCGAGGGCGATCAGGGGCACCCGGGAACCTGGGTCTGGATCGGGGTCACCGACGCCGAGCAGCTGTTCGACGAGTACCGCCGCGCCGGCGCGCGGATCCGGCACCCGCCGACCAACTACTCGTGGGCCTATGAGATGCAGGTCGAGGACCTCGACGGCCACGTCCTGCGCTTGGGATCCGAGCCGAAAGAGGGCCAGCCCAGCGGCGAGTGGCTCGACATGCACGGCCAGCGTTGGCAGCGAACGCCCGCCGGGTGGAGTCGGCTGCAGTAATACCTTCGAGAACTGGTACGCCGGTTCGGGAACACCGAACGACACGACCAAGCGCCGCACAATGTTGCAGGTCGCCGCCGGACGTGCCCGCTGCCAGTGCTAGGCTGAACCCCGCACCACAAGCCGTTTCGCACCACGCCCCTCACCGGCGTATCAGGAGGTTGTTCATGACTCGACGATCGCTCGCCGTTTTCGCGGCCGCTTTGCTCGCTGCGACCTCGCTTCTCGCCGCCGACAAGAAGAAGGAGCCGGAGAAGCCGAAGGAGCCCTACTCCGCCGACACCTTCGCCGGCCTCGAGCTGCGCGGCATCGGCCCGGCGCTGACCTCCGGCCGCATCGTCGACATCGCCGTCGATCCCGCGGACAAGACCAGCCTGGTACGTGGCCGCGGCCTCGGGCGGCGTCTGGAAGACCGACAACGCCGGCACCACCTGGACGCCGATCTTCGACGGCGAGGGCTCGTACTCCATCGGCTGCGTCGCGATCGACCCGCAAGAACCCGCTGGTCGTCTGGGTCGGCACCGGCGAGAACAACAGCCAGCGCAGCGTCGGCTACGGCGACGGCGTCTACAAGTCGACCGACGGCGGCAAGACGCTGGAAGAACGTCGGGCTCAAGGACTCCGAGCACATCGGCAAGATCCTCGATCGACCCGCGCGACTCCGAACGTCGTCTACGTCGCGGCGCAGGGCCCGCTCTGGGCGCCGGGCGGCGACCGCGGCCTCTACAAGACGACCGACGGCGGCAAGACCTGGAAGCGCAGTCCTCGACGATCAGCGAGAACACCGGCGTCACCGACGTCGTGCTTCGACCCGCGCGACCCCGACGTCCTCTACGCCGCCGCCTACCAGCGCCGCCGCCACGTCTGGACGCTGATCGACGGCGGCCCGGAGTCGGCGATCTACAAGTCGCACCGACGGCGGCGCGACCTGGACGAAGCTCGACGCAGCGGCCTGCCCGAAGGAGGACATGGGCCGCATCGGCCTCGCGGTCTCGCCGGTCGACCCCGGACGTCGTCTACGCGCATCGTCGAGGCGGCCGAGCAAGGCGCGGCGGCTTCTTCCGCTCGACCGACGCGCGGCGCGAGCTGGGAGAAGCGCAGCGACTACGTCTCCGGCCAGCCCGCAGTACTACCAGGAGATCTTCGCCGACCCGAAGGACGTCGACCGCGTCTACTCGATGGACATCTTCCTCCAGGTGACCGACGACGGCGGCAAGACCTTCGCAACGCTCGGCGAGCAGCAACAAGCACGTCGACAACCACGCGCTCTGGATCGACCCCGACGACACCGACCACCTACCTGGTCGGCTACGACGGCGGCCTCTACGAGAGCTTCGACCGCGGCGCGACCTGGCGACTTCAAGGCCAACCTGCCGATCACCCAGTTCTACCAGGTCGCGCGTCGACAACGCCGCGCCCGTTCTACAACGTCTACGGCGGCACCCAGGACAACTACACGCTCGGCGGCCCGTCGCGCACGCATCAACGCGCACGGCATCGCGCAACGCCGACTGGTTCGTCACCGCTGGGCGGCGACGGCTTCCAGACGCGCGGTCGATCCCGACGGACCCGAACATCGTCTACGCCGAGTCGCAGCACGGCGTGCTCGTCGCGCTTCGACCGCAAGACGCGGCGAGAGCGTCGACATCCAGCCGCAGCCCGGCGCCGGGCGAGCCGCCGCTGCGCTGGAACTGGGACTCGCCGCTGCATCATCAGCCCGCACTCGCACACCCGGCTCTACTTCGCGCGCGCAGCGGCTCTTCCGCAGCGACGACCGCGGCGACACCTGGCGCGCCGGTCAGCCGCGACCTGACCCGCCAGACTCGACCGCAACAAGCTGCAAGGTGATGGGCAAGGTCTGGAGCGTCGACGCGGTGGCCAAGAACGCCTCGACCTCGTTCTACGGCAACATCGTCGTCGCTCGCCGAGTCGCCGCAGCAGGAGGGCCTGCTCTACGTCGGCACCGACGACGGCCTGATCCAGGTCACCGAGGACGGCGGCGACGACCTGGCGCAAGATCGAGCAGCTTCCCCGGCGTGCCCGACATGACGCTACGTCTCGCGACCTCGACGCCTCGCGCCACGACGCCGACACGGTCTACGCCGCCTTCGACAACCACAAGATGGGCGACTTCAAGCCCTACGTCCTGCAGCAGCACCGACCGCGGCCGCACCTGGACGCTCGATCGCCGGCGACCTGCCGGAGCGCGGGCACGGTCTACGCGGTCGCCGAGGACCACGTGGAGCCCGACCTGCTGTTCGCGGGCACCGAGTTCGGCGCTCTTCTTCACGCCGCGACGGCGGCAAGAAGTGGATGCAGCTCAAGGGCGGCCTGCCGACGATCCCGGTGCGCGACCTCGCGATCCAGAAGCGCGAGAACGACCTCGTGCTCGGCGACCTTCGGCCGCGGCTTCTACATCCTCGACGACTACTCGCCGCTGCGCCAGGCGACGCCGGAGCTGCTGGCGCGGGAGGCGGCGCTCTGCCCGCTGCGCCCGGCGCAGATGTTCATCCCGGCGCAGCCCTCGGCTGCCGCGACAAGGGCTTCCTCGGCGACCAGCCTACTTCACGGCCCCCAACCCGCCCTTCGGCGCCATCTTCACCTACTACCTGAAGGAGGAGCTCGAGGGCCGCAAGAAGATGCGGCAGAAGGCAGAGAAAAAGCTCGTCGAGCAAGGCGGCGAGTTGGTCTACCCGTCGTGGGAAGAGCTGCGGGCAGAGGACCGCGAGGAGGAGCCCGCCATCGTGCTCACGGTGACCGACGCCGAGGGGCGCGTGGTCCGGCGCATCACCGGACCCACCGCGGCGGGACTGCACCGTGTGGCGTGGGACCTCCGCTTCCCGCCTGCCAATCCGGTCTCCCTGGAGGAACCGGAAGTCGGCGTGTTCGAGCAGCCGCCGACCGGCCCGCTCGTCGTGCCCGGTGACTATGTCGTGTCGCTCGCCAAGAGAGTCGACGGCGTGCTCACTTCGCTCGGCGAATCGCAACGCTTCCGCGCCGAACCGCTGGGCATCGAAGGGCTGCCGCAGATCGACCGCCCGGCGCTGGCGGCGTTCCAGAGCCAGGTGGCGGCTCTGCAGCGTGCCGTTCTGGGAGCCCAACAGCTGGCCAGCGACACCTCCGATCGATTGGCGAAGCTGCGCAAGGCGATCGACGAAACCCCGCAAGCCGACGTCACCCTCGCCGCGGAGGTGCGCGCGTTGCAGACCCGCCTCACCGACGTCGAGGACGCCCTGAGCGGCGACCGGACCAAGTCGCGCCGCAACGAGGCAGTCCTACCCGGCATCGTGGGCCGGGTGTCGACCATCGTCGGTGGATCCTGGGTCGCGACCGCGTCTCCCACCGGCACCCAGCGCGAGCAGTACGCCGTCGCCGACCGGTTGTTCACGCCGGTGCTGACGCAGCTGCGGCAGTTGGTCGAAACCGACATCCCGGCCGTTGAAGCGAAGGCCGACGCGGCGGGAGCCCCGTGGACGCCGGGCAGAGTGCCGCGCTGGCCGGCAAGTAAGTGAGGTAGAGAGGAAGCTTGTCCCCTCTCCGGAGGAGAGGGCGACGAGGCGTCAGAGCTTCACCAGCCGCACTTCTGGCCCTTGTTCTGCTCGTCGAGCCACTTCTTCAGCGGCGCGAAGTAGTCGAGGATCGCGGTGGCGTCCATCTGCGTCTCGCCGGTCAGCGCCTCCAGCGCCTCCGGCCAGGGCCGGCTCAGGCCCATCTCGAGCATCTTGTCGAGCTTCGCTCCCGGCCTCCTTGTTGCCGTAGATCGAGCAGCGGTGCAGCGGCCCTTGGTCACCGGCCGTCCTGGCACAGCGCGCGGTGGAACTGGAACTGCAGGATGTGGGCCAGGAAGTAGCGCGTGTAGGGCACGTTGCGCCGGCACGTGGTACTTCGCGCCGGG
The DNA here is from genome assembly GCA_963821905.1 of Thermoanaerobaculia bacterium. Lineage (GTDB taxonomy): Bacteria > Acidobacteriota > Thermoanaerobaculia > Multivoradales > JAGPDF01 > CAWGFP01. Next base: position 111,694 of record CAWGFP010000005.1, on the reverse strand, counting down.
ATCGAAGTCGGCTTCGCTGCGCGCCACCGGCGGCGCGACGCCCTGGTACTTGCGCTCGCAGCTCCCACCAGGCCTGGTTGTAGCTGCCGGGCGTGATCTCGCCGGAGAAGACCTTCCAGCGCCACTGGTCGATGAGCAGGCCGAAGGGCAGGAAGGCGACCTTGTCGAGCGCCATGCGCAGCAGCAGGCCGATGTCCTTCGAGGCGTCGGGCGCCTTCGTCGAGCAGCCCGACCTTCTCCAGGTAGCTCGGGCGTGACCGACAGCGCGATGGTGTCGCCGATGGCCTCGTGGAAGCCGTCGTTGGCGCTGTCGCGGAAGAGCAGCGGCTGCTGGTTGTAGGCGCGCTGGTAGAAGTTGTGGCCCAGCTCGTGGTGGATGGTGATGAAGTCCTCGCCGTTGATCTCGATGCACATCTTGATGCGCAGGTCGTCGACTTGTAGTCGATGTCCCAGGCGCTGGCGTGGCAGACCACGTCGCGGTCGCGCGGCTTCGTGAACAGCGAGCGCTCCCAGAAGGTCTCGGGCAGCGGCGCGAAGCCGAGCGAGGTGAAGAAGCGCTCGCCGTAGCGCACCATCTCCGAGCTGCGTCGACGTTCTTGGCCTTCAGCAGCTGCGGTGAGGTCGTAGCCGGGTCGCCGCTGCGCTCGGGGCCACCAGCGTGTAGATGTTGCCCCACTCCTGCGCCCACATGTTGCCGAGCAGGTGGGCGGGGATCGGGCCGCTCGCGCGGCACCACGGCGTCGCCGTACTTCTCGTTCAGCTTGCCGCGCACGTAGCAGTGCAGCGAGTCGTAGAGCGGCCTGACCTGCCCCCAGAGCCGGTCGACCTCCGCGGCGAAGGCGTCGGGCGGCATGTCGTACTTGGAGCGCCACATGGCGCCGGTGTCCGTGAAGCCGAGCTCGCGCGCGCCCTTGTTGGCCAGCTCGACGAAGCGCTCGTACTCGTCGCGCATCGGCGGCGAGATCGCGTGCCAGCCCGTCCAGGCCTCGAGCAGCTCGTCGGGGTCGCGGCTCTCGGCCAGGATGCTGCGACAGCTCGTGAGGTCGAGGCAGTCGTCGCCCTTGCCCTGCGGGCAGTACTTGCCGCTTGCCGTAGGCGCCTCCATGCGCGGCGGCGATCCGGGTCAGCTCGGCGGTCTTCTTCGGGGTCGGCGGGCGCCGGCAGGGTGAGGCCAGCTTGAGCAGCTCGAGCTTGCGCCGCAGTCCTCGGGCAGCTGCAGGCCGTCGAAGCGCGTGGCCTCCTTGGCGAGCTCCACGGCGGCGGCGATCAGCCGCTCGTTGGCCTGCGCCGCGAGCAGCTCGGTGTCGTCGGTGATGTAGGTCGCCTGCACCCACTCCGCGCGGTCGCGCTCGATCCAGAGCTCGAGCAGCCGCGCCTCGGCGGCCTCGACGAAGCTCTGCGCCTCGGCCACGGTCGGCGCGCGCCGTGGCGGTCGGCTGGGCTGGGCGATGGCGACGCCGGCGGCAAGCGCGAGGCGAGCAGCAGTGCGGCGGCCACGGCGACGGCGATCATCGATCTCCTCGGAGTCGATCGCGGAGTGGGCTCCGTCCCGGGTTGCGAAGAATCTGTCAGTCCGACGAGGCGCGCTCGCGCCATGCGGTCGAGCCCCTGCTCGCAAGCGTCTGCGCGCGAGCAGGCGAACGAGATGCGCACGTGGTCGTCGGCGCCGAAGGCCGCGCCGGGCACGACCGCCACGCCGGCCCTCTCGAGCAGGAGCTCGGCGAGCGCGATCGAGCCCTGGCGGCCCTCGCCGGAAGCGAGCCGGAGACGTCGGGGAAAGGCGTAGAACGCGCCGGCCGGCGGCGGGCAGCTCGCAGCCGGGGATGGCGCGTTAGCCGCGGCACCATGAGTTCGCGGCGCGCGGTGTACTCGGCGATCATCGTCCGCACGTCCGCCTCGGCGCCTGCGCAGCGCGGCCAGCGCGCCGCGCCATGGCGAAGGAGGTCGGGTTCGAGGTCGCGTGGCTCTGGATCGCGGCCGCGGCCGTCGACCACCTCGCGCGGCCCGAGCAGCGTAGCCCAGGCGCCAGCCGGTCATGGCGTAGGTCTTGGAGAACGAGCCGACCACCACGACGGTCTCGGGAAACTCGGCGGCCAGCGCGGCGGCGCTGGCGTGCTCGGCACCGTCGTAGACGAACCGCTCGTAGGTCTCGTCGGAGATCACGAGCGCGCCGCGCGCGGCGCACGCCTCGACCATCTGCGCGCAGGTCCGCGGCGGCGATCATGCCGCCGGTCGGGTTGCAGGGCGAGTTGAGGAGCACAGCGCGCGGTGCGTCGGTTCGAGGCGGTCGATGACCGGCGCGGCATGGATCGCGAAAGCCGTCGCCGGCCTCGGTCGGTACCGCGACGCACCTCGGCGCCGGCGAAGCGCGACCTGCTCGGGAAGGCTCACCCAGGCAGGCGTTGTGGACGACGACCTCGCTGCCCCGCCTCGAAGAGTCGCCAGGGCGAGCTCGAAGAGCGCCGGCCTTGGCGCCGACGGTGATCAAGACTTCTGAAGCTCCCCAGGGAGCGCCGTAACGGTCGCCGGAAGCGCTCGGCGAGTGCCCGGCGAAGCTCCGGCGTCCCGGCGTTCTCGGTGTAGCGGGTGAACCCGTCGCGCAGCGCCCTGCTCGCCGCCTCGACGGCGACCGGCGGCGAAGCGAAGTCGGGCTCGCCGGCGCCGAGATCGAGGATCTCGCGGCCCGCGGCCTGCAACTCTTTGACGCGCCGGGTGATGGCCAGGGTCGCCGACTCTCCGATGCGGCCCATGCGCGCAGCCAGTTTCACGGACAGGACGATTCTCCTTGCAGTCGGTGCGGTGTTGCCGCCACGGTTCGCGTGGCGGGCTGTTCGAAACGGGTGACAGGGCACGCCAAGCGCCCCGCCGGGGCGGCAGCCTATCATTCGGTGCGTGCTATCATTTGCCTCGCGCCGCCGGCCGGCCGGCCCTCGCGCCCTCCCGACAAACATGATGAAAAACGCGCTCCCGCTCGCGCTCCTGCTGCTGCTTCCACCGGCTGCCGAGGCCGAAAACTGGCGGACCGAGATCGGCCCCGCGCTGGCCGAGGCCAAGGCGGGGAACAAGCTGCTATTGGTCGATCTCTACGCCGAATGGTGCGGCTGGTGCAAGGAGCTCGAGCGCCAGGTATTCTCGACCAAGCGCTTCCAGGACTACACGAAACAGTTCGTGCTGCTGCGCGTCGACACCGACGATCGACGGCGAGGGCAGCAAGCTGGCCGCTCGGTTCTCGGCCTACAACCTGCCGACCACTTCTGATTCTCGACACCAACCTGGCGCGCGCCGGCACGGTCACCGGTTTCTTGCCCACCGAGGAGTTCATCGCCCAGATCGACCGGGAGCTCGCCGCTCATCGCGCCTACGAGCAGCGCATCGCGCGCTCAGCCGAGATGCAGGAGCCGGAGGCGATCCGCGAGCTCGCCGCCGAGGCTCATGGGCGGCAGGACGGAGTCCGCGCCGCGAGTCTCCTCCGCCGAGCCCTGGGCCTGGAGAGCAACGAGACGCGGTCGGCCCGCATCCGCTACCTGCTGGCGGATTCGCTGCGCCTCGGCCGCCAGTTCGAGGAGGCAGCGAAGGAGCTCGCCGCGGTCCGCAGCGCGGCGGCGAAACTCGCTGACCAGGAACTGATCGAGCGCGCCGATCTCCTGGCCTACAACCTCGCGGACGATCGCGGCAACTGCCAGCAGGCGATGGTGGCGCTCGAGGACTTCCTGCGCCTCCACCCGAAGAGCGGTTTTCGCGGCCAGGCTGCGCAGACGCTCGCCACGCTGCGCACCGACAAGGCCGCCTGTACTTGATTCGCCGTCCCTTCGGCGCCGTCTGCGGCGCGCTGTTATTGGCCGCGGCGCCGCGATCGCCCAGGGCCCTCCGCGCCAGGAACGCGCCACCTTTCAGCTCCAGGCACCAGCCCCGGCGCCGCCGGGCGGAACGGCGCGGCTCTCCGGGATCGTGCGGATCGAGGAGGGCTGGCACACCAACAGCCACCAGCCGACCTACGACTACCTGATTCCCACGACCCTCACCGTCCAGGTTCCGCCGGGTTGGTCCGAGGCGAGGGTCGAGTATCCGGTCGGCGCGACCAAGAAGTTCAGCTTCGCCGAGGAGCCTTTGTCGGTCTATGACGGCGTCCTCGACGTTCCCATCCTGATCGACGTGCCGGCCGAAGCCGCGCGCGGCGCCGTGCCGATCACCGCCGCTCTGCGCTATCAGGCGTGCGACGACCGCACCTGCCTGCCGCCGGTGACCACCGAAGCGACCGTCGAGCTCACGGTCGGCGAGGGCAGCGGCGCCGCCGTCGCGCCGCCAGCCGCAGCGGCGGAAACTGGCGCCTCCAGCGAGGCGCCACGGCGCGGACTCGTCTGGATGCTCATGCTCGCCTTTTTCGGCGGGCTGATCCTCAACGCCATGCCCTGCGTACTGCCGGTTCTCTCGCTCAAGGTCTTCGGCCTGGTCCAGCGCCGCGGGCGCGGGACGCGGCGACGTCGTGCGCGGCGCGCTCGCCACGGCGGCCGGCATCCTGGTCTCGTTCTGGGCCCTGGCCCTGGCCGCGTCGCGGCGCGCTCGGCGGGGGCGGCGGTCGGCTGGGGCGTGCAGTTCCAGGAGCCCGCGCTTCGTCGCCTTCCTGGCCGTGGTCGTGGTGCTCTTCTGCCTCAACCTCTGGGGCCTTTTCGAGAGTCCCGCTGCCGCGGCGCGCTCGCGCGCCTCGCGGCGATGCCGGACAGGGAGAAGGCACCGCCGGCCACTTCGCCTCCGGCCTCTTCGCGACGCTGATGGCGACGCCCTGCTCGGCGCCGTTCCTCGGCACCGCGGTCGGCTTCGCGCTCGGCCAGGCGGCGCCGGTGATCCTCGCCATCTTCACGGCGGTCGGGCTCGGGCATGGCGCTCCCCTACCTGCTGCTCGCCGCGGCGCCCGGCGCCGCGCGCCTCCTCCCCCGGCCGGGCGCCTGGATGGACACGCTCAAGGCGTCATGGGCTTCCTGCTCGCCGCGCGCCGCGGTCTGGCTCTTCTACGTCCTCGCCGCGCAGGTGCCGCCCGAGCGGCTGGCGTTGGTCCAGCTCGGCGCTCCTGGCCCTCGCCTCTGTTCGCCTGGCTGCGCCATCACGCGGCTCGTCGCGGCGGCGCCGCTGCGCTGGGCGGCCGGCGCGGCGCGCGCCGGGCGCCGCGCTCGCCGCTCGTCGCGGTCGCGCGGCGACGCCCGCGGAGCGCGTGCCGCGCGGCGGCGGCGTGCAGCATCTGATCTCCTGGCAGCCCTGGGACCGCGCCGAGGCCGAGCAGCTGGCCGCCGGCGGGCCAGCATCGTGTTCGTCGACGTGACCGCCGACTGGTGCTTCACCTGCAAGGTCAACGAGCGGCTGATCCTCGAGACGCCGGAGGTCGCCGGCGCCTTCGAGCGCACGGCGTGGTCGCCGATGAAGGCCGACTGGACCAACCGCAACGACGAGATCGCCCGCTTCCTCGCCGATCACGGCCGCTCCGGCATCCCCTTCTACCTGCTCTACCGCCCAGGCCGGGAGCCGAAGGTCTTCGCCGAGCTCCTGTCCAAACAGGGCCTGTTGACCGAAGTCGACATCGCCGCCGGCGTCGCCGCCGCCGGGCTCGAGCGCTGAGCGGCAGGGCCGCCGTGGCCATCTCCTCCGAGGAATACCGCAACGCGCTGCGCAACTTCGCCTCCGGCGTGACCATCGTCACCATTCGCGCCGGCGCCGAGAAGCACGGGCTGACGGTATCGGCATTCGCGTCGGTGTCCCCCGAGCCGCCGCTGGTCCTGGTGGTCATCGACCATCGCCACAAGGCCCATCCGCTGCTTCAGCGCGACGAGGCGACCTTCGCGGTCAACATCCTCGAGCAGGCGGACGTCGAGCTCTCCAACCGCTTCGCCTGGACCAAGGACGAAGACCGCTTCGACGAGGGCGACTGGCGCGAGGGACCCAGCGGCGCCCCGATCCTCGCCAACGCCATGGCCTGGCTCGACTGCCGAATCGTCGCCCGCCACCCCGCCGGCACCCACACCATCTATGTCGGCGAAGTTCAGACTTCGCACGTGAGCTTGGACAGCGCTGCGCTTCCCCTGCTGTACTGGAATCGCGGCTACCGGCACGTCAAGCCGGTATAGAGCTTCGCGTTGCGCCGGTTCAGCCCCCGGCGCGGCTCACGGGCACTTGGCGACCCGCGCGCTGCTGCCCTGACGCAGCTCGAAGGGACCGAGCTCCTTGCCCGCGGTGCCGTAGCGCACGCGCAGCGTGAGCACGTCCCGGCGTAGCCTGCCGATGTAGCTCGCCGACTCGCGCTCGCCGTCCGGGCCGGTGCCCTCTTCCGATACCAGCCAACCTGCGCTCTCGAACTGCCGGTCGTCACCGAAAACCACCGGACCGTTGGTCCCGCCGTGGGCGCAAGTGAATTCGGCGCTGGCGCTGCCAGCGCTGACCATGAAGAGCATGCCTTCGCCGCCCCATGGACCAACCGGCAGCGCTTCCCCGGCGCGCTGCGCGGTACCTGGCTCAGCGAGCGCCAGGCCCAGCACGAAAACGCCGGCCCATCGCCGCGAACTCCTTGAAGTCATCATCGTTCTCCTCCTCCGGACTCTTGGTCCCCGCTGCCGCCGGCGGCTGTGCCCCTGGCCGAATTAGGGGCCCCCCGCTGCCGGCGTATATCCGCGCGCAGATCCTCGAGCTTCTGCAAGCGCGCTTGCAGCCTTTCTTCGAAACCATGCCCCGATGGGCGATAGAAGCGAATACCGCGCAGGGCGTCGGGCAGACACTCCAGCCCGCCGATTCCGGCTTCGGTCTCCGGCGCGTAGACGTAGTCGCGGCCGTAGCCGAGGTCCGACATGAGCGCGGTCGGCGCATTTCGGATGGCGAGCGGCACCGGCTCGGCCGGTCGCTCCTCGACGGCCCGACGGGCCTCGCTCCACGCGCGGTAGACGCCGATACTCTTCGGCGCGAGGGCCAGGTACACGGCCACCTGCGCCAAGGCGAGGTCGCCCTCCGGCGAGCCCAAACGGTCGTACGACTCCCAACCGGCGAGCGCCAGACGCAGGGCCTGCGGGTCCGCCAGGCCGATGTCCTCGCTGGCGAAGCGCACCATGCGCCGAGCCACGTAACCAGGATCCTCGCCGGCCTCGAGCATGCGGGCCAGCCAGTAGAGCGCCGCGTCGGCGTCGCTCTCGCGCAGCGATTTGTGCAGCGCCGAGATCAGGTTGAAGTGCTCCTCGCCGGACTTGTCGTAGAGCAACACTTTGCGCTGCGCGGCGCGGCGCGCCATATCGAGAGTCAGCGCACCGGCGCTGCGCCCCTCCTCGACAGCCAGCTCGAGCAGACCGAGAGCGCGGCGGGCGTCACCGTTCGCGAGCTGTGCCAGCACCTCGAGCACGCCGGGCTCGGCGGCGAGCGACGATTCGCCCAGCCCGCGCTCGCGATCTCCGAGCGTCCGTCGTAACAACTCCACCAACTCGCCCTCCGCGAGCGCCTTCAACACCACCACCCGGCAGCGCGAGAGCAGCGCGGCGTTGAGCTCGAAGGACGGGTTCTCGGTGGTGGCGCCGACCAGCACGATGTCGCCACGCTCGACGTAGGGCAGGAAAGCATCCTGTTGGGCGCGGTTGAAGCGGTGGATCTCGTCGACGAAGAGCAGCGTGCGCCGTCCCTGCGAGTGGCGCAGGCGGGCGGCGTCCGCCATCACTTCCTTGATCTCCTTGATGCCGGCGGTGACGGCTGAGAACGGCACGAAGTGCGCGGAGGTCTCGGCCGCGATGATCCTGGCCAGCGTGGTCTTGCCGGTGCCCGGTGGCCCCCAGAAGATGAGCGACGGCACGCGGTCCTCGGCGATGGCACGGCGAAGGAAGCCCTGCGCGCCCACCACCTCTTCCTGGCCGACGATCTCGGCCAGCGAGCGCGGTCGGATGCGCTCCGCGAGCGGCGTGCCGGCGACCGGTGAAGCGCGCGGAGCGGGCGACGGTGGCGGATCGAATAGTGAATCCATCCCCATGCATCCTACGATGCTTATCCACGCGTGGCACAGAAGCTGCAATTTCGCCTGCCGTGAGATCGAAGCTCCGCGTGCTCGCGGCAGTTCTGGCGTTCGCTCTCGTCCTGGTGGCGGCAGCGGCGATCTACGTCCACCTTACGGCTGGAACTGGGCCCGCAAACCGCTATCGAGCCTGCTTTCGGCACGCTGGGATCGGCCGGTGGCGATCGCCGGCGATCTCGACGTGGGTCTGGGCTGGCGACCCCGTCTGACCGCTGCTGACGTCACCATCGGCAATCCAGGCGGCCGCGGAACTCAGCCCATGCTCGCCAGCCGCCACGTCGATCTGCGGCTGCGCTTGATGCCGTTGCTCGCGCGGCCGCATGCGGCTGGAGTCGCTCGAGCTCGAGGGCGCGCAGCTCGTGCTCGAGAAGGACCCCGACGGCGGCGCCAGCTGGCGCCGCCAACAGCGCGTAGCACGCAAGCCCGGCGGAACATTTCCCCTGCCGCGCGACATTCGCATCGCCGACAGCCGAATCGACTATCGCGACCGGCGCACGGCGCGCGACCTGGCCTTCGAGTTCGATCGCCTGACCGCGCGCGGCGACGAGAACGCCGATTACGTGGTGCGGGCTCGCGGACGCTACAACGGCCACGCGCTGGCGCTCAGCGGGCTGCTCGGGCCGTGGGAGATCTTCTGGCGCAACGAGCCCTATCCGCTCCGCCTCGATGCCGTCGCCGGCGATACCCGGGCCAGTCTGCACGGCCGTTTCTCGCGGCCGCGCCAGCTCGACGGCCTTTCGGGGAGGTTGCGGCTGAGCGGCCGCAGTCTCGACGAGCTCTGGGCGCTGTTCTCGCTGCCGGTCGCCGAGACGCCGCCCTACCGTGTCGCCGGACGGTTCACCCGCGACGGCACCCGCTTCGGCCTTCACACCTTCACCGGAGAGATTGGCAAGAGCGACCTGCGCGGCACGATGACCATCGACCTGCGCGGCACCGCGCGCTCGCTGCTGCGCGCAGACCTGCGCTCGCGGCGGATGGACCTCGGCGACTTCAGGGGCTTCTGGGGCGCGCGGCCTGCCAGCTCCGCCGTCAAGGCGGCATCGGGTCCGGTGTTCCCCGATCGCTCCTTCGCTTTCGGCAAGTTGCGCGCCATGGACGCGGACGTCAACTTCCGCGCCGCCAGCGTGCGGGGAGGCAGCCTGCTCGAAGACATCCGGCTGGAGCTGCACCTCGAAAACGGCAAGCTGCGCCTGGCGCCGCTCGACATCGGCTTCGCCGGCGGCCGCCTCCAGAGCCGCGCGACCATTGACGCCAGCAAGGACACCGCGCGCCTTGGCGGCGACCTGCTGTTGCAGTCGATCGACCTGCCACGCCTGCTGCATGACCTGTCGATCGACGCCAAGGCCACGGGTGTGATCGGCGGCCGGGCACGACTGGCGACCAGCGGCAACTCCTTGCGCGACATGGCCAGCGGTCTGGACGGCGATCTCGGCTTCGTCCTCGAGGGAGGCCAGCTCAGCGAAACCGTGCTCGAGCTGGTGGCCATCGATTTCGGCGAGGCGCTGGTCGCCAAGCTCTACGGCAGCGAGCCGGCGCCGATCCTCTGCCTGGTCGGCACCTTCGACATCGAAGACGGCCGGCTGACTGCCCGCAATCTGCTCATGGACACCGACGACGTCCGGCTCACCGGAGAGGGTACGGTCGATCTGGCGCGCGAACAGGTCGATCTCAGGGTGCACCAGCATCCCAAGGACTTCTCGATCGGCACTCTGCGCTCGCCGATCGACATCGAAGGCGGCCTGCGCACCCGTCGCGCTCACGTCCGCAAGTCGGGTCTGGCGCGAAGGGCCGGCGCCGCCGTGGCGCTCGGCGCGCTCATCCACCCGCTCGCCGCGCTGCTGCCGCTCGTCGAGCTCGGCCAGGGCGAAAAACCGGGCGCTTGCGCCGCGGCGCTCGCCGACCTGCGCTCGATCACCGCGTCGCCGCCACCGCGTGCGTCCGCACCCGGGCGCTCGTCGCGACACGGCTCGTCGGGGCGGGACGGATGAAGCTGGGCGGCGCCTGGGACCTGCTTCGCCGCACAGTCAGCGAGTGGCAGGAGGACAAGGCGCAGCGCCTGGGCGCATCACTGGCCTACTACACTGTCTTCTCGCTGCCGCCTCTGCTCCTGCTGGTGGTGTTGCTGGTGGGTCTGGTGTTCCACGGCGATGCCACCAGCCGGATCGAAGCCCAGATCGCGATGCTGGTCAGCGACGACGCCGCGCGTGCCATCGGCGATGCCATACGCTCGACGCGCACCTCGCTCGGCGGCGGCGCCGTGGCCACCGCGATCGGGATCGGCGCCCTGCTCTTCGGCGCCACCGGTGTCTTCGCCCAGCTCCAGGACGCCATGAACACCATCTGGGAGGTGCAGCCAAGGCCGGGACGCGGCTGGCGCGGCCTGCTCTTCGATCGCGTCCTGTCGTTCGGGATGGTGCTCGGCATCGGCTTCCTGCTGCTCGTGTCGCTGGTGGTGAGCGCCTCGATCGCCGCCATGGCCACTTACTTCGGCGACCGCCTGCCAGGCATCGCGCTCCTCGGTCGAATGCTGGAAATGACGGCGTCGTTCCTGCTCATCACCACGTTGTTCGCCCTGATCTTCAAGTTTCTGCCGGACGCCGACACCGCCTGGCGCGATGTCTGGCTCGGCGCCGCGGTGACCGCGGTGCTCTTCGAGGCGGGCAAGGTCGGCATCGGGATCTACCTCGGCCGCAGCCATGTGGCTTCGACCTGGGGGGCGGCGGGCGCCGTGCTGGTGCTGCTGCTCTGGGTCTACTACTCGGCGCAGATCCTCTTCTTCGGCGCCGAGTTCACCCAGGTCTTCGCTTCCACCCGAGGCGCCGGCATCGTCGCCGACGCCAATGCCCGCCCGGTGACCGAGCGTCGCCGAGCCCAGCAGGGCCTCGAGGCGGTGCCGCCGGGCAGCCGGCGACGACGGATCGACCGGGTGAAACGGCGCGGCGACTCGCCCGAGCTTGGAGCCGCGGCCTGGGGAAAGGGGCGCACGTTGAAGTTCATCGCCCTGCTGGCGTTGCTCACCGCAGTAGCGCGCCGCCGCAGCTAGCGCTCGATGGCGCGCACCACGTGTTCGGTGAACTCGGTGGTGGTGGCGGCGCCGCCGAGGTCGCGGGTGCGGATGCCGCGCTCGACGATGACGTGGCGCAGAGCGCCCCGCAGCCGCTCGGCGACGTCGAACTTCTCCAGGTGGCGCAGCATCATGATGCCGGAGCGGATCAGCGCCAGCGGATTGGCGAGGTTCTGGCCGGCGATGTCGGGGGCGCTGCCGTGCACCGCTTCGAACACCGCGCGCCTCGCTCGCCGATGTTGGCGCCGGGCACCACGCCGAGCCCGCCCACCAGGCCCGCCGCAAGGTCGGAGACGATGTCGCCGTAGAGGTTCTCGAGCAGCAGGATGTCGAACTGCTCGGGCTTCATGACCAGCTGCATGCAGCAGGTTGTCGACGATCCGGTCGTCGGCCTGGATGTCGGGATACTCGGTCGCCACCTTGCGGAAGCAGTCGAGGAACAGCCCGTCCGACAGCTTCATGATGTTGGCCTTGTGCACCGCGGTGACCCGCTTGCGGCCGTGCTTGCGGGCGTACTCGAAGGCGAAGCGGGCGATGCGGGTGGAGGCCTTCTCGGTGATGATCTTGAGGCTCTCGACCACGCCCGGCACCACCACGTGCTCGAGGCCGGCGTAGAGGTCCTCGGTGTTCTCGCGCACGACGATGAGGTCGACGTCCTCGAAGCGCGCTGGGGATGCCTCGGCAGGGTACCGCGACGGGCGCAGGTTGGCGTAGAGGTCGAGCTCCTGGCGCAGCTGCACGTTGACCGACTTGAAGCCGCCACCGACCGGCGTCGTCGACCGGGCCCTTGAGCGCCACCTTGTTGCGCCGGATCGAGTCGAGGACTTCCTCGGGCAGCGGCGTGCCGAACCGCGCCGACGCCTCGGCGCCGGCGATGTGGCTCTCCCACTCGAAGCTCGGCCCCGGCGGCGTCGAGCACGCGCACGGCCGCCGCGGCGACCTCCGGGCCGATGCCGTCGCCGGGGATCACGTGATCTCGTTGCCATGGGCCTCCATCTCTCGCGCACCCGCGCCGCTACGGCGATCGCCAGGGGATAGCTCAGCGTCTCGTTGAGCCAAGTCGCGTTCTCGCGCGACGCTCGGCGACAGGCTCTGCGACCAGATCGTTCGCGCTGCTCGTAGAGCCGGTAGCCCACGCGATCGCGCAGGTAGCCGGCTTGGCCTTCGGGGTGCCGGCGCAGCAGCTCCTCCTCGCCGAGCTCGTCGCGCATCGCTGCGTAGCGCGCGCCGCTTGTCGAGCAGCGCCTTGACCAGGAACGGCATGACCATCGAGTAGTCCGCCTGCATGCTCTCGGTGGTCTGCTGGTAGGTCGTCCTTGTCGACCTTGCCCCAGGTCACCGCCTCGGCCGGCGGGCACGACGACAGCGAGCCGTCGGTGACCGGCGCGGTGACGATCTGGACGTCGAACAGGTAGCCCGCGCACGTCCGGCAGGCCCGAGCACCTGGCCGAGCGCCGGCTCGGGCTGCAGGTTGTAGTTCTTGGGCACGCCGCCGCCGAGGATCAGCGTGCCGAGCGCCTTGGCCTCGCTGCTCGAACAGGCCCCAGCGAGTGGTAGGCGCAGGACTCGAAGACCTCGCCGTGCAGGTCGAGCTCGAAGCGTATGCTCCGGCATGCAGGCCGGCCCGCTGCATCGCCCACAGCTTCATCGAGTTGAGGAACACGCTGCCGTCGCCGGGCGCGCCGACGAAGATCGGAATCGCCAGGCGATGGCACACCGCGAGCAGGCCCGTCGGCGACGCCGTTCTTCGCTTCCTGCGCGGCGTAGACTGCCCGAGCAGGTAGCGCAGCTCGGTGCCGGTCATCTTGCGCTGGAACTCGGGCGCAGGCAGGCACGGCGGTCGAGGAAGCGGTCCTGATCGAGCAGCACGTCCTCGTCGAACGCCATGTCGGTGACGCGGATGGTGCCCTCGTCGCGCAGCGCGCCGTCGTCGCCGAAGATCGGCACTTCGTGAATCGGGCCCTCGCGTGTAGGCGTCGAGGCTGCGGTGGCCGTCGTGGTAGCAGACCGCGTCGGTGGTCGAGAGGTAGGCGATCCAGCCGGTCTCGAGCAGCGGGATCAGCCAGGTCTGGTGCTGGCCCGAGACCGTGACCGGCCCGGCGATCGCCAGCGTCAGCGGGCAGCCGCTCCCGATGGCCGCGTCGAGCATCGTGTAGACGCGCCGCAGATAGGCGCCGCCGAAGGCCGGCAGGCATGGCGCAGCAGTCGTCGAGATTGTCGGCCTCGTCGACGCGCCGCACCTTCGACGCGACTTCCTGTGCGACGCTCGGGATGAGTCGTGGGCATGTGCGGGCTCATGGCCGCGCGGAGTGTATCAACTGAGGAATCAGCGGCGATCGGCCAGCTCTTCGAGATCGCGCCACGACGTCGCGGTAGTTGCTGTTGATGCCGTAGATGTCGACGAACGTCTTGTAGCGCCGCTTCGCGGTCGCCGGCCGCCAGGTAGCGCCGTTGCCCAGGTCGTAGAGCAGGCCGAGCTGCTGCTCCTCGGGCAGCGTCGGCGATCTCCAGGCTCGCGCGGTACCACTTGACCGCCAGCTCGGGCAGGCCCTTGTCGAGGAAACAGACGCCGAGCATGCGAGCAGCACTCGACCAGGAAGCGCGGCGCCTTGGCGGCGAGCTGGAACTCGCCGATCGCCTCGTCGAGCAGGCCCATCTCGCGGTAGGCGATGCCGAGGTTGAAGTGGGTGTCGTAGTCCTCGGCGGAGAGATTCTCGGCGACGCCCTTCTTGAAACCCTCGACGATCTCCTCGAGCGACTGCTCCTGAGGCTGCGGCAGCGGTACCGCGCTGCACCGAATCGTCGGCGAGCTCCTTCTCGAGCTCGGCGGCGAGATCGAAGAACTCGCTTCGTCGTCGAACAGCTTCTCCTCGGCGGCGCGCTCGGCGGGCGCCGGCGGCGCGGCTTCCTCGAGCCACGCCACCTCTTCCGCAACCGGAGGAAGCTCGGCGAGAGCCGGAGGCTCGGCGGCGGCCGGCGGCGGGGCGGGAACCTGCGGCAGCGGTGCCGGGAACACCGTTTCGGGTGCCGGCCTCGGCTTCTTCTTCGCCGGCGTCAACACCGACGACGCGAGCTGGGCGAGCGCGTCGTCGACCTTCCCCTTCCGCCTGGCCGGCGCCGCGGGAATGGGTGGAGCCTTCGCGAGCTCGGGCGCCGCCAGCGAATCCACCAGGCGCGACACCGCGTCTGCACCGCCAGCCGCCACCGGAGCCGCGATGCGACTCCCCTCCACGGCGTAGCCCGCCTTCGTCAGCTTGTGCCGGACGCGCTCCCATGCCTCGTCATTGCCGGTGGCCTGGGTCAGGCGCAGCAGGTCTGCCGCCGCGACGACCGCCCGATCCGGCCGGGTCAGATCGACCAACAGGTGCACCAGCAGCTCGTGCGCTCCGACGTGGCGCGGGCTCAGGTGCAGGGCCTCGCGCACCCGGTCGAGCGCCTTCTCCTTGAGGCCGTACTTGGCCAGTACCTCGGCCTCCGCGATGAGGTCTTCGTCGCGCCGCACCGCCGTGGGCAGCACCTCGGCGGCGGTGCGCTCGAGCGCTTCCTTGTCGATCCGCACCGCACTCGGTGGCGGCGGAGGCGGAGGCGGCACCGCGGCAGGCGGTGGAAGTGGCTCCGGCAACTCGGCGAACGACCAGTCGATCTCGAGCGGCGCCTCGAGCTCGGGCCCCGGCGGAAGCGGGGGCGGCGCCGCACCGGGAGCCGGCGCCGGCATTTCCAGACCCTCGATCTCGATCTCGATTTCTTCGAACGCGGATGGCGGGGCCGGCCGTGCGAAGGCCGCCGGCCGGCCGGTGCCGAGGTCGGGCGGCGGCATGATCTGGGTCGCTGGCGGCGGCTCGTCGAGGTCGATCTCGAGGAATACGCTGTCGTCCACCTCGAGCGGTGGCGGCGGCACGGCCGAGGCCGGCTTCGGCGGCGGTGCGTACGGCCGGCGTAGCAGCAGCCGGAACCGCCGGCGCTGGCGGCTCGATCACCGCGGCCCAGCTGCCCGAGCGCGTCGTGGCACCCGACCCGCGCGCCGACGGACGCGAATACTGCTCGGCCTCGGGATTGCGCTCGATGGCGGCGGTGAGGAAGCGCGCCGCGGCTGCCGTCTGGTTGGCGTCGCGCAGCGCTTTGCACCGCGCTCGCCGATGAAATCGAGGTTCTTGACGCCGAGGTCGAGCCCGCGCTCGTAGACCTGCGCCGCCTCCTCGACCTGGCCGTGGCGGATCATCAGTCTCGGCGATGATCCGGTACTCGCCCATCGCCTTCTCGGGCAGCTGCTGCTTGCGGATAGATCTCGGCCAGCTTGACGTGGTAGCGTCGGGTTCTCGGGCTCGAGCTCCGCCATCTTGCGGCAGATGGCGATCGCCGACGCCGGCGTTGTCGTGCTTGAGGTAGTAGTCGGCGAGCACCTGGTACTGGGTGCGCGCCTCGGTGACCAGCCCCTGCTTGTGGTAGCAGCTCGGCGAGCTGCTCGTAGACCTCCAGCCGCGTCGGGTCGAGCTTGATGATCTTCTTGTAGATCGCGATCGCCTTGACGAAGAACCCTCGCTCCGTGTACTGCTCGGCGATCTGGATGAAGAAGTCGACCGCCTCGTCGATGCGCTGGATGCCGCGCGTAGAGGTCGCCGATCCGGTTCAGGGTGTTGATGTCGTTCGGGTTCTCGGCCAGGAGCTTGCGGTACTCCCGGATCGCGGCTCGATCTTGCCGCGCGCAGACGTACTTCTCGGCCGCCTGGACGACCTGCTCGCGCTTGAGCGCCATCAGCAGCGCGCCTCGCCGCGGCGCGGCACGACGGCGCTGATAGGTCAGGCGGTGCACCGGGCAGGGACCGTAAGTCGCCAGCGCCTGCAGGTGCTCGGGGACCGCGTAGCCCTTGTGCAGCGCGAAGCCGTACTGGGGATACTCGCGCGTCGAGCTCGACCATCATGCGGTCGCGCTCGACCTTGGCCAGGATCGAGGCGCAGGCCACGGCGTAGCTGACGGAGTCGCCGCGCACCACCGGCAGGCAGGGGAAGCGCGAACCCGGAGAGGGCCACGGCGTCGACCACCGCGATGTCGGGCCGCGGCGCGAGCGCCGGCGAGGCGCCTGGCGCATGGCTTGCCGGCGTGGCCTCCAGGATGTTGATGCGGTCGATGACGTCTCGGCAGCGACCGCCACCACCGCCCAGGCGCAGGGCGGTGCGCGCGGATCGACTCGGCGGCCAGGCGCTCGCGCTCGGCGGCGGTGAGGCTCTTGCTGTCGTCCACGCCGGGCACCGGCGAGCACGGATCGACGATCACCGCCGCCGCCACCACCGGCCCGGCCAGCGAGCCGCGGCCGGCCTCGTCCACCCCGGCGACGCGGCAGATAGCCGCAGCGCGCGAGCCGTTCCTCCAGCCCCCGCAGCAGGCGGAGGCGGTAGGCCTCGGCAAACAGCTGCATGCAGCGTCGTCGTCACTGCCTCGCTCGCCCACTGTGCCCCCAGCCCGTACTGGGGGCCGCGTCGGCCGTACGCCGCCCGTCGAAGCTCTCGGACTGCGCGGCGCGTTGCGTCGTCGCGCCGCTCTTCGATGCGCGCCGCCTTGCCGCGCAGGTCGCGCAGGTAGTAGAGCTTGGCGCGGCGCACCTTGCCGCGGCGCACGACCTCGATCCTGTCGATCGACGGGCGAGTGCAGCGGGAAGATGCGCTCGACGCCGACGCCGCCCGAGATCTTGCGCACGGTGAAGGTCTCGCGCGTGCCGCCGCCGCGGCGGCGCGATCACCACGCCCTGGAAGACCTGGATGCGCTCCTTGTCGCCCTCTTTCGACGCTGCACGTGGACGCGGACCGTGTCGCCCGGCGCGGAACTCGGAGCTCGGCTGCTTGACTCGACATGCTACAAGTGTTCTCGACCTGTCCAACTGTTCATGGCTCCACCTCGTCAAACCCGACGGAGCCGCCTGGAGGGACGGATGCCGCCATTATTTCTGATTTCAGCATCGCCTGCGCAAGCCCAGGCGTGGCTCGCCTCGACTTATTGCTCAGTCTCCAGCCGCTCCGGCACGGTCCCGCTCGCTCGTTCCTTCAGCCTCAGTCCGCCGCTCGCCGGCGACCGCTCGGCGCGCTCCAGCAGGTCCGGCCGCTTCTCCAGCGTCGCCCGCAGCGCCTCGCGCTCGCCGCCAGCGCCGATCGCCGCGTGGTCGCCCGAGAGCAGCACCTCGCGGCACCGCCGAGCCCCTCGACCACCGGCGGCCGGGTGTAGTGCGGGTAGTCGAGCAGGCCCGCCCGGAAGCTGTCGCTGCTCCACCGACTCGGCGAGCCCCACCACCCCCGGCACCTGGCGCGACAGCGCCTCGATCAGCACCATGGCCGGGCAGCTCGCCCCCCGACAGCACGTAGTCGCCGATCGAGACCTCCTCGTCCACCACCGTCGCCGCGACCCGCTCGTCGATCCCCTCGTAGCGCCCGCACAGCAGGATCAGGTCGTCCGCGGCCGGCCAGCTCGCGCACCTTGGCGTCGTCCAGCCGCCGGCCCTGCGGCGAGAGCAGTATCCGCCATGGGCGCTGCCGCTCCGCTCGCGTCAGCGCGCGCACCGCGCGCGATCCAGGGCGGCGCCGTCATCACCATCCCGCCGCCGCCGCCGTACGGCTCGTCGTCGACCCTCCGGTGGCGGTCCTCCGTGAAGTCGCGCAGGTCGTGGACCTCGACCTCCAGGATGCCCCTTCTCGATCGCCCGGCCCACCAGGCTGGTGCGCAGGAACGGCCCGAACAGCTCGGGGAAGATCGTCAGGACCGGATGCGCATGCTTCGAGCAACCCTTCCGGCAGGTCCACCTCGATCCGGCCCGCCGCGCGACGTCCACGTCCTCGAGGAAGCTCTGGACGAACGGCACCGGCACCTCGCCGCGCTCTCCGTCCAGCCGACCAGCAGCAAGCCGCCGCCGTCCTCCACCAGCTCGTCACCTCGCCCAGGTCCTCGGCCCGTCCGTCACGGCAGCGGCAGCCGAGCAGCTCGTACCGGTAGTAGGTCCCCTCGGCGCCTCCGGCACCTCGCGAGCGGTCGACCTCGAGCTCGCCGCCGCGCAGCTCCTCGGCGCCGTCGCGGTCCTCGGCCCCGGCGAAGCGGACGAGGCGCGCCCGATTGTGGGCGCGGCCCGTGCGGCCGTGACGACGCGCATCCGGAGCGTCGCCGACCTTGCCTCCCAGGCGCCGTCAGGCGAGCTGCTCCGGGGCGAAGCGCCGGGCACGTCGCTCAGGACCTCGACCATCACCTCGCCGCGCACGCCGTGGGGGCGCAGCATGCGGCCGACCGACTCGTCGGCGGGCAGCGCCCGCGCGCTCAGCTCGTCGAGGACTTCGAGCTCATAGCGCACGCCCCTCCGGTCTCGCCGCGCGTCCCGAGCAGGGTGCGCAGCGCTCGGGCGGTCCGTCCCTGCCGGCCGATCACCTTGCCGATGTCGGCCGCGGCCACGCGCAGCTTCGAGCACCGTGCCTCGCCGCTCGGGACCTCGTGACCTCCACCTCGTCCGGCTGGTCGACCAGCAGGCGCAGGACGCGGTGAGCTCGGCGGAGGTCGTCGGACACGGCTCAGGCACTCTTCTTCAGCCTTGTGCGGGCGAGCAGCTTCTTGACCGTGGGCGGACATCTGCGCGCCGCTGGTCGACCCAGTGCCGGCGCGGGCGGCGTCGATGTTGACCTGCGCCGGGTTCTTGGCCGGATCGTAGTAGCCGATCTCTTCGACCGCCGACGCGGTCGGGCGTGTTGCGCGAGTCCGACACGACCACGCGGTAGAAGGGGTTGTTCCGGGCGCCCATGCGGCGCAGCCGAATCTTCAGCATCTCTCAACCTCCATCCTTGATTCTGGCGCGAGACTGAGACATACGGAAGGCAGTCAACGCGCCGAGACCTTCGGATTCTACGCGGGTTTGACCCCCTGTAAAACGGTGACTGTCACGCGTATCTCAGCGGGCCCAGCGCGCCCATGGCCCGCTTCATCCAGCCTGCCCTTCACGCCCTTGATCATCTTCTTCATCCCCAGGTACTGCTTGAGCAGGCGGTTGATCTCCTGCACCGAGGTGCCGGAGCCGCTGGCGATGCGCTTCTTGCGGCTGCCGTTGAGGACGTCCGGGCGCGCGGCGCTCCTGCGGGGTCATCGAGTTGATGATCGCCTCGACCCGCTCGAGGCCGCCCTCGTCGACGTCGGCAGGCGTCGCAGGCCCTTGCAGCGGGCCGACCTTGGGCAGCATCTCCAGCACCGAGGCGAGCGGCCCATCTTGCGGATCTGGCGGAGCTGGTCGCGCAGGTCCTCGAGGGTGAACTCTGCTGCGCGATGCCGCTCGGCCAGGCGCTCGGTCTCCTCCGTGTCGAGCCCCTGCTCGGCCTTCTCGATGAGCGACAGCACGTCGCCCATGCCGAGGATGCGCGAGGCCATGCGCTCGGGATGGAAGAGCTCGAGGTCGTCCGACTTCTCGCCGATGCCGACGAAGCGGATCGGCACCTTGGCGACGGTGCGGATCGACAGCGCCGCGCCGCCGCGGGAGTCGCCGTCGAGCTTGGTCAGGATGACGCCGGTCAGCGGCAGCGCCGCGGCGAACTCCTCGGCGCTCTTGACCGCGTCCTGGCCGGTCATGGCGTCGGCCACGAAGAGGATCTCGTGCGGCTGGATGCTGTCGGCGAGCGCGCTTGATCTCCTCCATCAGCGCCGTGTCGACGTGCAGGCGGCCGGCGGTGTCCATGATCACCACGTCGTGGCCGCGCTGCGCGCGCGACGCTCGAGGGCGCGGGCGCGCGAGCGCCGATCACGGTCTCGCCCGGCTCGGCGCTCGACGACCGGCACGCCGACCCCGCTGCCGACCTGCTTGAGCTGCTCGACGGCCGCGGCGCGCTGGAGGTCGCCGGCGACCAGCAGCGGATGCTTGCCGCGCTTGCTTGAGCCGCTTGGCGAGCTTGCCGGCGGTGGTCGTCTTGCCCGAGCCCTGCAGGCCGCAGAGCAGGATGACCGCGGGCCGGCCGTCGAGGCGCAGCTCCGCCGCCCTCTTCGCCGAGCAGCGCGGCGAGCTCGTCGCGCACGATCTTGACCACCTGCTGGGCGGGCGTGAGGCTCTCCAGCACCTCCTGCCCCGAGCGCGCGCTCTCGACGCGCTCGACGAACGGCTTGACCACCCGGAAATGGACGTCGGCCTCGAGCAGCGCCAGGCGGATCTGGCGCAGCGCCGCGTCGCAGCGCCTCGGGGGAGACCTTGCCCTCGCCCTTGAGGTTGCGGAAGACGTCCTGGAGCTTGTCCTGCAGACCGTCGAACATCGTCAGCGATTCCGTTCCGGCTCCGGGTCGCGGATCCCGGCGAGAGCAACGGCGAGGGCCGTTACCAGGGCCGGAATGACCTGCACCAGGAGCCTGTGTAGTGTGGTGCGCACGTAGATCTCGGGATCCTCCGGTGAGGTCGCATAGACCCAGAAGAGGAACCCGCAATACAGCGCGACCACCACTCCCACCCAACGCGACACCCTCGTGGTGAGCGCCAGCGGGATTGTAAACAACAGCCAGGGAAAGCCAAAGAGGCGCCCGCCGTTGAGCTCCGCTGCCACGGCGTCGAGGACCGCCGCCAGCCGCTCGCCATCGAGCGGCACCCACCCCTGTACGCGTGGCGGGCCGAGTCGGGCATTGAGAAGGTACCAAAGGGCGACCACGCTCACCGCCGGGACCGCTTGAAGAGCCGCGCGGGGCCACGAGAAGACCCGCGTACCCACGCGGCGCAGCTGATCACAGATCAGCAGGATGCCGGCCAATGCGATGCCCTCCACCTTGAGACCGGCGAGGAATGCTGCGGCCAAGCCGATCAGCGCAGTGTTGTCGTCGCGCGGATCCTCGAGCAGGGCAACGGCCGCCACCGTGAGTCCGAGAGCGATCATCAGGTCCGGGCTGCCCGCAAGGCGCAGCGCGATGCCGTAGGCGGCGGCCAGTGCGGCGATGCCGGAGAGCAGCGCCTGGCGCATCGAGGCGGAAACCGGAGCGCGATGCAGGGCTTCTCGCGCCGCGACCACCAGCGCCACGACGCCGACCACCGACCAGGCCATCGCGGCGCGCTCGGTGAATTCGCCGGCTGCGAGCGCCGAAGCAGCGAAGAGCTCCGGCAACGCGGTCGGATACCAAGGGACCGCCGACTGGTTCCACGGCGCTTCGAGATAAGAAAGGTCTACGCCGCGGGCGAGAAAGAACCGCTGGCCCTTGGCCCCCCAGTGATGAAAGAAGTCCGAGAACACGATCCACAACCGCAACGAGAAGTACGCGAAGAACGCGACGGCTCCCGCCGCCAGGGCATCGCCCCAGCCAAACGGATGCCACTTCGCGGTAAACCAAGAGCGGCGGTTGCGCACGGCACCGAAGACCGCTGCCGCCGCGCACGGAGCTCCGACCGAGACGACGCTCCAGGGCAATCCCAGCCAGGACGAGAGGCTGAGCCAGAGGTGCAGTCCGACGAGGCCTGCGAGCAGAGCGCAGACCGCACGGAACTCACGCGACGCGTTTCGAGGCCCCACCGCCGTCGCCGCTCCGCCCATCAGGACGGCGGCCACCAGAACGAGCGCGAAACCGCTCACTCCCGCACCCGCTCGAACACGGCGCCGTCGGCCAGCCGCGCACGCAGGACCCATTTGACGTTCGGTGGATCAACGCCCCGAAAGACGGCGAGATAGCGCGGGCCCGGCGCGCCGCGAAAGCCGAGCGGCAGGACCTCGCGGTGCGGCAGCAGATACGCCGCCCAACGGTACTCGGAGACCGCGGCGGGGCGGCGATCGTAGGCACCGCGAAAAGCGAGCGGTCCGGGTGGAATCTGGCGGTCGGCGGCATTCAGAAAAGCCCGCAGGGCATCGACCTCGGCGCTGCCCGGCTGCCAGCGCAGGGGACCCGCGGTGTCGAGCTCGCGCCGGCGCAGAAGGTCACCGACCGCGAGCCCGAGCCCACACCACATCCAAACCGCGAAGGCGCCCACCACGAGCGCCTTGATGGTCGCGCCACGGATCAAGGTGCCCGCAGGATAGCGCCTCGACCGCCTTCGTATACTCCGCCGCATGCTTCCGCTGCGCGACCTGAACCGCGCTCGCCGGCCGGCGATCGTCAATTGGGCGTTCATCGCCGTGAACGCGGCGCTGTTCGTGTACGAGCTCACCCTCGGGCCGGGGCTCGAGGCCTTCATGAACCAGGCGGCGTTCATCCCCGGGCGCTTTTTCGATCCCGAAATCGGCCCGGGGCCGGCGGGTGAGCTGCGCAGCGCGCTGCTCTCCATGTTCCTCCACGGGGGGTGGGCGCACTTCGGCGGCAACATGCTGTTCCTGTGGATCTTCGGCGACAACATCGAGGATCGGCTCGGTCACGTTCGCTACGGGCTCTTCTACCTCGCTGGCCGGCTACGCCGCGACCTTCGCCCACGCCTTCGCGAATCCGGCCTCGCCGGTGCCCGCCATCGGCGCCAGCGGCGCGATCTCCGGCGTACTCGGCGCCTACGTCATCCTCTACCCGGGGGCGCGCATCGTAACCCTCGTGTTCCTCGGCTTCTTCGCGCGCCTGATCGAGATCCCGGCCTGGGTGTATCTCCCGGTGTGGTTCCTCATGCAGCTTTTCTCGGGCCTGGCCACGCTCGACACTCCCGCCGAGCAGGCCGGCGTGGCGTGGTTCGCGCACATCGGCGGCTTCGTGGCGGGACCGGTGCTGCTCTTGCTGCTGGGGGGTTGGCGGCGGCGCGCTTGAGCGTCTAGGAGCCGGGCTCGCGCGACGAAGACCCGTTGAGGATGAGCCTGCCGAAGCGGACGAAGTACTCGATGCCGGAGAGCACGGTGATCACCAGCGCCGCCCACAGCGAGATCGGCGCCAGGTGCCGGAACTCGCCGAGCTGGTTGTGGATGATCAGCAGTGCGATGGCGATGATCTGGACGATCGGT
Source organism: Thermoanaerobaculia bacterium (assembly GCA_963821905.1). Classification (GTDB taxonomy): domain Bacteria; phylum Acidobacteriota; class Thermoanaerobaculia; order Multivoradales; family JAGPDF01; genus CAWGFP01. The sequence goes on along the minus strand of CAWGFP010000005.1, from coordinate 88,718 downwards.
CTTGATCTTGCCGGACAGGCCGGCGGGGACCACCATGCTCTCGGCGGCGGCGAAGCGCGCAGCGCCGAGACCGCGAACTCGCGCGCACGATGACGACCACCACGATCCAGGCCGGGCGACCAGGGCCGAGCTCGACCAGCGAGATGAAGGCCGCCGAGGTCAGGATCTTGTCCGCCGCCGGATCGAGCAGTGTCCCCAGCCGGGTCACCTGCTGGCGCCGGCGGGCCAGGAAGCCGTCGAGAACGTCCGTCAGCGCGGCGAGCAGGAACAGCCCGAGGCCCCACGACTCCTTGCCGCTCGACTTGGTGAGCAGCACCACCACCAGCAACGGCACGAGCAGGATGCGGAAGACAGTGAGGAGGTTGGGGAGATTCAGCATGCGCTATTGGCCGCTCGGGCGTGGCGAAGGATATCCCGAGACCGCCCTGGCAGGGACTGAAGACAGGACTGCTGAGGTTGAGCCGGGGCTAGCGCGGCGCGATGCCGGCTGTGGTCATCACGAACTTGCCGCTGTCGTCACGGCCGAGAGCGACCTTGCGGCCGAGGCGCGCGCTGCCGGCGACCTTCACCGGGACTTCGCGGCCCTCGTAGAGAGAGATCACCCGCTGCACGTAGTCGATGGTCTCGTCGTAGGGCGGGATGCCGCCGTACCTCACCACCGCGTTGGGGCCCGCGTTGTAGGCCGCCACCGCCAGTTCGATGCGCTCCTCGAACTGGGTGAGCAGCTGGCGCAGGTAGGCGGTGCCGCCGTGGACGTTCTCGTTTGGATCGTATGGGTCGCTGACGCCCAGCTCACGCGCCGTTCCCGGCATGAGCTGCATCAAACCGATGGCACCCTTGTTGGACAAGGCGTCGGCGTTGTAGCCCGACTCCACCTGGATGACCGCCCGCACCAACTTGGGATCGAGATCGGCGGCGTAGGAGTGCTGGTCGATGATCTCAGAGAGCTGGGCCTCGGGGGGCAGCAGGAGCGAGGCCGAGAAACGGCGCGTACGTGCGGCGCTCGGCTCGTTGTAAATCACCTTCTGGCCGCTGGCATCAACTTTGATCTTCACATCTGCTCGGGCCGCTGGAGCGAGCACAGAGATACAGCAGGCGGCCAATAGAAGTCGTCGTGCGGTCATTCGGGACCGCAAATTGTAGACGATTCCGGTCGTCTGGTAAAGCGATTTCTACATTTTTCTCATCCCCTGGAGGGCTTCCCTCACGGCGTCGGCCGCCGCGGCCAGCGCCGCCGGCAAATTTTGCGGATCTTTGCCGCCCGCCTGGGCGAAATCCGCGCGGCCGCCCCCCGATCCCCCGACCAAGGGCGCGATCCGCTTGACGATCGCGCCGGCGCTGAGGCGTTCGGTGAGGTCCTTCGTAACGGCGGCCACCAGGCTGACCTTGCCCTCGCCCCTGGCGCCCAGCACAACGACGCCCGACCCGAGTTGAGAGCGAAGAGCGTCGGCCATCTTGCGCAGGTCGTCGGCCGGCGCCGGCGGCACCTCGCGGGCCACCAGGCGCACCCCTTCCACGGTCTGCTCATCGCCCGCCTCGGCGCCGCCCGCCACTTGCTTCAGCCGCAGCCGCGACAGCTCGCGTTCGTTCTCGCGCAACTTCTCGCGCAACGCGCGAACCTCGTCGGCGGCACGCTCGACCGGCACGCCGGCGGCGCCAGAGAGATCCTCGAGCTGATGCTCGCGCTGGCGCACCCAGGCCAGGGCGCCTTCCCCGGTGAGCGCCTCGATCCGCCGCACCCCGGAAGCGATTCCGCGCTCGCTGGCGAGCAGCAAGAACCCGATCTCTCCGGTATTGCGAACGTGGCACCCGCCACAAAGCTCGAGGCTGAACCCCGGCACATGAACGGTGCGCACGCGCTCACCGTATTTCTCGCCGAACAACGCCATCGCGCCGGCTGCGACCGCTTCCTTTTGACCGCGCCACCGGATGTCGACCGGTACGGCGCGCCGGATCCACTCGTTGACACGGTCCTCGACGGCGGTTTTCTCCTCCGCCGTCAGGCTGCGGCCGAAGGTGAAGTCGAAACGCAGCCGGTCCGGCGCCACCAGCGAGCCGGCCTGCCGGACGGCGTCGCCGAGCACCTCGCGCAGTGCGGCGTGCAGCAAGTGGGTCGCGGTGTGATTGCGCTCGGTCGCACGCCGGGTCGGCTCGGTCACCCGCAGCACCACCGAACTCCCCGGACGCAGAGCACCCCGGACCATGCGCACGAAGTGATAGACGACGCCGGACGTGCTCTTCTGGGTGTCCAGCACCTCGGCTTGCGCCTGGCCACCGAGCTCCAGAATCTCGCCGCGATCACCGACCTGGCCGCCCGACTCGGCGTAGAAGGGGGTGCGGTCCACGATTACCACGCCGCGCTCTCCCGACGGCCCTCCGGCGGCGAGCTCGGGAACGATGCGGAAGCCCCCCTCGCTGGTTTCACCTAGGATGCTGCGCACCCGCCCCTCCACCTGGAGCCTTTCTTCGCTCGGCTCGGCAGCGTCCTGTGCTGCGCGCTCCCCCTCGAACGTCGTGCGTTCCAGCTCGCCAGCCTCCCGAACGGCGGCGGAAAGTGCCCCCATGCGCTTCTGAGAATCGCCGGTGGCTTCGCGAGACCGCTCGCGCTGCGCCGAGAGGGCGCGCTGGAAACCGGTTTCGTCGATCGCGAAACGCTCTTCCTCGGCGATTTCCTTGATCAGCTCGAGAGGCAGGCCGTAGGTGTCGTAGAAACGAAACACCACCTCTCCCGAAAGGCTCTTACCGCCTCCGGACTTGGTCTCTTCGATCGCCTCCTGGACCAGCCGCGAGGCATTGGCCACCGTGGCCAGGAATTTCTCCTCTTCGGCGCGCACCGTCGCCTGCGAGGCGGCTTCGGCGGCGGCGAGCTCGGAGTAGGCGCTGCCCATGACCTCGCGCAGCACCGGCAGCAGACGGTTGAGGAAGGGCTCCTCGAATCCCAGCCGCAGGCCATGCCGCACTGCGCGGCGCAGGATGCGGCGCAGCACATACCCGCGGCCGTCGTTCGAAGGAATCACCCCGTCGGCGAGCAGGAAGCTGACGGCGCGCAAGTGATCGGCGATCACCCGCAGGGAAACGTCACGGCCGGCGTCCCGGCCGTACTGCGTTCCCGCCAGCTCGGCGGCGGCGCGCAGAACGGGCTGGAAGAGGTCGGTGTCGTAGTTCGACTCCACGCCCTCGAGCACCGCGGTGACACGCTCGAGGCCCGCGCCGGTGTCGATCGACGGGTTCGGGAGCGGCTTCATCGAGCCGTCGGCTGAACGCTCGAACTGCATGAAGACCAGATTCCAGATCTCGAGGTAGCGGCCGCTGTCGGTGCCCTGCTCCCAGGACACTTTGGCCAGCGCTGGCGAGCGGTCAACGTAGATCTCGCTGCACGGCCCGCAGGGCCCGGTGTCACCCATCGCCCAGAAGTTGTCCTTCTCGCCGCAACGCACGATGCGGTCGGAGGGCAGGCCAGAGATCCGCTTCCACATCTCGCCGGCCTCGTCGTCGCGTTCGAAGATCGAGGCGAAGAGGTGGTCGGCGTCCAGCCCCCAGACGCGCGTTACCAGATCCCAGGCGAAGGAGATGGCTTCTTCCTTGAAATAGTCCCCGAACGAGAAGTTACCGAGCATCTCGAAGAAGGTGTGATGACGAGGGCTCGGGCCGACGTTCTCGAGATCGTTGTGCTTGCCCGACACCCGCAGGCACTTCTGCGCCGTCACCGCGCGGCGGAACTCCGGCGTGGTGGCGCCGGTGAAGTAATCCTTGAACTGCACCATGCCGGCGTTGGTAAACAGGAGCGTGGCGTCGCCATGCGGCACCAGGGGCGAGGACGGCACCTGGCGGTGGCCGCGCTGGGAAAAGAAATCGATGAAGCTCTGCCTTACCTCGCCGCTTTTCATGCGCCCTACTCCTCGTCCGCTGGCTCGTGGGGATCCGGAGCGTCGGCCCCGAAGTCCTGCAGAACCCGAACGATAGCACGCATCGAGAAGCCCTTCCGCTGCAAATGGCGGCCGAGCGCGGCGCGCTCCGGCGAATGACCGCGGGCCCAGCGCATGGCGGCGTCGCGGGCCGCCTCGAAGTCGTCTTCAGGCAGCGCATCCTTCACCGCGTCACGGGCGGCGGCGCTGTCGAGCCCGCGCTTGGCGAGCTCCGCCTGCACACGCGCTCCCCCGAGCCCCGAGCGCTTCGCCTTGGCGGCCGCGAACTCCCGCGCCAGCTTGGCGTCGTCGAGATACCCCTGCTCGCGCAACCGCTCGACCGCCGCGCCGATCTCGTCCTCGGGGTAATCGCGCTCGGCAAGCTTGCGCCGCAGCTCGGCGGCGAAGTGCGCCCGCCGGGCGAGCAGCTTGACCGCGCGGTCGTAGGCGGACGGCGGACGGCGCTCGGTCATGCCCGAAGTCTAAACGGCCAGCGCATCGCCGAGGGGCCGGAAGCGAACCTCATGCCTCCAGAGACGGAAAAACCCCGCCGCCATCAGGCAGCGGGGTCGGGGAATCCGGCGGCGAGCCTTGCCTACTACGACTTGATGTCGAACCTCTCGACCTCGAATGGCGACTTGTCGTTCATCGCCTCCTCGGCGCCGGCGCCGATCTGGAGCGATTCTTCCATCTGCTCGCGCGAGATGTCGGCGGTGAACTGCACGCCCTGGATCTTGAGCTTGAACTCGTCCGGGTTGGAGGCGCGGTGCAGCGCCTCGTCGAGCGTGATCAGGCCGTTCTTGTAGAGCGTGGAAGAGCGACTGGTCGAAGGTCTGCATGCCGTACTGGCTGGTGCCGAGCGCGATCTGCTCGCGGATGTACTTGGTCTTTTCCTTGTTCTCGATGCAGTCGCGGATGTACGGCGTGACGATCATCACCTCGCACGGCCGGCACGCGGCCGATGCCGTCGGCGCGCGGCAGCAGGCGCAGCGAGATCACCGCCTTGAGCACCTGCGCGAGCTGGATGCGGATCTGCTTCTGGTGGTGCGGCGGGAAGACCGCGATGATGCGGTTGATGGTCTCGGTGGCGTCGAGGGTGTGCAGCGTCGAGAAGACCAGGTGGCCGGTCTCGGCGGCGAGCAGCGCGGTCTCGATGGTCTCGTAGTCGCGCATTTCGCCGACCAGGATGACGTCGGGGTCCTGGCGCAGCGCCGAGCGCAGGGCGCCCGAGAAGCTGTGGGTGTCGACGTCGATCTCGCGCTGGTTGACGATCGATTTCTTGTCGCGGTGCAGGAACTCGATCGGGTCCTCGATGGTGACGATGTGCTCGGTGCGCGAGGCGTTGATGTAGTCGATCATCGCGGCGAGGGTGGTCGACTTGCCCGAGCCGGTGGTGCCGGTGCACAGCACCAGGCCGCGGCGCTCCTCGCAGATCCTCTCGAGCACCGGCGGCAGCATCAGCTCGCGGATGGTGAGGATGCGGGCCGGAATGACGCGCAGCACCAGGCCGACCGCGCCGCGCTGCTGGAAGATGTTGCAGCGGAAGCGGCCGAGGCCCGGGCACCGAGTAGGCGATGTCGATCTCGAACTCTTCCTTGAAGCGCTGCTTCTGGCGGGCGTTCATGATCGAGAACGCCATCGCGATGGTGTCCTCCTGCATCAGCCGCTTGAGCTCGACCAGCGGCATGCAGCTCGCCGTCGACGCGGATCACGGGGTGGCTGCCGACCTTGAGGTGCAGGTCGGAGGCCTTGCGCTCGACCGCGATCTTCAGCAGATCGTTGATGTTCATCCACTACCTCCTGCCGCTCGGGGGCGATGGAGTCGATTGTACGCCAACCGCCGAGCGAGGGGTCTCCGCCAGCCGCTTGAGAAGCAAAGCCACCCGCTGGGACTCCCGGCTCAAGCTGGCGAGGTCGGCCGTCTCTTCGACGGTATGTCCGTCCGTACCCGCCAGCCCCAGGCCGTCGAGCGCCATCTCCACGCTCCCGGCCACGAACGAAATGTCCGCGGCGCCGGCTTGCATGGGGTCGACGGCGCCGACCGCTCCCATGCCGAGGTCGCGGCTGGCCTGGTCGAAGATCTCCAGCAGCCGCCGGTTGCCGGCGGTCGGCGCCATGGGCGGATAGCCGTCCTGGAAGGTGATCTCGGCGGAGGTCCGCGGCAGGTTTTGCGCCACGATCGCCCGCATGCGCTCTCGCGTGCGCTCGAGCTGTTCCGGAGACACCGCTCGCAGGTCGCCCGCCACCACCACCTTGCCGGCGACGATGTTGGCCTTCCCCGACGCCGAGCCCCGGGTTTCGTCGGCGTGGTACTCGACCGCGTTGCCCCCCAGCACCAGGCCCGGATTGAAGGTCAGGTACGCCTCCCCCGCCAGCTCGCTGCGGAAGGCGTCGAGGATGCGCGCCACCTCGTAGATGGCGCCGAAACCCGTGTCCTCGCGAAAGATCAGCGACGAGTGCGCCGGCTTCCCCGCCGCCTCGAGACGCCAACCGCTCGAGCCGCGCCGCGCCACGACCGCGTTCTCGAACTTGCCATCGCCGTCCTCGAACCCCAGCGCGACGTCCGCCGCCTCCCCCGCGGCGATGAGATCGGCCCGCGACAGCTCGCGCGGCTCGCCCTCGTTCTCCTCGTCGCCGGTGAGCACGACCGTGATGCGCATGCCGTCCAGCAACCCCTCGTCGCGCAGCGCCCCGAGCGCGAGCAGCATCACCACGTCGCCGCCTTTCATGTCGATGATCCCAGGGCCGCGCGCACGCTGGCCCTCGAGCCGCTCGAAGCGCTGGAACGGGCTGTCGCGTTCGAACACCGTGTCGAGATGCCCGATGAGGAGGACGTGCGGCCCCGTGGCCCGGCGCCCCTCCCATTCGGCGACCAGATGCCCGGCGCGCCCGAACGGCGCCCCGTCGACCCAGCGGGTGCGAAACCCGAGGGCGGCGAACTCGGCGTCGAGGATGCGGCCGACTTCGCGCACGCCGGCGAAGCTCATGGTGCCGCTGTTGATGTTGACGATGCGCTCGAGCAGCGCGAGCCCTTGCGGTAAGCGCGAATCCACACGCTTCACCATTCGACGCTCGGCGGGTGTCAACCCATCCTCGCCGGCAGCGGGGAACGCGGTGAAGGCGAGGAGCAGGGCGATCGTCGGGGCGAAGCGCATGAGGCCTCCTGAGAGAATCGGCGCTAGCATTCGCCAGCCGACGGCTGTCTACTTCAGGATGCCGTCTGTGGCGCCCAGCGCCGGCGCTGGCGGCGCGGCGGCGATGGTGTTCGGGGCCGGCGGCGGCGCCGAGTCGCGGCGGCCGACGAAGATCCCGCGGTAGCGCGAGCCGACCACGACGTCGCCGTTTTCCGTCCACGCGATCGAGGTGTACTCAGGGTAGCCCGTGCGGGGCGAGTAATAGGGCAGGTCGGGATACGCCGCCAGCGCATTCGGCCGCCCTCGCTGCGACCCTCGTAGAGACCGGCGAAGTCGGCGATCAGGACGCGCCCGCGCTCGTCGGGGTCCTCGGTGACCCAGTAGGCGCGCAGGTTGAGGCTCGGGCCGCCGATGCCGCGGTGGGTAAAGGCGGCGTCGCGGAACTTCCCCCAGCGCACCGCTGCCTGGTCGTTGGTCGACTCGCCGAGGCTCTCCACGTAGTAGACCCCGTTGCAGGTGCTGATCATCATCCGCGTGCCGAATTCGATGTTGTAGACGGTCGAGTCGTCGAAGACGCGCGCTCCCTCCGGGCCTTCCATGGCCTGCCAGCGCCCGCCACCGGGGCCGAGCGCCACGCGGTAGAGGTGCGAGCCGGTGCCGACGTAGGCGACGTCGCCCTGGCCGGGGTCGAAGCGCACCGAGGTGATGTGGTCGACCAGGTAACGGTTGCGGGTTTGGAGCACGGCCGTGAAGCGGCTGAAGCCGAGATCGCTCCAGGTAAGGCCGCCGTCGTCGGAGAGATAGCTCGTGCCGTCGCCCCCGGCGAGGATGCGAGGCGCCGCAGACTGGACCGGCGCCCGCGCGATCGCCACCGCCCAGAAAGACTTCCCCGCGAGCTGGGTGGTGAAGGAGCGCCCGCCATCCGTGGACACGAGGACGCCGTCCTCGGTGGCGACGGCGAGGAGGCCGTCCCGCGCGTCGATCCCGCGCAGCATCGCCGAGTGTTCGACGTTGTAGCCGGGAAGGAAGACGTGGCGGAAGTGCCAGGTGCGTCCCGCGTCGGCCGAGGCCAGAACCGCGGCCACCGGCAGGTTGACCGTGGCGTAGAGCTCATCTCCATCGGCTGCGATCGCCCATACGCCGGGATCACGCTGCGCGAGGCTGGAGGTGATCGTCTCCTCGCCGCACTCGGGCACCGAGTCGGGCTGCACCTGCGCGCGCACGTCCTCGTGCTGGCTCGCCTTGAAGGCCACCCAGGCGTCCACCTGCCGGTTGCGCTCGAGCACCTGCGCGCGTCGCAGCTCGCAGCCGTCGAGCAGCTCTTCGAGGTTGTCGACCCGAGGCTCGACGCGCGCCCGTTCCCAGGCGTGCGCGGTCCGGCCGCCGAGGGCGGGGACGAGCAGCAGCACGACGAGCGCTGCGCGCAACGGAAAGCCGGCTTCGGTCATGGACGGATTATCGGTGCGGAGATTAGCACCGGATCCCTCTGTTAGCAGCCGGTTGCCCGCCGCCGTCGATACCAGCGGGTAACCCCCCTCGGGGACGCCTGGTCTTGCCGTGGACGAGGTTGCGGTCTAGCGAATCGGCGCCACTGGCCTCGCGGACCGCGCCGACTCGCCGGTCGGTCATGCGTGCTACGACGGCAGGCTCAGCCGCGCGCTGCGACTTCCGCCCGCACCACTGGCGTCAGCCAGCCGTGGCGGTCGGCGATCTCGCCACGCACGATGCCGTTGAACTCGGCCATCAGGCGCTTGGTGACCGGGCCGGGCGGCCCTCGCCGACCGTGATGCGGTCGACGGAGCGGATCGGGGTGACCTCGGCGGCGGTACCGGTGAAGAACAGCTCGTCGCAGGTGTAGAGCAGGCCGCGCGGCATGTTGATCTCGCGCACCTCGAGGCCCATGTCGCGGGCCAGCGTGATGATGGTGTCGCGGGTGATGCCGGGCAGGATCGAGGACGCCATGTGCGGCGTCATCAGCACGCCATCGGTGACCATGAAGAGATTCTCGCCCGAGCCCTCGGACACCGCGCCGTTGTGGTCGAGCGCGATCCCTTCGGCGTAGCCGTTGGTGATCGCCTCCACCTTGACCAGCTGCGAGTTGAGGTAGTTGGCGGTCGCCTTGGCCACCGCCGGCGAGGAGGCCGGCGAGAAGCGGCGCCACGATGAAACCTGCACGTCCACGCCGAGCTCGGCGGCCTCGTCGCCGAGGTACTTGCCCCACGGCCACACCGCTACCACGACGTCCACCGGCAGCGGCAGCGGGTTGATGCCCGGCGAGCCGAAGCCACGGAAGATGATCGGCCGTATGTAGCAGGCCTCGAACTCGTTGCCCGTGATCGCGTCACACACCGCCTGGGTGAGCTCCTCGCGCGAATACGGGATCTCCATGCGGTAGACCTTGCAGGAGTTTTCCAGCCGCTTGAGATGCTCCGGCAGCCTGAAGACCGCCGAACCCTGCTTGGTCTTGTAGCAGCGAATCCCCTCGAACAGGCCCGAGCCGTAGTGCAGGGCATGGGTGAGGACGTGCACGGTGGCCTTCTCGAACTCGACCAGCTCGCCGTTCATCCAGATCCAGCGGACGTTGGCGAAGGGGTGCGTAGTGGAGGTCTGTTGCACGGCGATCTCCTGTTCGTAAAGCGGGGTTTCGGACACGGCGAAGGCGAAACCGATGGTAGCCGGGGGGTGGCGGGGTGTCAAACGACGGCTGTCCCCCGTTCGCCCCGAACGGCGAGATCCCGTTAGGTGGCTCCGCCACCGGGAGGATCCACGCCAATGCGCTCGGCCATCGGACTCGTCCTGCTCTTCACCATCGCCGCCGTCGTCGCCGTGGTGGCTGCCCCAGTGCCGCCGCCCCGGTCGCTCGCCGGGGGCGTGCTCTTCACCCCTGCCGCCTGCTCCAGCGCGCCGTTCAGCGACGTGGCGGCCAACCATCCCTACTGCTCCTGGATCCAACAGCTCAAGGACGACCAGGTCTCGGCAGGCTGCGGCGACGGCAAGTTCTGCCCGGACGAGCCGGTGACTCGCCAGCATTTCGCGATGCTGCTCGAGAAAGCGATGCGCGGCACGCCCGGCTGGGATCCCTGGCGCGGCAACTTCGAACGCACCTTGATCGTCCGCGCCGTTCCCAACAACCCCTCAGCCGCCGGCCAGCGCCTGCTCGCCGTGGTCGCATCGATCGACCCCGACGACCTGCCGAGCTCGTCCTCTCCGTATCTGGTATTAGTCGAGCCCGGCACCTATGACATCGACGACCAACCGCTCGTCGTGCCGAACCACGTTACCCTGCGGGGCGCCGGCCGCAACCACACCCAGATTAACGCCCAGGTCTCCGGAGGTGCGATCCGCGGCGGGGGCAACACGGTCATCGAGTCGCTCAGCGTCCTGAACATCAACCCGCCCGCGAATCAGGCGATCGGCGTCGAGATCTTGCCGGGGACGGGTATCGGCACCGTGCGCAACGTTTTCGCGCTCGGCTCGAGCGGCAACATCACCAGCGTCGGCATTCGCTGCGCCTCCGATTGCGTGATCGAGGACAGCGAGGCCCGGGCCGTTTCCGGTCCGAGCTCCAACTACGGGATCCGGATCACCGGCGCGGAGACCGACGCCGTGCTGCGCCGCGTCACCGCCGCTGGCACCGGAGGCTTCAACGCCTACGGGGTCAGCGTGGAGGACGGCACCCTGCGGCTCGAGGGCGGTCTGTTGGATGCCAAGAGCGGCGACGTCAACGCGGCGCTCCACGCCTCCGCCGCCGCGGTCACGGCACGCGACTTCGAGGCCGACGCCGGCGGCGCCGAGGCGGATGACAGCTCCGCGGGCGTCAGGGTGCAGTCCGGCGCGACGATGACGATCCAGAACGGCGTGCTGGCGAGCGCGTTCCTCGGCAGCCGCTACGGGCTCCATTGCCAGGGCGGCACCGTCGACGTATACCACTCGCGCCTAGTGGGAGCCGACGCCACGGTGCTCGGCCACACCGACTGCTCGATAGACGTCGCCGGCTCGCAGCTTGCGGGTCTCGCCGTCGACGAAAACGGCGGCACGGTGCGCTGCGCGCTCAACTACAGCGAGAACTTGAACGTGCCGGCGACGACCGGCTGTTTCTGACGGGATGGAGGAGCCGTATCAGCGGGGAACTTGTCCCCGGCAGAGGGTGGACGGCGTGAATCCAGGCAGGAGGCACTCGCCATGAAGCCTGGAATGGTCATCGTCCTCACGCTCACCGTCGCGGCCGCGCCGCTGAAGGCGGCGGCACCGTTGGCGGATGCGGTGCTGTTCTCGCCAGCGGCCTGTTCGAGCGCGCCATTCGCAGACGTGCCCGCATCGCATCCGTTCTGCCCGTGGATTCAACGGCTCGAGGCCGACCAGATTTCCGACGGCTGTGGCGGCGGTAAGTTCTGTCCGGATCAGCCGGTCACACGGGCACAGATCGCGATGTTGATCGAGAGGGCGATGCGGGGGACGGCAACCTGGGACGCCTGGCGCGGGATCTTCGTGCGCACGCTGATCGTCAGCCCGGTTCCGGGAAACGAATTGGCAAGCGGTGTTCGACTGCTGGCGGTCATGGCCTCGATCACCGATTCCTCGGTGTCCAACCCGTATCTCGTGGTGGTCGAGCCCGGCACCTACGACCTCGACGATGAACAGATCGTCATGCCAACCCACACCACCCTGCGCGGGTCGGGCCGCGAGCGCACCGAGATCCATACCGGAGCGGATGGCGGCGAGGCGATCCTGGGTGCCGCGGGGACGGTGATCGAGCACCTGCGGGTCGAGAACGTGAATCCCTCGGCGCTCGACGCCATCGCTATCGACCTGCCGGATGGCGGCACGGTCCGCGGCGTTTCGGCCGAGGGCTTCAACGGCATCTCGGTCGGCCTCGGCATTCGCTGCCAGGACGACTGCACGATCGAGGATACGGACGCCGAGGGCGACGGCGGTGGTGCCGTCAACGCCGGTATCTACATTGTGAACTCGGCCACCAACGCCGTGCTGCGGAACGTCAAGGCAGTCGGCACGACGGGTGACTTCGCCTACGGCATCCACGTCAGCAGCGCCAACGTCACCATCGAGGGCGGCACTGCGCGGGCTTCCACGGCCGCCAACAACTGGGGGCTATTGCTCAGCGGCAGCGCAGTCTCCGCTGTGGTGCGGAACGTGACCGCGGACGCCGACGGAGCCGCCTCATCAGATGTTTCGGCCGGCCTGCGGGTGACCAACGGAGCGGTCGTCACGGTCGAGAACAGTCACCTCGAAAGCGGCGCCGGCGGCACCCGCTACGCCCTCTGGTGCCTCGACGGTGAAGTGACGGTCCATCACTCGCGCCTCGTCGGACCCAACGGCACCGTGCTGGGCACCGCAAGCTGCACGATCGATGTGGCGGGCTCACAGCTCGCCGGCAGCGCGGTCAACGACGGAGGCGGCACCGTGCGCTGCGCGCTCAACTACAGCGAGAACCTCAACGTGCCGGCGACCACCGGCTGCTTCTGAGCTGTACTGGCCGCCGACGTACCGGAGGGCAACTACTGCCCTGCCCCGACCCGCCCCTCACTCGGGCTGTATTGGCCGAACTGAACTCCAAAAGCACGGTCGGAAGCTGTCCCGCTCTCGCCCGAAACGGCGTGGATTCAAGCAAGGTGTCGCTCGCGACCAGGAGGTCCTCGCCATGAGATCCGCAGTCGTTATCGGCTTGCTCTTCCTCGTGATCGCGGCGCCCGCACGGGCCCAGGAATCGATCGCCGCTCCCGTTGTCTACACACCTGCGGCCTGCTCCAACCCGCCCTTCGCCGACATCCCGACCAACCATCCGTACTGCCCCTGGATCCAGCAGCTCAGGAACGACCAGATCTCCGAGGGCTGCAGCGACGGCTTGTTCTGCCCCGACGAGCCGGTGACCCGCAAGCAGCTGGCGATGTTGCTCGAAAAGGCGATGCGCGGCTCCGGCGGTTGGGAGACGTGGCGCGGGATGTACGTACGCACTCGGATCGTCAGCCCGGTCCCTGGAAATCCGCTGGCGGCCGGCGTGCGGCTGGCCTCGATGGTCCACTCGATCCCCGACTCGTCCTCCTCCAACCCCTACCTCGTGATCGTCGAGCCCGGTGAGTACGACCTCGACGACCAGAAGCTGTTCATGCCTCCCTATGTGACCCTGCGGGGCGCCGGCCGCGGCCACACCATGATCACCGGCCGGGTGTCCGGAGGAGCCATCCAGGGGGCCGCCGGGACGCTCATCGAGTCGCTGACGGTGGAGAACCTCAACCCGCCAGCCACGCAGGCGATCGGCATCGACTTTCCGGCCGGCAGCAGCGGCACCGTGCGCTTCGTCGAGGCGCTGGGCTATAGCGGTCTCACGACCAGTATCGGTATTCGCTGCCTGGACGACTGCACCATCGAAGACAGCGAAGCCAGAGCCAATAGCGCGCCCAACTCCAACGACGGCATCTTCGTGGGCGGCAGCACCACCTTTGCCAGATTGCTCCGGGTGCGGGCGTTCGGCGACAACGGCACGGACGCCCACGGAGTCAACGTAGTGAGCGCCAACGCCACCATCGAAGGCGGGCTGCTACAGGGCAGAGACGCCGATCGCAATGCTGGGCTGATGGTCTCCGGGGCCAGCGCCGAAGTGGAAGCGCGTGAATTCGTGGCCATAGGCAACGGCTTCCAATCCACCGACATCTCGGCCGGCGCCCGGCTGCAGTCCGCCGCCGTCCTGACGATCGAGAACGGCCACCTCGAGAGCGGATCCGGAGGTTGGCGCTACGGCTTCTACTGCACGGACGGCACCGCTTCGATTCACAACTCGCGCCTGATCGGACCCAACGGCACCGTGTTCGGCGCCCCCGACTGCACCATCGACGTCGCGACATCGCAGCTCGCCGGCGCCGCCGTCGACGAGAACGGTGGCACCGTGCGCTGCGCGCTCAACTACAGCGAGAACCTCAACGTACCGGCAACCACCGGCTGCTTCTGAGTCCACGACACGGCTCACAGGCCATCACCGCTTCCCAGCCGTCGGCGAGGGTGGCGGGTGTCAAACACCCTGGGTGTCGACGGCTGTCCCCAACTCCTCGCGGTTGGCGTGTTCCAAGGCAGGTGGTCACTCGACGGAGGCCCTCGCCAATGAAGACCGAAATCAGACTCGGGATCAGGGCCCTCGCGTTCGCAGCCCTCTCGATCTGCGGCCTGCGGTCCGCGACTGCGCAGGAAGCCTTCGGCGGCGGGACCCAAACACTCTGGGTCAGCGCCTGGGAGTTCGTCCACGGCAGCGACGGGTACATGAGCACGCTGGCCGGGAACGTCCAGTACATGGCGCCGAGCGTCTCGACGGGGGTCTGGCGAGGCCCGCTGCGGCTGCCGGCCGGCGCCCAGCTCGATGGCCTGCGGTGCTACTACTACAGCAACGGCGACGCCACCAGGCCGCAAGCGCGCGTTGCCGTCTACGACTTCGACCTGATCACCAAGACTCAAGACGCCATCATCATGAACCCCGTCACCTGCCCTCAGGCCATTGGGTACCACGAGCCGGAAGTAGCGATCTCGCCAAGCGCCGACACCCTCGTTCGCTATCACCCGAGCGACACGAACCATCGTTACTCCTTCATCCTGCTCAATCACAGCGACCCGTCGGACGGCTTTCGCGGCTGCGAAGTCACCTGGCACCGCACGGTCTCCGACGCCCCGGCAAGTTCCACCTTTGCCGACGTGGAGCCGGGCAATCCCTCCTTCCAGGCGATCGAAGCACTCGCAGCGGCGGGCGTCACCGCCGGCTGCGACGACGAGCCCAACTTCTGCCCCGACCACCCAGTGACCCGCGGCCAGCTCGCCGTCTTCCTCGCCAAGGCGCTCGGGCTGCATTGGCCGGATTGAGCCGCAAGCGGCTAGTCTCGGCCGGCAAGGATCAGAACGGCGCCGGCGATCGCCGCGGTTTCGGTGCGCAGGGTGCGGGCTCCCAGTCGATACCGCAGCCAGCCCTGCGTATCGAGCTCCGCCAGCTCGCTTGGAGTCCAGCCGCCCTCGGGCCCCACCAGCAGCGCCGCGCTGCCGACGCTGGCGCCCAGCGCGGGAGTTTCGGCCGAGCCGGTTGCGTCGAGAGCAACCTTCAGTAGGTGCGGTTCGGACATCTCCCGAAGCGCAGGCCAATCGTGGACTCCGCTGATCTCCGGCAGCCTGGCGCGATGACACTGCTCCACCGCCGAGGCCGCCACTCGCCGCAGCCTGGAGACGGCACTGTCGCCGAGCTCGCGCGGCGCGCGCTCGCTGGCAACGAAGCGGATCGCCGAGACACCGATCTCGGTCACTTTCTCGACCAGCCACGACGCCCGCTCGGGCTTCGGCATCGCGCAAAAAAGCTCCAGGTGAAGCGGCGGCTCGTTCGTCGTGGTCGGCTCGCCGGTGCGCAGGTGGCCGGCGGAACGATCGACAGCGGTCACTTCGGCCCAGCGGGCCCGCCCCGCACCGTCCACCACTCGCAGTCGCTCGCCAACCGCGGTGCGGCGAGCACGGAAGAGGTGCCGGTAGCGCTCATCCCCTACCTGAATCGTTTCTTGCTCGAACTCGCCGGGACTCACCAAGAGAGTGATCATGCGACCGCCTCGCAGAGGTAGGCGACCCAGTCGCCCGCGCGGCGAGAACGTTGGCGACGAAAACCCGAGCGGCGCAGGACGGCGAGCGCCGAGCGCCCGCGCTCGCGCAGGATTCCGGAAAAAACCGCAGCGCCGCCGGGCTTCAGAAGTGCGCGGAGCGGCGCCAGCCCGCCCCGAATCTCTTCCGGAATGACATTGACGAGCGCAACGTCGAATGTCGCGGGCGCGGCCAAGGCCTCGATCCCGCCGGCGAAGAAACCTACTTCCAACCGATTGAGGGCGGAATTCTGCGCCGCCAGGATCGGCGACACCAGATCGACGTCGAAGGCCACCGCCCGGCGCGCGCCGAGCGTCATCGCCGCGAGCGCCAGCACGCCCGTACCGGTGCCAACGTCCAGAACATTGCGCCGCTTGAAGTCGACGCCCTCCATCATCTCGAGCACCAACCGCGTCGACTCGTGACTGCCGGTGCCGAACGCAGCGCGGGCCGGCACTCGCAACAGGATGCGGCTGCCCGCGTCGGGAGCCGGCTGATCGATCTCGCGCGGGTCGAGCAGGAAACGATTGCCGACCTCGAGCGGCTGCGCACTTTCGCGCCAGCGCCGCAGCCAGTCCTCGGCCGGCGTCTCGCCGCGCTCGACGATCTCGAATCCGTCCAGCCCGGCCGGCTCGCGCTCGAAGAACGCCGTCACTCGCCAGTGAGCTTTTCCGTCCGCAGCAGTCTCGGTGCCGAGCGTGTCGGCCTGCCAGAGATGCGCGGCCAGTTCGTCCTCGAGCTCGCGCGCGATGCGGAAAACGACTCGGTGAGTCACGCCGACTAGCTTGGCATGCCGCAGCCGGCGGCTCAACGCGAGGCGGGAGCGATGCGGCCGTCCGAGCCGAGAACCAGCTCGGGGCCGAGCGGCGCGCCCGGCTCGCGCACCCACCAGCCCCGTCCGCCAGCGCGCTCGTCGCCGGTGGTGAACCGGTACTGCGCGATCCGCATCCGCACCATGCGGGGAGGCGAGGCAGGCCGCGGCTCGGCAAGCAGCGACCACACCGACGGCTCGCCCTGCAGCAGGCGCTCGAGGAACGGCACCAGCCAGCCCTGGGCGCGCCGGGGGCTGAGCGCTGCGAACCACATCTGCCAGTCCAGGCGGGGCATGTGGAAGGGGACGATTCGCGGCCGGCGGGCAGGGTCGCCCGGCTTGTAGCGAAACGCGAGCTCGCGCCACTCGAGACCGTCGTCGCTGACTTCGACCGCGATCTCGGGCCTCTCGGTCGTCATCACCCGAAAAAGGCCGTAGCCGTTGATCGACCGAACTGGCGCGATCGCCTGGAGCGCGGCGCTCTGCCATGGCGGCGGTTCGCGGCCGGCCGTGCGCTGCAGCTCGGCGGCCAGCGCAAGGATCGACAAGACTGCGAGAACGCCGGCCAACGGCGCCCGGATCCAACGACCGCGGAACGCCGATCGCGGGGCGTTGTCGAGTTCCGAACGTCTCAACGGCAGCCAGCGTCGCCAGAGGTCGTCGTCGACCAGCGAGCAGGCGAGCACGATCGAGAGCACGTTGAAGAATCCATAGTTCCCCGTCCAGGCGATGACCAACTGCAGCGCGATGAACCCGGCTGCAGCGAGGCGGCGCGCCAGGCGTGCCTTCCACGGCAGGAGCAGCAGAAGCGGCAGCGTGATCTCCATCGCCAGCATCGCCACCACCGAGGCGCGATGGAGCGCCCCGGGCAGACGGTACGTCCACCAACTGATCCAGCTCGGCAATGGTTGGGTCAAGTAGTGAAAGGTGAGCGCCGAGAGGTCGCGCCAGGTTACGTCGCCCGAGAGCAGTTTGGTGGCGCCCGAGAGGAACATCAGTTTCGCGACCAGCAACCACACCAGCCAACGCCCGGCCGCGTGGTCACGATCGGCGCCGGGCCGCCACGACCACGACGCCCAGAAGGCCCCCATCAGGAGGCTTTCGAGGAATAGCGAGTCCCACTGAAAGCCGAGGAAGGTCTGACCTGCAATCGTGAGTGAGAGATAGCAGACCCACACCGCCGCGATCGCCGGACCTTCGAGCAACCCCGCCGTCAACAGCACGGCGACGACGAGACCGGCAATCGTCACGCCGAGGATCGCGCCATCGCTCGCCGAGAGCCAGAACAGCGTCGGCAACTGCCAGAGCGCGCCCTGGCCGAGGCTCTGGCGAGCCAGCTCGAGATATTCGGAGAGCGGCAGAATGCCGCGCGAGCCGATCAGGCCTAGGATCTGGCCGGAAAGAGAAAGGAAGGCGGCACAGCCGACGACGCCGAGGCCGCGCAGGAAGAGGAGTCGTGCCAGGAAGTAGGTCGGAGCCACCCGCCCTCCCCGGTCCGGGGGATTCCTACCCGAAAAGATCCTTTACCTTGTCGAGCACCGTGCGCTCCCGCACTTTCGAGCCCTGAGACTCCGCGAGCTTCTGGAGGAGCGAGATCTCGTCGGCCGACAAGTCCTTCGTATCGGGGACGCGCAACGCCACGTGCAGAACATGGTCGCCGAGACCGCGCGCTCCCAGGCGCTGAACGCCCTTGCCGCGCAGGCGCAGCTGCGCGCCGTGCTGCGTGCCGGGTGGCACGTCGACGGTTTCGGCGCCCTGGATCGTCTCGACCTCGATCTTGGCGCCGAGCACCGCCTCGGGATAGCTCACCGCCAGGACACTGTGCACGTGCGCGCCTTCGCGCTCGAACTCGGCGTGCGGTGCCGACCGTGATGACGACGTAGAGATCGCCCGCCGGACCGCCGCGCCGGCCGTGCTCGCCCTCGCCGGCCAGCCGCAGGCGCGCGCCGGTGTCGACGCCCGCCGGGATCTTGACCTCGAGCGATGCGCTCGCGCTCGACCCGGCCCTCGCCGCGGCACTCGGTGCAGGGATCGGCGACCACCTGGCCCTCGCCGCCGGCACTGCGGGCAGGTGCGGGCGACGGTGAAGAAGCCCTGGGTGAAGCGCACCTGGCCGCGGCCGCCGCAGGCGGTGCAGGCGACCGGCGCCGTGCCGCCCTCGCTGCCGGTGCCGTTGCACGTCGTCGCAGGTCTCGAGGCGCGGGATCGCGAGCGTGCGTCTCCGTGCCCGAAGGCCGCCTCCTCGAAGGTCAGCGTCGAGGTCGTAGCGCAGGTCGGCGCCGCGGCTCATGCCGCGCGCCGCCGCCGGCGCCGCCCGCCGCCGCCGCCGAAGCCGAAGAGGTCGCCGAGGATGTCGGAGAAGTCGGCGAAGATCGTGGGGTCGAAGCCGCCGAAGCCGCCGGCGCCGCCCACGCCCTGGTGGCCGAAGCGGTCGTAGCGCGCGCGCTTGTCGGCGTCCGAGAGCACCGCGTAGGCCTCGGCCGCCTCCTTGAACTCTCCTCGGCCTCGCGGTCGCCCGGGTTGCGGTCCGGGTGGTATTCTGACCGCGAGCTTGCGGTAGGCCGCCTTGATCTCCTGCTGGCTCGGCGCTCGCGCGCGACGCCCAGCACCTCGTAGTAGTCGCGCTTTGCGGTGCGGCCATGCGTCGCTCAGACTTCGCTTGCCGCGGCGTCCGGCGGCCGCCGCGCCTTCGACGAGCATCACCTCGGAGAGCGTGCGCGAGATCGCCGTTCAGGTCGAACATCGCGGCCTCCAGATCCGGCGCGCTTGTCCGCGGCCGAGCGCCATCCGGGCCTTGAGCAGACGTCTCGTGGATCCTCTTCGCATTCCGCCTCGGCGATCATGTCGCCGGAACTGCTCGAAGACCCGCTCGTTGGTGTAGATCAGGCCCTCGAGCCGGTTCTTCAGCGCCGCAGCTCGCGCTTCTGGACGTCGGCCTGCGGCTGCTGCGCTCGGCCTCGTCGACCAGCCGCTCGACCTCCTCCTCGCGACAGGCCGCCGGCGGGGTGTGATCTGGATGCTCTGCGACTGGTTGGTGGCCATGTCGCGCGCCGAGACGTTGACGATGCCGTTCGAGTCGATGGCGAACGTCACCTCGATCTGCGGCACGCCGCGCGGCGCCGGCGGGATGCCCACCAGCTCGAAGCGGCCGAGCGACTTGTTCTCCGCCGCGATCTCGCGCTCGCCCTGGAGGACGTGGACCTCGACGGTGTCCTGGTTGTCGACCACGGTGGTGAAGATCTGGGTGTTCTTGGTCGGGATCGTCGAGTTGCGCTCGATCAGCCGGGTGAACAGGCCGCCGTGGGTCTCGACGCCGAGCGACAGCGGCGTGACGTCGAGCAGCACCAGGTCCTTGATGTCGCCGCGCAGGATGCCGCCCTGGATCGGCGGCGCCGATGGCCACCACCTCGTCCGGGTTGATCTCGCGGTTCGGCGTGCGTGCCGAAGATGCTGCTCGACCGTCTGCGCGACCATGCGGCGTGCGCGTCTGGCCGCCGACCAGCAGCACCTCGTCGATCTGGTCGGCGCGCAGGCCCGCCTGCTTGAGCGCGTCCTGGCACGGCCCCTCGGTGCGCTCGACCAGCTCGCTGCACCAGCTCCTCGAAGCTGCTCGCGGGTGAGCGTGCGCGCCAGGTGGCGCGGGCCGCTGTCGTCGGCGGAGATGAAGGGCAGGTTGATCGGCGCCTCGTCGGCGCTCGAGAGCTCGCACTTGGCGCGCTCGGCCGCCTCCTTGAGGCGCTGCAGCGCCATGCGGTCGCCGCGCAGGTCGATGCCGGTCTCCTGCTGGAACTCGTCGATCAGCCAGTCCATGATCCGCTGGTCGAAGTCCTCGCCGCCGAGGTAGGTGTCGCCCGAGGTCGAGCGCACCTCGAAGATCCCCTCCGAGAGCTCGAGGATCGAGATGTCGAAGGTGCCGCCGCCGAGGTCGTAGACGGCGATGGTCTTGCTGCCCTGGTCGCTCGGTCGAGGCCGTAGGCGAGCGCCGCGGCGGTGGGCTCGTTGATGATGCGCAGCACCTCGAGGCCGGCGATCCGGCCCGCGTCCTTGGTGGCCTGGCGCTGCGAGTCGTTGAAGTAGGCCGGGACGGTGATGATCGCCTCGGTCGACCGGCTCGCCCAGGGCCTCCTCGGCGAACTCCTTGATCTCGCGCAGGACTGAAGGCCGAGATCTCCTCCGGGCTGTAGCTGCGCGGTCGCGGATCTCGACCTTGACGTCGCCGTTGGGCGCCTCGACCAGGGTGTAGGGCAGCACGCTGCGGGCGCGCTGCGACCTGTCGGGATCGTCGTGAACTTGCGGCCGATCAGGCGCTTGACCGCGAAGA
Source organism: Thermoanaerobaculia bacterium (assembly GCA_963821905.1). GTDB lineage: Bacteria > Acidobacteriota > Thermoanaerobaculia > Multivoradales > JAGPDF01 > CAWGFP01. The sequence goes on along the minus strand of CAWGFP010000005.1, from coordinate 67,934 downwards.
CCGTGTTCTGCGGGATTGGTGATCGCCTGGCGCTTGGCGATCTGGCCGACCAGCCGGTCGCCCTCCTCGGTGAAGGCGACGATCGAGGCGTGGTGCGGCTGCCCTCGCGGTTCGGCAGCACGCGCGGCGCCGTCGCCTCGACGACCGCCACGCAGCTGTTGGTCGTGCCCAGGTCGATGCCGATGATCTTGCTCACGCAGCCTCCTCGCTCGCGACGCGATCGAGGTCACAGTATACGATAGCCGGACCCGGGCTCAGGCCGGCTCTGCCGACTCGGCCGCCGCCGTCCGGCGGCACCGCCACCCGCACCATCGCCGGCCGGAGCAGGCGGTCGTGCAGCATGTAGCCGCGCCGCAGCTCCCCGACCACGGTGGGCGACGGTCGACCGCCGGGTCCTCCTCGCGCGCACCGCCTCGTGGAGGGCCGGGTCGAAGCGCTCGCCGAGCGCCGCGACCTCGTGCACGCCGTGGCGCCGCAGCAGGTCCTGCGAATCTGCCGGAGGATCATCTCGACGCCGCGCTTGAGGTCGTCGGCCGCGCCGCCGGCGGCGAGCGCCAGCTCGAGGTTGTCGACCACCGCCGAGCAGTCGCGCAGCGGCTCGGCGAGCGGCGTAGCGGCGAGTCTCCTGGCGCTCGCGCTCGGCGCGCTTGCGGAAGTTGTCGAAGTCGGCCAGGGTGCGCATCGAGCGGTCGCGCAGGTCGGCGATCTCGCGCTCGCAGCCGCGCGACCTCGGCGCCAGTCGCTCGCGGCGCCGACCGCTCCACGCCCGGTCGTTCGCGTCTTCGACCGCCGCCAGGGCGTCGCGCGTCGCCTGCGTCGAGGTCCATCGTCGTCTCGCCCGTCGACGTCGAGCTCGAGCTCGCCTGTCCTCGCGCAGTCGTCGTCGGTGCTCGGTCTCTGTCATCGGTCATCGAACCTCGTTCGGCTCGCGACTCGCGGCCGAGCGCCCGGCCCAGCGTCTCGTCCGAGATAGTCCACCAGCGGGATGATCCGCGTGATACTCCATGCGCGACGGCCCGAAGATCCCCAGCGTGCCGAGCGGGCGCTCGCCCGCTGCCGTAGGTCGTCGCCACCAGGCTGAAGTCGAGCTCGCGAGGTCAGGTCGCTGTCCTCGCCGATGAACACCCGCACGCCGCCGCCCGTCGAGGCACTGGTTCGAGCATGCTGCACCAGGCGCGCCTTGTCGTCGAAGGCGTCGAGCAGGCGGCGCACGCGCTCGACGTCTGGCCAGCTCGGGCTGGGCGAGCAGCGCCGCGGTGCCGTCGACCACGCACGCCCGGCGCTGCCGTCGATGCCGAGCCCCTTGCGGCCGAGCGTCGATGGCGCGTGACGAGCAGGCGGTCCATCTGGGCGCGCTCCTCGGCCATCATGCGCAGCAGGCGGTCGCGGATCTCGCGCAGCGTCAGGCCGGCGAAGTTCTCGGTCAGGTAGTTGGAGATCCGCACCAGCTCTTCGCGCGGCACCGGCTCCTCGACGCTCGATCGACCTTGTTGTCGACGAAGCCGCTCGTCCGAGACCACGACGCACAGCAGGCGCTTCGTCCGGCAAGCGGCACGAAGTCGACGGCCTTGAGCACCGTCTCGCCGATCGCCGGGGTCAGCACCACCGCCGACCTGGCCCGAGAGCTCGGACAGCAGATGAGTGGCCGCGCCGACCAGCTCGTCGGCGTCGGACGGCCATCGTCTTCAGCGTCTCGTCGATGTAGCGGCGCTCGCTCGGCCGGCAGCTCGCGCGCCTCCATCAGAGTCTCGATGAACAGGTGGTAGCCGGACGCCGGTCGGCACCCGGCCGGCCGAGGTGTGGGGCTGGGCGAGTAGCCCCAGCTCCTCGAGGTCGGCCATGACGTTGCGGATGGTGGCCGCCGACAGCCCGTGCCGCCGCAGCTTGGCCACGGCTCGCGAGCTCACCGGCTCGCCGGTCAGGATGTAAGCCCAGGATGACGTCGCGCAGGATCTCGCGGTCGCGTTCCGACAGGTGGCTGGTGGATGGGTCGTTATTGTCATCTAGGAGTATCTGAAAGGCAAGCCTTTCAAGACTCGCCGTTGCCGCCGCTTCGGCGCCGCTTCGTATTGTAGCGCAGTGAACTCGCGCGTTCTGGACGACCTGAGCTTCTCGCTGGTGGGGCCCGGACGCGTGGGCGCTTCGCTCGCCCGTCTGGGCGGCAGATTGCGGTGCGCGACCCTTCGAAATCGCGGGAACCTCGGCTAGCGGTCGCGCCTCGCGTTTGGCCGCGGAGCTCGGCGCGATCGCCGTCGAGGTAGAGAACGTTTCGAGCGCGCGGCAGAATCTCCTCCTCGTGGCGGTGCCGGACGCGCTCCCTGGAGGCGGTGGCCGCGACCCTCGCCCGCCGGCCGCAGGCCGCGTCGCCTGGCACACCGCCGGCAGCCGCGATGCTTCGGCCCTCGCCGCGCTCCGCGCGCGGCGGGACGGCGATCGGCTCGCTGCATCCGCTCCGCGCCTTTCCCACGCCGCAACCCGAGCCCAGTCCCCGACACCTTCTTCGCCATCGACGGCGATCCCGCCGCTCTCGCCCTCGCCCGGCGCCTCGTCGAAGCCTGGCACGGCCGCGCCGGCGAGGTGCCACCCGATTCGCGGCGCCTCTACCACTTCGCGGCAACGCCTGGCTGCCGGCGGAGTCGTCACGCTGCTGGCCGGCGGCGAACTCGATCGCCTTGCGACTGGGGCTCGCCGGAGGCGTCGGCGAGCGGCTATCGGCAGCTTGCCGCGCGGCGCCATCGCCGCCATCCCTCCAGGTTCCGATCCGGCGGCCGCCATCACCGGCCCGGTGGCGCGAGGGCGATCGCGACGCTGCTCGCTCGGCAGCTCGACGATCTTCGCCGCCTCGACGCCGAGCTCGCGCCCCTGGTCGCACGCCTCGGCCGCGAGACCCTGTCGTCAGATCGAGCGGCTCGAGCCGTTGGACGAGAGCGCAAAGCGCTTCTGCGCGAGGAGTTTCGCAAACGGTGCATTCCTTGACCCTTGTTCGCAGCGGGTGCTATCCTGCGATCCCCGAATCAGGACTGCTCAGGACATGGTCTTCTTCAACTACAGCACCATGCAGATGGCGGCCAAGGTCGTCTACTACGGCCCCGGCCTGTGCGGCAAGACCACCAACCTCCACTACATCTACGGCCACACCTCGACGGACTCCCGCGGCGAGATGGTCTCGCTCGAGACCGAGACCGACCGCACGCTCTTCTTCGACCTGCTGCCCATCGACGTCGGCTCCATCGCCGGCTTCAAGACCCGCATCCAGCTCTACACCGTCCCCGGCCAGGTCTTCTACAACACCACCCGCAAGCTGGTGCTGAAGGGCGTCGACGGCGTCGTCTTCGTCGCCGACTCTCAGCGCCCGATGCTGCAGAGCGAACATCGACTCGCTCCGCAACCTGGACGAGAACCTGGCCGAGATGGGCCTGTCGATCGAGAGCATCCCGCTCGTCCTGCAGTACAACAAGCGCGACCTCCCGGACGTGGCTGCCCGTCGACGAGATGAACCGAGGGCTCAATCGAAACGGCTGGCGAGTTCTACGAGGCTTCCGCGATCGGCGGCCAGGGGGTGTTCGAGACCCTCAAGGGAATCTCGAAGCTGACCCTGATGTCGCTCAAGAAGCGGCTGACCAAGACCGAGGCGCCCGCGCCGCGGCCCGCCGCCCCCGCCCCGCCGCCGCCACCCCTGGCCCGTCCCGCGGCAGCGGTCGCCGCGCCGGCGTCCGCGCCTCCTGCCCCGCCAGCGCCGCCACCGGCTCAGCGCGCCGCGCCGGTCGCCGCGCCAGCCGCGGCCGAGGCCAAGGGTCGCACCCAGGTCGACGTCCTGCGCGAGCTGGAGAAAATCCGCCGGCAGACGCTGCGCCCGGCGGCGCCGCCGGTGCGCTCGCACATCGCGGGCAACGGCCTGAAGGAAATGTCGCGCGACGTGCAGCTGACCCTCAAGCAGTCCGATTTCGCGCGCGCCCGCCGCTTCACGCTGAATCTGCAGGTCGAGGACGGCGAGCGGCGCGTGGTGGACGCGATTCGCGACTTGCACGTCGACCTCGACAGCCTGGCGGACCTCAAGAAGGTCCTGGTCCGGCTCAACATCGCGCTCAACGCCAAAGAGTAGCCGCCGACCCCGCAAGCTCCGCCCATGCGCTGCCCCTTCTGCTCGGCGAGCAAGGACCGCGTGGTGGACTCGCGCGAGAGCCGCGACCATCTCACCATCCGCCGCCGGCGCGAGTGCCTGTCCTGCGGACGGCGCTTCACTTCCTACGAGCAGATCGAAGACATCCCCTACATGGTCGTCAAGTCGGACGGCAGCCGGCAGGAGTTCGACCGCAAGAAGCTGCTCTCCGGCCTGCGCAAGGCCTGCGAGAAACGACCGGTGCCGACCGCCAAGCTCGAGGCCATCGTCGAGGAGGTCGAGGGCCGGCTCCACGACCGCGAGGATCGCGAGATTTCCACCACCGAGATCGGCGCCTTCGTCATGGAGCGCCTGCGCGAGCTGGATCAGGTGGCCTACGTCCGTTTCGCCTCGGTGTACCGCAAGTTCGAGGACATCGACGCCTTCATGGACGAGCTCAAGACGCTGCTGCAGAAACAGGGCTGAGCGATGGCGCGGCGCTACACCACTCTCCTCCTTGCTTCGCGCCTGCAGCGCGAGATCGACCAGCTCTTCCAGGAGATCGGCCAGGCCACCGAGGCGCTCGACGCGGCCGACTGGCAGCCGGCAATCGACGTCTATGAGACCGAGGAGGCCATCCACGTGCTGGCGGACCTACCGGGCGTCGATCCGGCGCAGGTCGAGGTCGAGGTGGCGGGCAACCTGCTGACCCTGCGGGGACGCAAGAACACCCTGCAGACCAACCCGCGCCGGGCTCGCTTCCAGTGCGTCGAGACCGGGCGCGGACGCTTCGAGCGTCAGTTGCGTATCGAGACTCCGGTCAACACCCATCGCGCCACCGCCGAGCTCCGCGACGGTCTGCTCTTGATCTCGCTGCCCAAGGTCAACGATCGACGCCGCGCCAGCCAGCGGGTAAAGATCGAGAGCGACTAGTCGATTTCAGCGGTGCCGCGCAGGACCCGGGTCAGTGCGATCGCCCGTTCGGCGGCGTTGCGCACACCCACCACCATCTCTCGCCGCCGGTCCGACGCCGACAAGCTCAGCACCAGGGCACTGCTGTAGGACAGGACCGAAGCCAGGCTATCGAGCAGCCCGTCGTTGCAGGCCTCCTGCAGCTCGCGCGGCGCGGCGCGGCGGTCCGGCACCCGTTCGGACGACACGATGCGGATCGCCACCAACTCCGGTTCGAGCGCGCTGCCGGTGTAGACCGGGCGCGACGACAGGAGGGCCGCTAGTTTTCCCTGGGGGGTGCGCAGAGCAACCCGGCACCCGGAGGCCGGCTCACCGGAGCGCAGCAACCGCGCCACCGCGGCATAGCCCTCTTTCTCATCGGCGCCCGGGTGGATCAGGGCCTCGAGCTGCTGTCCGACCACGGCCTCGGAACGGCCGCCGAACAGCCGAGCCGCGGCACCGCTGGCATACACCACCCGCAAGTCTCCACCCCGAACCGCCACCAGGGCATCCTCGGTCATCCCGAGGAAGGCCCCGAGCAGGAGGCGCAATTCCCGATTGACGCCCTCGATCTGCCGGGCGCGCACCGCCGCCCGTCGCACGCCCGCCGCGTAGCGCAGGGCACGCGCCAGTGAATCGGCATCGAGCGAACCCCGCAGCAACAGGTCCGAGGCCCCCTCCTGCATGCCGCGGGCGGCCAGATCGAGCTCATCCGGCCCCGCTAGGAGGACGACGGGAGTAGGATCGTTCCACGCCTGCAGGTGGCGCAGGATCTGGAGGAGCGCGGTCTCGCCCAGGCGACCGTCCACCAGGAGCACCTCGAATTCGCGCTCCCCGACCAGATCCAGGGCGCTCGAGGCCGTCGGCACTTTGACCAGCGCCGAGCCGTCGAGCGGCCGCCGCGCTAACCAGCTCTCGAGCCGGAGCCCCAATGTCTCCAAACCCACGAACAGGACCGGCCTCGACGCACCTTCGGCCTGCCCGAGGTCGTCCGGTCCCGGCTCGTGAAACGTCATCTCTCCCACCCGTACCCCTTTTCCCTACCAAAAATGGACGGCAGAAACCCCTCTACTACTTCTGTATCCGCCGGGGGGGTCAAGCGTGACAAGCCAAGAGATTTTTTTTCGTTGTCACGTTTCGGGGGGGCTGCGGCAACTAAATAGATGAGACCCGACACCATGCCCGCCACGCTGGCGGGCAGGTCGTCGGTGGAGAGAGAGGGAACTATGCTGCAATTCAGACGCACCGCCGCCGCTTTCGTGCTCTTCGCGCTCCTCCTCGCCGCGACGCCCGCCCCGGCGGCCGCCCGGCCGTGGACGCTCGGGCTCGAGGATGCGTTCGGCGGGGTGCAATGGAGGGTGGTCACCTGGGTCATCAAGGTTCTGAAACCGCGGCCGACCTTGACCAACGTGACCGCCAACGAGGGCGCCCGGATCAACCCGTAGACGGGGCAGCACGCTTCCGGGCCCAACCCGAGAGGGGCAGCCCGCGCAGCGTGTGGACTCTTGACCTGGAGGGTGTTACTCTCGGGGTCCGAGTCCCACGCGATGCTGGCGCAGCCTGAGCAGCACGAGGCTCTTCGTCACCTGCTTGAGTCGATCGAGACTCAAGTAGGGAGAGTTTTTTCCCGTTTCCACATCCCAGTTCAAGACGCCGAGGACCTGCTTCAGGACTCGCTGCTGGCTTTCATCACACGCCGCGAAACTATTCAGAATCCCGAGGCCTGGCTGGTCGGGACTCTGCGCAACCGCTGCTTCCTCTATTGGCGCTCGCGACGTCGCCAACTGTGGGAAGCGGTCGACGCGACACTGCTCGATGAGCTGGCGGGCGAGGTCGACGGCGCGGCGGAAGGATGCAACGTTCGCCACGACCTCAACAACGCCATCGGCCGCCTGCCGAAGCGGTGTCGCTCCATCTTGCAGCTTCGCTACGGTCTCGACTGCGATGGGGTCGAGATCGCGGAACGGTTGGGCTACCGGCCGTCGAGCATCCGCCAGATCACCAACCGCTGTATCGCGGCCCTCACCGTGCAACTCGTGTCAGCCGGCTACCAGGAAGACGAGGTGCCTCCCCATGGCACAGCCTCACCACCTCTCCGCTGAAGTCATCGCCAGGTTCCCCTCGCTGCCGCGGCGGGAGCGGGCGTCTTTCTTCGCCCACGCGAGGGAGTGCCGGCATTGTGGAGCGGCTTTCCTCGCCGCTTGGCAGATCCAGACCGAGCCGGCGCCGCCGCCGCAACGCATTCTCGATGTTTCCTCCGTGCTCGACCGGGTCGCGCAGAGCGAGGCTCAGCTCCGCCGCGAACGCGCCAACGCCGTCGAGCTGACCCGAGAGCTGATGCATCATCCCCACGCCCGGCGCCAGACCTTGGTGCGCAACAGCCGGCGCTTCTCCAACTGGGGGCTCTGCGAGGCCCTGTTGGCCCAGGCCAAGGACGCGGGTTACGACGACCCGAGAGTGGCGGTCGAGCAGGCGGAGTTGGCGGTCGAGATTTCGCAGCGCCTCGACGGCGAGGTCTACGGCGAGACCCTGGTCCACGATTTCCGCGCCCGCGCCAACGCCGGCCTCGGTCAAGCGCGCCTGGCACTCGACGACTTGCGCGGCTCCTACGAGGCGTTCGAGCTGGCGGCGATCGAGCTTGCGCTCGGCAGCGGTGATCCGCTCGAACAGGCTCAGCTCGCCTATTTGCGCGGCACGCTCTACGGTGCCCAGCGCCGGTTCATCGTCGCGTTCCGCGAGTTCGACAAGGCGATTTCCATCTACGCGCGGGTCGGCGATCGCCACCTGCAGGCCAAGGCGTTCGTCGCCAAGGGCGCGGCATTGGCGAAGGCCGGGCAGCCGGAAGAGTCGATTCAGCTACAGCAGAGGGCGTTGGAGATGCTGGACGCGACGCGCGAGCCCCGCGTTCTTCTCGCCGCGCGCCACAACCTGCTCGCCGATCTGGTCGATTGCGGGCGCACCGAAGAGGCGCTTCGGATGCTGGACGGTGTCCGCCAGCTCCATGAGGGCGCGGGTGAACGCATCAACCGCTTGCGCCTCGACTGGATCGAGGGCCAGCTGCGCCAACAGGTCGGGGATCACGAGGAAGCCGAGTCCCTGTTCGTCGGCCTGCGCGCCGAGTTCTGCGAGCTGGGCATGGCGTACGACGTGGCACTGGTCTCCCTCGAGCTCGCCGCTCTCTACGTCGAGCAATCGCGCGCTGCCGAGATCAAGCGGCTGGCAATGGAGATGCTGCCGCTCTTCAAGTCCCTCGACATCCAGCGCGAGACCATCGCGGCCCTGATGCTCTTTCGCCAAGCCGCCGAGACTCAGAGCGTCACGCTGACGCTCATCCAGAGCTTGGCGGCCTTCGTCAAACGGGCTCAGAACGACCCCACTGCGAGCTTCGCACCAGCGAACTAGACCTCCCGAAACGGCATGGTAGTGTCGGCTCGCCGGTGCCCCCAGGGGCCGGCGACCGACGATGAGCAAGAAAAATACGCCGCCGCCCGCTGCGCTCGAAGACGAAGCCGTCAAGCTGCCCGACGTGTTGCCCGTCCTGCCGCTCAAGGACGCGGTGATCTTTCCCTACGTCATCGTGCCGCTCTCGGTGGGGCGCGACAAGAGCGTGCTGGCGGTGGATCAGGCGCTGGCCGACAACCGGCTGATCCTGCTCCTCACCCAGCACGACCCGGCGACCGAAGAGCCCAAGCCGGAAGACCTCCATACCCTCGGCACCGCCGGCTTGATCATGCGCATGCTCAAGCTGCCGGACGGCCGCATCCGCATCTTGGTGCAGGGCGTGGCGCGAGTCCGCGTCGAGCACATTCGCCAGACCGAGCCCTTCCTCCAGGCGCGCATCCAGCGCATCGAGGAGCCCGAGGCGAAGGCGGCCGCCGGGCTCGAGTCCGAGGCGCTGCAGCGAAGCGTCAAGGAAGGCCTCGAGCGCGCCCAGCAGCTCGGCAAGAGCATCTCGCCGGAGGTCATGGTCGTCGCCACCAATCTCGACGATCCCGGCCGGCTCGCCGACCTCGCGGCGTCGAACATCGAGCTCAAGGTCGAGGAAGCGCAGCAAGTCCTCGAGACTCTGCAGCCCTTCGAACGCCTCAAGCGGGTATCGGACCTGCTCCAGCGCGAGATCCAGTTGCTCACCATGCAGCAGGAGATCTCCTCCCAGGCGCGCGGCGAGATGGACAGCAGCCAGCGCGAGTATTTCCTGCGCCAGCAGCTCAAGGCGATCCAGCAGGAGCTCGGCGAGGGCGACGAGCTATCGGACGAAGTGGCGGCCTACCGCCGCCTGCTCGACGAGAAGAAGCTGCCCGAGGAGGCGCGCAAGGAGGTCGACAAGCAGCTCAAGCGGCTCGAGCGCAGCCATCCCGATTCCGCCGAGACCGCTATCCTGCGCACCTATCTCGACTGGCTGACCGGCCTGCCGTGGGGCGATCGAGTCGACCGATCAGCTCGAGCTCGAGCGGGCGCGCGTGATCCTCGACGAGGACCACTACGATCTCGAGAAGGTCAAGGAGCGCATCCTCGAGTACCTCGCCGTGCGCAAGCTGAAGAGCGACACCGAGGGACCGATCCTCTGCTTCGTCGGCCCGCCGGGCGTCGGCAAGACCTCTCTCGGGCGCTCGATCGCCCGCGCCATGGGCCGCAAGTTCGCGCGCATGTCGCTGGGCGGCGTGCGCGACGAGGCCGAGATTCGCGGCCACCGGCGGACCTACGTCGGCGCGCTGCCCGGCCGCATCATCCAGGCGCATCCACCAGGCCGGCACCTCGAACCCGGTGCTCATGCTCGACGAGATCGACAAGCTCGGCGCCGACTATCGCGGCGACCCGTCATCGGCGCTGCTCGAGGTGCTCGACCCGGAGCAGAACTCGACCTTCCGCGATCACTACCTCGGCGTGGCGTATCGATCTTTCGAAAGTGATGTTCATCACCACCGCCAACCTGCTCGATCCGATCCAGCCTGCCTTCCTCGACCGCATGGAGGTCATCCGGCTGTCGGGCTACACGCAGGAAGAGAAGAACCACATCGCGCGCCGCCACCTGATCCCCAAGCAGATGGAGGAGAACGGCATCGGACCGAGCGAACGTGCACTTCACCGATCCTGGGCTCTGCGAAGATCATCGCCGCCTACACCCGCGAGGCGGGCCTGCGCAATCTCGAGCGCGAGATCGGCTCGATCTGCCGCAAGGTCGCGGTGCGAGGTGGCAAGCGGCAAGACGCAAGCCGGTGGCGGTCAACCCCGCGCGGGTCGAAAAGTTCCTCGGGCCCGAGAAGCACCTCGCCGAGGAGTTGCTCAAGCAAGACCGGGTCGGCGTCTCGACCGGGCTCGCCTGGACCGCCAGCGGCGGCGACCTGCTGTTCATCGAAGTCGTCGCCGTGCCGGGCAAGGGCGTGCTCCTGCTCACCGGCCAGCTGGGCGAAGTGATGAAGGAATCCGCGCAGGCGGCGCTCTCGTACGCGCGCACCTACGCCGCGCAGCACGGCATGCCCGAGGACTACTTCGCCAAGCACGACCTGCACGTCCACGTGCCGGCGGGCTCGATCCCCAAGGACGGCCCTTCGGCCGGCATCACCATCGCCACCGCGATCGTCTCGGTGCTCACCGGCCGCCCGGTCGACCGGCGGCTGGCGATGACCGGCGAGATCACGCTGCGCGGCGACGTGATGCCGATCGGCGGGCTGAAGGAGAAGATCCTCGCCGCCAAGCTGGGCGGCATTCGCCGCATCATCCTGCCGAAGCTCAACGAGCGCGATCTCGTCGAAGTGCCGGCGACCATCACCAAGGGGATGGATCTGCGCTTTGTCGGTCACGTCGATGACGTGCTGCAGATAGCCCTGCTTCGCCCGGGCAGCCGCGCCAAGTCGCCCACTCCGTTACCCGCTCCGCGGGTACGCAAGCGCGTACGTCCGGTCGTCGACGCCTAGACCTCCCCCACAGATCCCTCCCTTCGGCTACGCTCAGGGCAGGCGGCTGCGCTCGGGATGAGGAACACTCACGGTGACGAGCTCGAGTGAGAACCAGCTGATCGCCTGGCTTCGCCGGCGGGCCGGCGCCGCTTCCAGTTCCCTGCTCGGCGACGACGGTGCCATCCTCGAGTGTCGCGGCGAAACCGTGGTCACGGTCGATCAACAGATCGAGGGAATCCACTTTCCCCCCGGGCTCGATCCCGCGTTGGTGGCGAGGCGGCTCCTGCGCGTCAACTTGTCCGACCTCGCGGCGATGGGAGCCCTCCCGGGACACGCCTTCCTCGCGCTTGCCGCGCCGCCAGGCTTCGATCACCGCGGCTTCTTTCGCGCCCTGATCCGCGAATGCCGCCGCTACGGCGTCGTGCTGGCTGGCGGCGACCTGGCGCGCGCCACGGCGGTGCACGCAACGATGACGCTGGTCGGCGCGCGGCGGCCAGCCGGCCGTTGGCTGCTTCGCGCCGGCGCGCGGCCGGGTGACGTCCTCTGGATCGGCGGCAGGCTCGGCGAGTCGGCGCTCGGCTGCCGCCTCATCGCGCGCGGCGCCGGCATGCTTCGCAACCGAATCACGCTGCCCGATGCTCTGCCGCTGGCGCTGGCGCCCGCGGCCCGCCGCGCCGTCCGCCGTCACCTGCTGCCGGAGCCGCAGCTCGAGCTGTCAGCGTGGCTGACGCGCCGGCGCCGCGCTGCCGGACTCGACGTTTCCGACGGCCTGGCGCGCGATCTCCACCGGCTTTGTCGCGCGAGCGGCGTCGGGGCGCGCCTGGACGTCGAGGCGTTACCCTCGAGTCGCGATGCGGCGGCGCTGGCGGCGTGGTTGGGAGAGAACCCCGTCGATCTCGCGCTAGCGGGCGGCGAGGACTACGTGTTGCTGTTCGCCTTGCCGGCGAGGATCGAGCCGCCATCCTCGTGGACGTGTCGGGCCATCGGTCAGCTGACCCGCGAAAAGCGGCTGGAAATGAAAACAGGGGGCGTTTGGCGCCCCCTGCGGGATATCGGTTTCGATCACCTCGCGCGCGGCGAGGAGCGTGGCGTCAGACGACCGGCGAACGAGCGTCGATCGGCTCGAGCGCGCGGCGCACCGCGCCGACCGCCAGGATGACCTCCGGCGAATCCTGCACCAGCTGCGCGTAGCGCTCGCCCAGGCCGGGTGCATCGCCGGTCAGGAGACGCCGCGCGTGCGCGGCGTACATGCGCAGCTCCGCTTCGCCCAGCGTCGCCTCGCCGCGGCGGGCTCGCGCCACGGCCTCGTCGATTCCCGCCACCAAGCCGCCGAGCGGACGCAGCCATGCCCAGCGCTCGTCGTGAAGCAGCGCCTGCAGGAGCTGGCTGGGCTCGAGCCGGCCGTTCTCGCGCTCGACCGCGGCGCGCTCGGCGGCGAGCAACGCGGTGTGGAGGTCCAGGAGGGCCTTGCGGAAGGGCCGCAGAGTCTCGATTGCCGGCGTGGTGGGCGGCGTGTTGGGCTGTGTCGTCACGGGTGTCGTATTCATGATGTTCGTCCTCCGCGGCAGAGAACAAGCGGCGGGCGTCCTGCATTCCTGAGCCATTCCGCTAGCCGCTGGGCTCTAGAATGAGCGCCATGGAACCTGTCGCCGAGCCCAAGACCTCCGCCTACTCCGCCGCGCGGCGCGAGATCGACGCGCTGCTCGAAGGCCTCGAGGACCCGATCGCCGCCATGGCCAGCGCGGCTTGCGTGCTCAAGCAGCGCCTGCCACTCGCCAGCTGGGTCGGGTTCTACCGCGTGGTCGCGCCGGAACTACTTCGCGTCGGCCCCTACCAAGGGCCGGTCGGATGCCTCGAGATCCCCTTCGACCGCGGCGTCTGTGGCGCCGCCGCGCGGGAGCGTCGCACCCAGCTGGTTCCCGACGTGCACGCCTTCCCCGGCCACATCGCCTGCGACGCCGCGGCGCGCTCCGAGATCGTGGTGCCGATCTTCGATCCCGACGGCGAGCTGGCCGCGGTGCTCGACGTCGATTCCCACCAGCCGGCCGCCTTCGACGAGGAGGACCGGCGCGGGTTGGAGGAGATCGCAGCGCGGCTCCGACCGGCGATGCGGCGGGCGCTGCGCATGGTCGACTGAGAGGGCGCCAGTCCTCGCCCGACCGGACGCTAGGCCTGCGGCGTTCGCGTGCCGAGCTGACGCAGCAGATACGAAAGCGCCTGCCGCGATAGACCCAGGCGGCGCGCGGCTTCGGCTCGGCGGCCACCGCTCGCGGCCAGCGCTTCCTCGAGCAGACGCCGGCGCACCGCATCGACTTCGAGGTGATAATTGGCCGCCGCCCGCCGGACACCGCCCGGGGCCGGCAGGTCGAGGTGCTCGGGCTTGATCACGTCGCCATCGCTGAGTGCCGCGGCAGCCTCGAGCACGTTGCGCAGCTCGCGCACGTTGCCCGGCCAATCGTGGCGCAGCAGCATCTCGCGCCTCGTTCGAAAGGCGCAGTCCAGGCCGCCAACCGGGCAGGAACCGCCGGGCGAGCAGCATGACGTCGTCGCCGCGTTCGCGCAGCGGCGGCAGCACGACGGTGGCGACCTTGAGCCGGTAGTAGAGGTCCTGGCGGAACTCGCCGCGCCGCGACATGGCGGCGAGGTCGCGGTGGGTGGCGCCGATCACCCGCACGTCGACGCGACGCGGCAGGCTCTCGCCGAGCCGCCGCACTTCTCCCTCTTGCAGGACTCGCAAGAGCATCCCCTGTGCGGAGAGCGGCAGGTCGCCGAGCTCGTCCAGGAAAACCGTCCCGCCGCTCGCCACCTCGAACACGCCCTTGCGCTCGCGATCGGCCCCGGTGAAGGCGCCGCGCGCATGGCCGAACAGATCGGACGTCAAGAGCGTCTCGGTGGTCGCGGCACAGTTGACGGCCAGGAACTGCAGGCCGGCCCGCGGTCCGCGGTCATGGATCCGGCGAGCCACCAACTCCTTGCCCGAGCCACTCTCGCCCAGCACTAATACCGGCAGGCTGCCGCGCGCGAAACGGTCGGCGCGCTCGAGCGCGCGGCGAAACTCGGCGTGGTTTCCAACCAGCCCGTCGCCATCGGGGAGCTCTTCGGCGTCCGCCCCGTGGCCGTCATGGTCGCGCAAGGCCAACGCGAAGAGAGCGCGCAGGGCGTCGTCCACGAAGGGCGCTTCGAGGACCGCGCGACCGCCCGCGTGTGGGGTCGCCAACTGCTCGGCGCCGCCGCATCCAGGGACCAGAACGTGGACCTCGCCGTTGCGGGACCAGGTCAGCCGGGCCTCCGGGTAACCGCTGGCGTTGAACAGCTGCAGCGAGTGGCGGACGCCCGTTGCCGGCGGCACGGCAATGGGCCGCGATGGCGTGATACGCCGCGCCGTTCGAGCCCTCCAGCCGCGCCGCAAGGCTGGGCGCTCCCGACCGGCGCAGGTGGGCGCTGGCGCGCCGTTGCCAGACCACCGGAACGATCCCCGGACGAGACAGCTCGAGGTCGAGCACCAGACGGGCGGAACGAAAGTCTTCCAGCGTCGACAGCGCCTCCCAAGCCACGGCCGGCGCCGGCCTACCCGACAGGGCCGCCTCCCAGAGCGGCGCGAAGCAGCTGCCGGCGGCGGCGGCGAGCGCCGCCTCGCGGTCGCCGGCCAGCGCCCACACCGCCGGACGCTCCTCCGCCTCGAGCGAGTTGGTCGCGCTAGCCGAGCCCCCTATACAGCTGGGGGCGCAGCCGGCGTGGGCCAACGCCGCGACTGCCTCCGCCGGTTGGCCCATCCAACCGCGCACCCGCGCGGCGAGCACGTGCAGGGACGGCCTGTAGGGCGCGAGGTGCGGCGCGTCGAGCATGGCCAGCGCCTCGCGCACGCGATCGAGCGCCGCGAACAGGCGGCCGCGGATGAGCTCCTGCCGCGCCAGCATCTCCAGCCCCTGGGCCATGCCCGGCACGTTGCGGTTGGCGCGGTCCACCTGCAGCGCGTGCTCCAGCCAGTCCACCACACCGCGAGCGCGTCCGCGGCGCAGCCGGATTTCGACCAGGTTCTGCGCGATGAGCAGCGGGAAGGGACCGTCGCAGCCCGCCATCAGCCGCGAGGCGTGGACCAGTGCGCGCTCGGCGCCGGCGAGGTCACCGACCGCCGCTCGCGCCACCGAGAGATCGTTCCAGTAGGTCGCGGCCTCGGGTCGGTCGAGCGAGCGCCGTTCCCGGCGCATCACGTCGTTCAGCTGCGCGAGCGCGGCCTGCCCGTCGTTCTCGAGCCGGTATGCCACGGCGAAACGCACCCGGCGCCAACGCCGCGGCAGATCGCTCTCCGCCGCGTCGGCTCGCGCCCCCTGCAACGCACGCAGGGCCGCCTCACGGTCACCGCGGTTGCAGGCCGCGCGGGCGGACTCGATCAACGCCCGCCGGCGGAGCGGCCCGCGAGTCACGGCGAGCGCGGTGGCGATCCAAGCCCGCGGTGGCTCGTGGTCGCTTTCGAGGTGCGCCACCGTGACCGCGATCTCCAGCGCCTGCAGCAACGGCTCGCCCCGCAACTCGAACGTCTCGAGCGCCCGCAGCTGGACGCGTGCAGCGGCGGGGCGATGCAGGCGCACCAGAGCTTCGGCGCGCAGCAGTCTGGCCGCCGGGTCGCGGTCGTTGTCCAGCAACTCGAGGGCCCGATCGTAGCGCCCGATGGTGAGCAACGCGCGCGCCGTCTCGTCGCGCCGCTGCGCGCCGGCCTCGGCCATCACTGCCAGCCTGCGCATCGAACGCTGGGCGGGCGAACCGCCCTCTGCCCAGGCGGCGCGCCAGATCTCCCCGGCCCGCGGCCCACCGACGACATCCACGATCTCCTCGCCGCCGGCGGCGGCCCGGAATGCGCGGCCCACCCTGGCCGGACCCGCGATGGCCACTGCCTCGCAACCACCGCGACGCACGCGAGCCACCATCGCGCGGCGCGCCTCCGCGAAGGCGGGCTGCCAGAGGAACGGGGCCAGCTCGAGCAAGCGCTCGAGCAAGGCGTCCGGGTGGCACGGAACGAGCGCCCGCGCCCACTCTTCGGCAAGGCGGCGCGCGACGATGCGTGCTTCGCCTCGCCCCGGAACGCGTTCACCGAAGAGCTGGGCCAGCCAGTCGCGGGCGTGCGACTGCGCCGGTCTCCGCTCGGCCGAGGCGCGCGCCGTCAGTCCGCGCAGGCGGCCGGCGGAGACCCGCGCCGGCGACCAGCCGGAAGCGAGACTCCAGCCGCTCTGCTTCAGGTGAGAGAGCACCGCCAGCCCCTGAAGGAGCAGCGCCAACCGCTCGCGATCGGTGAGCTCGGCGCTGGCCAGGGCCACGCCGTCGGCGAGGAATGCGCCATGCTCGAGAGCGTCGGCAGCCGGAGTCATCCGCGCACCAGGCGGTCGAGATCCGACCAGAAACCGGGATACGACTTGGCCACCACCTCGGGATGCGCGATGCGCACACCCGGCCGGCGCAAACCGGCCAGCGCCAGGCTCATCGCGATGCGATGGTCGCCGCGCGGCTCGACCACCACCGGATCGCGAGGGCGGCTGCGACGACGCCCAGACGCCCGGAATGACCAAGCCGTCCGACAGCTCCTCCACCGTGGCGCCGATTCGCCGCAGCTCTCCGGCCATCGCCGCCAGCCGGTCGCTCTCCTTGATCCGCAGGTGCGCGCACGTTGCGGATGCGGGTCGTGCCCTCGGCGAAAGGCGCCAGCGCGGCGAGCGTCGGCACCTGGTCGGGCATGCCGCCGAGGTCGGCGTCGAGCGCGCGCAGCGTCCCCGTCGACGGCGATCTCGACTCCTCCTTCGGTCAGCGCGACGCGCGCGCCCATCTCGGCCAGAAGATCGAAGAACCCCCGGTCGCCCTGCGCCGAGTGAACGTCGAGACCGCGACAGCCGCACGCTGCCGGTGAGCGCCGCGGCCGCCGCCGGATAGCCGGCCGCCGACCAATCGCCCTCGATCTCCAGCCTCGCGCGCCCCGAAGCGGCGGCGGCGTCACGCGATAGAGGCGGCCGTCGACGGCCACGTCATCGGCCGCCGAAGGCGCGCGATCGCTCCGAGCGTCATCTCCACGTAGGGCGCCGACACCAGGTCCGAGACCTCGATTTCCACCGGCTCCGCGGCGCGCAGCCCGGCCATCAGCAGGGCGGAGAGATACTGGCTCGACTCGCCGGCGTCGAGCCGCGTCCGCGCCGCCGCGCAGCGCGCCGCCTCGATGGCCAGCGGCGGGAAGCCGGCGCGCCCCAAGTACTCGATGCGCGCGCCGAGCGAGCGCAGGGCTTCGACCAGGGGACCGAGTGGACGCTCGCGCAGCCGCGGCGACGCCGTCGAGCCGCCAATCACCAGGCAGCGTGGCCAGACGTCGCGGTGAGAAAGCGCAGCATCGTGCCGGCGTTGCCGCAGTAGATCTCGGCCTGTTGCGGTGCCTGGCCGGGATGGAGAGTCAACTGAGCCCCGCCCTCCTCCATGCGCCAGCCGAGGACACCCAGGGCGGCGAGAAACAGGTCGGTGTCCTCGGCGCGCAGCGGCCGCTCGATGACCATCGGAGAACCCGCGAGCAGCGCCAGGTTCAGCGCGCGGTGGGTGGCGCTCTTCGACGGCGGCGCGCGCAGCCGGCCGCGCACGCGCCGGCCCGCTCGGGACCTCGCGGGCCTCAATCGATGTCGAAGACGAGTCCGTCATAGCCGAGCTCGATGCCCGGCGGCGAGCGGCTCGGCCGGGAAGCGTGATCGACGTCGTGGGCCAGATGGGTGAAGATGGTGCGCCGCGCGCCGATCCGCTACGCCGCCGCGGTCGCCTCGTCGAGCGTGAAGTGGGTCGGATGCGGCCGGTAGCGCAGGGCGCCGAGAATCAGAGTCTCGACGTCCGGCGAGGCGGACGAAGCTCTCGTCCGGGATCGACTGACACGTCGGTGACGTAGGCGAAGCCGCCGATGCGGTAACCGAGACCTCCATCTCGCCGTGCAAGACCGGCACCGGCACGACGCGGACCCGAGCAGCAGGAAAGGGTCCCGCACCTCCACCAGATCGAGCCGCGGCTTGCCGCCGCCCTCCTGGCCCTCCTCGAAGGCGTAGGCGAAGACCCGGCGCATGGCGCGCCATGGTCGCCGCCGAGCCGTAGCAGGGAATCGCCTGCTGCTGCCGGAAGTTGAAGATCCGCAGATCGTCGAGGCCGAAGATGTGATCGGCGTGGGAGTGGGTGAAGAGGACACGCGTCCACCCGGCGCACGCCGAAGCGCAGCGCCTGATCTCGCGCAAGTCCGTCGGCGTGTCGACCAGCACGGTGTGCCCGCCCCACTCCAGCTTGAGCCCGGGCCGGCGTGCGGCGGTTGCGGGGTCGGCGGACGTGCAGACCGCGCAGCCGCAGCCGATCACCGGCACGCCGGTCGAAGTCCCCGTGCCCAGCATGGTGACGCGCAAGCTCATGGCGAGACGCGGAGCCTAGCGGAAGGGGCCTGGCCCGCTCAACCGCGCAGCCACTCGACCCGGCGGCTGGAAAACCACGCCTCCAGCAGCCAGACCTCGCCGCCCGGCACCTGCCAGCGGCGCTCCTCGTGGAAGTGGCCGAGGATCAGCAGGTCGTGCCCCTCGGCCAGCCGGCGCTCGGCGTAGCGCGCGGATGGCCTGCTCGGGGATCTCGGCCCGGTGCTTGAAGTTGGTCGCCGCCAGCCGCGCTCGGTCGAGTGCACCAAACGCCGCGCCATCGCCGCAGGCAGGTGCTGCACCAGCAGCCGCACCGGCGCAGCTCTTCGACAGCCAGCGCCAGAAGAGGTACTGCCAGTCGCGATCGTTGAGGCCGTCGCCGTGGACCGCCAGATAGCGACGGCCGCCGGCCTCGAAAGCCACCTCGGTGCGACCGTCGAAGGCCGCGGCGTAAGGGCTGCCGCGCAGGAAGAAATCGCGGTTGCCTTCCAGTAGTCGAGTCGGAATGCCGGCGCTGCGAACCCGCCGACCGCGGGCACCACCGTCCGCGATCTCCGCGGTCTCGAACTGCGGGAAACCGACCCAGACGTGGAAGAGGTCGCCCATCAGGATCAGACGCTCGCAGCCCTGCGCCGGCAGCGCATCGAGCTGATCGCACCAGCGGCGCCGGCTCGCCGCCGGGGCCACCGAGGTGAGCGTCGGCGACGAGGGCGACGCTCACACGATCGACGAGCTTGGGCCGCTCGGCCGCCTGGCTTCGCCACCTCGGCCACCACCGCCTCGGCGACGGCGCGGAAGGCGTCGGCGTGCGGGCCCGTCGTTCTGCGCCACCACGATCGGCACTCCGGCATCGCCGCCCTCGACGATCGCCGGATCGAGCGGAATGCGGCCCAGAAACGCGGTGCCGAGCTCCTTGGCGGTGCGCTCCCCGCCGCCCTTCTTGAAGATGTCGCTGTCATGGCCGCAGTGCGGGCAGACGAAGGTCGACATGTTCTCGACGATCCCCACCACCGGCACGTTGACCTTGCGGAACATCGCCAGACCCTTGCGAGCGTCGATCAGCGCCACGTCCTGCGGCGTGGTGACGATCACCGCCCCGGCCAGCGGCACCTTCTGGGTGACGGTGAGCTGCGCGTCGCCGGTGCCGGGCGGCAGGTCGAGGATCATGTAGTCGAGCTCGCCCCACTCGACGTCGCCGAGCATCTGCTCGATCGCCTTCATCACCATCGGGCCGCGCCAGATCACCGGCGTGTCGGTGTCGACGATGAAGCCCAGCGACATCGCCTTGATGCCGTACTTCTCGAACGGCAGAACGCGGTTCTCGATCACCTGCGGCTTCTCGTTGATGCCCAGCATCATCGGCACCGAGGGGCCGTAGATGTCCGAATCGAGCAAGCCGACGCTATAGCCGAGCTGACCGAGCTTGATCGCCAGGTTGGCGGCGACGGTCGACTTGCCGACCCCGCCCTTGCCCGAGGCGACCGCCACCACGTGGCGGACTCCGGGGATCAGGTTGACGTTCTGGGCGGCCGCCGGCGCGGCTTGGGCCGCTGCCGGAGGGGCCTTCACCGCCAGTATTACCTCGGCGCCGGCCAACCCTTCGACCGCCTTGAGGGAGCGCTCGACCTCCTCGCGCACCCGGGCGGCGGCCTGGGCGTTGTGGGTCTGCATTTCGAGCTCGACCCGGGCCTTGTCCCCCGTCACTTCTACCCGCTGTACGAAACCGAAGGAAACGATGTCCCGGCTCATGCCGGGGAACTTCACGCCGCGCAGGGCGTCCCAAACGCGGCTTTCGAGGTCATTTGCCATCCGGCGATGCTATCGCAGCGGGCGCCTCGGACAGCGGCAGCCCCGACAGCTCGGCAACCCGGGTCCGCACGAGGGTGACCAGCGTCCGCTTGCCACTCACTTCGACGCCGTCGGTGGGCATGGGCGAGCCGTAGTGCACCTCGATGCGCCGCGGGTGGATGGCGAACGAGCTCGGGGACTGCACTTCGAACGTCCCGCGCACGCCAACCGGAACGATCGGCAACCCGCTCTTGAGAGCCAGCAGGAAGCCGCCGCGGTGAAAGGGATGGAGCTTGCCGTCGAGCGAGCGCGTCTCCTCCGGAAAGACCAGGAGCGACATGCCGGTGCGAAGCCGCGAGGTCGCTTCGGCGAACATGTCGCGGGCAGTCGAGCGGTCGCGGCGATCGACTGGAATGAAGCCGGCGAGCGACATCGCCCAGCCGAAAACAGGAATCTGGAAGAGGCTCTTCTTGGCCAGGAAACGGGTCTGCCCGGGCAGCGTCGCGAGCAATACCGGGATATCGAAGAGACTCTGGTGATTGGCCATGTAGACATAGCGCGCGTTGGGATCGAGCGGCGTCTCGAACCGGCTCTCGACCCTCAGCCAGGCGCAGAACAGCAACCCCCGCGACCAGGTGCGAGCGACGAAGGACGTGCCGCGGCCGTGCGGGCGCACCAAGCCGAAGACGATGGCGACGATCGCCCAGAACAGGGTGCCGATGACGAGGTAGAGATTCCCCGTCAAGGTCGCAAGCGCGGTCAACACGGAGTGACTATCTTAATCGCCAGCCGCACCGGCGCAACCCCGCCCCCAGATCCTTCGCTGCGCTCAGGATGACAGCCGGGGCGTCATCTCTTCGAATGTCATCCTGAGCGCAGCGAAGGATCTGGGCGGGGGCGCTGGCATGCCCGCTGCTAGACTGTTTTTCGATGCTTCACCCCACCTTCTCCCGCCGCTTCCTGTGGCTCAGCTTGTTGCGCGGCAGTCTGATGGTGGGGGCCATCTACGACCTCGGCTTCGCCCTCCTGATGGTGTTCGCTCCGGAGGCGACGGCGGAACGATTCTCGCTGCCCTTGCCGGGCGAGAAGTTCTATCTCTGGCTCCTCGCCACCCTGCTCGGCATGGTCGCTCTGCTCTACCTCGCGGCCGCCCGCGACCCGCGGCGCTACAGCGCGATCATCGCGGTCGCCATCGCCGGGCGCTTGGCCGGGGCGACGCTCTTCGCGATCGCCGCCTCCGGACGCCCCGAGCTCGGCGCCTTGTGGCCGCTCTCCGGCATCGATCTCCTCTTCGGTCTCACGCACGCGCTCGCCTGGGCGCCTCTGCGCACATGACGAGCGCGGCGCTGCTGCGGCCCGTCGTCCACGCCGGCGCCCTCTCCCGCCTCACCGGCTCGGCCTTCAAAGCGCTTCTCGCGCCGCCCTACGACTGGCGCGAATGGCTGCGCCAGATGGAGCAGATCGGTTGGCGCTCGCTCGGCGTGGCCAGCATCACCACCATCTTCACCGGCATGGTGTTGGCGTTGCAGACCGCCTACAGCCTGCCGTCGCTGGGGGTGAAGTACTACATCGGCACGATGGTGGCCAAGTCGCTGGTGCGCGAGCTCGGTCCGGTGCTGGTGGCGCTGATCGTCGGCGGCCGGGTGGGAGCGGGGATGACCGCCGAGCTGGGCACCATGAAAGTGACCGAGCAGGTCGACGCGCTGCGCTCGATGGGCGCCGACCCGGTCAAGAAGCTGGTGGTGCCGAAGCTCGTCGCCACCCTAGTGATGCTGCCGGTGCTCACCATCGTCGGCGACCTGCTGGGGATTCTCGGCGGCCTCGCCATCGCGGTGCTGCAGCTCGACCTCCCCGCCCGCTTCTACATGAATGACGTGCTCTCCTCGCTCACCATCGCGGACGTGGCGAACGGCGTCGGTAAGTCGTTCTTCTTCGCCTACTTCATCGCCCTGGTCGGTTGCTACAATGGCCTCCACGCCCAAGGCGGGGCCGACGGCGTCGGCCGCGCGACCACCAACACGGTGGTGCTGGCGTCGATCCTGGTGCTGGTGGCGGATTTCTTCCTGACCAAGCTGTTCCATCTCCTCGGATGAGCGACGATCCGCTGTTCGCCGTCTCCGGCCTCTGTAAGTCGTACGACGGAAAAGTGGTGCTCGACGGCGTCGATTTCGACATCCCACGCGGCGATTCGCTGGTCGTCCTGGGGCGCTCGGGATCCGGCAAGAGCGTGCTGCTGCGGCAGCTGATCGGCCTCGAGCCCTGCGACGGCGGCAGTGTGCGCTTCGACGGCCAGGAGCTGACCAAGCTGAGCGAGCGCGACCTGGCGCCGATTCGACGCCGGGTCGCGATGCTTTTTCAGAGTGGGGCGCTGTTCGATTCGCTGAGCGTGTTCGACAACGTCGCCTACCCACTGCGCGAGCGGCACGAGCTCGACGACGACGCCATCGCCGCCAAGGTGAAGGAGACGCTGGCCTTGGTGAGGCTGGAAAGCGCCGAGGAGAAGATGCCCTCCGAGCTCTCCGGCGGCATGCGCAAGCGCGCCGCGCTGGCGCGCACCCTGGTGGGAGACCCCGAGGCGGTGCTCTTCGACGAACCCTCGACCGGGCTCGACCCGATGACCGGCGCGACGATCGGATCGCTCATCCTGGCGGCGCGCGAGAAGCTCGGCGTGACGCAAGTGATCGTCACCCACGACTTGCCGCTCGCGCGCC
Source organism: Thermoanaerobaculia bacterium (assembly GCA_963821905.1). Taxonomy (GTDB): domain Bacteria; phylum Acidobacteriota; class Thermoanaerobaculia; order Multivoradales; family JAGPDF01; genus CAWGFP01. Next base: position 45,082 of record CAWGFP010000005.1, on the reverse strand, counting down.
GGGTGGCGGACCGGGTGGCGTTCCTGGAACGCGGACGGTTGCTCTTCCTCGGCACGCTGGCCGAGGCCGAAGCCTCGTCCGAGCAGTTGCTGCGGAAGTTTCTCGCCGGCGAGGAGGAAGACGACGATGCCACTTGATCCCAAGACCGCGCATCGGCGCGAGCTCAAAGTCGGCGCACTGGTGCTCGCCGCGCTGGTGATCGTCGCCCTGGCGGTCTTCTTCATCGGCAAGGACGACCGTCTCTTCGGCCGCAAGGCGAAGTACCGCGTGCGCTTCGAGAGCGTCACCGGCCTCGCCGAGGGTAGCCCGGTGCAGCTCGACGGCGTCGTGGTGGGCGCGGTGAAGGAGGTGAATCTCCCGGTCGACATCAAGCAGAACGAGATCACCGTCTGGCTGCAGCTCGACCGCCGCTACGCCGGGCGCATCCGCGGCGACTCCGCGGCCAAGATCAAGACCCTCGGACTGCTCGGTGACCGCTACATCGGTCTCAACTCGGGCACGCCGGAGTTCCCGCAGATTCCGATCGGCGGGGAGATTCCCACCGCCGAACAGACCAACATCGATCAGCTCGTCTCCTCGGGCGAGGACGTGATGCAGAACGTGGTGCAGATCTCGCACTCCTTGTCGCACGTCCTCGACCGCATGGACAAGGGAGAGGGGTTGCTGGGCAAGCTCACCACCGACTCGCCGGAGGGCGAGAGCATCGGCAGCTCCCTCCAGCAGACCGCGGACTCGGTGAAGAACCTCGCCGACAAGATCGAGCACGGCCAAGGTCCGCTGGGCCGGCTGATCGACGACAAGGCGCTCGGCGACCAGTTCGCCCAGGCGGTGACGCGGCTCAACGGCACGCTCGGCAAGCTCGAGAGCGGCTCCGGCGCCTTGCCCGCGCTGCTCGACGACCCGGCCACCAAGCAAAAGATGGACGCCACCCTCGACGGCCTGGTCAAGGCGACCGAGAGTCTCTCGGTGGTCGCCGAAGACTTGCGCTCCGGCGACGGGCTGCTGCCCAAGCTCATCCACGACCCGGAGTACGGAAAGAAGGTCAGCGGTGACCTCCAGCAGCTGATGGAGCGCCTCAACCTCGTCTCCACGCGGCTCACCGAGGGCGACGGCACGGTCGCCCAGTTGATCAACGACCCGGAGGTCTACGCCGCGGTCAAGGACATCCTGGTCGGGGTGAACGAATCGAAGATGCTGCGCTGGCTGGTCCGCAACCGGCAGAAGGCGGGGATCGAGAAGCGTTACGAGGAAGAAGTCGAAAAGCAGGGAGGGACGGTCGAGCCGCCACCGCCCAATCGCTGATTCGAACGCCTACGATCACGGCGGCTTCGTCGATCGTCAACGTGCCCGCGTCGGCGTCGAGCGTCGCATCCATTCCGATCGGCAGGGTCAACTTCTCCTTGATGTGCCCGAAAGCCAAGCCAGCGCAAACCGGGACCCCGAGCGGGCGGAAGAAGCCGTCGAGAATTTCTTCCAAGCTGAACGAGGGCGCGTCGGTCGGGCACTCGCTGCAGTAACCAAAGGCCACACCCGAAAGCCGATCGAGCTTGCCGCCCAGGCGCAGCTGGGTGAGCATGCGGTCGATCCGGTAAAAGGCTTCGTTGACGTCTTCGAGCAGCAGGATCGCTCCCTCGGTGTCGATTTCCCACGGCGTCCCCATGAGCGAGGCCAGCATGGTGAGGTTGCCGCCGACCAGGCGGCCGCGGGCCTTGCCGCCACGCACGGTGACGATGCGGTAGTCCCGGCCGACCAGCTCGTCGTCGCCTTTCGGTGGATTGCCCAGGGGGCCGATCGGCGCTCCGGACATCAACACCCGCTTCATGTTCTCGAGCGTCCATGGCCGGATGGCGCCGGACGCCATCGGACCGTGAAAGGTCACCAGGCCGGTCTCCTGATGGATCGCGTTGAGCAGCGTGGTGACGTCGCTGTAGCCCACGAAGACTTTGGGGTGCGCGCGAATGGCTTCGAAGTCGAGCAACGGCAGCAGCCGCGGCGTGCCCCAGCCGCCGGTGTAGCAGAAGATGCCGGCGATATCCCCGGCGGCGAACATGGCGTTGAGGTCGGCAGCGCGCTCGGCATCGGTGCCGGCGAAGTAGCCGTGCCGCTGGCGGGCGTGCTCGCCGAGCCGGACTTCGAAGCCGATCGCCTCGAGCTGCTGCTTGGCGAGATCGATGGTCGAGCCCTCGAAGGCCTGCGAGGCCGGGAGCACCAGACCGACCCGGTCGCCCGCAGCCAGCCGGCGGGGCTTGACCGGCGCAGGAGGCGCCTTGCGCGCGGGCACGGCAGGAGCCGCCGCGCGCGGGCCGGCCAGGGCGCTCCCGGCTCCGGCGAGACCCACGAGATGGGCGAATCGTCTGCGGCTCAGCATCAGTCGTCTCCTGGCGGGTGGCGCGGAAAGACTAGCAGCGCATCGCCGTTGGCGCGCTCGCCAGCCGGGTCCGAGGGCGTGTTGACGAGACGGCCGCCGAGCACCATCGCGGTCGAGCCTCCCCCGTCGAGATTCAGCGCCGAGACGGCGCCGAGCTCGAGCAGCAGGTCGGTGAGCTCGCCGAGGGACATTCCGACGCTGTGCCGCGGCGCGCGGCCGTCCACGGTCACCAGCAGCAGAGTGCCGTCGGCGCGCGCGGCGATCGCGGTGCGCGGGTGCCGGGCGAGTCCGAAAACGCGCGAGATGGACTCGCTCGCCGCGTCGTCGATTCGCCGGCCATTCCAGAGCAGTAACGGCCCGGCGCTCGCGATCCAGCGCGCCTTCGACCAGGCCTTGCCAGCATCGCCGAGGCTCGAGGCCAGCGTCGTCGCGAACCGCGCCGGTTGGCCGGGAGTGGCGGCGCCGCCGCCTGGCACCTCCGCGCCCAGAGACACGACGAAGCCGTCGGCGGGAATCACGGAGCTTCCGGCGTCGCGGCGCACCTCGGCCACGCGGCCGCCGGCGACGACGATCTCCATCCCGCCGGGCTCGGTCAGCGTCGTGCGATGAAACTCGGGGGTGTAGACGACGACCTCACCCGCACCCCGGCGCCGGTTAATTCCGCTGACCGAGATCGCCGGCCCGCCGCCGATCGTGACCGTCGCGGTGAGGGCGAGACGTCCGAACAGGGCGCGGGTCCGCCCTCCCTCTTCGTAGAGTCCGACCGAGGCGCGGTTGCGGTCGGGCTCGGAGAGCAAGCGGCCATCGAGCGCCAGCGCGCCCTGGGCGTCGCCGGCCAACAGGCCGTCCACGAGGTAGAAGCCACCGTTGATCGCCGCAAGCGCGCCGCGACGCCGCGCCAGGGCGCTCGTCGTTTCGACTCCGAACGCCGCATCGTAGGCGTGCGCGACCTCGACGCGCAGACGCGCCGGATCGAGCTCCAACACCTCGATCGCCCACGGCCCGCCGGAATGGAGAACGTCCGCGCCGTACTCGGCGATCGCAAGGCCGTCCCCGAACCCGCGCTCGCGCAGCCTCGCCGCGGTCGTTTCCGCCGCCGTGCGATCCGGGTGGCCGGCGATGCTGATCTCGTAGAAGGGGGCGCGGAAACTCACCGCCGGCGATTCGCCGACCGCCTCGAGACGCGCCAGCAGATCGTCGGCGTCGCGCTGCCGCTCGACGGCGCCGACCACGACCCGGAAACGCTCCTGTCCGGCGACGTCTCCTCGGCGCAGCGACCGGTGCACCAGGCCCGGCGCGACAGTGGCAGGCGCATCTCCAGCCGGTGGCGCCGCCTGGGCGGCGACCGCCGACACGAGCGCGAACGCCGCGAACAGCCGCCGGCGCGAGCTCACTTCTTCTTCACGGGCTCGAGGTACTCGAATCGCCAGCGCAGCCGTTCGACCTTGCCGTCGGCGCCGAGCTCGAACACCACCGTCTCGCCATCCGCCATCTTGAAGGTGTGCTCGCCAGACGGCGTCAGACGCGTCATGCCATCGCGGGGATCGTCCTCGGGCGGGTAATCGTGCTCGTAGATGACGAGCTCACCACCCATCACCCGCACTTGGTATTCCCAGCCCCAGGGATCGGAGTAGACGCCGATGTAGCGTTCCCAGGCGGGATCGGGCACCGGCGCGCCCGCTGGGGTCGCGCTGGCCTTGGCGACTGCAGGAGCGAGGATGTCGTGGATCTTGCGCGCGAAGAAGAAGGGAGACGCGTCGTCGGCGTTGACGGCCACGATCACCGCGAGCTTGCTTGCCGGGGCGAGCAGGAAATGGGTGCGATTGCCGCCGATCCACCCGCCATGCGAAACCAGCGTGACGCCCTCGGCCCGGCTGACGCCGAAGCCGAGCCCGCGGCCGCCGCTGAAGGCCGAGTTGACGAACTGGGCGCGCTGCATTTCTCTCAGCGTCGCGCCGGCGAGGATCTGGGCGCCGCCGGCCGGCCGGTCGCTGAACTGCAACGCGGCGAACGCGCGCCAGGTCGTCGACGCTGGAGACGACGTTTCCGGCGGCAGCGAGGCCGTTCATGTCGTAATAGTCGAAGATCTTGCGGCTCCCGTCGCTGGCCCGGCGGTAGTACGGGGTAGCCCGCCGAGCGAGTTGCTCGGCACTGGGCGCCGCGGTCGAGCTCCCCATGCCGAGCGGACCAAACACGTGGCGCGTCAGATAGTCGGCGTAGCTCTCACCCGATACGCGTTCGACGATCAGGCCGAGCAGCGCCACGCCGAGGTTCGAGTACTTGTAGGTCTCGCCCGGGGCGGCGGTGAGCGTCAGCCGCGCGAGCGAGGCGAGGATCTCCTCGCGGCTGGGAAAGACGTGCGTCGTCCAATACGGAAACGGAGCTTCGCGAGTCAGGCCGGAGGTCTGGGTAAGCAGATGGCGCACGGTGACGGCCGGCGTGTCCGGGAAGGGATTCTTGACCTGAAACTCGGGCAGATGCTTCACCACCGGATCGTCGAGGGCGAGCTTTCCGGCATCGCGCAGCTGCATCACCGCGGTCGCGGTGAAGAGCTTCGAGACCGACCCGATGCGATAGAGCGTCGACGACGTGGCCGGCGTCTTCGAGGCGAGGTCGCTCCAGCCGTAGGCGCCGGACCAGACCAAGTCCTGGTCGTGAACGACGGCGACCGAGAGGCCCGGCGCGCGGCCGGATTCGATCTGTTCGCGCAGCCAGAGATCGATCAGTTGGAGAGCCCCGGCGACGTCGCTCTGCCGCGCCAGATCGGCGGCGGCGACGGGATGCGCCAGACAAACCAGCAGGGCGACAGGCAACCGAAACCGGCGATATAGACTCCCGCTCGGTCGACGGGAGCTACGAATGAGGCTGGCGGTCATCGACTGGACGATCATACTCGCGTTCCTCGCCGTGTCGCTCGCGGTCGGAGCGCTGGTGACTCGGCGCGCGGGCTCGAGCGCCTCGGAGTTCTTCCTCTCCGGGCGCAACATGCCGTGGTGGCTGCTCGGCATCTCGATGGTGGCGACCACGTTCTCCACCGACACGCCGAACCTGGTCACCGACATCGTGCGCACCGGAGGCGTGGCCGGGAACTGGGTGTGGTGGGCGTTCCTGCTCACCGGCATGCTCACCACGCTTCGTCTACGCCCGGCTCTGGCGGCGCTCGGGCGTTTCGACCGACGTCGAGTTCTACGAGCTGCGCTACTCGGGCAAGAGCGCGCGATTCCTGCGCGGCTTTCGTGCCGTCTATCTCGGCGCCTTCTTCAACGTCATGATCATGGCCTCGGTCACGCTGGCGGCGATCAAGATCGCCGGCGTCATGCTCGGCATCTCGCCGCTCACCGTGGTGATCTGTGGCCGGCCTGCTGACCGCGTCTACTCGATGCTCGGCGGCCTCACCGGCGTGCTGATCACCGACTTCGCTGCAGTTCGTGCTGGCGATGATCGGCTCGGTGACCGCGGCGGTGGTGGCGCTGTCGCCGGCCGGAAGTGGGCGGCTTGGACGGGCTGCTCGCCCACCCGGCGGTGCAGGAGCGGCTTTCGTTCGTGCCCGATTTCTCCAACCGCGACGTGGCGCTGGCGGTTTTCGTGATCCCGCTCGCCGTGCAGTGGTGGAGCGTCTGGTATCCAGGTTCCGAGCCGGGCGGCGGCGGCTACGTCGCGCAGCGCATGCTGGCGGCGAGCAGCGAGGGCCACGCCCAGGGCGCCACGCTGCTCTTCAACGTCGCCCACTACGCGCTGCGGCCCTGGCCGTGGATCCTGGTGGCTCTGGCGTCGCTGATCGTCTATCCCGACCTCGCCAGTCTGCGCGCCGCGTTCCCGCACCTCGATCCGAGAGTGGTTCAGCACGACCTCGCCTACTCCGGCGATGCTCACCTTCCTGCCGGCAGGTCTCATGGGTCTGGTCGTGGCGTCGCTCGCCGCCGCCTACATGTCGACCATCTCGACGCATCTCAACTGGGGCGCCTCGTACCTGGTGCACGATCTCTACCTGCGCTTCGTGCGTCCCGGCGCGACCCAGCGCCAGCAGGTGCGGGTGGCGCGCATCGCGACGCTGCTCTTGATGGCCGCCGCCGGCCTCCTGGCGCTCGCTCTCTCGAATGCGCTCCAGGCCTTCCAGATCCTGCTCCAGATCGGCGCCGGCACGGGCCTGCTCTTTCTGCTGCGCTGGTTCTGGTGGCGGATCAACGCCGCCAGCGAGATCGTCGCGATGGCGGTCTCGTTCTCGGTCGCGGTCTATTTCCAGTTCATTCATCACCGCGTCTCGCCCGTGCCGCTCGCCGACTGGAAGAAGCTCGTCATCGGCGTCGCGATCACCACCGTCGCCTGGCTGCTCACCGCGCTGCTCTCCAAGCCCAGCGACGACGCGACGCTGCGCCGCTTCTACCGCGCGACGCGCCCCGGGGGGCCGGGATGGGAAGCGTTGCGCCGGCGCGCGGAGCGCGATGGCGAGCCTCTGCCGCCGGGCATCACCGACCTGTCGGCCGGCATCGCGGCGACCGCCCTCGGCACGATGGGGGTCTACGCCGCGATCTTCGCCACCGGTTACGCGCTTTACGGCAGGTCGAGCCAGGCCTTGGGCCTGGCGGTGGTCGGCCTCGCCTGCGGAGCCGGTATCGTGGCGTTGTGGCGGCGCATCACCCGGGATCCCGCGGACGCGAAGTGAGGGCGATCACCATTCGACGCGCTTCCTGCTTTGCGTTCTCGCTCGCCCTGGCGCTGACCGCCGTTCCGGCGAGCGCCTTCACGGCGGAGGATCTCTACCAGTACTGGCCCGATGGCCGCTTCGTCGATGCACCGGCGCCCTGTCTCGACCACGAGGCGTTGGAAACGCGGCTCGCGGCACTCGTCAGCCGGCATGCCACCGGGTTGAAGCTCGAGCAGGCCGGCACCTCGGTTCAGGGACGCAAGATCCGATTGCTCACCCTCGGGCGCGGCGAACGCAAGGTGCTGCTGTGGTCGCAGATGCACGGCGACGAGCCGTCGGCGACGCCGGCCCTGCTCGACCTCGCCGACTACCTGCTGACTCACCGCGACGAGCCGGACGCGGCGGCGATTCTCGACCGGCTCACGCTGTTGATCGTGCCGATGCTCAACCCCGACGGCGCCGAGGTCTACCGGCGCGAGAACGCGCAGAGCATCGACATCAATCGCGACGCGCTGAACCTGGCGACGCCAGAGGGCCGTCTGCTCAAGCAACTGCGCGACCGGCACCAGCCCATCCTGGGCTTCAACCTTCACGACCAGAACCGCCGGCGCACCGCCGGCAGACAGCGGGCGTGCTCGCCACCATCTCGCTGCTGGCCGTCTCCGGCGACGCCGCGAACACGCTGACGCCGGGCCGGCTGCGCGCGCAGCGCGCCTGCGTGGCGATCGCCGACGCGCTCGGCCGCTTCGCTGCCGGGCGCCATGGGCCGCTAGGACGACGAGTGGAACCCGCGCGCCTTCGGCGACAACATCACCGCCTGGGGCACGCCCGTGGTGCTGATCGAGAGCGGCGGCCTGCCGGCCGGGCGGTCCGTTCACCGACCTGACGCGGCTCAACTTCGTCGCCATGCTGATCGCGCTGCGCGACCTGGCGCGCGACGATCTGGCGCAATGGGATGCGGCCCGCTACGCCGACATTCCCGAGAACGATCTCGGCGATTGGGTGGACGTCGTGGTGCGCGGCGGACAGATTCGCCAGCCGGGCTCTCCCGAGGCCTACCGCGCCGACCTGCCCTTCGACGTCCTCCGGGGCGATCAGGAGATCGCCGGCTGCCCCAGCCGGCGCCTGTCACGCTCCGAAATCCGAGAGCTCGGCGACGCGCGCCTTCTGACCGCGGGCCGCACCGTCAATGCCACCGGCCGTTGGATCGTTGCGCCTTTCGCGGTTGGCGTGACCAGCGGACGCGCGGAGCGCTGGCTCGACGGCACCACGCTCGACCGCTTGGCGCGGATGGGCGTCGCCGAAGTGCGCTGGCAGGTCTCACCGCGCCACCTGGCCCAGGCCTATGAGCGGGCTCGCGAGCTCGCCGGACCGCGGCGCGCGCGTCTCCAGGTACAGGTCGAGCCCTTGCCACGAGATTTGCCGCGCCTCGAGCGCCCGCCGGTGGTCGCGGCTTCGACTCGACTGGTCGACATCTTCGCTGCGCTCTTCGGGCAGGCCGCCAGCCGCGAGCTCACCTCGGCGGGGCTCGACGGCGCGCTCGAGCGCCTTTGGGGGGGCAAGACGGCAGCGCGCGCAGTGCTCGGGCCCGACCGTCCGGCGAGCTTCCTCCTGGTCGCACCGGAGCCAGCTGGGAAAGCAGGAATGGAAAGCGCATTGGTTTCAGTGTGGATCGACGGCCTCGAGAACGACCCGTCGAAGTGAGCCTGACTCCCATGCGGCTTCGCTCCGCCTTCCTGGTCCTCGTGTTCGCTTTCGCCGGCCTGCAGTTCGGTGCCTGCGGTTCGGCAACGCGGCCGCGTACGGCGGCCGATGACTCATCCCGCGACGGATGGGTCGAGTCCACGCTGCGCTCCCTCACCGTCGAGCAGAAAGCCGCGCAGATGATCTTCGTCCGCGCCGAGCCCGGGGTGGTGAATCCGCGCGCCGAGTCGTACCGCGACCTGCTGGCTCAGGTGCGAGAGCTCGAGGTGGGCGGCGTGGTCTTGTTCCGCACCCCGCGCGACACGATCCCTCTGCTCCTGAACGATCTGCAGGACGCGGCTCGCCTCCCGCTGCTGGTCGCTGCGGACGTCGAGCGCAGCGTGGCGTTCCGCGTGCCCGACGGCAGCGTCGACCTCCCCTGGGCGATGGCCATCGGCGCCACCCGTTCGACCGCAGCGGCGCGATTCGCCGGCGAGCTGACGGCCCGCGAGAGCCGCGCTCTCGGCATCCACTGGGCGCTGGGCACCGGTGGCCGACGTCAACAACAACCCCGACAATCCGGTGATCAACATCCGCTCCTTCGGCGAGGACCCGGCGCTGGTCGCGGAGATGGCGCGGGCCTGGATCGAGGGTGCTCGCGCAGGCGGTGTGATGACCACCGCGAAGCACTTCCCCGGCCACGGCGATTCCGCGATCGACAGCCATCTCGAGCTGGCGACGGTTCCCGGCGACCGCGCTCGCCTCGACCGCATCGAGCTGACGCCCTTCCGCGCCGCGATCAGCGGGGGTGTGGACTCGGTGATGCTCGGCCACCTCCGAGTGCCGGCCATCGACGGCAGCGGCGCACCGGCCACCTTGTCAGCGGAGGTCGACCACGTCCTGCGCGACGAGCTCGGATTCACCGGCCTGGTGGTCACCGACGCCCTCGACATGAAGGGCTTCGAGGCGCGGTGGCTCGGCGGCGCGGTGGTCGACGCGGTGCGGGCGGGAGCCGACGTCCTGATGCTGCCCGCCGATCCCCAGGTTGCGGTGCAGTCGATCGCTCGCGCGGTCGCCGAGGGCACACTCGACGAGGCGAGGCTCGACCGCTCGGTGAGGCGTCTCTTGAGTTGGAAGCATCGCCTGGGCCTCGACGTCTCGCGGCGCATCGATGCGCTCGCGGCGCGCGCTGCTCTCGGCCGGCCGGAAGATGAAGCCCGCGCCGCCGAGATCGCCCGCCAGGCGATCACCGTGGTGCGCAATCGCGAGGGCGTGCTGCCACTCTCGTCGGAAGCGCCGCTGCGGCCTCTTCACCTCGTGCTCTCGACCGACTTCGCCGGTCCGACGCTGGGCAGCATCCCGGCGGAGGAGCTGGCGGCACGGGCGGTGACTGCCGAGACCCGCCGATTGGGTCCGCAACTCTCGGACGACGCGGCGGACAAGATCGTGGCCGCGGCGCGCGACGCTACCCACGTTCTGGTCTCGGCGTACGTCGCGGTGATCTCGGGCAAGGGCAGCGTGGCAATGGATCCCACCCACGCGCGTCTCCTCGAGCGCCTCGCCACCGGCCCCGCGCCGGTCATCGTGGTGTCCTACGGCAATCCCTACATCCTCGGCCAGTTTCCGGCCGTCGGCGTCTATCTCTGCGCCTATGGCGCCAACGAAAGCAGTCAGCGGGCCGCGATTGCCGCGCTCTTCGGCGAGTTCGCGATCGCCGGGAAGCTGCCGGTATCGATTCCAGGCCAGGCGCGCTTCGGCGACGGTCTCTCCATACCTCGACGCGAGCAGACCCTGGCCGCCGCGACGCCCGAGGAAGTGGGCTTTCGCGCCGGCGCACTCGATGAGGTCGGCCACTTGCTCGACGGCTACGTCGAGCGTCGAGCCTTTCCGGGTGGCGTGGTCGCCGTCGGGCATCGAGGCAAGCTCGCCTACTTGCGGGCTTTCGGGACCCAGACCTACGACGAGGAATCGCCGGCCGTAACGCCCGAAACGATTTACGACATCGCCAGCCTCACCAAAGTGGTGGCGACCACCACCATGGCGATGATTCTGGTCGACGAGGGGCGCCTCGATCTCGAGACGCCGGTCACGAGCTTCCTGCCCGCTTTTCGCGGCGGCGGCAAGGAGCTGGTGACCGTTCGGCATCTGCTCACCCATTCCTCGGGTATCGAATGGTGGTCGCCGCTTTTCAAGGAGATCGAGGGGGCGCCCGCCTACCTCGAGCGCATTCAGGCGATACCGCTGGTCAGCCCACCGGGTACGGTCGAGAAGTACAGCGACCTCGGCCTCATCCTGCTCGGCGCGATCCTCGAGCGAGTGGCGGGCGAACCGCTCGAGGAGTTCGTCGCGCGACGCGTCTTCACGCCCCTCGGCATGGAAACCACGACCTACCGGCCGCTCGCCGCGCACACCGACTGGGCGTCGCGCATCGCGCCGACCGAGAACGATCCCTGGCGGGACCGCGTACTGCGCGGCGAGGTTCATGACGAGAACGCCTTCGCGCTCGGCGGCGTGGCACCGCACGCAGGCCTCTTCTCGACCGCGGGAGACCTCGCTCGGTTCGCTCAAATGCTTCTCTGGCGCGGTGTCTACGATCAACAGCGGCTCGTCTCAGCGCCAACGTTCGACAGCTTCACGCGCCGGGCCGGCGTGGCGCCCGGCTCGTCGCGAGGCCTGGGCTGGGACACCAAGTCGCCCGCCGGTTCTTCCGCCGGAACGCTCTTCTCGGCCGATGCCTTCGGGCACACCGGCTTCACCGGTACTTCGATGTGGATCGATCCCGATCGCCAGTTGTTCGTCATCCTGCTCACCAATCGCGTTCACCCGACGCGCGACAACAACCTCATTCGTGAGGCGCGTCCGGCGGTCGCCGACGCGGTCGTCCGCGCGCTGGCACATCCCACTGCCACGCCGGGTCGCGCTCAGGCGCGCGTTCGCACGGGCCTCGACCTCATTGCCGACGGCGAGACGAAGTCCGTCGCGGGCAAACGGTTGGGGTTGATCGCACACGCCGCTTCGGTGACTCGCGATGGCGAGCACGCGATCGACGTCCTCCGCCGGCGCGGCCTCGATCTGGCGCGTGTCTTCGCTCCCGAGCACGGATTGCGCGGCGACGCCGCGGCGGGAGAAACCGTCGCCAGCACCGTCGACGCCGCCGACCGGATTGTCCGTGGTGAGCCTCTACGGCGAGCATCGAAAGCCGACTCCGCAGGACCTCGAAGGTCTGGACGCGTTGGTCTTCGATCTCCAGGATGCCGGCGTGCGTTTCTACACCTACTCCAGCACCCTGCTCCTGGCGCTCGAGGCGGCAGCTGAAGCTGGAATTGAGCTCGTCGTTCTCGACCGGCCCAATCCGCTCGGCGGTGTGCGGGTGGCCGGACCGCCGAGCGCGCCGCGCGATGTCGTTCCAGCGAGCTTCGTCAACCTGGCGCCAGGTCCGCTGGTTCACGGCCTCACCGCGGGCGAGATGGCGCGCTACGCCAACTCTCGCCTGGCCAGGCCGGCTCGACTCACCGTGATCGAAATGACCGGGTGGCGCCGGGACATGACCTGGCGCGACACCGGCCGCGCCTGGGTGCCGCCGTCGCCGAACCTGCGCACCCCAGAGGCAGCGCTGGCCTATCCCGGGCTGGCGCTGCTCGAAGGGACGAACGTCTCGGAGGGCCGCGGCACCGACGCTCCCTTCCTGCTCTTCGGAGCGCCGTGGCTCGATCCCGAAGGGCTGCGTCTCGAGGTGCCGGGCTACCGCTTCGGGCCGGCGCGTTTCACCCCGCGTTCCTCGCCGGCTGCCCCACGGCCCAAGTACGAGGGCGTCGAGTGCCGCGGCCTGCGGATCGAGATCGACGATCCTCGCGCCGCGGATCCAGTGCGTCTGGGGTTGTCGCTGTTGTCTCAATTGTCACGCCAGAGCGGATTCGAGTGGACGCGCGGTGGCGAGGCGTTGACCTGGCTCACAGGCACGCCGCGTGTTCGCGGACGCGCTTCGCGCTGGGGAATCGGTCGACAGCATCCTCGCCGGAGAGGAAGCTGCGCTCGCCGCGTGGCGAGTCGAGCGACTTTCAGCTCTCCTCTACTCAGAGTAGGCGACGGGCGGGGGCGCCGCCGCCCGGCCCAAGGCGGCCAGCCAGCCAGCCGGCTGCGAACGTCATCATGGAGCCCGCCAGCGCATACCAGGGCCACGCGAGCCGGGTACCGAAGAAGATCGCCGGTCATGCCGGCGAGGCCGACGACCAGACCCGGCGAGGGCCGCCCGCTCGCCGACGCGTCGCGTCGCACATCCGAGGAAGAAGACACCCAGCACGATGCCAGCTGGTGAAAGCCGGCGATGCCCAGCACTGCGCTGATCACCGACGCGGTGAGGCCGCCGCCCGCCGATCGCGACGGCGATCTGCGCGGCGCCGAAGACCGACGGTCAGCACGCGGGTCAGCCGCAGCTCGCGCTCCGGCCGTGGCGCTCGGCGCCGGCCAACGGCCGCCAGATGTCGCGCGCCGCGGTGGTCGCGCAGGAGTTGAGGGAGCTCGACATGGCCGCAGCGAAGATCGCACCCAGGAGAAGCCCGACCAGGCCGGTCGGCAGCTCGTCGAGGATGAAGCGGGCGAACACGCGATCGGCGCGATCGAAGGCCTGCGGCCGGCGGATGGTCCTGGTAGAAGGCCCACAGCCCGAGCGCCGATGAACAGGAACAGCGCGAACTGCAACACGACCACGACGCCGCTCGCGACGCAGCGCCCGCCGCGCATCCGCCAGCGCGCGGGCCGAGAGGTAGCGCTGCACCATCATCTGGTCGACGCCGTGCGACCCGAAGGTGATGAAGATGCCGCCGATCGAGCCCGGCCCAGCAGCGCGTACGGCTCGCGCAGATCGAGCTCGGATCGATCACCCGGAGCTTGCCCGCCGCTCGCCGCGCGCTCGAGTATCGCGCCGAACCCGCCGGGCATGCGCGTCGAGCAGGATGCCGAAGGCGATCGAGCGCGCCGGCGAGATAGACGCACGAACTGCGCGAAGTCGGTCCACAGCACGGCGCGCATGCCGCCGACGTAGGTGTAGAGGATGGTCGCGATGCCCAGCAGCCGATCACCGCCAGCGCGAGCGAGAACCCGGTCATCTCCTGCACCACGATCGCCGGTGAGGTAGAGCCGCAGGCCGTCGGCGAGGGTGCGGGCGATGAGGAAGAGCACCGAGGCCGCCCGCTGGGCAGCGCCGCCGAAGCGTTGATCTGAGCACCTCGTAGGCGGTGAAGAGCGAACCGCGGAAATAGGCGGGCAGCAGAATCTGGGCGACCAGCGAATCGGCCGAGCAGGAAGCCGACCGCGATCTGCAGCCAGGTGAGGTCGCGGCCGTAGGCGAAGCCCGGGATCGAAAGAAAGGTGACCGCGCTGGTCTCGGTGGCGACGATCGAGAACAGGATCAGCCACCAGGCTTGACTGCGGTCACCCACCGCATACTCGGCGGCGCTCTTGGCGCCCCGCCCAACCCACATGCCGAGCGCCACCACGCCGACGACGTAGGCAACCAGGATCAGCAGGTCGAGGACGCTCGTCGTCATCGCGTCACGAGGCGCAGGCTTCGTCGAATCTGGCCAGCCGGATGCCGCGCGCGGCGAGCTCGCGGTGGAGCGCTGGATCGGTGAGCACCTCGAGCTCGCGCGCTCGAGGCTCGGCGTAGCTCGATCCCGCGCGCAGCTCGTCATCGACCACGGCTGGGTGGCACATCAGCTCGGTCGAGCCGGGAGGGAGATCATCGAGGATCGAGAGCAGGACGTCGCGCCGCGCCTCGTCGCCGAAGAAACGCTCGACGAAGACGTCGGACGTGGCGACGCCGGCGGCGCGCAGCGCCGCCGCGACGGCGGGCGAGCTGGCGCGGACCGGCAGGCCGTGCGTCCTCGCCACCTCGATCACGGCGTCGAGAACGGCGGGGTGGCGGTGGCTGTGATGGTGACTGTCGAGGTGGGTCGGATCGCGGTGCACCAGGTCGCGAAAGATCTCGAGCTGATGGCGAATCTCCGCTCGCAGCTCGGTTGGGTCCGGCTCGCGGATCAACTCCGGCTTGGCCGGGAACCGCGCGTCCACGCCGACCAGGCTCGGCACGCGGCTCGCGGGCAGAGTCGGCCCGGCGCCGGTGAGAGTGACGTGGAGTCCGACTCCCAACCGTGGATGGTCGGCGAGCGCCGCGGCCGCCTTGGCCGCCGCGGCGAAACCGACCATGAGCGTGGCGCTCGAGACGATGCCGCGCTCGTGCGCGTCGAAGATGCCTTCGTTGATGCCGGCGGTTCGGCCGAGGTCGTCGGCGTTGACGACCAATAGGCGCGGCCGCGCCGAGATCATCCGGCGAGCAGCCCGAGGGCCAGCTCTACGGCGCCGGTCGCCGGCTCCGACTCGAGCCGCACGACTTTGGCGAGCGGCAGGTCGAGGCTCGCCTCGACGCGGGACGCCAGGCTGGGGCACGCCTTGAAGGCGCCGCCCGAGAGAACCAACGAGTAGGGCTCGCTGAAGATCAAGCTGCCTGGCCACGGCGCGAGCGGCGCGCGCCAAATGCTGGGCCGCCTGATCGAGCAGGGCCCGGGCCTGCTCATCGCCATCGTCGGCGGCCCCTTGGACCAGCGAAGCCAGCTGCGCCACGCGATAGCGCGACAGCTCCTGGTCGTAGAACCACTTCACCAGGCCCGAAGGATGGTCGACGCCGACCTCACGGCAGATTCGCTCGAACAGTATCGTCCGTGGTCCGCGACCATCGGCCGAGCGCACGCCCTGCCGCACCGCCGCGTGACCGAGCCAGAACGCCGAGCCCTCGTCGCCGAGCAGATAGCCCCAACCTCCCGAGCGCGCCACCCCGCCCTGCCGGTCGACGCCGTAGGCGATCGAGCCGGTGCCGGAAACCAGCACGATGCCGCTGCCCTCCGGCGCGCCGGCGACCAGCGCGATGTGGGCGTCGTTGACGATGCGCACGGGCTGCTGCCGGAAACCGAGGCGCCGCAGCATGTGCTGCAGGATGTCGTGGTCCTCGGGCCGGTCGACGCCGGCGATGCCGATGACAGATCGCACCGACCTGACCGTCGGCATCCGAGCCCTTCGAAGATCGCATAGAGCGCCTTCTCCACCGCCAGCTCACCGTGCACCACCAGATTGGCGCCGCCGCCGCGCGCTTGCGCGCAGCACCGTGCCCCGCTCGTCCGCGAGCAAGCCAACCGTCTTGGTGCCCCCCGCGTCGATTCCGACGATGCGGCGCTCGTTGTTCATTTCCGCAAAAGCTAACACGCCAGGACGCCCCCGCTGTCATCCTGAGCGAAGCGAAGGATCTGGGGGCGGGAAAGCTGTGCACTGCCCCCGCCCAGATCCTTCGCTCCGCTCAGGATGACACTCGCGCCTCGACCCCGAGCCCAGGTCCATCGGGTAACACGATGCGCCCACCGTCGAAGGCCGCACCCCGATAGGGATCGTTGGAGACCAGCAACGCCCCGTCGAGATCCGCTTCGTCCACCAGCGGCGAGATCTGCGCCGCCGCGGTGATGGCGAGTGACGTCTCGACCATGCAGCCGAGCATGACGCGCAGGCCGTGCGCGCGCGCTACCGCGATCATCCGCAGGGCCTCGCCGATGCCGCCGCACTTCATGAGCTTGAGATTGATGCCGTCGCAGGTTCCCGCCAGGCGTGGCAGGTCGGCGGCGCGGTGGACGCTTTCGTCGGCGAAGATCGGCAGGCGGATGCGCTGCCTGAGCGCGCGAGTCCTTTCGTCCTGGTCGGCGGGGAACGGCTGCTCCAGCATCTCGACGCCGAGCTTTTCCAACCACGCTGCCTTCTCCGCAGCCTCTTCGACATTCAACGCTGCCCAGCCCTCGTTGACGTCGACGCGCAGGCGCTGGTGTGTCGAGTCGCGGATCGCCTCGAGCATGGCGACATCGTCCGGCCCGCCGAGCTTGATCTTGAGGATTTCGAACTCGCCCGCCTCGTGCACCTTCTCCACCGCGATCTCAGGAGTGTCGATGCCGATCGTGAAACTAGTCGCCGGGCAACGCGCGGGATCGAGCCCGAGAACCTGCCAGAGCGGTGCTCCCAGGCGTTTCGCGGCCAAGTCGCGAAGCGCGATGTCGACCGCCGCTTCGGCCGCGGATTGGCCGACGACCGCCAACCGCTCCGCCAGTCCCTCGAACTGGGGAACGTCACCGAGCCCGGGCGCCATGGCGTCGACGGCGCGTGCCGCCGAGTCTGCATCCTGCGCATAGCGGGCGATGGGAGCCGCCTCGCCCAAGCCCACATGGCCGCCGTCTTCGATCTCGAGCAAGAGATTGCGCCGGGTGTCGCTCGCGCCGCGCGAGAGACGGAAGGTGTGCCGCAGCCGCAGCTCGAACGGCCGGTGGCGCACCAACGTCATGGAGCGCCGCCCGCCACCTGGGCCGCGCGGTCGTCGCGCAGCAACTTCGCCACCAGGCCGGAGAGCCCCAGGACGCCGATCAGGTTGGGGAAAATCTGCAAGCCGTTCATCAGATCGCCCCAGGCCCACACCAGATCGACACTGCGCGTCGCACCGACCATTGCCAGCGCTGGATACAGCCAGCGGTAGGGCAACACGACGCGCGGTCCGAACACGTAATGCAGGAACTGCTCGCCGTAGTAGCCCCAGCCGATCAGCGTCGAGGTCCCGAAGAGCAGCGCGCAGAGCAGCACGATCAACCCGCCGTGCGGAATCACCGTCGAGAACGCCCGGGCCACGAGGGCCGTGCTCTTGAGACCCGAGGTCGCCCACTCTCCGGACAGGAGCACGGTGAGCGCGCTGATCGTCGAGGTCACGAAGGAGACGATGTAAACCTCGATCATGGCGTTGAGACCCTGCGCCGCCGGGCGATCGGTCCGTGCCGAGCCGTAGGCCACCGCGGCGGTGCCGTAGCCCGCCTCGTTGGCGTAGATGCCGCGCGCCAGACCGTAGCGCATCGCCAGCATCATGCCGGTGCCGGCCGCGCCGCCCGTGACCGCCTCGGTCGAGAACGCCTCGCGGAGGACCAGCGCGAGAACCTCCGGCAGGCGGTCGATGAGCACCATGATCACCACCAGCCCGCAGACGAGATAGAGCGACACCATGGCGGGTGCCAGTCGCGAGGCCACGCGGCCGATCGAGCGCACGCCGCCGATCATCACCGACCACACCACCAGCGCCATCACGACCCCGATCACCCAGGTCGGCACACCGAGCTCGCTCTTGAAAACCACCGCCACCGAGTTCGGCTGCGTGAACGGCGTCGTGGTGAGGGCGGCGATGCCGGCGATCGCGGCGTAGGTCAGTCCCAGCCAGCGCTTGCCGAGCCCCTGTTCGAGGTAGTGCATCGGGCCGGTCGACAGGCGATCCTCGTCCTGCGAGCGGAAGCGCACCGCCAGCACCGCCTCGGCGAGCTTGATCGTGGTGGCGAAGAAGCCGTAGCACCAGATCCAGAACACCGCGCCCGGGCCGCCGCTGACGATCGCCGTCGCCACACCGGCGATGTTGCCGGTGCCGGTCGAGGCCCCGAGCCCGGTCATGAACGCCTGGAAGGGGCTGAGCGCGCCTCGCGCCCCGGCGCTCGCCTTCGGCGCCAATCCGCGCAGTGCCTCGCCGAGACGCAGCAGCTGCGGCAGGCGAAAACGGAAGGTGAGGAAAATCCCGTGCCGAGGAGCAGGAAGAGGGTCCACGGCCCCCACACCAGGTCGCTGGCCCAGAATACGAAGCGCCGAACGGTCTCCAAATTGGATCCTCCGCAGTCCCCAATACGACTGGGGACGCAGCGAGCGGCATAATAGCCGAGCGCTCTCGCCCGCACCGGAGCGATGGAGGGAACACGTGACGCGCACGACCGACGCCGGCGATTCACCCTGGCAGGGCCTGCCCACCGAGGCGCGGCATCCCGAGAGCCGCGAGCTGCATCGCATGGACACCGGCGGGATCGTCGAGCTGCTGCTCGCCGAGGACCGTCGGGGCCTGGAGGCGGCGCGGCGCCAGTCGGAGTCGATCGCCGCCGTGGCGGACGCGGTGGCCGAGGCGCTCGGCGGCGGGGGCGTTGTGCTCTTCGCCGGCGCCGGCACCAGCGGGCGGCTGGGCGTCCTCGAAGCGGCGGAGATGTCCGCCCACCTTCGGCGTGTCCTACGAGAAGGTGCGAGCCGCCATGGCCGGCGGCGACGCGGCCGTGTTTCGCGCTCAGGAGGGCGCCGAGGACCGCGAGGAGGACGGGCGCGCCGCGGCGCGCGCGCTGGGCGCCGGCGACCTGGTGATCGCGATCTCTGCCAGCTCGGTGACCCCTTTCGCGCGCGGCGCCCTGATCGAAGCGCGTGCCCGAGGCGCGGGCACCGCGCTACTCACCTGCGCCGGCCGCGATCAGGTTGACGGGGCCGCCGAGATCGCGGACCTGCTTGTGGCGCTCGACACCGGCCCGGAGATTCTCACCGGCTCGACCCGTCTCAAGGCCGGCTCGGCGACCAAGGCGGCGCTGAACGCCATCACCACCGCCGCCATGGTGCGCCTCGGCAAGACGTTCGAGAACCTGATGGTCGATCTGCGGCCCGGCTCGGCCAAGCTGCGCGACCGGGCGCGCCGCATTCGTCGAGCAGACCGGCCGGCGTGACGCGCGCCGAGGCCGAGCGGCTGCTCAGCGGCCGCGGGCGGCGAGGTCAAGACGGCGATCGTCATGGCCCGGCTCGGCATCGAAGCCGACGACGCCCGTCGCCGCCTGGAGGTGGAGGGCGGACACGTCTGGCGGGCGCTCGCGGCTCGCTGACGGATTCCAGCACCAAGATGGGATGGGGCGTCGCCGGGGAGTGACGACACGCTCCTGGCTGTGCTAGGTTCGTCTCACCATCTCGAGAATGATTGACGCGCCAATTTTCCCCGGACCGAGCGGTGCCTTCGCGGCAGCGCGCGGAGCGTCCGCATTGGTCCGGGTTTGAGGGAGACAGGAGGATGCATATGAGGAAGTTGCTTGGGTTCTTTGCCCTGAGCCTGCTCTGCGCCACCACGGCCTGGAGCCAGCAGACAGGCTCGCTCACTGGAGCCGTGACCCTGGCCGACGGCGAGGCCGTGCAAGGTGCCGTCATCGAGGCCACCGGCGACGTCTTACCGCAACCGCGTTCGACTTCGACCTCGGCCGCGGGCACGTATCATCTACCGCTCCTGCCGCCCGGCCGCTACACCCTCACCTTCTCGCTCGAGGGTATGGCTACCGTAACGCGCGAACTCAATGTCCTCTTGAACCAGACCACCACTGTCGACGTCATCATGGCACCGGAAGCGATGACCGAGGAGCTCACCGTGGTCTCCGAGTCGTTCATCGACCCGAGCTCGGCCGAGATCAAGACCGCGGTCCCGTCCGAGGTGCTCGAAAAGCTGCCGGTCGGCCGGTCGTACCAGGAGCTGGTCAAGCTCATCCCAGGAGTCCAATACACCGAGGATTCGGTGCGCGGACCGAGCGCCGGCGGCAGCGGCCAAGACAACGTCTACCTGTACGACGGCGTGAACGTCACCTTGCCGCTGTTCGGAACGCTGCCTTCCGAGGTCACTTCGCACGACATCGATCAGGTCTCTATCCTCAAGGGTGCCGCGAAGGCGTCCGAGTTCAACCGGGCAGGCGGTTTCACGATCAATTCGCTGAGTAAGTCCGGGACGGACGACTTCCACGGCGAAGTCAGCTACCAGATCGAAGACGGCGACATGACGGCCGACCGCGAAGTCGTCGCCACGCAGTTCCAGCAAGACCGCGATTGGATGGTGGCGAACCTCGGTGGGCCGGTGATTCGTGACCATTTGTACTTCTACACCTCCTGGTTCCACCCCACCGTGGAGCGCGGGAACCGCTCCGAACGCGTACGGCGCCGCGCCCAGCTTCGAGAGCGAGCGCGACGAGCTCTTCGGCAAGCTCTCCTGGAGCGTCACGGACAGCCTGCTCATCCAGGCGAGCTACCGTGATTCCGACCGCGACGACAGCGGCAGCGTTTCACTCGACGTGCCGGTCGCCGCGTCCACGGCAACGGGCGACGAAGCGCAGCCTTACGGTCGGCATCCTCGAGGGCTCGTGGGTTTTCAACAACCGCAGCATGGCCACCTTCAAGTACACCGACTACGGGCTCGAGACCGGTGGCGCACCTGACCAGCGCTTCGACTTCCCGATCCGTCTGGACGGCACCGTGAGACTGGACGTCGCCAATCTCGACACCCAGGGTCTCTTCATCGTGCCCGCGCCGATTGCAGGTCAGACCACCTTCAACGGGTTCATCGCGCCCCTGATCGAGCGTTACGGCTTCGTGGAGAACGGCGTCCGCACGGGTGGCGGCCGCGTCGGCGCGGGAGCCTCGATCGACAACAACGACTTCTTCCGCGAAAGCTTCCAGGGCGGCTACGACTATTTCCTCGGTGACAACGTCACTCACGAGCTCCACGTCGGCTACCAGTGGTATCTCGACGAGGAAGACCTGTCGCGCCTGTCCAATGGCTGGGGGACGATCACAGTGTGCGGCCTGCGCACCACGGGCTGCAGCGCTACTGGCTCGACACTTCCGCCCGGTGGTACCACTGCCTACGTTGCCCGCTTCAACCAACAGACCGTCGAGGCGCCCGGCGGCGGTCGCGTCGTGCCGGTGATCCACTCGGAGTTCGAATCGCAGAGCTTCGAGCTGAATGACGTCATCAAGTGGGGGAACTGGGCGTTCAACGTCGGCGTAATGGTGAGCAACGACCAGTTGTACGGTCAAGGCCTGCGCCCCAACAGCGCGAACCCCTCGGGCTTCGAGCTGGCGCCGGGGCACAAGTACGAGATGTACGAGATCGATTACGACGAGATGATCCAGCCGCGTCTGGCCGCCACCTGGGCGTACAACGGCAACGACACGATCTCCGCCAGCTACGCCAAGTACCATCCGGCCGCCGGCTCGTTGCCGCGCGCCGCGTCATGGGACCGTAACCTGGTGGCAGAGCGGGAGGCCTTCTTCGACAGCGCGGGGAATTTCCTCGGCTCACAGGCGCTCGCGTCGTCTTCGGGAAAGTTCTTCGACGACGATCTCGACCCCCGCGGCATCGAAGAGTTCGTGCTCAGCAGCGCGCGGCAGATCTCTTCTCAGTGGACTGGGCGCTTGAACGCCCGCTATCGGTACGGCAACAACTTCTGGGAGGACACCAATAACACCGCGCGAGTCGCGTTCCAGCCGCCCCCGGGAATTCCCAGGGAGCCCTACATCCCCAACCTGGCCGAGTTACAGCAGGGCATCGGGGGCTCGTCCTACGTGATCGCCGAGCTCGATGGGGCTTTCACCAAGTACTACGAAGCCGGCCTCGACGTCGACTGGCGAGCCGGCAACGCCTTCGCGCGTGCCTCGTATGTGTGGAGCCACTACTACGGCAACTTCGACCAGGACAACACGACGACGGAGAACGACGCCAGCGTCTTCATCGGCTCTTCGATTCGTCGCCGACGCCGCCGGGCGCCAACTCTGGGACCGCCGGTATGGCGACTTGCGCGGCGACCGGCGTCACCAGGTGAAGCTCTACGGTTATTACAACCTGCCATGGAACGCCACGGCCGGCGCCTTCGGCGTCTATCAGTCCGGACAGCCGTGGGAGGTATGGGACGTGGAGGTCTATCGAGCGCTGACCACGTCGAGCAGCAGCGCCAGCCGCTTTGCTGAACCGGCGGGTTCGCGCACAGACCGACAGCCACTACCAGGTCGACCTCAGCTACATCCAGAATTTCAAGATCGGCGACCGCTTCACGATTTCCTTGCACGGGAACGTCTTCAACGTCACCGACAATCAAACGGGATACAACATCCAGAATCAGGTGCGAGGGGCGTCGGGGCTCTTGCTCAACTTCGGCGAGCCGCGCGATTTCTACGAGCCTCGGCGCTTCCAGTTCGCGCTGAAGCTGCATTTCTGAACCTCGAGGCGGCGCGGGGGAGCGCTCCTGCTCCCCCGTTTCGCTTCTACTGACAGTAAGATTCCAGTTCCAGAGGAGGAGGGCCCGGCTTCGGCCGGGAGGGGGTCTTCGGCCGGCGGCAACGCCGGCCATTTTTTTCAACGCAGCGGAATTCCCTCGAAGAGCTGCTCGCGCTCGATCAGCGCCCGGGTGCGCGGGTCGGCGGCGCGGTAGGCGGCGCGCACGCGGTCGGCGCGGTCGGGCTCGCCGAGCAGAACGCTCGCCTGCGCGCGCTTGAAGAGCGCCAGCGGCGAGCGCGGGTCGCCCGCCGGCACGCGGTCGAGAGCCGCCGCGGCTTCCTCGAAGCGGCGCTGGTCGAGGTAGAGGACGCCGAGCTCGAGCTGGTGATCGAAGGCGGCTCCCTGCAGCGCACGAGCCTGCTCGAACGCGGCAACGGCGCGCGCAGTGTCTCCGGTCGCCATCGATAGCTCGCCGATTCGCAACCAGACCGGCGCCGGATCGCTCTCCAGCGCGGCGGCCCGCTCGAGGAGCGCGATCGCCTCCGGCAAGCGGCCCTGGCGCTCTCCGCACCTCGCGCCATTCCGGCCACCGCCGCCAAGCGCTCGGGCTGCTTGGCCAGCACGCGCTCCAGCAGCGGCGCGGCCTCGTCGACTCGGCCGCGCCGCAGCGCGTGCAGGCCGCGGTACTGCGCGAGGTCGAGCGAGCCGGCGTCGATCTCGACCGCGCGCGCGAAGTAACGCGTCGGCGGCGCATCGTGGCCGAGGGCCGAGTTGGCGACCGCCAGACGCACCGCGACGGTGATGTTGTGGGGGTCTTGGCGCACGAGCGGCTCGAAGACCGCGATCGCCTCGGCCCAGCGCTCCTGCACGAACAGGTTCGAGCCGCGGTCGAGAGCGGCGAAGAGATGAGTCATGGCGCGCGGCGCCGGCGCGTCGGGACGTAGCTTCGGCGGCGCGCCCGACGAGGCGAGGTAACCGAGGCTCGCCAGCCGCTCGCGCGCCTCGCGATCGAGCTCGCTCGCGGCGGCCGGTGCATCGGTGGGCAGCGGATACTCCCGCAGCGATTGGCGTGTCGCCGCGTCGGCAGCGTCCGCGCCGCCGGCGCAGATCGCTCTTTTCCGCGGGATCCGTGAGCACGTCATAGACCTCCAGCCCGCCGGCGCGGATCGTCTTGCGCGACCCGCTCGACCACCATCACCTGCGGCTGCCAGCCGTATTGCAGATACGGCTGCATCGCCTCGCCATCGCCGGCTCCTGCAGCGTCGGCGAGGAGCGTCGCGGGCCCCTCGAGTCCGGCCCAGGCGAGCCACGGTGTCGTGGACGCGACGCACCGAAACCGGCTCCTCGCGAAGGCCGACCGGATGCCGTCGCCCGCCAGCACCAGCGGCACCCGCATCACCGCCTGGTAGAGCAGGTTGCCGTGGAAGCGTCTCGCCGTGCTCGCCGCGCGACTCGCCATGATCGCCGAGCACCGACGATCCGCCGCTGCTCGGCCGGCGACTCGCGATCTCGATACGCGGCAACCAGGCGGCCGAGCTCGGCATCCATGGCCGCGATCTCGCCGAGATACGGCGTCGGCGTGACGCGAGCGCGTACGGCTCGGGCGGCTGTACGGCTCGTGCGGATCGTAGTAGTGCACCCAGAGGAAGAGCGGCCTGCGACGGCGGGCTGCCAGTAGTCGAGCCAGCGCGCGGTCGGTGGTCGCCGCCGCACGCGCGCTCCGTTGGCGCCGCCGCCCAGCTCGTCGTCATAGACCTCGAACCCGCGCTCGAGACCGAACTGGCGGTCGAGCGGAAAGCCCGAAACGAACGCGGCGGTCGCGTACCCGGCGGCGGTAGTCGCTCCGCGCAGAGCTCGCCACGCCGCGCCGAGCCGCCGCCGTTCTCGTGCACGCCGTGGCCGGCGGGATAGAGCCCGGTCAGCATCGAGGCGTGCGAGGGCAGCGTCTGCGGCGCGGTCGCGTAGGCCTGCGTGAACGCGTTCCCGCGCGCCGCCAGCGCCGAGAAGGCCGGCGTCTCGAGTCCCGGTCGCTCCGGCCCGATCGCGTCGGCGCGCGTGGTGTCGAGCGTCACCAGAAGGATCGACGGCGGCGCGCGGAGGCGGTAAAGCGGTCTCCGGCGCACGCTCGCACCCTACTGTGAGAGCGACCAGGCAGAGGGTGGTCCATCGGGTCCGCGGCATCGTGCGCATCCTACCCGCGCGCCGGAACCATTCAAGAAATCGGATATCCGCTGAAACAGCAAACTGTCCCCTTTTCGACAGCGTCGCGGGGCGACGGAAATGCCGGCGGCGCAGGCGACTCCTGCCCTGGATGATCGAGATCCGGCGCGATCTCCACCGGCATCCCGAGCTCGGTCTCGAGGAGCACCGCACCGTTCGCGCGCGTTTCAGGCGACTGCTCGACGGAGCTCGGGCATCGCGCATCGCGCCGGCATCGCCCAGACCGGCGTGCTGGGCACCGATCGCGCGGCGCTCGCCCGGGCCCGACGTGCGCGCTGCGCGCCGATCTCGACGCGCTGCCGCTCCAGGACGCCAAGGACGTGCCCTATCGCTCGCAGATTGCCGGGCAAGATGCACGCCTGCGGCCACGACGTGCACACCGCCATCCTGCTCGGCGCCGCGCGTCTGCTGGCCGAACGGCGGCGCGAGCTCTCGCGGCACGGTCAAGCTGCTCTTCCAGCCGGCCGAAGAGACGGTCGGCGGCGCGCAGATGATGATCGAGGAGGGCGCGCTCGACGATCCGCCGGTCGACGGCGATCTTCGGGCTGCACGTCGATCCCGACGATCGATGTCGGCCGGGTCGGCGTGCGCTACGGCCAGCGCAACGCCTCCTCCGACGACCTCGCGATCACCATCCACGGCCGCTCCGCCCATGGCGCCTACCCCGCCACCGGCGTCGACGCGATCGTGGCCGCGGCGCAGGTGGTGACCGCGCTGCAGACCGTGGTGAGCCGCAACGTCGACGCCCGGCAGAGCGCGGTGGTGACGCTCGGCACCATCCACGGCGGCACGCAGGGCAACATCGTCGCCAACCGGGTCGAGATGGTCGGCACCGTGCGCAGCGCTCGATCCCGCGACCCGCGAGCTGGTCCTGCGGCGGGTGCGCGAGATCGCCGAGGGCGTCGCCGCCGGCCTCGGGGCGCGGGCCGAGGTGAGATCCGGCCGAGCTACGACCCGGTGGTCAACCACGACCCCATGGTCGACGTGGTGCGCGCGCAACGCCGAGCGCTTGCTCGGCGGCGATCACGTCAGCGCCCTTCCCCACGGCCGAGCATGGGCGTCGAGGACTTCGGCTTCTACCTGCAGCCGCGTGCCTGGAGCCTTCTACTCGCTCGGCGTGCGCAACGAGCCGGCGGGCATCGTGCACCCGTCCACCACGAGCTCTTCGACGTCGACGAGCGCTGGCCTACGGCGCGGCTGCAGGCGCTGGCGGCTGGCAGACTCTCAGACGCTCTGTCCGATCCTGCCGCGGCGAGTGCCTGCACAAGATCTGGGGCGCGCTTCTTCTAATCGATCGCCTTCTTCTTCGTCGCGCGGCTGGCGCGGGCGTTCGCTCTTCGGCGCCGACGGCGGTCTGGGCGGAGATGGTCGCCGCCGCCTTCGACATGGCGAAGACCGGTTTCGAGATCGCGCTCGGCCTGACCGGCGTGATGTGCCTCTGGCTCGGCATCATGAAGCTGGGCGAGCAGGGCGGCGCGGTCGAGCTCCTGGCGCGCGGCCTCTCGGCCGCTCCTCCGCGCGGCTCTTTCCGGGCGTGCCCGCGGGTCATCCGGCGCTGGGCTCGATGGTGATGAACTTCGCCGCCAACATGCTCGGGCTCGACAACGCCGCGACGCCGCTCGGCCTCAAGGCGATGAAGGAGCTGCAGACCCTCAATCCGGAGAAGGAGACCGCGACCGACGACCAGATCCTGTTCCTGGTGATCAACACCGTCGGCGGTCACGCTCATCCCGCGCGACCATCTTCGTCTATCGCGCCCAGATGGGCGCCGCCGACCCGACCGACGTCTTCATTCCGCTGCTCATCGCCACCTTCTTGCCACCCTGTTCGGCCTGCTCGCCACCGCCGTGGTGCAGAAGCTGCGGCTGCTGCGACCGGGTGGTGCTCGCCTACCTCGGCGGCATGACGGCGCTGGTCGCCGGCCTGGTGGTCTACTTCGGCTGCCTCGACCGCGCCGCCATGGAGCGCCAGTCGTCGGTGCTCTCGAACCTCATCATCTTCGCGGTCATCGTCGCCTTCCTCGCCGCTCGCGGCGCGCAACGCGTGCCGCTCTACGAGACCTTCGTCGAGGGCGCCAAGGAGGGCTTCCAGGTCGCGATCAGCATCATCCCGTACCTGGTCGCGATGCTGGTCGCGATCGGCGTCCTGCGCGCCAGCGGCGCGCTTGGACGCCGCGCTCGCCGGCGGTGCGCTGGAGCGTCGCGTTATCTCGGCCTCGACACCCGCTGGGTCGACGGCCTGCCGACCGGACTGATGCGCACCCTCTCCGGCAGCGGGGCGCGCGGCATGATGATCGAGACCATGAAGACCCAGGGCGCCGACTCCTTCGCCGGGCGCCTGGTGGTCGATCGATCCAGGGCTCGACCGAGACCACCTTCTACGTCATCGCCGTCTACTTCGGCTCGGTCGGCATCCGCAACACCCGCCACGCCGTCGGCCTGCGGGCTCGCGGCCGACCTCGCGGGCTTCGTGGCCGCGGTGCTGGTGACCTACTGGTTCTTCGGCTAGAGACTATTTCGCCACCCACGCCAGCAGCCAGGCGCAGATGATCGCGCCGTAGACGCCGAGGATGTAACCCGAGACGCCCATCAGGACACCCACCGGCGCCAGGGAGCGGTGGTACACCGAGGCCACCACGGGCGCCGAGATGACGCCGCCGATGTTGGCCATGCTGCCGGTGGCGACGAAGAAGAGCGGCGAGCGGGTGAGGATAGCGATCACCAGCATCACCGCGATGTGGATGGCGATCCAGATCACGCCCACCAACAGGAAGGCCGGGACCTCGAGCACCGATGCAAGGTCGGCCTGCGCTCCGATCGCGGTCAGCATCAGGTAGAGCGCCAGGAAACCCACCTTCGAGGCGCCGACGCGCTCGAGCCGGGCGAGCGGTGTGAAGGACAGCGCGAGTCCCAGCGTGGTGGCGATGCCGACAGTCCAGGTCGTGTGGCTGATGATCGTCGGGTCGCCGAGCGGCGGCAGCCGGTCGCCGGCCCACAGGCAGAAGGCCGCGGCGACGAAGCCCAGACCGAGGATCATCGCCAGGTCGCGGGTGTCGGACGGCACGCGCTCGGCCTCCGCGACGGCCAGACGCTCGCCCAATGCGTCGAGCTCGGCCCGGCGGGCGCCGATCTTGGCGTCGAACCGCGCCTGCCAGGTCGAGAAGAACAACAACACGCCCATCCAGGTGTAGCCGACTCCGGTGTCGACGACGATGATCGGCCCGTAGAGCGACTCCGGCATACCGACGCTTTCCGCCATCGCCACCAGGTTGGCGCTGCCGCCGATCCAGCTTCCCGACAGCGCCGCCAGGCCCTTCCAGGCGTCTGGTGGCAGCCAGCTCTTCATGATCGCGAATGAAATCGGCGCGCCGATGATGATGCCCAGCGTCCCCGCCAGCATCATGCCCATCGACCGCGCGCCCAGCCGCAGAATGGCGCGCACGTCGACCGTCATCATGAGCAGGAAGAGGCTAAATGGGAGCAGATACCGCACCATCCAGGCATAGAGCGGCGACGACAGCGGCGTCACGCCGAGGCCGCTGCCGACGCCGGGCAGGAAGTAGACGAAGAGGATCGGAGGCAGGATGCGGAAGAACCCCTGCAGCCGCGGCAACCCGCCGAGCCAGAGCACCGCGCCGAGGAGGGCGGCGAGGTAGATGAAGAGGAGGGTGGGTTCGGTGATCATGCTGCGCGCCCCCGTGTCATCCTGAGCGAGAGCGAAGGATCTGGGGGGCGGGTGGCCGCACGCTTGTCTCGGCTTCGCGATGTGTCCGCTGGCCCGCCCCCCGCCCAGATCCTTCGCTCTCGCTCAGGATGACAAGACGGGGCCAGCATCAGCGCCACAGGTACCGCGCCGTCGCCTCGGCAAGATCCGCGAGGAAAGGCCACGCTACCGTCTTGTACTCGTACTGGTCGTCGTTGATCACGCCGTCGGCGTTGGTGTAGAGCGTCGCGGCGAGGAAGAATGAACGGCCCGTCTCGCGGTCGACGATCCAGGCCGTGTCGAGCGAGAACCCGTACGACCAGCCCACCTTGTTGTAGACCTCGAGCCGATCGGCCGGCACCACGCGCAGCAGGCCGGGCCGAAACGGCCGCACCTCGTCGTCGGGATGCTCGGCGCGGTCGTAGACCGGATTGCGCGAATCGCCGGCCAGACCGTGCATCGGGTCGAGGAGCAGCGCCCGATCCTCGGCCCTCAGCTCGAACCCGGGGCCACCGCAATCGACCTCCGGCGCGACGATCATGCACAACGCGCGCTGCAGATCGACGAGCGACACCCGGTTCTTCGGCGTGAAGTCCATCGGACCCTCGACCCGCTGTTGCGGATCGTCGTTGGTCAGCCACGCCTCGCCCACTTGGATTCCGTGTACGGGCGGAGTCTGCGGGAGCGGCTGCGATTCGCGCTCGGGCAGCGTGTAGACGAACCGAGCCGTCGGCATGCAGGAAGTCCACGCGCGGCATGCGGCGGTTCTCTTCGGCCGACATCGGCCGTGCCAGGCGGTGGATCAGTCGCGCCTGCGGCAGCCCGGCGCGCTGAGCGACTGCAGCCAGACGATCCTGCCCGACCAGCTCGTAGAGCCGGTTGAACGCCGCGTTGTCCGAGACCAGGAAGAGCTTGCGGATCTCGTGGCGCACCGTGATCGCGCCGCCCTCGAGATTCGTTGGATCGCGGTCTTCGCCAGCTCGTCGCCGTCGAAAAGCGGATGAAATGACGAGCGGCGTGTCGGCGTCGAGCGCCAGCCCGGTTTCGGCGCCTCGATCTCGGCCAGCCGCTCGAGCGCGCACCGCGGCGAACAGCTTCACCGTGCTCGCCGGATAGAAGTACTCGGCGCCGGCGCGGAAACCGTGCTGCGATCAGGCGCGGCCGCCCGTCCGGTCCGGGCTCGATCGTGCCGAGCACGGCCTGCAGCGGTACTTCGCCGGCGCGCGGCGACGATGGGGGCCAGCTTGCGGCGAGCTCTCGAGGATCGCCCGCATCGATTCTCCGCCGGCTGCCCAGACCCGCTGGTGGTGCGCTGGCGCAGCTCGATCCCAGAAAGTGAGACGGCGAGGACGGCCGGCGTCGGCGCGCCGCGGCGCCGCGCTTCACGCGGCGCTCATCGCCGCGCGGCGCGGCTCCATCACGACCTCGCGCGGCGACGCGCTCGGTCTCCATCAGCTGCGCCAGCGTCTGGCGCTCGTTGATCAGAGTCACCCGGTCGCCGTCGACCAGCACCTCGGCCGGCCGGCCGTGGTCGTTGTAGTTCGAGGCCATCGACATGCCGTAGGCGCCGGCCGAGAAGACGGCCACCAGATCGCCGCGCTCGATCGGCGGCAGCGGCGCGATCGCGGGCCAGGAAGTCGCCGGTCTCGCAGATCGGACCGACCAGGTCGCACCGGCTCGAGCCCCGGGAGCTCGGGCTCCTCGATGCCAGCGCGGCGCCGGCCCGTCCCACGCCACCGGCCAGACGAAGTGGAAGGCGCGGTAGAGCGCGGGCCGGATGAGGACGTGCATGCCGGCGTCGCAGATCACGAACGTCTTGGCGCGGCCCGCGCTTCACGTGCTCGACGCGCGCCACCAGGATCGCCGGAGTTGGCGAGCAGCGAGCGCCCCGGCTCGATGCACACCTGCGAGCCCGCGGCGACGCGCGCGGCTCGAGCAGCGGCACCAGCGCGCTCGCCGTAGGCCTCGATCGGCGGCACCTCGCCGTCGCGGTACGGCACCGGCCAGCCGCCGCCGAGATCGAGGACGCGGATCGGCATGGCCGCGCGCCTCGAGCTCGTCGATCAGCCGCAGCACCACGCCGATCGACTCGACGTAGGGCTCGACCTTGGGCACCGGCGAGCCGATGTGGATGTGCAGGCCGGCCAGCTCGATCGACGGGTTCGCCGCGCCCAGCGTTCGAACAGATCCACGATGCGGTCGGCGTCGATGCCGAACTTGTTCTCTTCCTTGCCGGTGGTCGTGTACTCGTGGGTGTGCGGATCGACGTTGGGGTTGACCCGCACGCAGAGCCGCGGCCGCGACGCCCAGCTCGCGCCGCCAGCCGCGCGATCGACGCGAGCTCGCTCTCCGATTCGACGTTGAACATGCCCACCGGACCGCGCGCCGGCGGGATCCGGACACGCCGAAGCGCGCGGCGTCCTCGCGCAGCGGGCTGAACGGCCGTCGAGCGCGGCGCGGATCTCGGCGTCGCTCTTGCCGACGCCGGCGAAGACGATGTCCGCCATCGGCGTGCCGGCCAGCCAGGCGCGCTCCATCTCGCCGCCCGAGACCACGTCCATGCCGGCGCCGAGCGAGCGCAGCAGCGGCAGAGGTGGAGGTTCGGGCTCGCCTTGATGGCGTAGTGGAGGCTGCGCGCCGAGCGGCGCGAAGGCCGCTGCCAGCCGCCGGAACGCCGCGCGGATGGCGGCTGGCCGAATACACGTAGGTCGGAGTTCCGGCCGCGTCCGCGATCGCCGGCACCGGCACGTCTTCGGCGTGGAGCACTCCGTCCCGCCACTCGAACTTCGTCATGCTCGGGAGTATATCGGGCGGCGCCGCAGGTGCGGGTTGGTCACACGGTTTGATCGATGATGCGCAGCAGGTCGTCGAGGTCGGCGTCGAAAGCGAAATTCGCCGCCGGCCGCGGCACGCCGCCGGCGGTTCGTACTTCGCCCAGCACGACGTGCTGGCAGTAATAAGGGCGCCAGTCGAGGCCGACGATAGCCGAGAGCCAGCCCTGCCAGGGGCGGGAGGTCAGCGGCGACTTGATGTCCACGACACGCGCGCCGGGCGAACAATAGAGAATGTTCGCCTGCGCCGCTCCGGCCTGAGCCACCACCACGTCGGCGCCCTGAAACAGTGCGATCTGCTCGTCGACCGTTCGCTCCTCGGGTGCGACGATGGCGAAGCCGCGATCGCGGAGAGCGCTCTGCAAAGCTTCCTCGGAGAGAAAACGCCGGTAGGAGCGCTTGCCACGCGATAGGTAGATTCTGCTCGCGGCGCCGGGGGGTGAGGCGGCGTAGCCATTGAGTTGCCGCGCACGAAGGGATCGGTAGACCAGGTTCGGCGCGTGCAGGAAGTGCGCCATGCAGCTGGTGAAGACGAGGTCTCGCACAAGATAGACCGGACCGTCGAGCTCGACTGGTGCGAGGCCGGCGATCCGAAGGTGCCGGCGTTGCCATTCCGCGAGGGCCGGAAACACCAACGGATAAGCATCGAGCTCGGCGCGATCGCGCATCACGACAGCCCCGGTGAGGCAGTCGAGCACGAAATGGCCGTAGTTCTGCACTCCGCCCCAGGGCAGAGAGACGGCGGCGCGATCGAGTGTTTCCACCGGCTGCCCGGAGCAATCCAGGAAGGTGTCATTGCCAACGCGCGCGGTGTGGGGCAGAGCGGCGAGGTCGGGAGTGATGTAGGCCGCCTCCTCCATCGACCGGCGCATGGCCTCGCCGGCGGCGGATACCACCACGCCGTACTGTGGAAAGTAGAAGACGTCGCGCAACCGAAACAGATACACCGGAGGACAGGGAACGATCGGATCGGGCTCCCATCCCGGCGGCTCGAACGGGCCTCCTCGCGGCCCGATGGCACCCGCATGCCACTCGCTGGCGCGGCGAACGATGGCCGGCAGAACCTCGCAGTGGCCGCGGATGACGCGCCGCCTCATCAGCGCCCGCACACTGCGGTAGCGGCGGAGCACCTGGAGCTCGTCCGCGGGCGCGAGCCGCATCCTGCCGACCGGAACCTCCGGAGGTCGCGCCGCCCGCCAGGGCAGGGTCCAGGAGGTCGGGATCACAGCCAGCGGACCAACATCGACAGCGCGCCGCGCCAGAGCTCGAAATCATCGAGCACGCTGCTGAGTCGCGCGGCGCGGCGGCCGGTCGCGTCTCGACCTCCTTGCAGTTCCGGAATAACCATGCTGGATGGACTACTCTAGAACACGAAAACCCTGGCTGCGCGATCAATTCACCCGCTCGTTCGACTCCTCTTCTTCTCGCATTGCCGCGAGCTCCGCCGCCGCGCGCTCCTCGTCGTCCCATAGCTCGGCGCATCCGCGCATCGCGCGCGCGTCGTCGTTGGAAGGCGACGATGGCGAGCAGGCTGATCAGGATCCACAGCGTGGTCGAACTGGCGACGATCGGCAGCCAGCGGTTCCAGAACGTTCGCCGCTTCCAGTAGGACTCTTCCGCATCGACCAGCGTCTCGCCGGTCGCCTCCCGAAACGCTTGCGAGAACGTGCGCCCTTCGCGGACGTGACGCAGGATCGTCGCGGTGACCGGCTCCGGCGCGCCGCGATGACGGCCGAGAATGTCCTGCACCAGATCCTCGGAAAGCGCATACGCCGCCGCGACCTCCCGCTCGCCGCCCTGGAACGCGCGGTCGATGCGATCGAGAGCGACCTCGCCCTTCACCAGCACTGCAAGCGCCAACCGCGCCCGGTCCTCGAGCCCCCACTCGCGCCCGGCCGCCATCGCCACCCCCTCGTGAAACCAGCGTGGCACCGGCGCGCCGCCGGCGGCGCGATCGATCAGGACGTGCGCGATCTCGTGCCGGTAGAGAGCCGCGAGACTGCGATCGGGATAGCGCGGCACCCGCGCCGGCAGCAGCACCACCACGGAACGCTCACCGCTTGCGAACCCCATCACCCACGGCGGCGCCGACCGGGCCGAGGGGAATCCTCCGGCGCCAGCACCACAGTGATCGGTGCGCCAGCCTCCCCGGGTTCCTCGAGGCCGACCAGCCGCAGGACCGGGTCGAGCGTCTGCGGCGCGTACCCGCGCACCTCGGCGGCCTGACCGGCAAGCTGCGGTGGCGCCTCGACCACAACGAGCGGCGCCGCGACCGCGAGACGCCCGCCCACAACAAGTCCGCCGAGGGCGACGACGCGCAAGGCGGCGCGAATGCGATCCACGCCTCCACGCTACAGCACGCGCCTTCCTTGCGAGGTGCCACCCGTTTCGGCCACCGCGCTCGCGAGGTGCCACCCGTTTCGTTAAACCACAGATTCTAAAGGCGTACGCCTGACGATTCCGAGGTGCCACCCGTTTCGGGAAGCACGTTATAGCAGCCAGGCGGGAGTGAAGGAACCGCGGGCGCCAGGCGTTTCAGCGCCCGCGGCGAAAGGTGCGGTTACTTGGGACTCTACATCCCGATCAAGCAGGTCTTGCCCGAGATCTCGAAATCCTGGCTGTGAGTCGAGGTGCTCGTGCCGGTCGCTTCCTTGATTTCCTCGGTCACCACCAGCGTCCCCTTGGCGCCGTCGACCGTCAGCACGCCGAACTTGGTCACCGCGGCCTTGTACTCCGCCTCGGTGGACGACATCTTCTGCATCATCTCGGTCATCATCTTGCGGTCTTCAGCGGGCATCTTGTTCCACTCGGCGAGCATCGCCTTCGATCCCAGCTTCATCGCATCGTCGAACTTCCCAGTGTTGATGAGCTTCATGTGCTCGACGGACACCTTGCCGCACGGATGCTCGAGAATCGCCGCACCCTTGATCTCCTGCGGTGCCGCGGCCGCGGTACCGGCGAGCGTGGGGGTGAATGCCAGGACGACAGCAATGGCCAGGATGTTGGTCTTCATGGGACTCCTTTCGGGTTCGAGACGTCGTTCTGTTGGTGATTATCGTCAAAAACGGCTCCCAGGGGACTGACACCTCCTGGCAGCCCCATGTCGCACCCTGGTGCCATGCCCCGCTTCATCGGCACCCTCGACTCGACCGTCGTCGGCCGGCGCTATCACCCTTGCGCCGTCGCCCAGGGTCAGGTCCTACGGCTGCGCCGCGAGCCGGATAACCCCCACGACGCGAACGCGATCGCCGTCGACACGCTCGGCGGCCAACAGGCCGGCTACCTGCCCCGGACCGTCGCCTGCTGGTTCGCGGAGTGGCTCGACGGCGGCGCCATCGAGACGACGGTCCTGGTGCCGTTCCACGCCCCGGAGGATGCGCGGTACGGAACACCGGCGCTGGTCGTCGTGACGGCGCCTGGGAACGTCCGGCTGTTCGGCTTTCCTCGCGACTGGAGACCGGCGCCCGTCGCCGGCTTCGGGCGCTGAGATCGCCCGGCCAGATGCGATCGGCGGTCCGTTTGTGTAGGGTAACCGAACAGGCACCAGATGAAGCGCGAAACGGGCTCGACCATTCGCCTGAAACACCTCGCGACCCTGCTCGCGGCCGGAGCGCTCGCCGCTGTCGTCGCGGTCGTTCTCTACCTCCGCGTCGATAAGCGGCAGGTAGTCGGGGAGGTAGCTGGGAATCTCGATCACGCATCCGTAGCCGAGTCCTTCCCCACCGCGGCCGGCGCGGCGCGTCTACTGGACCTCATCAACGACCGCGGCGAGACCGTCGCCAGCGCCTGGATCCGCCGTCCGCTTCATCTCGCGGCGGACTACCGGATCGTCCTCGTCTACTCGGGACAGCGCACCGGCCGCAAGATCCTCGACCTGGTGCCGGAGCGCGATGACCTCGTGCTGGTCGCTCCCCAGTATCCCTACGATCCTCCGGTCTCCGCGCTCGACTACCTGCGCTGGCCCCGCGACGTCCGCCGCGCCGCATTTCGCACCATCGCCGGCGGCATGCTCACGATCAGCCACCTCGAGCGCAGCGAGGGCCTCGACCCGAGGCGCCTGCTCCTCATCGGCGCCAGCCTCGGCTCGTCCTTCGCGGTTTTCCATGCCGCCGTCGACCCGCGTATCCCGCGCGTCCTGATCGTGCACGGCGGCGGCGATTTTCCCCTCATCATCCGGACCATCGAAAACCGTCGCGGCCATCCCATCCGCGGCCGCGCCGCGGGCCTGCTCGCGACCATGCTGGTCGACACCTTCGACCCTCTTCACTACGCCGCCGAGATCGCCCCGCGCGAGCTGGTGGTCATCGGTGCGCGCGGCGATCACCAATTCCCCGCCGCCAGCACCTTGGCGCTGTACGAGCGCGCGGGCGAGCCGAAGTCCCTGCGCTGGACCACCGGCAAGCATCTGCGCTCGGCACGCGATGCGGCGCTCGGGGAAGTGTTGGCGGAGATCGATCGGGTGCTTGCGGAGGAACTGTCGCCGACGGCCGGAGGTTCGGTGCAGCCGGCCGCGCTGACTCTCGAGCCGGCTGGATCGCCGGAGCCCTAGATTCGAAAACCCTCTCGGGACGACGGGGAGACTCCGAGCACCGCCGCAAACCTCGACCGCGACCGTTGTACGGGCGGCCGCCGCAACCCTCTGGGCTCCGGGAAAGGAGGCTCTGGCCGCTGCGGGCCCGGCTCGTCCCGAAACCACCGCAGGACCTCCCGAGAAGCCGTCCGAATCTCAGAGCTCGCAAGGTACACCTTGAGCCCGGCCCAAGCACCGAGCACCAACACCAACGCGGCGATCAACTCCCGTCTCGGCCGCCTGACGCCCCCCACCAGCCTCACCACCCCGGATACCTCTCCCACCACTCCTCCGGCGGCGAGCCGTCGTCGTGTTCGCTCATCGGCGGATCGGTCATCTCGCGTGCGAAGTCGTCGGCGATTCGTTCGATCACGTCGCGCATCTCGAGCTCCGCCAGCCAGTCGGCGGGAATGGCGCGCTCGCCGTCGCGCGCGCCGAGCAAGTTCCCGCAGATCGCCCCGGTGGAATCGCTGTCGCCGGTGTGGGTGACCGCCAACCGCAGCGCGCTCCGCATGTCGGGCGCCACGAGCGCGCAATAGAGCGCTACGGCGAGCGCCTCTTCAGCCACCCAGCCGGGCCCGCGCTGGGCTTCACGTGCGCCAAGCTCTCGACCTTCTCCGCGCTCGGCTCGCCCTGCGCGCGCGAGCGCCATCGCCTCCTCGATCGCCCGCACCGTCTCTAGAACCCTCGGATCCTTTCGATTGTCATCCTCAGCTTCCCGATTGTCATCCTGAGCGAAGCGAAGGATCTCTGCCACCGCCGTTTCGGCCGCCTCCTTAGATCCCTCCCCCGCCACCAGCTCCCGCACGATCACCGCCAGCGCCCCCGCCGCCACCCACCCGCTCGGATGTCCATGCGTGATCGCCGCGCAATCCGCTCCAAGCTCGAACACCTCGCGGCGATCGCGATTCCGCAGCAATCCCACCGGGGCGACGCGCATCACCCCGCCGCAGCCCTTGCTGTTGTTGATCGGCCGCGCGCGCGTCCCCGCTTCCTCCATCCTCAGCGCACTGAGACAAGTGACCCCCGGCGCCCGGCTCGCATGCAATCGGCGCTCGCGAATGAGCCAGCCGTCATCGACATCCTGCCGCTCGTGCGGAGGGTCCTGCGTATGCAACCAGCGCAGATAGGCGTTGCGCACCACGCCCGGCGGATGGCAGATCCCCTTCGTCCGCCCGCGCACCCAGGCGCGGATCAGACCCTCGGCGGTGAACAGCGTCATCTGCGTGTCGTCAGTGATGGCGCCGCGCGGACCGTAGACTCCGACGTACTCGTCCGGTCCCGAAGCCCCGAACCGCCGGCGGATCTCGTCGAGCGGGCTGAACTCGATCCCCGCCCCGAGCGCGTCCCCCACCGCTCCGGCGAGCAAACACCCGCGCACCCGCTGTCGATAGCCCGGCCCGATCCCGGGCCGTGCCAACCAGCGCTCGACCGCTGTCCGCTGCCCGGGAAGCAGGTTCAAGCTCGGACGAGCACGGCACAGTCCCACCATCGCTTCGTCCACGTCGATCCCATCCCGCCGCCCGACATGCGCCGCGAGCACCGCCGCCGTCCGCTGCTGTCCGCCGCGGCAATGCACGTACACGACAGCCGACGGCTCGGCGAGAGCCTGCTCGACGAACTGGACAGCGCGATCGAGATCCTCGCTGGCGGGCGCTCCACCATCCGGGACCGGCAAGTGCAGTCGCTCGATCCCCACAGCCTTGATCGCCGCGACCGCATCGCGCCCTTTCATTGGGCGGTTCCCACTCTCGCGACTCGCGCAGATCGAGCACGTGGGTAACGCCGTTCTCGCGCAGCTCCGCCACCTCGGCCCCGCTCAACGGATTGCGGCCGGCAAGGAGGCGACGGTGGATGGCGTGGAACTCCAGGTTGGGGATATCGGAGGTCATCGGCATCGCGGGATTTTATCCGCAGCAGTGTCAGATCGCGTCATGGCTTTCCGTCACTGACATGCCCTGGCAGCAGTTCGGTGCACCCTAGGACAATGGCCCGACATGACGCGATAGGCTCGGCTCGGATGACCCTTCGGAGTTCTCCTTTGGAACTCGACGCAGAAGCCAGTGCTTTCGAACCGGACCAGCCGAGTGGCTGGAGCGCGGATGATTTCGGCGCGTTCGTCATTGGCCATTCTTGGCGCTTCGCGCAGACGATGCCGGAGAATCCGCACGAGTACACGCTGCGTAAGAACGCAGCCAGCGCGGCCTTCGTGGCTGCCGTGCGCTACATCCGCGAGCACGGTACCCTCGAGATGTATCGCGGCAGGCCGTACAAGACGCTCTACTTTCGCGATCACAAGTTCTGGACGATGGGTTATCCGGTGCAAGAGACGGAGCTCATCAATCGCAAGCCGCGCAACGCGGACGCACCGTGAAGCTCACCTTCGATCCCGACTTCGATCACGGAGCCTGGCCGGGCCCTGTCGGCGAGCGATCTGCAGTGGCAGGCGAGGAGTGGATCGGACAACTCGGGCTCCTGGGCCGGTTGGAAGTCATGCTCGGAGTCGGCGGCCCCGTGCAGTCCGCCGCCGAGCGTGCCGCGGCGCTCATTCCAAAGCTGAGTTCTACTCAGGGCTTCTGGTCCGAGTCGGCCGGAGTCGATCCGCTGGGCACCGCCCGACGTCTCCTCGAATGGCGCGACGATCTGTTTCTCCGCGGGTGGCGTGGAGAGGTGCCACCCGATTCGGGCAAGCGCAGATCGATCCAACGCGAGGCGGCGCCTCGCCAGCTCGACCTGCTCGGGTCTCCTTCCGAGAAGGCAAGCGTCTCGGAAACGGCATCCGAACCCGGCCCGGACCGGCTCCGTGCTCTCGCGGAGATCTGCCGCGAGGCCCTGCCCGGAACTCCTGACCGTCTCATCGCCATCGGTTCGGCGCTGGAGAGACGGTCAGCGGACATCGACGAACTGGCGCATTTTGCGGCTCTCGACGAGCTGCCATCGTTGTGGCGAACGGTATTGCAGCGACTCGCCGAGCGGGGTACTGCATTTCGCCGTCTCGAGCTTCAGCCGGTACCCCCGACCGGTAGAGACCTCCATGCCGCGCGCGTTCGCCCGTTCGCGCCCACCGGCGATGGCAGCTTGCAGCTCCTCCGTCCCTACGGCCCGCTGGCGGCCGCCGAGGAGATCGCGGCTTGGCTCGCTGCGCTCGGCAGCCTCGACGGCGTGGTCATCCTCGGCGCCGACGCCGTGCTCGACGTCGCCCTGCGCCGCCACGGCCTGCCGACGACGGGAGCCACGTGCCACGCGCGGGAGAATCTGCTGCTCCAGATCCTGCCGCTGGTTCTGGACCTCGCGTGGCAGCCGCGCCGATCCGCAGCGCGCGCTCGAGCTGCTCACGCTTGCCGATGGGCCCGGTGCCGGGCGGCATCGCGCGCGGGCTGTCCAAGGCGCTCCACGAATGGCCGGCCGTCGACAGCGACGTCTGGCGCCAGGCGCTGGCGGAGGGTCTGGCCGCACCGTGCCCGAGGATCGCGCGCGCACGAGTGGCTTCGCGCCTCGCGACGATCTTCTCCACGCTCGCGTCGAGCGCGCGGCAGACCGTACCCGGCCAGCGGAGCTCGAACGCCGGCTCGACGCGCTCGAGACCTGGGTGCGGGGCCGGCAGGTCAC
This sequence comes from Thermoanaerobaculia bacterium, assembly GCA_963821905.1. GTDB lineage: Bacteria > Acidobacteriota > Thermoanaerobaculia > Multivoradales > JAGPDF01 > CAWGFP01. Next base: position 5,575 of record CAWGFP010000005.1, on the reverse strand, counting down.
GACCGCGCCGACGACCGACGGCGATCGCTGGCAAGCGCCGACTCGAGCAGCTCGGATCCTTGCGCCGCTCGTCGCTGCTCGTCGGGTCTCGACGGAGCTCGAGCTCGGCTCAAGCTCCAATGGTTCGCTCGAAGCGGCGACCGCGAGCGACGCGCCTCGCCTCCGGCGCTTTCCGGCCAGCGCCGGGCTTGGCCGCGGTGCAACTCTCCGGGCGCGATCGCGGGACCCGCGCGCGCGTCGTGTGGTGGAACTTCTCTCTCGAGACCGCGCCTCCCTTGCGACCGGATCTGCCGCTCTCGCACGGCCGAGCGGAGAGCGCTCGCCGCCGCCGGCGTCGAGCTGCCCGATCCCGGGAGCCGGGCGGTCGCCGCGCGCGCGCGCTGGCGGCGGCCGCTCCAGCAGGCGACGGACGCTCTGCTCCTCGTCGCCCGCTGGCGGCGGCGAACGGCGAAGCGGACCTCCCGCATCCGCTCTGGGACGAGCTCGCGGCCGATCTGGCGCCGGGCGCTCGCTCGCTCGAGCTCCGCGGCGCCGATCTTCGCCGTGTCCGCGCCGCACGGCGAGGGACCCTGCGTGCGCGCGGCGCGCCCGCGGCGCGCGTGGCGCGTTGGCCGCCGGCGCGCATCGCGCGCGCGCGGCACCGAGTCGCCGCTCGAGCCTCGGCGACGCTCCTCGGCTGCTCGTTCAAGTGGGCGGTCTCGAATCAGGGCGGGGTCTGGGCCGGCGGCACGGCCAAGCTTGCCGAAGCCGAGCGCTTGCTCGGAACCGCTCACGCATCTCTCGCGGCGCGTCTGCTCGCCGAGGGCATCACCGCTCGCCGGACGCGGCGGCAGGCCCGCGCCGAGGCGCTCTTCGACGCCGAGGGCGCGCGCATCGCGGCGCCGCTCTTCCTGCCCGGATGCCGACGCGCTCGCGCGCCGACGCGCGCAAGATCTTCGCTCTCGCGGCGCGCGAGCTGACGCGCGTGCTCCACGGCGGCGCGGCTCGGCGTCGAGTGGCGTCGAGACGAGCGATCGACGCGCGACGGCCCTCGACGGCCGCCTCGCCGGCACGCCCGACCTCGTCGTCGGCCCGCCGACGGCGGTGATCGACCTCAAGTGGAGCGGCGCGCGCTTCCGTCGCGCGCAGCTCGCGGCGGGCACCGCGCATCAGCTCGCGGCCTACGCGCATCTGGCCCGCGACCCGAGCGGCGCCTGGCCGCCGGTCGCGTTCTTCATCCTCCGCGAGCAGCGCCTCCTCACGACCGACGACACGGTCTTCCGCGACGCCGACCGCGTCGACGGCCCGGCGATCGGAAGCGACGTGGGAGGCGTTCGCAGGCGGCGCATGCGCCGGCGGCGCGCGGCGCTCGCGGCGGGCATGCTCGAGGCGCCGGGACTCCCGAGGCCGACGGGGCGAGGTGCTTCCCGACGAGACGACGCGATCATCGACGGCGTGCTCGTGCTCGCGCCGCCGTGCGGCTTCTGCGATCTGCACACGCTCTGCGGCCTCGTCTTCTACGGGAGACTGGCGGGGTGAGCGTCGCGCATCGTCTCGGCGAGCGCCGGCAGCGGCAAGACCTATCGCCTGGCGAGGCGCTCCAGAACGACGCCGATCGCGAGCGGCGCGGCGCTCGCCCCGACGCCGTGCTCGCCACCACCTTCACGAACAGCGCGGCCGCCGAGCTGAAGGAGCGCACGCGGACGCGGCTCCTCCAAGCGCGGCCCGTGCAGGCGGCGCACCGTCTCGGCGCCGGCGCGCTTCGGCACCGTCAACGCGGTCTGCGGGCGTCTCGTCTCCGACTTCGCGTTCGAGCTCGGCCTGCCGCCGGATCTCCGGGTGATCGACGAGCTGGCGGCGCGCGTCGCGCTCCGCCAGGCGATGTCGCGGGTCGTGACCGCCGACGAGACATCGAGCTCGCCGAGCTGAGGCGCGGCTCCGCCATTTCCGCTCCTGGCAACGTGGAGAGGTCATCGACGCTGGCGCGCGCCAATCGCGATCCGGCCGTCGAGGCGTTCGACCGCTGCTCCGCGCGCAGCCGCGACGAGGTCGCAAGGCCTCCTGGATCCGCCCGGTCGCCTCCGGCGGCCCGACGCGACCGCGACGGCGAGGCGGCGCTCGATCCCGAGCTGCGCGACGCGCTCGCAGGCTTTCGCCGACGGCATCGAGGCCGGCATCGACACCACGAAGGGCGCCCAAGACGCGCGCGAGCGCGTCGGCCGCGATCTGGCCGCCTCCGGCGCGGCCTCCACTCAACTGGGACGAATGGGGGAGGCTCGAGGAGCTCGACGTCGAGGAAGTCGCGGCGGCGTGGTGGCCCGGGTGATCGCGGCCGCGCGCACGACCTCTCCATCCGCGCCTCCGACCCGACCTCCGCCACGTCCGCACCTCGTCTGCGATCGCCGCGCGGGCCTCGGCGCCTACGAGGAGTACAAGCGCGCCTGGGGCGCCATCGACTTCACCGACCAGGAGGTGTTCGCGCTCGAGCTGCTGGATCGCGCCGACGTGCGGGCACGGCTCCGGGCGAGATCGACCTCGTGCTGGTCGACGAGTTCCAGGACACGAGCCCGCTGCAGCTCGCCATCTTCCTGCGGCTCGCCGAGGTGCGCCGCGGAGTCTCTGGGTCGGCGATCAGAAGCAGTCGATCTTCGGCTTCCGCGGCACCGATCCGGCGCTCATGGACGCCGCCGTCGAGACGATCCTCGCCGGTGCCGAGCCCGAGACGCTCGACACGTCGTGGCGCAGCCGCCCGCGCTCGTCGCGCTCACCTCCGACGTCTTCGCGCGCGGCTTCGGGCGCGACGGCGTGCCCGAGTCGCGCGTCCGGCTCGAAGCGGCGTCAACGGAAGAGAGCCGCCGGGCTCGGACCGATCGCCGAGCGCTGGCGGTTCCCGGCGAACAACCTCGACGAGGACGCCGAGGCACTCGCCGCCGCGGTGCACCAGCTCCTCGCCGACGACACCGTGCGAGTACGGGACGTCGTCACCCAGCAGGTCCGGCGAGCCGAGCCGCGAGACGTCGCCATCCTGTGCCGTTATCGCGCCGGGTCGGCGCGGGTCGCGGCCGCCCTCCAGTCGATCGGCATCCGGTCCGTGGTGCCGAGCGCCGGCCTCCTCGCCACCGCCGAGGGCCAGTCGCTTCTCGCCGGTCTTCGGCTGTGGGCCGACCCCGGCGACTCGCTCGCCGCCGCGGCGCTCGCACGGCTGACCGAGCTACCCGGCGAAGGCGACGACTGGCTGTCGCGAGCGCTAACCGACGGGCGGTCCTTCGTCACGCTGCCCCGCGCACGGCGCGTCCTCGCCGCCCGGGAGGCTCTCCGATCCGCAGGCCCGCTCCAGGCCTTCGACGCCATCGTCGAGGCGCTCGGACTCGCCGCCCTGTGTGCCGATTGGGGCGAGACGCGCGCTCGACTCGCCAATCTCGACGCCCTGCGCGGCCACGCCGCCGTCTTCGGCGACCTCGCGGCCGCCGAAGGCGCCGGCGCGACTCCGGCCGGCCTCGTCGCCCACCTCGAAGAGCTCGCGCAGGAAGACCTCGACTCGCAAGCCACGCTCACCACCGAGGACGCGGTCACCATCTCGACCTGGCACGCGGCGAAGGGCCTGGAGTGGCCGATCGTCGTTCTCTACCAGATCGACAAGGACCAGGAGCCGACCGTCTTCGGAGTCGCCGTCGAGCGCGAATCGGAGCCATTCGATGCCAGGAGGCCACTGGCCGGCCGGTGGCTGCGCATCTGGCCCGAGATCTTCACGCAGCGGCGCAGCACGACGACTCTTCACGAGCGGCTCGGTCGCCACACTGTCGCCCTCGAAAAGCGTCGGCGCCGAGACCAGGAAGAGCTCCGGCTCCTCTACGTCGGCTGGACGCGTGCCCGGGACCGCGTGATCCTCGCCGCACGAGGTGGGGTGGATCCGACTCGCCCGTCGGGTCTCCTCGACGGCATCCTCCGCCACCTGAGCGACGAGAACGGCCTGCTGCTCGACGACCCGAAGAGCGGCCAAGCAACCTGGGCCGGCCAGGCCGGTCGAAGTCGTCCAACGCATCGCCACGCCGCTCGAGCGCCACGCCGCGCGAAGCGGAGCCGGGGACGCTCTACGCCGCCGCGGGCCCACGCGAGCACCCACCGGCGTGGCTCCAGCCCTCGACGCTCGTCACCCCAGGCGAGATCGCGCAGGTCGAAGAGCTCGGCGGCCGCCTTGAAACCCGTGGCACCTGGGAGGAAGGCCGCCTCGGCGACGCCTTCCATCGCTTCATCGCCGCGGATGATCCTTCGCTCGACCCTGCCGAGCGCCTCTCGATGGCCTCCGGAATCGTCCAGCGCTGGGGCCTTGCCGAGAACCTCGCGCCCGCCGAGCTCGTCCAATCCGCACACCGCCTGCGCGCGTGGGCCGAGCGGCGCTTCCCGGGAGCGCGCTGGAGAACGGAGTGGCCGATCTCGCATCGGCATCCGTCGGGAACCGTGCTGCGCGGCTCGGCGGACTTGGTGCTCGAAACGGACCAAGCGTCTCGTGGTGATCGATCACAAGACATTCCAGAGCACCCGGGACCAGGCGCTCGAGCTCGCGCGAGGCTTCGCGGGCCAGGTCGGAAGCTACGCGGCGGCGCTGGCCGAGGCCACGGGGAAGAGCGTCCTGGGGTGCTTCATTCACCTGCCGGTCGTGGGAGTGATCGCGGAAGTGCGACCCTAGAGCCGCACAGCTCAGACGCCTTGGCGATCAGCGCGCTGCCGAGGTGCCTCCCCGGATTTCGTCGTAGAGCGCGTCCGGAGCGAGATCGGCCCCATTGGGCCAGCAAATGGCTCCGAATTCGTCGACCGAGACCTCGGCGAAGCGCTCGGGGTCCCGGAGCGGCTCGAACTGCGGGCCCCAGAGATCTCCGCTGCAATCCACGATGCCCCGGGTGCCGTCCGTGAATTCGACGTCCAGTCGATAACCGGGCAGGGCTTTCACGGAAGTCACACGCTCCATTCAGACCTCCTCATCGAGCGGACGGATCGCACGGAGCGGCTGGTGCGCCTGCGCCAAGCGCCAATTCTCCCGCAGCTCCGGTCGATGCATCATCGCCCATTCAACCACTAGAGCCAAGACGCGACGCGGCAGGGCTCCCGTCAAGACCTCCAGCGTGTCGATGGAAAGCGTAGCCTCGGCTCCCCCGTAGATCGCATGAAAATGCGCTGGAGCGTGCTCGCGGCTGTAGATGCGAATCGAAATACCGAAAAAACGGCTGACCGTCGGCAGTTTGCCCCCCTCGGCGAGCCCCGGAGAGGGTTGCTCGCTCGCAGAGAGAGACGGATTTTCGAGTCCGGAATCAGGCACCGACATGGAGCGTTGCGAATGGCCAGTGAGCCGAGAGTAGAGACCATCGGGATCGAGGTCGACGCCGCCGGGCCATTCGACCGTGCCGAACTCGCGCTCGACCCAACTTGGCGAACTCACCTGGATCGCGCAGCGGCTCGAAGACGCCGCCCTTCGCGAAGACATCGGAGAGGTCGACGATACCCTCGGATTGATCCTCGAATCGGAGCCAGATCCCGAAGGGTTCGAGCGCTTTGGCTGCTATCACTCTGTGCACGAATCTAACCCCCTGGGTGCGCCAAC
>CAWGFP010000004.1:0-38568 GCA_963821905.1 Thermoanaerobaculia bacterium | reverse complement strand
GACCACCTGGGCGCGGTTGTGCAGATGCAGCTTGTCGAGGATGTTGCGGACGTGGAACTTGACGGTGTTCTCCGACACACTCCGAGCTGCTTCGCCAGCTTGCGGTTGGAGGTCACGCCCTGGACCAGCAGCTCCAGCACTTCGAGCTCGCGCTCGGTCAGCGCGTCGGGGTCGTCGTTGCTCGGCTTGGGCCGCGCGATCTCGGTCATCAACTTGCGGGCCAGGGCCGGCGTCAGCGCCGGCTCGCCGCGCTTCGACCCCCTCGAGCAGGGCGAAGAACTCCTTGGCTTCGAGGTTCTTCAGCAGGTAGCCCTGCGCCCCGGACTTGATCGCCTCGAAGAGATTGGCGTCGTCGTCCGAGGCGGTGAGGATCACGACTTTCACCTCGGGCAGCTCGGCGCAGAGCAGTCGCGTGGCGGTGAGGCCGTCGACTTCCGGCATGGTGAGGTCCATCAGCACCAGGTCGGGTTTGAAGCGGCGCGCCATCTCGATCGCCTCGCGGCCGTTGCGCGCCTCGGCGACGACGCTGTGGCCGTGCGCCTCGAGCAGGCTCTTCAGGCTGTCGCGAAACAGGGCATGGTCGTCGGCGATCAGGATCCGCATGGGTGGCCTCAGTTGGTCGGTGGTGTCGAGCGGGAATTCTACCGTTACGCGGGTGCCGGCGCCCGGCGTCGAGTCGACCTGCACGCGACCGCCCGACCGCCTCGGCGCGCTCGCGCATGGTGGCCAGGCCGAAGCGCGGCAACCCCCGGCGGCCGATGTTCTGGGGATCGAAGCCGACGCCGTCGTCGCTCGACCGTGGCCCGCACGCGGGCGCGGTCCTGCTCGCAGGGTGATCTCGACCCGGCGGGCTCCCGAGTGCTTGCGCACGTTGGCGAGCGCCTCCTGCACGATGCGCAGCAGTTGGAGCTCGGCCACCGGCCCGAGCGACGACGGCCGTCGGCGTCGACGCCGTGCAGCGACACGTCGATCTGCGACTGCTCCTGCCAGCGCGACGCGTAGTCGCTCAAGGCTCCGCCAACGTGGTGTTGGGGCCGACGCCGCTGCGCAGGCCGAGGATGCCCTCGCGGGCGTCGGCGTAGACCTCGCGCGCCGCCGACGCCAGCTGCTCGAGTTGAGCCTCGGCCTCGGCGTTGCGCCCGCTGCGCAGGAACTCGCTGCACCGCCTGCGCCTTGGCATTGACGTAGGCGAGCACCTGGGCCATGCCGTCGTGCAGCTCGCGGGCGATTCGCATGCGCTCTTCGCCGACCGCCACCGAGCTCAGCTTCTCGTGCAGCGCGGCGCTGTCGATGGCATTCGAGGCGGCGACGGCGAACCGCGTCAGAGTCCCCTCGTCCTGGGCCGAAAATTCAACCCCACCGGCCTTCTCCGTCAGGTAGAGGTTGCCGCGAAATCCACCCAGCGCCGGGACCGGCACAGCCAGCAGGTTGTGCATCGGGGGATGGTTGGGTGGAAAGCCCGCCGAACGCGGGTCGCGCGAGATGTCGGGCAGGCGCAGATGGCGGCTCTCGTGAAGGACCACCCCGAGCAACCCGCGCCCGCTGGGCGGGTCGCCGATCGTCCTCCGCTCGTCCGCACTGAGGCCGGAGGTGATGAACGAGCGAATGCGATTGTCCTCACCGATCACCGACAGCGCCCCGTAGCGCGCCCCAACCAGTTGGCGCGCATGGTCGACGACCCGCTGTAGCACGGCCTCGAGCGCCAGATTGCGATGCATGTCGAGGGCGGCGGCGTGCAGCGCGAGCAGCTCCTGGTCGCGGCGCTCAACCTCGGTCTGGAGCTTCTCGAGCCAGCGAAAAGCGGCCACCACGAAGGCCAGGAAGCCCAAGGCAACCAGGCCGTCGAGCGCCAGCCTCCGGCCCCACCCGTCGAAGTGAGGGTAGAACGCCTGGCGCACCGCCTCGAGCAGGAGGACGAACAACACCACCGCCAGAATAGCGAGCAGGCGGAGCTTGCGAACCGTCATCGGAGCGGGATCGATCCTACCTTGGATCCCGGCGCGGCTACGTCTCGGTGCCCGCCTCGAGCTCGTCGATGAAGCCGCGAATGACGTCGAAGCCGCCGCGCCAGAACCCGGGATCGTTGGGATCCACGCCCGCTTCCGCGAGGATGTCGACCGGGCGCGCAGCGCCGCCCCATGACAGCAGCCGCAGGTAACCCGGCTTGAAGGCCTCGCCCTGCTCGCGGAAGCGGCGATAGAGCGCCAGCACCAGGAGCTGGCCGAAGCTGTAGGCATAGCAGTAGAAGGGCGTCGAGTAGATGTGCGGGATCGACTGCCACTCGTGGCGGAACTCGTCCGACACGTCGACCGCGTCGCCGAGCTGCTCGCGCAGCTGCTCGAGGTACATCTCCTCGAGATCCTCTGTCGAGCGTCCGTCCAGGATCGCCTGGTGCGCGGCGAGCTCGAAGCGCACGAAGTAGGCCTGGCGCAGCACCGTGGCGTACATGTCGTCGAGCGCCGCGGCGAGCAGCTCGCGCCGCGCCAGTGGATCGCGCTCGTCGCGCAGCAGGCGATCGGTGAGCAGCATCTCCGAGAATACCGAGGCGGTTTCGGCGAGCGGCAGCGAGGGCTGCTGGGTGAGGATCGAATGGCCTGAGGCGAGCAGCGAGTGCACCGCGTGGCCGAGCTCGTGGGCGAGGGTGGCGACGTCGCGCACGCGGCCGGTGTAATTGACCAGCACCCAGGGAGTCAGTCGCGGCAGCACGGTGGCGCAGAACGCGCCGCCGCGCTTGCCCTTGCGCGGCTCGCTGTCGAGGTGACCCTCGGCGAGCACCCGTTCGGCGAGCGCTGCGACGCCGGGGTCGAAGTCGCGGAAGGTGTCGAGCACCAGGCCGGCCGCCTCGGCGAAGGGGATGGTGCGGCGCGAGCCGGCGATCGGCGCGTAGAGATCGTAGCGGCGCAGGCGCTCCATCCCCAGCCACTTGGCCTTGAGCCGGAAGTAACGATGGAAGAGCGGCGCTTCCTCCCGGCAGACCTCCAGCAGGGTGTCGACGGCGCCGTCCGGGATGTCGTTGTCGACGTTGCGCACCGCGATCGGCGAGTCGTAGCCGCGCAGCGCGACGTGCTCGTTGTGCCAGTCGCGCACCCGATGGGCGTAGATCTGCCCGAGCACCGCGGACTCGGCGCCGAAGACGCGATAGAGCTCGCGGTAAACCGCCGCGCGCACGTCGGGATCGGACGAGAAGGCGAATCCCATGAGCTCGTCGCGAGTGCGCTTGCGCAGCTCGCCGTCGACCACCAGTTCGAATTCCAGCCGGTTGGTGAGCATGGCGTAGAGGGTGAGCAGGCCGCCCATGCCGTCGGCGTCCTTGAGATTGATGATCTGCTCGGACCGCTCCGCGAGGGTGAACGGCCGGGTGCGCCGCAGATCGCGGAGGTGATGCAGGAGATCGACGTCGTCCTCGACCGACTCCATCAAGCGCTCCGCGTCCTGGTCCGAGAGCTCTTTCCACCACAGGCGCAGGAAGAGCAGGCGGTTCTCATGCTCGGTCAGGGTCTGCTGGATGCGATTACGGAAGCTGAGCGCCGCCGAGGACTGGGTCTCCGCCGAGAACCACAGCGAGGCGTAGGCGCCGAGCAACGCCATGCCCTCGAGCACGCGCTCGCTGCGGCGCAGCGCCTCCACCACCAGGGCCGCCGGCATGTCGGCGGCGAGCAGCGGCCGCATGGCGGCAAGCTCGTCGACCTCCCGCGTCAGGGCCGCGAGGCGTTCCTGGACGACCTCCTCGCGCACCGACGGCAGGAGCTCGCTCAGATCCCAGCGGCCAAGCGTGTAGGAAATGCTGGTCGAGGTCTCGGGGCCCAACATGTTCTCCAGGAAGCGCGAGTCTATCGTGCGGGTCAGCCCTGGCCGGTCGAACCGAAGCCGCCCTGACCGCGCCCGGTCGGGCTTATGGCCTCGACCTCTTTCCATTCCACCCGCACGGTGGGGGCGAGGACCAGTTGGGCGATGCGATCGCCGCGGCGGATGCGGAACTCCTCGCTGCCGAGGTTGAACAGGATGACCTGCAGCTCGCCACGGTAGTCGCTGTCGATCGTGCCGGGAGAGTTCGGCACCAGCACGCCGTGGCGCAGCGCGAGGCCGCTGCGCGGCCGCACCTGGCCTTCGAATCCGGGTGGGATCTCGAGCACGAGGCCGGTGGGGACGAGAGCTCGCGTCCCTGGCGCCAGCACCAGATCCTCGGTGATCGCGGCCCGCAGATCGAGCCCGGCGCTGCCCACCGAGGCGGGCTCGGGCAGCGACAGGCCTTCGGCGTGCGGCAAGCGACGCACCCGCAGATCGACGATCATCATCCGGGTGGTTTCTGGGCAGGGGGCGGCGGCGGCTCGCCGCCCACGGTGGGTTTGAACGGCGGCTGGTCCGGCTGCAGCCCCTTGTTAGGGACACCGCCCGGCGCCGCGCCAGGGGCCTGCACGCCTTTGCGAAACCCCTTGCCGATCCAGGCCGCGCGCGGAACGATGGGCATGCCGTCCGCGCCGGGCGGACGCACCGCCAAGAGATCGACCGTGAATCTCCAGCTGGCATAGCCGTCGGAATCGAAGAAAGTACGCATCCCCGACTTGTCGCTGCGCGATCGCACCCCGATGATCGGACCGATCGGCTGCGGCGAGGGCGCATTCGGATCCTCGGGCTTTCCGTCGCCCTCTTCGATCTCCTCGAGGTTGCGGCCTTGGTCGTCGGGATTTTCGCCACCACCCCCACCCTTCGGCGCGCTCACCAGCACGATCCAGCTCCCGTCCTCGGTCATCGGGTCCTTCCACATCTGACGGATCGAGCGCGGCCGGGTTTCCATCAGCTCGCTCAGCATGTTCGGCGGCCGACCGAATCGGCGCTGGAAGACGCGAATCGCTTCGGCGTACTGGAGACCGCGAAAGATCAATTCGGCCTCCTTCTCACGCTTGATCTGACCGCTCATCAGGGGCAGCGCGGTGGCCACGGCGATCGACAGCAGGGTCACCGCCATGACGCAGACGATCAGCGTGTAGCCGCCGCCGCGCTCGTTCACCACGTGTTGTAGGCGGAGCCGTCGAGGGCCAGGCGCTCCGATCCCGAGTGGACATCGACGACACCCGGCTCCTCGCTCTGGTCGGTTTCGCCGGCGGGCGCGTCCACTTCTCCCTCCTCGTACTCGACCACCCAGGTTTCCTTGCTCCTGGTGATGGGGTCGACCGGAATGGAGCGCAGATACCCGGCCTCGACCAACGCTTCGAGCGTCGGTGGATAGTGTCCCTTGTCGCCCATGAATTGGTCGAGCATGTCGCGCATCGTGCGCAGGTCGGTCTTCAGCGCGGCCTCCTGGGCGCGGCGAGGCACGTCACGCATCGCCGGCAGCACGATGGTGGCGAGAATGCCGATGATCGCAATCACCACGATCAGCTCGAGCAGGGTAAAGCCGTCGCAGCGCCGGGCCAGGGATCGTCCTCTCACCATTGCGAATACGGCACGCCGTTCAAGCCGACGCCTCCCGACAGCGAGTAGACGTCGTAGACGTTCTCGCCCCCCCAGCTCGTGGTGTCCCACTCGTCCTGGTAGCTGCGCATGCCCCACTCGTACTCTCCGGTCATCGGATCGAGCGGAATGCGGCGGAGGAATTTCGCCTTCTTGTCGATCTGGCCCACGAGGTCGACGCCCTCCACCAGCAGCTCGAGCTCCTTGGGGTAGCCATCGGTGCCGAACTCCACCGGCACGAGGCCGGCATCGCTGTAACGCTTGTACTCGTCGATCCCGTTGCGCATCTCGCGCAGCGCCGAGCGCAAGTCGGCCTCCTTCATGCGCCGGGTGGTGAACTTGGCCACCGGCAGCGCGATCCCGGCCAGAATGCCGAGCACCGCGCACACCATGACTAGCTCGGCGATGGTGTAGCCGCGGCTGTGTCCCCAGCCGCGGTGCCCCCAGCCGTATTGGGGGTATTGGGGACTCCGGCGGGCGCGCACGTCAAGGCCCTTCGACACGCTGGCGCGGCTCGCGCTGCTTCGGTTCGCGCGGGTCCCCGCCCAGTTGCAAGCGGAGGGGCTTCGCCTCGACCCGCGCCAGTGGCTGGAGGTCGCCGCCGAGCGCCTGCGTAACATCGAAGTCGATGGTCGTCGCACCTTCGCGCAGGACGCGGAAGACGATCGTTGCCACCAGCCCGCGACCGGTGACGCCGGGGCGCTGACCGAGGCGGCTGGCACCGAGCAGCAGCTCGCCTGGCCGTGAATAGTCCGACAACACCTGGGCCTCGCCGGCGGGGCCCAGGAAATCGCCGCTCTCGACGCGGATCACCTCGAGCGCTTCAGGATCGAAACGCAGGGCCTCGGGCAGATGCGACACCGGGATGGTGGAGTTCGCCAGCAGGCGGACCCTCAGTTCCTCGCCGGCGCGCGCGCCGGTCGGAGCCACCAGGCTGAGCTGGACGGGGGCCGCCTCGCCGTCGGCCGCCAACACCGCGCCTACCGCCGCAGCCTCGACGCCCGCCGGGTCGAAAAACGACGACGACGCAGGCGGCTCTTCGGCCGGCGGTTCCTCGGGCTCGGTCGGCGGCGGGGGGGGCGCGAAAATATCGGTCGGCGGCGCCGCGGGCACCAGGTTCATGCCGGGTGGCACCTCGGGCTGCTGCTGCTCGGGCACCGGCTCGCCGCCGAGCGTCTGACCTTCCTGCAAGCCGCGCGGCAGTTGCTGGATGCGCTGGCGAATCATCTCGCGCACTTCCTCGGGGGTCGCTTCCTCCTCGAAAGGACCCGGCGACTCCGACTCCACCCGCGGGCTGCCGCCGCGGAACGTGATGTTGGCCTCGGTGCCGACCCAGATCGGCAGCAGATCCTGCTCCTCGACGTCGGGGGTGCGGATGATGTGCGGCGTCAAGGTGAGGATGAGGTCGGTGCGCTGCGATTGCGTCGAGTTCTTGGTGAACAGCCGGCCCAGCACCGGAATGTCGGAGATGCCGGGGATGCCCTGCTCGGTGGCGGTGGCGTCGGTGCGGATCAGCCCGGCGAGGAAGTTGGTCTCGCCGTCCTTGAGACGGATGGTCGACTCGATGGTGCGGGTACCGATGATCGGCTGCTGCTGGCCGTTCGGACCGGCGACGTTGCCGGCCAGGTTCGAGACCTCGACCTTGAGCGCCAGCGTGACCTCCTTGTTGTGATGAACGCGCGGCTTGAGCTCGATCTTGATACCCACGTCCTGATACTGGAAGGAGGTCACCGGGACGATGTTGCCGCCGGCGGTCTGCGCGGTGTTGAAGCTGGTCACCGGAATCGGCACCTTGTCGCCGACCAGCAGCTTGGCGGTCTCGCCCTCGCTGATGCGCAGCTGCGGCTTGGCGAGCAGTTGAGCGTCACCCGACTGCTTGGCGAAGTCATAGATGAAGCTCGGGATGGTGAGCGCCCAGTTGGCCTGGTTGAGGAACTCGAGATCGGAGAGGTGGAGCACCGCGTCTTCGCCACCCATGTCGAGAGTCTGGGTGATCTGGTACGGAGCGAGGGTCAGGCCGAGCTCGCGCAGCTTGCTGGTGTTGATCTGCAGCAGCTCGACGTCGACCACCACTTCGGCACGCGACTTGTCGTTGGCGCGGATGATCGATTCCGCCACCTTCACCCGGTCGGCGGTGTCGCGCACCGAAATGGCGTTGAGCGCCTCGTTCGGAGCGAGCTTCTTGGAATCGACCAGCGAGCGCAGCATGGTCATCACTTCTTTCACCTCGGAGTTGGAGAGAAAGAAAGTCTGGATGACCAAGTCTTCGTAGGCCCGGCGGTTCTGCGGCGTGTCGGCCGCAATGATGATGGTGTGCGAGTCCTGGGTCTTGTAGAAGTGGCCGGCGGCGCGCATCACCGTCTCGAGGGCCGACTTGGCGGTGACCTCCTTGAGCTCGATCGCCATCTGCTGGTCCTTGAGATTGGGATCGAAGAGGACGTTGATGCCGAACGCCTTGCCTAGCGCGCGATAGATGTCGAACACCGAGACCGGCTTGGGAAAATCGAGCGAGATGGGCTCGGTCGAGCGCGGCTCGAGGACAGGCGGCTGGGGCCGGACGCCGTGGATTTTCTCCTTCATCTGATCCATGGTCGCTGGCGTCGGCCGCTGGCCCAGCTGGACCTCCAGCTCGCGCCGCACCTTTTGCAGCTCGACCTCGGCATATTGGTTCGAGGGGTCGAGCTCGACCGCCTGCTGGAGCTCCATCAGGGCGCGCTCTGGAACTCCCGCCTCCTGGTATTGCTTGCCCTTTTCGAAATGAGCCTGGGAGGCCGCAATCTTGGCCCGCAGAAGACCTGCCCGGTAGGCCACGTTGCCGGGCTCGTTGGCCAACGCATCCATGTATTCGAGCACCGCCTTATCGAAGTCGGCCTCCTGCTCGGCGACCTGGGCGCGGCGAAAGGCCGAGCTGGGGCAGCCGGCGAGGGCGAGGCCACAAAGGGCCACCGCGATCCAGGCGCTCGCCGGCGCTCCACGTCTGGGTGTGCTCATCATTCCTCCACAGGCTCCCCTCCCCGGCCCAGGCTTCTAGCGCCCACTACGCGGTCGAGATCTGGAGTCGGAAGCCAGACAAAGCGCTCCCCGAGGCGGCCTCGCCGTAGATTCTAACGTGCGAGACGGCCCGAGCGTCCAAGCTGGTGCCCAGGCGGGCGTATCCTTTGGACGGGGAACGGGAGGGTTCGCCGTGCAAACCGTCATTCACGTCTTTTGCCGCCGCGGCCACAGTCTCCGCGAGCGAGTCGCCCGCGACCGCCGGCTGGTCAAGTTTCATCTCGAGGTGGTGAAGGCCAAGCAGCCGGGGCGTAGCCCCGGCTGGATGAAGCTGCGCAGCACCCGGGGCCCGGGCGTGGCCAACGTCGAGTGGGACAAGGACCTGAACCTACTGACCTGCCGGGTGGTGACCAAACTCGGCAACAAGCCCAAGCGGATCGTCGGCGACCTCGTGGCCTACTTCCTGGGCGCCCACTGGGGGCGCGCCGAGGCGGTGTCGATCGCCCTGCGGCGTTAGCGGCCGCTTCCGACCGGCGCCGGTTTCACATCCTCGTACTGGAACACCCGCTCGAGCGGCTGATCGAAGGCGCGCGCCAGCTTGAAGGCGAGCTCGAGGGAGGGCGAGTACTTGTCGCCCTCGATGGCGATGATGGTCTGCCGGGTGACACCGACCCGTTCAGCGAGCTCCTGCTGCGTGATCTCGCCGGCGTCGAAACGCAACCGGCGCAGTTGATTCACGATGCGCGCGGCGGCCATGGCTCAGAAACCACGCCGGTAGCTGACGATCTGGATGAGCGACTTGGCGACCTCGGCGAGGACGCAGCACAGGAGCAGCACCTGGCCGAGAAAGGCCGGCGCCAGCGTCTGATTCCGCACGACCTCGAGGGGCACCACCGAGAGCGCGATGACGAGCACGACGGCGGTAATCGTCCCAGCCATCAGCGCGTAGTAACCGATCTTGAACGACCGCGCCTCGATGGCGACGTCGCGTTCGTCGGTCGTGGCGGGGCGCGAACCGACGCTGACCAGGAGCTCGGCGATGCTCGCCAGCACGGCGATGTAGACGATGGCTCCGATGAACCCACCCAGCGCCACCTCCGGGCTCAGGTTGCCCTGCGCGAAGCGAGAGAAGATCTCGCGAAAGTACGGCACGAAAACGATGAGGGTGGCGAACAGGCTGGCCCAGGCACTCTTTTCACGAAACGTCATGGCGTCCCCCTTGGACGATGTACTGTCGGACTGACATAATGTACGTTATACATTACTTCATGTCAAGTACACCGTACGGAAGGAGGCTGGGGAAGTTTCAGCTGCTCCGAGCCAGCAGCCTCCGGGCATGGCCGGCGAGGGCGCGGCGCAACGCCACCGGTGAGCGGATCTGAAATTCGAACGGCAGACGCGAGAGCTCCTGCGCGAGCCAGCCCAGATCATCGGCCTGGGAGCGCAGCACCACTCCCTCGGCGGTCCACTCCAGGACGCCGAGCATCGGATACAGCTCGCGCCGGGCAGTGGCGAGATCGGTGCGCAGCAGTACCTCGGCGGCGAAGGCACGCGGCAAGGTGGCAAGCGAGAGCTTGAGATGGGCCAGGGCATCGAAGCCCGTCGGCCGAACGAAGCGGCGCGGCGAACCCGCCGGCTCGCGCACCGCCAGGATGCGGTCGAGCCGGAACGAGCGCACGCCGCCGCGTAGGTGGCACATACCCACCGCATACCAGCGTCCGGCGAGCCAGACCAGGCCGTAGGCATCGAAGTCGCGCTCGGTCACCGCCTGCCCCGGGGCGCCGTAGCGCAAGTGCACACGCTGTCGGCCCTGCGCCGCGGCGGCGAGCGACGACAGCGCCTCGCTATCGGCCGGCGCCGCCGCTGTGCCCCCAGCCTTATTGGGGGGACGAGACAGATCCAGGGCCACCGTCTCATCGACCGCCCGCACCCGGCGGCGCACGGAATCTGGCAACACCCTCTCGAGCTTGGCCTGCGCGCTCTCGGCGGCCGGGGCGGTTTGCGACAAGCCGAGACCGCGCGCCGCCAGCAGGCCGACGGCGATCGCCAGCGCCTCGTCGTCGCTGAACATGAGCGGCGGCAGCTTGAAGCCAGGCACCAACATGTAAGCGCCGTCGCGGCCGCGCTCGGCGGTGATCGGAATACCGAGCTCCTCGAGCGCGGCAATGTAGCGGCGCACCGTGCGGCGGTCGACACCCAGCCGCTCAGCCAGCTCGCTGCCCGAGATTCGCGCATGCGCCTGCAAGAGCTCGAGCACGGCCAGGACTCGGGTCACTGGTTTCGCCATTGTCCAAGTGTACGAGCAATTAGGGTCGTTTCTGCCCTATTTAGGTTCTAGCCTCTCGGCAGACGAAAGGAGACCGACATGATCGAGCCTCTTCACGAGCATGACGCCTGCCGGGACTTCGACTTCCTCCACGGCACGTGGCGCGTTCACCACCGCCGTTTGCGAGCCCGCTTGACGGGCTGCCAGGACTGGGACGAGTTCGAGGGCCGCGCCGAAGTGCAGGCGCTGCCCGAGCGACTCGGCAACCAGGACCAGTCGAGCTTCGACTACGGCGGCCCGGTGACCGGCCTGTCGTTTCGTTTCTTCGATCAGCACCGGCGCACCTGGTCCATCTACTGGATCGATTCGCGCCACCGGCAGCTCGATCCGCCGGTGGTCGGTGAATTCGTCGACGGCCGCGGCGTTTTCCACGGCGACGACGTCTTCGACGGCCAGCCGATTCGCTTCCGCTTCATCTGGTCGCGCATCGAGACGCCGCGCCCGCGATGGGAGCAGGCTTTCTCCGACGACGGCGGCCGGAGCTGGGAGACCAACTGGGTGATGGACTTCGAGCGCCAGGAGGCATCGCTATGAGCACCGTCGCCCACCTCGGTCCTTTCGGCGTCGTCGAGCTCGGCCGCTATACCGTCGTCCCCGGCGAGGCCGCCAACTTCGCGCGCTACTTCGAGAGCTTCTCCCCCGAGGCCTTCCAGCAGCTCGGCGCGCTGGTCTACGGCCACTTCCTCGAGCGCGACGCGCCGCAGCGCTTCACCTGGCTGCGGGCCTTCCGCGACATGGACGCGCGCGCCGTCTTCAAGGCGAGCTTCTATTACGGCCCGCTGTGGAAAGAGCATCGCGCAGCGCTCAACAGCCGCTTGCTCGACTGGCACGACGTCCTGATGCTGCGGCCGTACTCGCCGGAGCACACCGTTCCCATCCTGCCGGCGGTCGATCCGCTCGCCGAGCCGCAGGGCGCGCAGGGCATGGTGCTGGCCGACATCTTCGCCGTGGCGCCGGAGCTAGTGGACGATTTCGCGCGGCTCGCGTCGGAGCGCCTCTCCCATCACGCCGACGGAACCCGGCCGGCCGGACTGCTCGTGACCCTCGATGAGCCCAACAACTTTCCCCAGCACCCGGTGCGCGCCGACGGCCCGTTTCTCGTGTCGTTGACGCTGGTCGAGAATCAGGCCGCCGCCGAACGCTTCGCGGCCGGCATCCCGGACCTGCCCGACGATGCGCGCGCTTGTCTGCGGGGCGACACCGAACGGATCACCCTCCTGCCGGCGCATCGTTCGCGCCTTCGATGGCGCGCCCGGTGATAGAAAGGCACCTCACATCCGGGGGAGACATGAGCGTACCGAACGGACTCGAACTTCTCGCCGGCAGGTGGCGCGGCAGCTACCTGCTGGTGCGTCCCTGGGAGACACCGGCCGAGGCGGAGTCCGCTTCGCAAGCCACGGTGTCGTTTCCCGCCCAGGGCGGGTTCCTCGCCCTGCATTACACCTGGTCGGTCGACGGCGCCGCGCACGACGGCCTACTTCTGGTCGGCGCCCATCCGGAGAACGGCGCCCTCAGCGCATCGTGGGTGGATAGCTGGCACCAGAGCGGCGAGATCCTGCTCAGCAGAGGCAGCGTAACGGCGGGTGATTTGCTCGAGGTGACGGGCTCCTATCCCGCGCCGCCCGATCCCGACTGGCGATGGCGCACCCGGCTCGAGATGCATAGCGACGGCTTCGAGATGGTAATGATCAACATCGCGCCCGACGGCAAGGAAGAGCTGGCGGTGCGGGCACGTTACCGCCGGGAGAGCTAGCACCGAGTCGCGAGCTTCACAGCGCCGCTGGATGGCGCAACCAGTCGAGCAGCTGACGAGCGCTGACCACGCGCACCTCGGGACGGCGCAGCGCCTCCTCGAGCACCTCGGCGAGCGCCTGACGACGCTGCGCCGCAGTGCTGTTGGGGAGAGCCTCGTACTGCTCGGAGTAGATGTCGCTGTGCGTACCGAAAGTGAGCGGCGCGCGGTTTCCTGCCAGACGCTGGTCGAGCGTGTAGCGCAACGTGGCGACGAACTCCGCCGGGGTCATGGCGAAATCCACCCACAGATTCCAGTCGAAACCGGTGATCTTGCCGTCGGCGGGATTCAGGTAATCGCGCACCGCGTGCAAGCGCGCCCGCAGTCCGGGCTCGACGCCGTAGCGCGCGCAAGCCTCGTCCGGCGGCACCACGACGGCGTAGACCGGCAGCTCCCACAGCTCGCGCTCACCCTCGTCCGTCGGCGCGCTCTCCGCCGAAGCGCGGGGCAATGCGATAAGGCCAGACCAGGTTGGTGCCGTCGAAGCGATCCTCGAAACCTTCCTCGACACTGCAGTCGTACAGCAACCCGGCGGCGCGGATCGCGGGAAAGACCGCCGGGCCGTATTCCAGGAAGGGGGCCCGAAAACCCGCAACGGCCGAAGATTCGACGCCGAGTCCCGTCGAGGGTTGCGCCAGGTCCGAATCCACGAAGGGCCTGGTCAGCCAGCTCCGACAGGTATCGATCTCCGCAGCCCACTGCTGGCTCGAAAACTCCTTGCCGTGGGAATGGCTGTGGGTGTGAATACCGATCTCGTGGCCGGCGAGCGCTACCGCGCGCAGCTCGCGCTTGAGAGGCTCCGGACGGTCGACGTCCGCGGTCTCGATGTAGCGGGTCGCGAGGTAGAGCGAAAAACGCGCTGCTTCGCCGTCGAAAGTCCGCGGGTTGCCGCCGCCGGCCGGATTGCGTTTGCCCTCGAAGAGCTCGCGCACCCAGCGCACGCCGCCGGTCGTGTCGGACCCCGGCGCACCCGAGATGCCGTTGTCGTCGAAGCCGAACTGCACGAAGAGCGGCACCTGCGACGCCGCAAGCCCGGCCGGCGGCGACGCCGAGGCGCTGCCGCCACTCGGATGCGGCGGCGCGGCGGGCCGCAAACCGCTGCAGCCCAGCGCCACCAGCCCCACGGCAAACACCGCGACAGCGGCAGTCCGCGGTCTCAAGTAGTGCTCGCCCTTCGCGCTCGACTGGATCATTCCGCCCCCACTCCGAGATAAGTCCTGAGCTTCTCGTCGTCGAACTTCGCCTCCGCGCTGGGCTCGCGCTGGAGCAGTGAGACCACGATGCCGACCAGGATCGAGGCGGTCATCGAGACGATCGCCGGATTGCGCAGCGGGAAGATCGCCCTCGGGATAACCGAGCAGATCGACCCATACCGTGGGACTCAAGATGATGAGCGTGATGGCAAGCCCGGCGCCGGTGAGGATCGAGGCCACCGCGCCGCGGGTGGTGAAGCGCCGCCAGGTGATCGAGAAGAGGAGCGCCGGGAAATTGGCGCTGCAGGCGATGGCGAAGGCGAGGCCGACCATGAAGGCAACGTTCTGCCCTTTGAACAGCACGCCGAGCAGCACCGCCAGGACTCCGAAGACCACGGTCGCGCCGCGTGCCACCCGTATTTGTTCGCTGCTCGGTGGCGTCGCCGTCCTTGATCACGTGCAGGTAGATGTCGTGCGAAAGCGCCGAGGCGCCGGCAAGGGTCAAGCCGGCGACCACGGCGAGGATGGTGGCGAAGGCGACGGCGGCGATGAAACCGAGGAAGGGCGTCCCGCCCAGCTGCTCGGCGAGCAGCGGCGCGGCCATGTTGCCGCCCTTGTCGATCGACGGCGATGACGTCGCGGCCCACCAGCGCGGCGGCGCCGAAGCCAACGATCGGGATGATGATGTAGAAGTAGCCGATGAAGCCGGTGGCGTAGAGCACCGAGGCGCGCGCCGCGCGCACGTCGGGCACGGTGTAGAAGCGCATCAGGATGTGCGGCAGGCCGAGCAGGCCGAGCATCAGGGCCAGTCCGAGCGAGACCGCGTCGAGCGGGCTCGTGACCAGGCCCCCGGGCTCGAGCGCCGCCTGGCCGTACTGCTCGGCGACCGCGGCGTAGAGGTTGCCCGGGTTCCAGCCGAAACGGGCCAGGACCAGGAGGGTCAGCACGGTGACGCCGCCGAGCAGCAGCACGGCCTTGATGATCTGCACCCAGGTGGTGGCGATCATGCCGCCGAAGAGCACGTAAGCCAGCATCACGGCGCCGACCAGCACGACCGCCATCTCGTAGCGAGATCCCGAACATCAGCTTGATGAGATTGCCCGAGCCCACCATCTGGGCGATGGTGTAGAAGCAGCACGGTGAGGATCCCGCCCACGGCCGAGGCGATGCGCACCGGGCGTCTGGCGCAGGCGGAAGGCCACGACGTCGGCGAAGGTGTACTTGCCGAGGTTGCGCAGCGGCTCGGCGATGAGGAAGAGCAGCGCCGGCCAGCCCACCAGCCAGCCGGTGGCGTAGATCATCCCGTCGTAGCCCTTGAGCGCCACCAGCCCGGCGATGCCGAGGAACGACGCCGCGCTCATGTAGTCGCCGGCCAGGGCGAGGCCGTTCTGCAGCGCCGAGACGCTGCGGCCGGCGGCATAGAAGTCCCGCGCCGAGCGGGTGCGCTTGGCCGCCCACCAGGTGATGGCGAGCGACAAGGCGACGAAGACCAGGAAGAAGCCGATCGCCGAAGCCGTGGGCTGGCCGAGCTGGGTGGGCATGCCGCCTCAGCGCTCGAGGCGGTCGCGCAGACGTTTCGACGGCGGGGTCGTGGATCCGTTTCGCCCAGCGAGCGTAGACCACCGCGAGCAGCCAGGAGACACCGATCACCGCCACTCCCAGCGGGATGCCCAGAGTCGTCACCTCACCGATGCGACGCGCCAAGAGCGTCCTATCCAGAGCCACCAGCAGAATGAAACCGTAGTAGACGAGGAAGAGCATGGCCGTCAGCACCAGGGAGACCGTCCAGCGGCGCCTCACGAGGCGATGAAACTCGGGTGAATCGAGAAGCTCGCGCGGGGTGTCGGGCATCGCCGTATCCTAACGGGCGAGTTCTTTCCAGCTCACCAGGACGAATCCCTGCTGGCGCAGGAAATCGCGAAACGCCTCGCTTCGCACCAGCTCCAGATCGGCCTGCCGCCAGGCGGCGCCCCAGTCGGGGTGGTCGGCGGTCGCAGCGCGCATCTCGGGATCGTCGTAGCCGAGATGCACGATGAGCTGGTAGACGCCGGCGGGCAGCGGCGCCAGCAACTGCTTGTAGGCCTCGAGCCAATTCGCCGGCGCAACTCCCGGCGAGATCGAGAGCACGCGATCGACGAGCGCCTGCGGCTGCGGACCGGCGGCCCACGGCGAATCGGCCCCGCCGCGCTCGCCCAGGCGCTCGATGAGCAGCGGTACTCGGTAACTCTCGCCGAGACGGCGGTAGACCGCGAACAGTTCCGGCGTCTGAAAGAGCGCCGCCATGTGCGAGTCGAGATGGCTCACCGCGATGCCGGCGGCGCGCGCAGCGTCAACCTGCGCCCGCAACTCGCGCTCCACTTCGCGCGGCCGCGCGCGCTCGGCCACCGTGGTCTCCAGCAGGGGCAAGTATCCGTGCTCATCCACCAGGCTCGGCACCTCCCGCCCGGCGAGGAGCGGACGCCAGCGAAAAGTCGTCCACTCGCTGTTGAGCGCCAGGTGCACGCCCAGGTCGGCGTTGGGATGGGACCGCGCCCAGCCGGCGACCTCGGGAAACCAGGGGCAGGGCACCAGAATGCTCGCCGAGGTGATCCAGCCCTGCTCGAGCGCTTCGAAGGTGGCGCGGTTGACGGCCTGCGCCATGCCGAGATCGTCGGCGTGGATCACCAGCAGGCGAGCGTCCGCCGGGTGACCGAGGCGCTCCTGGAGAGTGGCCGCATGCGCGGCGCTTACCGCTGCCGCGAGGGCGAGGGCCAAGCCGACGTCTCGCGGCAAAGACGCCCTCAATTCGCCCTCGCCGTCGCTTGAAGCACCGAGCGCGCCGCGGCGAGCTTCGCCGGCTCCTTGACGAGGGCCTCCCATGACCAGAACACGACACCGCGCGACGGCGGCCGCAGCGCCTCGCGCAGGTTGGCGGTGAACTCTTCGACGGTATAGGAGACGCCCGGGCGATAGGCCTCGCCGACCTGGATGCTCGGCCAGACCGGCGCCGACGAGGACTCGCTCAGGCGATGCACCACCGAGTGCACCCAGTCGGGCGGGCGGCCGAGGATGTGGGCGTAGCACATGGGCGAGAGGTAATCGACCAGCTTGGAAAGCGACGGGAAGTCCTGGCCGGCGCTGCGCAAGACCGCACCACCGTAGTCGAAGCGTCGCCAGGGCACAGCGTGCAGGTTGAGCTGTAGCTGGGGATCGACCGTGAGCACCGCGGTTCGGATCTCGGCCACCATCGAATGGATCAGCTCCAGCTTCCATTCGGTCCAGGCGGCCTCGTGGTGGCCGAGGATCCACGCCGATGCGGCCCTGGCGTCGGCCGGATCGAGGTCCGGAGGCAGCGCAATACCGGCCGTGGCGGCGAACGCCTCGACGCAGTGCCGGCAAAAGCAGGCGTTGGGAATGTCGGCGTGCTGAGTGGCGATCTCGACCTTTTCCCAGAAGACGAAGTGGCGGATGAAATCGATCGAAAGGCCCTCTGGGCGAAGCTCGCGCACCAGATCGGCGATCTCGCGCACACGCTGCGCGCGATACGCAGCGCGTGAAGGGCAGACGAACTCGACCCAGTCCTGGCGCGCCGGCTTACCGTCTGCGGTGATGGCCACGAGGTCGGGGTCGCGCCGCAGGGCGTCGGGGTTCTGAAAGACCGGCGCAATGACGAACACCGCGACACCCTGCCGCACCGCGCGGTCGCGAAACCCTTGATCCCGCGCCACCGCCTCGCTGGTGAAAGCGGTGCCGATCCCGAGCGCTGTCCACTCGGCGAACATGCCGTCGAGATCGGCCGGCAGGTCGTAGATCTTCACGCCCACGCTCGGCTCCACCGCCGCCGGAGGCTTCGCATCGGGCGGCGCCGGAAAGACCTCGAGCACGGTGAAGTCGACCCAGTAGACGCCGCGCGTGTTGGGGATCCGTTCGAGAATCTGGCGTCCGAGATCGCCCGGCGGGTCCGCCATCTTGGTCCACCACGGCCGGTCGGTTTCGTAGCCGATCTGGAAGCCGACCGGCGACGGCGCGAAAGCGCGACCCCAGGCGGCAAACTCATCGACCATCGCCTCGGCCGAAGGCAGAATCTGGCTGTCGTCGATGAAGAACAGCCCGTCGCGCGCCGTAGGCGGCATCTTCTCGATCAGCCAGTGCTTGAGGAACAGCCGGTCTTTCGGATCGTGGCCGCGCACTGCGGCGAGCCACGCGCGCGCTTCATCGTCGGTGACCGCCTGGCCATCGGGCTCGTCGACCGAGCGATACCACTCGACGTCGACCCCGAAGCCCACCACCGAAGAGTGATGGCCGTAGCGCGCGAGCACGAGTTCGATGAGCTCTTCGACCGGCGCGTTCCCGGGCTCGACCTGCAGCCAGACCTCGAAGCCGTGGCGATCGAAAAGCGTCAGCGCCGCCTCGTTCTCGTCCGTGGCGGTGAACTGGATGAGCGGATTCGCGCTCTTGCCGGGAAAGCTCAACTCGCTCCCCTGGCCTTTCAGGTGACCGACGATCCATACCGCGCCGGGCACCGCGCCGGGAAACTTCGCCGCCATGCCCTGCCCGACACTGCGCCAGTAGTCGGGTCCCGGGTTGTATTCGGGCCCGTAGACCGAATAGCGAAAGCCCGCCGCGAGCCTGCCCTCTGGGCGCGCCCCGGCACGAGGCTCTGCCATCGGCGCCGAGCGGCAGGCCACGGTGGCAAGCGCCAGCCAGAGCAGCCCGCGCGCGCTGCGCAGTTTCATCGCGCTCCTCCTTCCTGAAGGGGAGCGCTCTTGCGCCCGCCCAGCGAGCGCAGGAACTCGCCCAGGGTCATGGTGGCGTTGTCGACCAAGGGCTTCGCCCATAGGCCGACGCTCAGGATGTAGCCCAGGGTCAGGAAGAGCGGGCGTCATGCCAGCCCGCAGCCCGAAGCGATCGCCCAGCCAGCCGACCAGGAGCGAGACGAAGGCGCCGCCGACGATGCCGGTGCAGAGGATGCCCGAGAACGAGCCGTGATGGTGGGCAACCGAGTTGAGCGCCAGCGAGAACACCACCGACCACATGACCGAGAGGAAGAAGCCCAGGGCCATGAAGGCGAGATACGAGACCGCGCGCGCCGCCGAAGAGAGCCACGGAGAGGGTCACGATCGCAGCCGCAGCGAAACCCACCAGCACGCGCCGGCAGTCGAAGAGCTTGAGCAGCACCAGCCCGAGCAGGCAGCCGGCGGTCATCAGTCCCCAGAACATCGCCACCGCGCGCGCCCCTTCGACCTGCGGGTCGTAGCCGTGGTAGGTGGCGAGGAACTTCGAGATCCAGTTGGCGATGCCCTGCTCCGAGCCGACGTAGCAGAAGATGGCGGCGAAATAGAGCCACACCGTGCGGTTGCGTAGCAGCTCGCGGTGGGTCGCCCAGGCGCCGGCGCGCTCCTCGTCCTTGAGCTCGAAGCGCGGCAGCCGCACCAGCGCGATGACCACCACCATCATCAGCGCCACCACGGCGAACACCCAGTAGAGCGATACCCAGGGCAGCTCGCGCGGCACCCGCGAGTCGAGCAGGGCGAGAAGCGCGTTGGAGCGCGCCGTCGCCGGGTCCTTCAGCCGCGTGACCAGGTACGAGTAGACGAAAGGGCTGAGGAACGACGCCGCGCCGAACACCAGTTGGGCGGCGACCGAATTGAAGGCGAAATGCTCCTCGCCGCCGGCGGCGCGCAGCAGCGGGTTGATCGCCACCTGCAGCATGGTCATGCCGATGCCGATCAGGAAGAGCGAGGTCAGCGCCGACCGCGAAGGTCGGCCGAGCCGCGAAGAGCAGCGAGCCGGCCAGCGCCAGCCCGAAGGCCGCGATCATCACCCGCTTCTCGCGGTAGCGCTCGAGCAGCATGCCGGCGGGAATCGACATCACGCCGTAGGCGACGAAGAAGGCGAAGGGCAGGAAGCCGGCGAGGGCGAGGCTGAGGTCGAAGCCGGCGATGATGTCGGGCACCAGCGGCCCGAGGATGTTGGTGAGGAAGGAAATGGCGAAGAAGACCAGGAACACCAGCAGCACGATCAGGGGATAGCGCTTGCTCATCAGGGCGCGGTCTCCTCGGAGGCGGGCGGCACGACATTGACGCCGCGATAGCGGAATACCGGCGTGTCGCCGGCCGGCAAAGCGTGGTTGGGGAAGATGGCGCGCAGCCGGCGAGTTTCGCCGGGCAGGAGCGAAACGTAGTTGTCGTCCCAGAGAATCGGCGCCGCCAGCCGGCCCGACTCACGGCCCGCGACGTCGAGGGCGACGAAGAAGGCCAGGGTGTCTCCGGGGTTGCGCAGCGTCACGTCGACGGCACCGCCTTCGCTGTCCGCGCTGAAGCGATGCTCCACCTCGAGGCTGGCGGCGGGCAGCCGCCGCAGCGCTGTAAGGTCGGCGAAGCGGCGCACCGGGGTGTAGAACCACTCGCTCTTTTCCCAGTCGAGCTCATCCGCTTTCGCCGGCAGCCAATAGAGGCTCGACGCCCGCTCGGCGCCGCCGGCGTCGAGGAGCCGAAGATCGACAAAGTAAAGCCCACCCTCGGGCGCCGCGAGCTGAGGCAGCGGTCCCACGTCGCCGCGGCTGTCGGCGGCGAGGTCGACCGGCCTGGTTTCGTCGGCGAGCGAGCGCGAGCTGGCGTCGAAGATTCGCACCCGCACTTTCGCTCCGGCAAGCGACGCCGCGGTGTCGTTGACCGCCACCACGTGCCGCGTGCCGTAGTCGTAAGCGACGTGGAGCGGCCGCCCGGAATTGCGCGTGGCGTAGAAGGCGCCGTTGGGGACCAGGTACCAGTCGTAGAGCTGCCAGAAGAGATCGGGCCACGCCGAGTTGAGCATCCATTGCACGACGCCCGTGCTCACCGGCCGGCGGAGCGAAAAAGCCTCGAACATGCCGCGCATCGCCTCGTAGTTCGCCACCTGCGCGAAGCGCGCGAAGTCGTCGAGGTCGCGCGGCTCGCCGTAGCGCGCCTCGAGCGCCGCCAAGTAGCGGTCGGGGCTGTTGAACTCGTTGCGGCCGGAATGGTATTTCCACATCTCGTCGGGCGGCCACCAATGGTCGCGCGGCAGCATGCGGCGCAGGCTCTCCGCCGGCGGCGGCTGCGCCCCGGGTCCGGTTTCGGTGTTGAAGCCGTAGGCGCCGCCGCGCTCGGAGTCGAGATACCAGTAGTCCGGCGGCACCCACTCGTAGGGCCCGTTCATCTTGACCCCGGTGGGCCCGCTCACGTCACTGGTGCGAACCGAGCAGGCGGCGAGCGGCGGCCGCGTGGGATCCACCTCGGCGAGCGTCGCGCGATAGCGTCGCTCGAGCTCGGGGCGCGGCAGCATGTCGCTCGCCAGCTGCCAGCTCAGGATGCTCGGGTGGTTGCGCAAGCGCACCACCTGGTCGCGCAGTGACCGGTCGATGAGCGCCATCTCGTCCGGCGTGTCGATGCCGCCGTAGGTTTCATCGACCGGCTGGCCGAGGTAGTTCTCCCACTCCCACTGGCAGCTCCAGCCGACCATCACCAGGATGCCGTAGCGATCGGCGAGCTCGTAGAGCTTCTGGGTGGTGCCCCAGAAGCCCTCCAGCCGGATGGTGTTGAGGTTCATATGCCGGACGTAGCGAAGCTGGTCCTCAAGCCGACGATCGTCGTCGGAGAGCAGCAGGTCGTCCACCCAACCGCCGCCGCGAACCAGGAAACGTCGGCCGTTGACGGCATAGCCGCGCGCCCCGCGCTCGTCGAGGTAGTCCTCGACCCGGCGGATGCCGAACTCGATCCCGTCGCGGTCCGACATCTTGCCGCCCACCCGCGCCTCGAGCTCGAGCCGATAGAGGGCCGGTTCACCGAGCGTGTGCGGCCACCACAGCCGCGGCCGCTCGAGGGCGAGCTGCGGCAGGTCGGCGGCGCCGAGCTCGAGCGCGCGCTCCTCGCCCGCGGCCAGCGACACCGCACGCTCGAAGATCACGGCCTGGTTGGCGCCGGCAGCGGCCTCGGCGGTTCGCAGGGAGACCGAGCCGCGCACCAGCACCTCGACCGGGCCGGCGCCGCGGTTGGCGACTCTCGCGCTCACGGTCAGCGCGGCGCGGTCCAGCGCCGGCGAGAGCTCGCTGCGCACGAAAACGTCGTCGAGCGAGACGCCGCCGCTGGTGCGCAGCGTGACCTCGCGCCAGAGACCGATGTTGCGGTCCGGCGGCTGGGGGTTCCAGTCGACGAAGCCGATCGTCGGCTCGCCAGGAACCGGCGGCACCACTTCGACCGCCAGCACGTTGACGCCGGGCCGCAGTCGCCGAGTGACATCGAGCTCGAAGGTCCGGAATGCGCCGGCGATCTCGCCGCGGTTGCCGATCTGTTCACCGTTCAGCCAGACGTCGGCGCGATAGTTGATGCCCTCGAAGACCAGGCGCGCGTCTGCCGGAACGGTGTCGAGCGGGAACTCCAGCCGGTACCACCAGGGCACTTCGAATCGACGCCGGTCGACCCGCTCGAGGTTGTCGCCGTGATAGAGCGTCTCGAGCGGACCCGGCTCGCCGGCCCGCACCAGGGCGGCGAGCACGGTCGACGGCACGTGCGTGACCGTCCAACTCGAGACGTCGAAACCCGGGCGCGAGATCTCCGCGCCGCCCGCCTGGAGCCCGGTCGAGCTGCGCAGGCGCCACCCCTCGGCAAGCCGCCGCGACGTTTCGACCGGCGCTTCGACGCCGCCGGGCGGCGCGCTCCGGCACGACAACAGCCAGACCGCCGCGACCGTCATCACCCGTCCCCAGCCGCTACGCATGCGCCCGTTTCCCTCGCGGTTTGGCGGCCGGCGCGCGGCCGGTCGACCCGCGAACGATCAGCTCCGGCTGCAAGACGACGAAGTCACCGACCGTGGCGGCGCCGTCGCGCAGGCGTTCGAGCAGCAGCCGGGCCGCGCTCTCACCCATCTGCTGCAACGGTTGCCGCACCGTGGTCAGGGTGGGGTTCTGAAAGGCGGCGCTCTGGATGTCGTCGAAGCCGACCACCGAGACGTCGCCCGGAACGCGCAGGCCAGCATCGAGGAAAGCCCGCATGGCGCCGATCGCTGAAACATCGTCGAAAGCGAAGAGCGCGGTGAAGCCGGCGCCGCGCTCGAGCAGCTGGCGGCCGAAGCTGTAGCCCTCGGGGTAGCCGTCCTGAGGCGAAAACACCTTGGCGGAGTCCTGGCCGCTGAGCTGCAAGGTGAGCTCCGGCCGCACTTCGAGTCCCACTGCGGCCGCCGCCGCCATGATGGCGCGCCAGCGCTCGTCGGTGTCGGCGCTCCCCGGCTGCCCCTTGAAGAACGCGATCCGCCGATGCCCCAGGTCGCGCAGATGCGAGAGGGTCAGCAAGGCGGCGCGATCGTGATCGATCACCACGTTGGTCACCCCCGGCAGCGGCGTGTGGCCCGGACACGACCACCGCCGGCAGTCGCGGCGCCTCGTGAATCTGGGTGGCGACGAGGATCAGCCCCTCGACGGCGCGGTGCTCGAGCAGCTCGAGTGACTCGGCGAGCAAGGGGGCGGTCGAACGCCGGTGGCTGGTCACCAGGTAGTGGTAGCCCTGCTCCAGCAGATGGCCCTCGATGCCGCTCATCACTTCGGCGGCGTAAGGCTCGCTGATCTCGGGCACCAGGACACCGACCGAGAAGCTGCGCTGGCTGCGCAGCGAGCGCGCCATGTAGTTCGGCCGGTAAGCCAGTTTCTGGGCGGCGGCGAAGATGCGCTTCTGGGTCTCGCTGGGGATGGACTCGGCGGCCGGCGCACGGTTGAGGACCAGCGACACCGCGGCTGGAGACAGGCCGACGTGGTGCGCCACTTCCTTGAGCGTCACGTTCTTGCGCGGCGCGCGCGCGGTTTTCCAGGAGCGCTTCGGCTTCACGGTGCCGGGCAAACTCGCCTCCTATTGACTCTCGGCCGGGCGCCATGATATCTCAAGGTAAATCGATTTAGTCAATAGCGAGAAAGGAGCCCTAGATGTCGCGCCTACGCCTCGCAGCAATCCTGGTGGCGGTCGTAACGCTGTGCGCCACCGCGGCGCGCAGCCAAACCGTACAGTTCGGCAAGCTCGACGGTCGGGTCACCGCCAGTGGCGAGCCGGTGCCGGGAGCTGAGCTCACCTTGACCGGCGCAGCCCTGGTTTCGGGCAAGCGCAGCGCCGTCTCCTCTGCCGACGGCAGCTACGTCTTCCTCAATCTTCCGAACGGCGAGTACACGCTCACCACGACCATCGCCGGCTTCACCACCCACGCCCACTCCGGCATCACTGTCGGAGCCGGCAGCACGGTCACCGTCAACGTCGCGCTCGAGATGGGCGCGGTCGAGGAGGTGATGAACGTCACCGCCTCCGCGCCGGTGCTCGATTCCAAGAACTCGGGCCTGACCACGAGTTTCGACAATCAGATGCTGGACAAGGTGCCTACCGCCCGCGACTCGTTCTACGACCTGGCGCTGACTGCCCCCGGCATGGCGGCGGTGGGCGCCAACGGATCGTGGATGCCGAGCCCCTCGGCTTACGGCAGCGCCACCAACGAGAACATATTCCTGGTCAACGGCGTCAACACCACCAACCCGCGCGGCTCGACCTGGGGCTCGCTGGTGACCGTCAACTACAACACGGTCGAGGAGGTGCGCGTCATTGCCCTCGGACCCAAGGCCGAGTACGGCAGCTTCTCGGGCACGGCGATCGACGTCCTGACCAAGTCGGGCGGCAACGAGTTCCACGGCAACGCTTCCTACTACTCGATGCTCTCCTCTGACAGCAATCAGCCGAGCGGCAACGACGAGTTCGGCAAGGATTGGCTCTACGGCGAGGACGGCGACGAATTGGTCACCATTCCCGAAGACTTCTGGGAGGCCAACGCGACGGTCGGCGGGCCGATCATCAAGGACAAGCTGTGGTTCTATGGTGGTTTCGCCCGCTACTGGGCGGAAACCGATACGCCGATCTTCGAACCCCTGACCTCCTGGGAAAACGACCTCTTCGACATCAAATTGACCGCCGAGCCCACGCCGAGCCTTTTCTTCACCGCGGCGTACCACATGGAAGACAACGCGGCGGGTAACCAGTCCTGGTCCAACGTCTGGGACGCCACCATGGTCTACAACCAGAACGCCAAGAACGACACCTACACCGTTCTCGGCCAATGGGTGATGACCGATCGCACTTCGACCTCCTTCAAATACCTCGGTTTCGAGACCAATCAGGAGCCGACCATCCCCGCCGACAGCCCGAGCAATCCCGGCTACATCAACTGGTGGAAGTGGGGACAGTTTGGCGTCGCCGGAGCCTTCCCTTACGTCGAGGCCCAGAAGTCGAAGCGCGACACGCTGCAGGGCGACGTCTCGCACTACGCCGAGGACTTCCTCGGCCACCACGACATGAAGTTTGGCGTCCAGTACACCAAGGGCGAGGGCAACTGGGAGGGTGGCTACTTCCAGGGTTACGCCAACTTCGCCTATCCCGAGCCGTGGACCTACAGCGTGCAGAATCTGCAGGATTGGTACGGCGACACCGGCTTGCGGATCTACGTCAACCAGATCGAGTTCAATCCCTTCCTGACCGTGCGCGAATCCGACTCGACGGGCATCTTCTTCGACGACCAATGGGACGTCAACGACCGCCTGACCGTCAACCTCGGCCTGCGCTACGACGACATGAGCGCCAAGTACGGCGAAGGGGCGGTCTATGCCCTGCCGGAGACACCGTCGGACATCAACAATCCGACCACGATCCGCAGCCGCGAGGGGTCCGGCGACGTCTTCGATTTCCAGACCTGGTCGCCACGGCTGGGCGCGACCTACGACCTCACGGGTGACGGCAAGACCTTCCTGCGCGCCAATCTCGGACGCTACTACGCGCCGATCTCGGTCGAGAATCTGCGCCGCTTCGGGCCCGACATGCCGGCAGCCCATACCCGGGTGCTCCATTACTCGGTGCCGTTCGACATCGCGGACGTCGGCCACGACGGCGTGCTGGGAAACGAAGATGTGATCGCCGCGGTACGCGAGCTACCCAATCTAACGCCGACCTCGATCGACGATCTCGGGCTCACCGATCCTTCCTGGTCGCTCAAGGTGCGCGACGGCACCGAGGACACCCATACCGACCAGGTCACGCTCTCGGTGGGGCGTGAGGTGGCGCCCAACTGGGCGGTTGAGGCCAGCGCCATCTACAAGCAGACCAAGGACATCATCGTCAACTGGCCGATCAACCAGGCCACCCAGCGCGACTGGGACTGGGACCGCGTGCCCTACACCACCCAGGACGGCAAGACCTACGATGTCTGGAGCATTTCGCTCCAGGACTACAACCAGGACGGCGTCACCGACATCGAAGACGCGCGCTGGGTCACCACCCACCAGGATTGGGAAGCCCGCAACCTCGGTTCGATCGACGGCCACGATGCCGAACGCACCTACAAGGGTCTGCAGCTGGTGGTCAACAAGCGGCTCGCCAACCGCTGGCAGCTCACCGGTTCCTTCCTCTATTCCGACGGCCAGGGCGTGGCGCCTCGCACCACCGACCAGAACTGGTACATCGAAGGGCCGATGATCATGGACACACCCTTCGTCGCCTCACCCAATCAGCTGGTCAACAACATGACCGGGGAGCTGCCGATGCTGCCCGAATACGCCTTGAAACTCGCCGGCAGCTACCAGATTCCGGTCGTCGAGACCGATCTCGGCTTCCGCTTGCGCTACAACTCGGGGCGGCCCTTCTGGCCGGTCGAGGTGGTGCCGCAGTTCGCGAGCTGGATGGAATCGCTCGACGGTGTCATCCTCTCCACCGGCGGCGAGACCGGCGGCGCCATCGTGGCGGTCGATCCGGACGATGCCGATCACCTGCCGGATTCGACGGTGGTGGATCTGAGCCTGGGACGCGACTTCAGACTCGGCGCGACCGGATGGAGCCTGGGCGCGAGCCTGGATGCCCTGAATGTGTTCAACGAGGATGCGGCCAACCTGGCCGGCTTCCGGCGCGCCGATTACGGCCGCGTGTACTCGCTCGAGAATCCGAGGACTCTCCGTCTCCTCATCCGCGTGCTCTTCTAGGGCCGCGCCTTCCTCACGGCCAGGATTGCGGCCTGCCCAAGCGGCAGGCCGCAGTCTGCGCCGGCTCACGGCGCCCGCCTGGGGGGCGCTCGGCGCCGCCGTCGTGCTTCTGCTCGTCGCCTGTCGGCCCGCCGCCGACTTGGCGCTCCGAGAGCGGCTCACCAGGGCGGGGCTCGAGCAGCCGAACGTGCTGCTGGTCACCCTCGACACGACGCGGGCCGATCGGCTGTCGTCGTACGGCTATCCGTTGCCGCTCACTCCCAATCTCGACCGGCTGGCGAAGGAGGGCGCGCGGTTCCGTAGCTGCGCGACGCCCAGCGCCTTCACGCAGGCGTCCCACGCCTCGCTACTCACCGGCACGTATCCCACTTACCACGGTGTGCGAATCAACGGTCAGGCGGCGCTCTCCTCGGCGCAGCACACCCTCGCTGAGGCGTTGGCTGAGCGCGGCTACCGCACTGGCGCCTTCGTGGGCGCCTTCGTGCTCGACGGGCGGTGGGGTTTCAACCAGGGCTTCGAGCGATACGACGACGAGTTCGATCTGGCCGCGGCGCGGCAGATCGATCTCGCCGGCGTACAGCGCCCCGCTGATGTGGTGATCGATGCCGCGCTCGACTGGCTCGGCCGCGACGATGAACGACCGTTCTTTGCCTGGGTGCATCTCTACGACGCGCACACCCCGTACGCTCCGCCGCCGCCCTACGCGGCGCGCCACGGCGGCCGCGGCCTCGCCGGCCTCTACGACGGCGAGATCGCCTTCGCCGATGCCGAGATCGGGCGGCTGCTCGACCGTTTACGCGCCGCTGGACTCGACGAACGGACGGTGATCGCGGTGGTCGGAGACCACGGCGAGGCACTGGGCGCCCACGGCGAGCTGACCCATGGCTACTTTCTCTACCAGGACACCCTCGCGGTGCCGCTCATCCTGCGTCTGCCCCGGCGGCTTGCCGCCGAACGCGACGTCTCGCAGCCGGTGAGCACCATCGACCTGTTTCCCACCCTACTCGAGCTTGCCGGCGCGCCGGTCCCGCAGGAGGCCCAGGGGCGATCGTTGTCGCCGCTCGTCGAGGGCCGCGCCTGGACGGAACCCGCCTACGCCTACAGCGAGTCGATGTCGCCCTATCTGCAGTTCGGTTGGAGCCCAATGTTCAGTCTGCGCAGCGGGCAGTGGAAATACGTCGACGCGCCGCAGCCGGAGCTCTACGATCTTGCGGCCGATCCCGGTGAGTCGGTGAACCTGGCCGATCGCCAGCGGCCGGTGGTGCGCGAGCTCCGCCGCGCGCTCGAGGACATCCATCGCCGGTCGAGCGCCGGAGCTCCGCGCCCCGATGAGGCCAACCTCGACGCCGAAACCCTCGCGCGCCTGGCGGCCCTCGGCTACGTCGGCAGCGCACGCACCGCCAGCCGAGAGGGCCTCGCCGATCCGCGCCTCGCCGATCCCAAGACCAAGCTGGCGATCTACGAGAGGGTCTCGCTTGCCGGCGAACTCGTCAACCGCGGCGACTACGCTGAGGCCACCACTCATCTCGAAACAGTGCTGACGCAGGATGCAGGCGTCGGCCAGGCGAAACTCCTGCTCTCGACCTGTTACGGCAAGACCGGAAAGACCGCCGAGGCGCTACGCCTGCTGGACGAGCTGCTGGTCGCCGATCCCAACGACGTGCAGTCGCTGGTGGCGATGGCGACGCTGCTGGCCCGGGAGGGCCGCGCCGATGACGTCATGGCGATCGGCAAGCGCGCGCTCGCCGTCGACGAACGCAACACGCAGGCTCATCAGCTTATCGGCGATGTCTTTCTCGAGCGCGGCGACCCGCAGGGCGCGCTGCCGCATCTGCGGCGGGCGGTCGAGATCCAACCCAAGCTGCATCGCAACCGGCTGAACCTTGCGGCCTGCCTGATCGCGCTCCATCAGCTCGACGAGGCCCGGACGCTGCTCGACGGCATCCTCGCCGAGCATCCCAAGTTCCGCCTTGCCCGCTATCACCTCGGATTGCTGTGGGAGGAGCGCGGCGATCTCGGACGAGCCCGGCAGGCCTATTTGGACGAGATCGCCGAGGTCGGCGACAGCGTGCCCGCGCGCTTCAATCTCGGCGAGCTGTCGCTGCGCATGGGCGACCAGCGTGGCTATTGCGAACAGATGGAGCGGGTCATCGTGCTGGCGCCGGACCGCGCCAAGGGCTATTTGTTCCTTGCCCGCGGCCTGCTCAGCCAGCCCGGTGAGCTGCAGCGGGCCGAAGCCTTGGTGGAGCGTGGCCTGGCGCTCGCCGACACCGCCGAGCTGCGTGCCCTGGGCTATTTTCTCCTCGCCGATGTCTACAACCGTCGTGGCGACCGCGCCGGCGCGGCGCAGGCTTTGGCGCGCGCCGAGCAGTTCGCCGGCGGGCGAGGGAAAACCTCGTGAGGCATTGCCCTGAGCTTCTAGCCGCCGCCGCGGGCCTCAAGATAGAGGGCGGCCGCACCGAGGATGGCGACGTTTTCGATCACGCTCGGCACGATCTCGAGGCGCGCCAGGGCGTGCGGGTAGCTGAACTCACGCAGCCGCCGCTGCATGCCGGGCGCGAAAAGATCGAACGAACGGCTGACCGATCCGCCGAGCACCACCAGCTCGGGATCGAAAGCATAGAGCGCCACCATGATCGCGTGGCCGAGCTCGAAGCCGAACTCGTCGTAGAGCCGGCGCGCGTCGGCGTCGCCGGCCATGGCGCGCCGCTGGAGATCATCGCCGACCACGCCGGCGCGGGCGAAAAAGGCGCCCGAGCAGTAGTACTCGATGGTGCGCTCGCGGTAGGGGATAGCACCGATCTCGCCGGCGCCGCAGTTGCTGCCGCTGTAGAGCCGGCCGTCGACCACCACGCCGGCGCCGAGGCCGGTGCCGAGCGTCATGCCGACGATGTTGCGGTGGCCGCGGCCGCGGCCGAAATAGAGCTCACCCACCGTGAAGGCGTTGGCGTCGTTGTTGACGTGAGCCGGCACTCCGTAGCGGCGCTCGAGCTCGTCCTTGAGCGGCACCTCGCGCCACGACGGAATGTTCTCCACGGTATAGACCACGCCGCGCTCGAGATCGACCAGGCTCGGCACGCCGCAGCCGATGCCCCGCACGTCGCGGTCGAACACCGCGTCGATGGCGGTGCAGACCTCTCCCAGCACGGTGTCCGCCGACTCCTGGCCGGAGATGCGGCTCGAATGCTGGCGCTCGAGCCGCTCGCCGAGCACCTTGCCCACGCGCACCTGGGTGCCGCCCAGGTCGACGCCGACGATCGCTTGATCGAACACGCGGTGGAATCGTATCGCGTTCACGTGATAGCCGCGCCCGCCGGAGGTACCCCGGAATGACCCTGCGCTCCGAGATCTTCGAGCAGCCCAGCCTCCTCGCGCGCCTGCTGGTTGAGCGCGCCGACGACGCCCGCCGGATGGCGGCACTGATTCGCGATCGCGGCGTCGACTGGGTCTTCATCGCCGCGCGCGGCAGCTCCGACAACGCGGCGCTCTACGCCAAGTATCTGTGGGGGGCGCGCAACGGGCTGGCGGTCGCCATGGCGACGCCGTCC
Source organism: Thermoanaerobaculia bacterium (assembly GCA_963821905.1). Classification (GTDB taxonomy): domain Bacteria; phylum Acidobacteriota; class Thermoanaerobaculia; order Multivoradales; family JAGPDF01; genus CAWGFP01. Next base: position 8,279 of record CAWGFP010000004.1, on the reverse strand, counting down.
CTGTTTACGCTCTACGGTACGCCGCCGCGCTTGCGCGGCGCGCTGGTGGTCGGGATCTCGCAGTCCGGCCGCTCGCCCGACATCGTCAGCGTGCTCGCCGAGGGGCGCCGGCAGGGCGCTCTTACCCTCGCCATCACCAACCACCCCGAATCGCCTCTGGCCAACGAGGCCGACCTGGTCTTCGACACCGCGACCGGCACCGAGCATTCGATCGCCGCCACCAAGACCTACACAGCACAGCTCATGGCGATCGCCATGCTGTCGACCGCCCTCGAGGGCGATGTGGGCGCTCGCCGCGAGCTTTCGCAAGTGCCGAATCTAGTGTCGGAGTCGTCTGGCGCTCGAGCCTGACGTCGCCCAGGCCGTCGAGCGCTACCGCGAGATGACCGGCTGCGTGGTGCTCGGGCGCGGATTCAATTACGGCACGGCCCATGAATGGTCGCTCAAGCTCAAGGAGCTCACCTACGTGCTCGCCGAGCCATACTCCTCGGCCGACTTCCGCCACGGCCCGGTGGCGATCGTCGACCGCGGCTTCCCGGTGCTGGCGGTCGCTCCCGCCGGAGCCGTGTTCGAGGATTCGCTGGCGCTTCTCGAGTCGCTGCGTCGCGAGCGGCAGATCGCGCTGGTGGCGCTCTCCAACGAGCCGCGCGCTCTCGCCCTCGCCGACACGGTGTTGCCGCTGCCCACCGCGCTGCCGGAGTGGCTGAGCCCGCTGGTTGGATCGCGCCGGCGCAGCTCTTCTGCGCCTATCTGGCGCAGGCGCGCGGCATCGATCCCGAGACGCCACGCGGACTGAGCAAGGTGACCGAGACCTGGTGAGACGGAGCTAGCCGCCGGCCGACAGCCGCTGCGGCGGGGAATCGGGGAAGCCTACGAAGCGCACGTCGACCGACTCGAAGCCGATGCGGTGAACGATGAACTTGCCCTCCAGGACGTCGCCCTGGAGCGCGTTGTAGATCATCTCGCCGTTCGAGAACACGGCGATGCGGCGCGCCGGGGAACCGAAGCTCCCCAAGTACTTGAGCGTGATCTGCGGCGGCTGCGGGCGCGGCGGCTCGGCGTTCAGCGCCGCGGCTGCGGCGGCAGCTGCGGCGGCAGCGCGCGCCGCCGCTTCCTGCTCGGCGCGGAGCCGCGCCGCTTCAATCTCCTCCGGCGTCGGACCGGGCGGTGGCGGCGGGGACCCGAAGCGGAAGGGATCGCGGCCGGCGCGGTGCTCGCTCGGCCGCGGCTCGAGCTCGGCCACTTTCAGCTCTTCGACGGTCGGGTCGACCGCCGCGTCGCCCGCTGCACCCGCTGCTCCGAACTCTCCGCCAGCCCCCGCCAAGGGACCCAAACGCTGCCAAAGCACCACGGCGAGCAGCACGCCCAATACCGCCATCAGGCCCTTCTGCCGCGCCGGAAGGCTCACGGACCCTCCCCGGTGGCGGCGCGCGGAGTGGTGGGCGGTTGGCTCGGCGCGGGCCGCGCGGCGCGCGGCGCCCTGCTTTTCTCCGGCCGCGGCCGATCGTCGACGAACAGGGTAGAGATCTGCAGCCGGATACCCAGGCTCCCATCCATGCCAGGCTCGCCCAGGCTCACCCCCTCGAGAACCAGGAATGAGCTCGAGAGCTCGAGGAAGTTGATCATCTGGCGCAAGCCCTCGTAGGTGCCGCCGACGCTGAACACCACCGATTTCTTGAGCAGACCGTAATCCTTGATCTCCTCGAGCGGGTAGCTGATCGCGTCGGGGCTCATCCCGGCGCGCGACGCGAGCTGCTTGACCTCGGCGATCATGCGCGTCAAACGGTCGCGCTCGGGACCCAGCCGCCCGGCGTAGAGATCGCGCAGCAACTCACGATTGGCCTCGGCGCGGGTGACCGCCTGCTCGAGCTCGCCACGCTCCGCTGCCAACATGTCGAGGCTGGCCTGCGCCGCCGCGAGCTCGCGATCGAGCGCCTCGACGCGGCCCGCGTAGCGCACCTGGTAGACCACCAAAGCAAGGCCGCCGACCACCGCCAGCGCAAGCGGGGCCGCCCAGTTGCGCCAGTTCTCTTGCCACACCGCGAACTGGGATGTCATCAGCGAAATCCCCACCGTCGAGCTGTAGGGATTCGCCAGAGGCACCGGTTCAGGCTGCGGCGGCGCGGCCGTGGTCAGCCCCCCGGTGACCACCTCCGACCAGCCGCCCGGCTCGACGATCAACGGCGGCGGCGCCGCCGGCGGGGCGCCGGCCGCCATCCATGCGGCTTCGGCTGACGACCTGGGAGCGGGCTCTGCCGCACCGGCGCCGACTTGTGGCGCAGCGCTGGTCTCGGCGATCTGCGCTCCGCCGCCCCCCGGCGCTGCGGTTCCGGCGACCGCAGCGGGCGCGCCGGGCGGGCTCGCCTGCGACGCAGCCTGCTGCGGCGAACTGCCCGAGAGCTCGGTGACCGAGCTCGCCGTCACCGCCGGCGGCGCGCCCTCGCGGCGGGGCCGATAGGTCACGGTCAACGCGAAGTGCACTTCGGCGTCCGCGCGGCGTTCGTTTTCCAGGTTGGGATGGCCGAAGGCGGGATGAGCGAACAGCCGGTCGACGAAGATCAACAACGCCTCGCCGTCGCGGGCCCCGCCCACCAGACGCAGCGCGAACTCCTCGCCCGGCTCGCTGCTTCGCTGTCCCCGCGTATCGCGGCGCGCCGGCGTGATCGACAGCGGTGAGAGCGAGACGATGCGCACGTTCCAGGGCAACACCTCCGCCAGGTCGTCGAACAGCCGGCTCCAGGCGAAAGTGCGCTCGGCGATGCGCTCGTTGAGATAGCCGACCTCGCGGTTCTGCGTCGCAAGCTCGAAGCGCGCCAGCTGAGCGCGCAGACCGCTCAGGCGCTGGGACTCCTGCGCACGCTGGTCTTCGAGGCGGTCGAGCGCGGCGCGCTTCTCCGACGATCCGATGAGATAGGAGACGAAGAGCCAGCCGGCGGTGAGCACGGCGAGACCGCCCACCGCCCAGAGCGCGATGCCCAGGCGCCGCAACGGCCGCAGGTTCGCGAACGGACGCCGCGCCAGATTGAGAGTCGACTGGATCTCCAACCCCGCCGCGCCGACCAGGGGCGCAGCATCCCGCCAGCTCGGCGGCACCTCGCCTTCTAGCTGGGGCAGATGCTCGCGCCCGATCGGCTCGGCGCGCACCCCGAGGCCGTCGGCGACCCAGTCGCTCCAGCGGCCCTCACCTTCGGCGGCGCTGAGCACCAACCGCGAGATCGGCTGACCCGGCAGGCTCGCCTCGAAAAACGAACGAGTCAGCCGGAGGTCGCGGGTCACGATTTCGCCGCGGGCTGCCTCGGGCAGCATCCATCCCAGGTCTTGAAGCGATGCAGCAGCGGGCGGCCGCGCCGCGAGAAGGCCAGCACGAAGCCGTCGGCCCGGCCCATGAGCAGGCCGACCACCTGGTCGGGCTCGAGCTCGGCGCAGCGCCGAGAGCAGCGACAGGCTCGAGTTGGTCAGCAACCCGAGGTGGATCCCGCGCTCGGCGAAAACCGACTCGATCTGGCTGAACAGCGCCTCCGAGCCGAAGCCCAGCACGTAACGGCGCGGCTCGTCCGCGGACTGGCCGGCCAGCGGATCGACCTCGGAAGCCTCGATGCGCAGCTCTTCGACCCGATACGGCACCAGGCGGCGGAGCTTGAAGCGCAGCACGTCCTGGCGCGCCTCGCCGGTGCGCGGCAGTTCGCCGGCATCGGCGAAGCCGACCCGCAGCCAGGCGTCCGGCAACACCAGCGAGGCCTCGCGAATCGGCGCCGACAGCCGCTCGCTGAGCAAGGCCAGGCGGCTGCGCAGGAGCTCGGGGTCGCGCAGCGGTCCGCCCAACGGCCCGCTCTGGAAAGCGTCGGCCTCGAGCTCGACTGAATGCGATTCGGGAAAGCGCATCCGGGCCCCCTCGCGCGGAAAGCGGGCATAGCGCAAGCGTCCCGCATCGAGCGCGAAGACGTGGGGTGGCGCCGGGACCGCGGCGAGGCCGGCGAGCCGCGCCCACCAGGGGGAGGACATCATCGTCACGAGGGCAATCCTATCGTTCCGGGCGCGCTACCCGTCAGTCCACGAACGTGACCTTGTTGATCTCACGCAGCGTCGTCACTCCCCGGAAGACCTTCTCGAGCGCCGACTCGCGCAGGAAGGTCATGCCCTCTTCCTTGGCGGCGCGCTTGATCTCGGAGGCCGGCCGGCGGTCCAGGATCAGCTCGCGGATGTGATCGGACAGGTCGAGCAGCTCGGAGACCGCGAGCGCGGCCGTGGAACCCGGTGCCGTTGCACTCGATGCAGCCCGCGCCCTCGTAGAAGGTGAAGTCGGAGTAGACCGCCGGAGTCGAGGCCGCTCTCCTCGAGGAGCTGCCGCGAGGCCTTCAGCGGCTGCTTGCAGTGCTCGCAGATCTTGCGCACCAGGCGCTGGGCCAGCACGCAGTTGAGCGCCGAGACGAAGTTGTAGAGGTCGACCTTCATGTTGAGGAAGCGGCCCAGCACGTCGACCACGTTGTTGGCGTGGACGGTGGTGAACACCAGGTGGCCGGTGAGCGCCGACTGGATGGCGATCTGCGCCGTCTCCTCGTCGCGGATCTCGCCGACCATGATCTTGTCGGGGTCGTGGCGCAGGATCGAGCGCAGGCCGCGGGCGAAGGTCAGCCCCTTCTTCTCGTTGACCGGGATCTGGGTGATGCCGCGCAGCTGGTACTCGACCGGGTCCTCGATGGTGATGATCTTGTCCTCGGAGGACTGGATCTCGGACAGGCAGGCGTAGAGCGTGGTGGTCTTGCCCGAGCCGGTGGGGCCGGTGACCAGCACCATGCCGTAGGGCTCGCGGATGAACTTGCGGAGCTTGCGCATGCGTCTCCTCGTCGAAGCCCAGGATGTCGAGGCGCAGGTTCTTGAACTCCTCGATCATCGACTCCTTGTCGAGGATGCGGATGACGCAGTCCTCGCCGTGCACCGAGGGCATGATCGAGACGCGGAAGTCGATGGTGCGGCCCTTGAGGCGCAGCTTGAAGCGGCCGTCCTGCGGCACGCGCTTCTCGGCGATGTCGAGCTCCGACATGACCTTGATGCGGCTGATGATCGTCGGGTGGTGGCGCTTGTCGATCGGCTCCATCGCCTGGTAGAGCACGCCGTCGATGCGGTACTTGATGACCACCTCGTTGTCGCGCGTCTCGATGTGGATGTCCGAGGCCCGGCGCTGGATGGCGTTGAACATCGTCGAGTCGACCAGCTTGATGATCGGCGAGGTGTCGGCGGTGATGCGGTCGATCGACAGGACCTCCTCGCCGTCCTCGTCCTCCTGGACGAGCTGGATGCGGAAGTCCTCGGTCGCCTCGTCGAGCACGCGCTGCGTCGCTCTCGGACTTCTGCAGGATCTCCTCGATCGCCGAGCGCACGCCGACCTTGACCTCGACCGGCTGGCCGAGCAGCAGCTCCAGCTCGTCGAGCTTGAGCACGTCGCGCGGGTCGGCCATGACCACCGACAGGCGGCCCGTCGAGCTGCGCCTCGGGGATGAAGCCGTAGCGCAGCATCAGGTCGAACGGGATGCGAGCGGAACAGGTCGTTGTCGATGCGGAAGCGCGTCATGTCGACGAACTCGAGCCCGTAGCGGGCGGCGAACGCCTCGGCGCTCTCGGCGCTCGCGGGCGAGCCGCTCGCGCGCCTGCTCGACGGTCTCGGCCTCGGGGACGCTCGTCGTCTGGCTGCCGCCATCGTGCCGTTGGTTACACCGGTCATCACTGCCATCGAGTCTCTCCAGAATCTCCGGTGCTAGAACTGCGAGTCGCCGAGCATGCCGAACATCGGCAGGTAGATCGAGATCAGCAGGATCGCGATGATGATGCCCATGAACACCAGCATCAGCGGCTCGACCAGCGACGAGCAGCCGCTGCATGCGGGTCTCGACCTGCTCGTCGAGGAAGTCGGAGACGCTGGTCAGCATGTCGTCGAGCGAGCCGGTGGCCTCGCCGACCTTGACCATGTCGATCGCCATGTCGGTGAACACCCCGCTGCGTCTCCAGCGCGGCGTGGAACGGCTTGCCCTCGCGCACCATCTGGATCGTCGGCTCGCAGCCGGCTGCGCACGCAGGCGTTGCCCACCGAGGACACCGCGATCTCGAACGCCGGCACCAGCGGGATGCCGCCGGACAGCAGCGTCGCGAGCGAGCGGCAGAACTCGGACAGCGCGAAGCGGTGGAGCACCGGCCCGAGGAACGGGAGCCGCAGCTTCACGCGGTCGAGCGCCACGCCGCCCGCGGGCGGTGCGCCCCCAGCGGCGCAAGACGACGAACGCCGCCGGCCAGCGCCGACCAGGATGCACCGGCCAGTTGTCGGCTGCGCGAACGCCGGAGACCGCCGAGCACGATGCGGGTGATCAGCGGCAGCTCGGCGTCCAGGTCCTCGAAGAAGCCCATGAACTTGGGCACCACGTAGATCGCCATGACGATGATCATGGCGACCGACAGGCCGACCAGCACCGCCGGGTAGACCAGCGCCGAGACCACCCGCCGGCGCGCGTCGAGCACCAGCTTCATGTAGCGGATGAAGCGGCGGATGACCTGCTTCGAGCTCGCCGCTGCGCTCGCCCGCCTTGAGCGTCGAGGGGTAGAGCGCGCGGGAACATGTCGCCGTGGGCGGCGAAGGCCTCGGAGAGGTCCTCGCCGCTCTTGACCCGGTCGCGGATGTCGGTGAGCACCGCCCGGAAGTGCGGGTCGCTGCATCCGCTCGAGCATCAGGTCGAGCGCCTGGAGCAGCGGCAGGCCGGCCTTGAGCAGCGCCGCCAGCTCCTGGTTGAAGACCAGGAAGTCCTGCGCGGGATGCGCCCGCCGGCGGCGCAGCCGACCGACGGCCATGCCGACCCCGCAGCGGCACGCCGCGGCGGCGCACCTCGAAGATGTGCAGGCCGCGCTTGCCGAGGTCGGCCCTGCAGCGCCGTCTCGTCGGCGGCGCGAAGACCTCCTCGATGACCCGGCCGTCGGGGGTGCCCACTCGGACGACGAACTGCATCGCTCTACCTCGGCCGGCTGGCGGAGACCACGAGCATCAAGGCGTCGGCGGCGGACTCGTCCCTGGCCAGCCCGAGGATCAGCGTCTTGTCGAGCCAGAGATTGAGGTTGGTGCCGAGCAGCTGCTTCTCGGGTTTCGGGAAGGCGCCGGTGGTGGCGCGGCGCGCGATGCGGAAGTTGTTCAGCTTGAGGCGCTTCTCGCCCACCACCGCGCCGAGCTTGAAGCCCACGGTGTAGAGGCTGCCGAGCTCGTAGAGCGCCTCCTCGCCCTCGCGCACGTCGAGGTGGACGTCGGCGTGGAGCACGTAGGAGTCGTAACGCAGCAGATCGCGCAGCCGGCGCACCAGGGCCGGCGAGAGTTGGCCGGGAGTCGAGAGCGGCACGGCCTGGGCGGCCGCCGCCGCACCCTGGAAGGCCTGGACCACTTGCACGTGCAGCCGCAGCGTCTGCGGCTCGTGGTCGAAGGCCCGCAGCTCGGGCACGATGACGTTGAGCGCCGCCATGCTGTCGCGCAGCACGATGGTGTTGCCGCCGGGCTGGATCTCTACCGTGCCCGATTCGAGAGCAGCGGGCGGACCAGGGCCAGGGCCTCGTTGACCGATTGGTGTTGCAGGGTGTACGCGTAGACGCGGAGCTCGTCCGGGTCGCCGGAGAGCGTGCCCTGAGCCCACAGTGCCGGCGGGGCGAGCGCAGCGGCACACAGCAGCAGCATCCCGCCGGCCGTCCGGACGCGGAGCGCGCGAAGCACCCGAACCAACCTCGAATACACCATGGCGCTGAAACGGCGAGGTCTCGACGTCAGACGTCGAGAGTCTCGTCCACGATCATGACGACCGACACGTCTTCGCCGCCAAGTTGATAGATCCGCGCATCCGGCCGGTCGAGAGTCTCGACCACCGGCTCGTAGGCGAAGTCCGCCGGCAGCGCGCCTGGAGCCGGCAAGCCGAGCGCCGAGCCCGTCGTCTCCGCGGACGGCACGACCCCATACGGCTGGGGGCACAGCGCCGGGCGCCGCGGCCGCGGGGCAGCTGATACAGCGCGCCGGCGAACAGTACGAGCGCCGCGGCGGCGCGGCCCCAAGACGCGATCGAGCGCCGCGGCGAGCGGCCGGCGCGACGCAGCGCCGAGACCGCGAGCCGCATGGCCTCGATCTCGTCACTGGTGCGCTGGTCGCGCTCGTCGCCGCGGGCGAGCGGCCGCAACGCGAGCGACGCATCGAGCTCCAGCGCCGCCCGGCGACAGCTCGGACAGTCATCGAGATGAGCAGCTCCTCGGCGCCGAGCGACGGACCC
>CAWGFP010000003.1:0-75861 GCA_963821905.1 Thermoanaerobaculia bacterium | reverse complement strand
GCCGAAACCGTGCGCCATCTCTGGCAGCATCCCGGCCAGGTAGCGGGCAGCGCCGCTCGAGTCCATCGCCACCGCCAGGCCGAGCAGCGAGCCCACGAGCACGAGAACACCCCAGTCGATCGCTTCATACGCCTGGTGGGGTGTCAGGCACCCGCACATCAGCACCGTCGCCGCGGCGCAGAGGGCGGCGGTGGGGAAGGGCAGCAGCCCGAAGCCGCCGGCGAGAAGCATGCCGGCGAAGGCCGTCGTCGCCAACCAGGTGCGAAATCCGGCGGCGGGAATCGGCGCGCGCCGAGCACGATCAGATTTCCCTCCCGCATGAGCCCCGCGAGAGAGGAGAGGTCGCCCTGAACCAGCAGAAGGTCGCCGTCGCGGAGCTCCACACTCGAAATGCGATCGAGGATCGGCTCGCCTTTGCGGAAGACTGCCAGGACCATGACGCCATGTCGCCTGCCGAACGCGAGGTCGCGCAGCGTCCGGCCCGACAAGCGCGAGCCGTGTGGGACCACCAATTCGTGAACGACCGGCTGCTTCAGGGGCGTTTCGGCCTCACGGTCCACGACCAGGTCGAGCTCTTGTCGCACCTTCAAGCCGAGCAATGCCTGGCGGTTCGCCTTGACTTGCAGGTGGTCGCCGGCGGCGAGCGGCTCGTCCGGTCCCATCGGCTCGACGGTTCCGTCTCCAATGAGTCCCAAGACCGCGATGTCGAGATCGGCGCCGGCGCGCAGCTCGCGCAGCGTCCGGCCCACCCAGGGCGAGGCCGGCGGCACCACGACCTCGCTGACGTACTCGCGCAGGCGGTACAGGTCGGTCAACTCGCCGTCTCGCTCGGGCAGCAGCCGCTGCCCGAGGGTCAGCAAATAGACCAAGCCGAGCACGACAGCGGGCAGCGCCGCGGGGGTGAGCTCGAGGAATCCCCACGGCGGCTGATCGAAGCGCGGCAGCGCGGAGGCAACCACGATGTTCGTGGAGGTCCCGATCAGGGTCAGAGAGCCGCCGAGGATCGAGGCAAAAGCGAGCGGCATGTAGAGCCGCGACGGCGACAGGCGCAGGCGGCGCGCCAGGCCGGAGGCGACGGGCAGCATCGCGGAGACGGTGGCGGTGTTGGAGAGCACCGACGACAAAGCCGCGGTGGCCCCGACGAGGAGTGCCGTGATCTGCCCCGGAAAACGCTCCGCCAACCGTCCCATGGCGCGCTCCATGCGGTCGAGAACCCCGGTGCGCACCATCGCCTGGCTGACCACGAAGAGGCTGCCGAGAAACACCACCACGTCGCTGCCGAAGCCGGCGAAGGCCTCCTCACTGGTGAGCAGACCCGAAAAAATCAGCGCCAGGAGGAGGAGAACCGCGGTGATCTCGGGCGCGATCCACTCGGTCGCAAACAGGACGATCGCGGCGACCAGCAGCCCGAAAAGAAGGACGATCTCGACCGTCATCCCGCGGCTTCTCCCACCGCCAGCGGGCTGCGGTAACGTCCAGGCATTGAAAAAGTCTATCCGACCCGTCCCTGCGGCATGGCCCCAAGGTCCCATAGACCGCCGGATCCAGGGGTGGAAAGAATGGCCTCGCTCAGCGTTTCCCGGGCGGTGAACCGAGTACTGTCGGCCGAGCAACTCGGCCAAGGAGAAGAAAGCATGAGATCCAGCAAGCGATCGCTTCTGACTTTGACCGGCCTGGCGCTTCTTTTCGGGGCCTGCTCAGCGACGAGCTTCACTTCGACGTGGAAGGCCCCGGATGCGCAGCCGGTCCAGCTGAAGCCGGGCGACAAGGTGGTGGCGTTCGTGATGGCGAATTCCTCGTCGATGCGCCGCGCCGGCGAGGCGAATCTCGCCGACGAGCTCAATGCGCGTGGGCTTGTGGGCATCCCTGGCTACACGCTGGTCGCCGAGGGCGACGTCCAAGACGAAGCGAAAGCCAAGGCTGCGATCGAGGCGTCGGGGGCGGTGGCCGCAGTGGTCATGCGGCCGATGGGCTCGGAGAAGGAGGTCTCGTCGACGCCCGGCATGTATTACGGCGGTGCGGGTTACGGCAGCTTCTACGGCGGCGGCTACTACGGCCACGGCTGGGGCGGGATGTACGACCCGGGCCAGATCCGGACCGACACCTACGTCTCGATTGAAACGCTGGTCTACGACCTGCGCCAGAACAAACTGGTGTGGGCGGGCCGCACCCGGACGATGAATCCGAGCAACGTCGAGGGCTTCATCAAGGAGTTGGCGACCGCCGTCGGCAAGGAGCTTCGCTCCGACGGAGTCATCGCCGCCGGCAGCTAGGCGGACCCAGTCTCGAGCATTTTCGCCGCTCTCGCGTAGGCTTGCGAGGGCGGCGTTGCGTTTCAAGCGGCCTGTGAGCAAGTGGACCAAAGTCCCATTTTGGGCTTGGCGGCCGCTGCAGGATACTTCGCCCATGCATGCAACCGGTGTAGTGAGCGATCGTCCGCCGACGGCGACCGTTGCAGGGCATTGCGATGGGTCTGTTGTTCGCGTTAGTGGGGCCACTTCCCGCAGAACGGGCGGTCGCGCAAACCGAGCCGCCAACCGAGCCGCCAGCCACAGAGCGGCCTGCGGCGGTGAAGTTGACCTGCGCCTCGAAGCTGGGTGAGCGCCAGTACTGCCCGGCGAACACCACCGCCGGTGTCCTGCTCGCGAGATCGTTGGGAGAAGCGCCCTGCCTCCTGGGCAAGTCGTGGGGCTACGACGATGCAGGCGTCTGGGTGTCCGACGGCTGCGTCGCGGACTTCATCGTCGCGGCTCAGGCAACTACGGTGGAACCGGAAGCCGCTGAGCCTGGAGCCGCGGAACCGGAGGCGACGCCCCCGCCGACGAAGGACAACCCCGAATACGTCCCGCTACGCCGGTTTCCGGCTCTACCGAGGGCGAGTTGGGGCAGATCTATTTGCGGCTGTTCAGCTACGCGCGCTACCTGAATCAGAAGGGCCTCGACCCGACCTACACCGATTCGTTCGGCAACACGTTCGCGGTGAAGCAGCGCGAGGACGTTCAGCTCAACAAGTTCTTCATGCCCTTCTCGGGTTGGTTCTTGTCACCCAAGTTCCGCTACTACCTCTATATGTGGTCGTCGAATCCCTCGCAGGGCGATCCGGCGCAGGTGGTCGGTGCCGGTAACATCAGTTAGGTCTTCAATCGGTATGTCACGGTCGGCGCCGGCATCTCCGCCCTGCCCGCCGTACGCAGTACCGAGGGCCAGTTCCCCTATTGGCTGACCGTCGACAACCGGCTGACCGCCGACGAGTTCTTCCGCGGCTCCTACACCAGCGGCATCTGGGTCAAGGGTGAGATCTTACCAAGCTCAAGTACCTGGCGATGATCGGCAACAACTTGAGCACGCTCGGCGTGAGCGCTTCGCAGCTCGACAACAAGCTGGACACCACGTCGCTCATGCTCACATGGTTGCCCACGACCGGCGAGTTCGGCCTCTACGGCACGTTCGGCGACTACGACTATCACGAGAATGTGGCCACGCGATTCGGCGTGCACTACACCAGTAGCACCGAGGACAGGCAGAGCCAGCCGGGCACCGACAGCATCGAAAACAGCCAGATCCGACTCACCGACGGCAGCGTCATCTTCACGCCCGGATCTCTTCGGCCCGGACATCACGGTCGAGCGCGTGGACTACAAGATGTCGAGTCTCGACGCGGGGATCAAGTACAAGGGCTTCTCGCTCGAAGCCGAGTACTACTGGCGCTGGCTGAGCGACTACAGGGGAACGAATACCTCGGGGATCGCCGACATCGACGACACCGGCTACCAGGTGCAGCTCTCGGCGATGGTCCTGCCGAAGATTCTCCAGCTTTATGCCGGCGCCTCGGAGATCTTCGGCGACGATTTCGGCGACAGCTCCGAGTTCGCGTTCGGGCGTCAACTGGTATCCGCTCAAAACCCGCGGCATGCGGCTCAACGGCGAGTGGATCCACCTCGACAACTGTCCCGTGGGCTACACGGCCGTCCCGTATCCGGTGGGAGGAAACGGCGACGTCTATCACTTCGATCTCGAGATGAACTTCTAAGCCAACCCCCCTGCCGTCGCGGGAGCGGCGTTTGTCCGTTGGCTCGCTCGTTCATCTAGGATGAGCGTGCAATCCCACGGGAGGTCGGTGGACAGCTTCGAACGGGTTCTACGCGAGCTGACGAGGGGCCTGCTGGCGGCGTCGCCGGGTGAGATGGCCGGCTTTGCCGAATTGATGTTGGAGCGCTCCTGCGACGTCCTTGGCACCGACCGCGCCGTTTTCGGACACGTCGAAGGGTCGATGGTGCACACACGCTTCGTTTGGGAGCGTGAGCTCCAGTACCCGGCACCGGATACCTGGGCCCCCTACCCGTGGTTGGTCTCCGAGCTCTCCGCGGGCCGCGACGTCGTCCTCCGTCAGCTGCCCGACGCACTTCCCCCCGAGGCGGCGGCCGAGCGCGCCTACGTCGAGCGGTCGGGTCTGCGGGCGCACGTGTCTCTGCCGATCATCGTCTCCGGCAAGTTTCTCTGGTCGATCTCCACCAGCTGCTTCGACGCTCCGCGGGAGTGGAGTGAGGGGGATGTCGAGCGTCTGCGCGTTCTGGGGGGTGGGCTGGCGGCCGCTGCCGAGCGCGTCGAGTTCAGTTCTGCCCTCGCCACTGGCCGTTCGGAGGTCGAGGAGCTCAGGCGCGAGGTCGAGCACGCGGGCCGCCTGTCGACAGCGGGAGATCTCGCGACCTCCCTGGCCCACGAGGTCAGTCAGCCCCTCACCGCGATCGTCTCGAATGCCCAGGCGGGCAAGCTTTTCCTCGCTCGCGGCGAGGCGGATCCGGCGGTGATCGGGCAGATCCTCGAAGACATCGCGCAACAGGGGCAGCGCGCCAGCGACGTGATCCTGCGCTTGCGGGATTTCCTGGCCAAACGTATGCCCCGGCGCGAGGCACTCGACCTCAACGAGGTCGTTCGCGGCATCCTTCCGCTCTTGCGTGGCGATATCGTGCAACGCGAGATCGAGCTTCACGATCGACTTTCCCGAACCGCTGCCCAACGTGACCGGGGATCGAGTTCAGTTGCAGCAGGTGGTGGTCAATCTGATTCAGAATGCTTGCGAGGCGCTTCAAGCGACGCCGGTCCTTCGCCGGCTCGAGTTGCGCAGCGGGACGGTGGATGGCGTGGTGGAGCTGTCGGTTTCCGACAACGGACCGGGAGTCGCGCCCGAGAACACCGCGAGGATCTTCGAGCCCTTCGTGACGACCAAGTCAACGGGCATGGGTTTGGGACTCTCGATCAGCCGCTCGCTCGTCGAGGCCCACGGCGGAACTCTGACGATGCAGGGATCGCCGGGCGGGGGCGCGCGGTTCCTCCTGCAGCTGCCGGTGGGCGAGCTCCCGTATATTGGGCTCGCAGCCGAAGAACGATGACGATCGCGAGACGCCTGCTGCTGCTGGTCGCGGTTCCGCTGCTCATCCTCGGCGGACTGGGCCTCTTCATTCACCGCCAGCTAGAGAGCATCGAAACCCGCACCCGGTTCGTCGCCGAGAGTCAGATCGGCAGCCTGGCGGCCCTGGGCAATATCACCCGGTCGTTCACCGAGATGAGGGTGAACGTCCGCAACGCCCTGCTGACGGACGACCCGGCGGAGCTGGCTCGAGCTCGGGCGGCGTTCGACGAGGATCGGGCCGAGGTCGAACGGCTCCTGCGGCACTACGCCGATACCTTGGTTACGGACGATCGCGATCGACGGTTGCTCAACGAGTACCGCGATTCGAGCGCCGCCTGGGCCACGGGCGCCGAAGAGGTGTTTTCGCTAGCCGCCGCGGGGCGCCGGGGCGAGGCCGACGCGCTGCTCAACGGGCCGCTGATGGAGATCAGCCTGCGCCTCAGCAAGGTCTCGAAGGAGTGGATCGCCTACAACGAGGGACTGGCCACCAGTTCCGGCGAGGCGGCCGTCTCGACCATCGAGGAGTCGCGGCGCAATCTCCTCCTGGCGATCGCCGCTGCGCTTCTCCTCGCCGCCGCGCTCGGCATCCTGACCTTCCGCCGGATCGCCCGCCCGATCCACGCGCTGGACAACAGGGTTCGAACGATCGCCGGCGGCGACTATGCGCAGGCGGTGCCGTCGACGGAATCCACCGACGAGATCGGCGGGCTCGCCCGCTCGATCGAGGTGCTCAAGCAAGGAGCCGCGTCGATGGAAGAGCAGCGCTGGGTAAAGACCAGCGCTGCGACCCTCACGGGAGCGCTCCAGGGCGCGGCCTCGCTCGCCGAGTTCGGCGAGCGTTTCCTCTCCGGCTTGGTTCCGATGCTGGGCGGTGGAGTCGCCGGCTTCTACCTCGCGGAAAGCGAGCCGGAGCGCCTGCGGCGCATCGCCGGTTACGGCCTGGCGAAGATCGACGGTGCCGGCGAGGGAGTCGCGCCCGGCGAAGGTCTGGTCGGACAATGCGCGCGCGATCGCGCGCCGGTCGCCTTGACCGATGTGCCCGCCGGCTTTCTCCCCATCTCGTCGGGCCTCGGCCGCTCGGCGCCGTCCCGGGTGGCTGCATGGCCTCTGATCTCTCAGGGTGCTCTGCTCGGCGTCGTCGAGCTGGCGTCTTTTCGCGCGCTCAACTCCGCCGAGCAGGCGCTGCTCGAGGAACTGCTGCCCGTTGCGTCGATGAGCCTGGCGATTCTCCAGCGCAACCTCGCCACGCAGTCGCTGCTCGCACGAACCCAGGAGCAGGCAGAGGAGCTCTCGGAACAGAAGGAATCCCTCCGCCACCAGCACTTCCTCGCCGATAGCGCGCTCGACCTGACCAAGTCCGGCTACTGGCACGTGCCGCTCGACGGCTCGGGCTGGTACAACTCCTCCGAGCGCGCGGCGCGCATCTTCGGCGACCTGCCGAGCCCCGGACACCGCTACACGCTCGACCACTGGGCGGCGCACGTCCGGGAAGGCGACGAAGCCGCGGCGATCGTCACGGCGGAGAACTTCGCCGCCGCCGTGGCCGGCACCATCCCGGTTTACGACGCGGTTTACGCCTACAAGCGGCCGATCGACGGGCGCGTGGTGTGGATCCACGCCCTCGGCCACGTGGTCAAGGACGACGGCGGCAAGCCGAGCGACATGTACGGCGTCACCCAGGACATCACCGACTTCAAGCTGCTGGAGACCGAGCTGATCGAGGCCCGGGACATCGCGGAGGCGGCGAGCCGCGCCAAGGCCGACTTCCTCGCCAACATGAGCCACGAGATCCGCACGCCGATGAACGCCGTGCTCGGGCTGACGCGCCTGGCGCTCAAGACCGATCTTTCGCCGAAGCAGCGGGACTACCTGAACAAGGTCCACATCTCGGCGCAGTCGCTGCTCGGCATCATCAACGACATCCTCGATTTCTCGAAGATCGAGGCCGGCAAGCTCGACATGGAGCGGATCCCGTTCGATCTCGAGTCGGTGCTCGACAATCTGGCCACCTTGGTGACCGTGAAGGCGCAGGAGAAGGAGGGGATCGAGGTCCTCTTCCGCAGGTCCGCGGAGGTGCCCAGCCGCGCTGATCGGCGACCCGCTCCGGCTCGGACAGGTGCTGGTCAACCTGGCGAACAACGCGATCAAGTTCACCGACCGGGGCGAGATCGTGGTGTCGACCGAGCTCGTTCACCGCGGCGAGTCCACCATCGAGGTCGAGTTCGCCGTGCGCGACACCGGCATCGGCATGACCGAGGAGCAGCGGGCGCGGCTGTTCACCTCCTTCAGCCAGGCCGACAGCTCGATCACCCGCAAGTACGGCGGCACCGGGCTGGGGCTGTCGATCAGCAAGCGGCTGGTGGAGATGATGGGCGGATCGATCCGCGTGGAGAGCACGCCGGGCGAAGGCAGCACGTTCCGCTTCACCGCGGTTTTCGGCATCGGCCAGGAAGACGCCGTGTCGCGACGGCTGCCGCCGCCCGACCTCCGGGGGCTGAAGACGTTGGTGGTCGACGACAACTCGAGCTCGCGCGAGATTCTCGAGGGAATGCTGGAGTCGTTCTCGTTCGAGGTCACGCTGGCGGCCTCCGGCCCGGAAGCGCTCGATGAGATCGACAAGTCGATCGGAGAGAGGCCCTACGACCTGGTGGTCATGGACTGGAAGATGCCGGGCATGGACGGCATCGAGGCCGCCCGCCGGATCCGGCAGGAGGCGCGCCTGGAGCGCAAGCCGGCCGTCATCCTGGTCACCGCCTACGGCCGTGAAGAGGTGATGTTGCAGGCGGAGGGCGCCGGGCTGGACGGCTTCCTGGTCAAGCCGGTGAGTCCTTCGGTGCTCTTCGACGCGGTCATGCAGGCGCTCGCCGACGATGCGCCGAAGGAGCTGCGCGCCGCGGAGACGAAGGGCGCGGCCCGCGAGCTCGTCGAGTCGCTGGCGGGTGCGCGGGTGCTGCTCGCCGAGGACAACGAGATCAATCAGCAGGTGGCGACGGAGATCCTCGCCGAGGTCGGCGTGGTCGTCACCGTGGTGAACAACGGCCGCGAAGCATTGGACGCCCTGGCGCGAGCTTCGTTCGATGCCGTGCTGATGGACGTGCAGATGCCGGTCATGGACGGCTACACCGCCACCGGGCTCATCCGCGGCAACCCGGAGTTCGCGACGTTGCCGGTGATCGCCATGACCGCGCACGCCATGGCGGGCGACATCGAGAAGAGCGCCGCGGCGGGCATGAACGACCACGTGGCGAAGCCGATCGACCCGGATCACCTCTTCGAGACCCTGGTGAAGTGGATCGCCGTGCCGAAAGTCCCGCGCCCGGAGGGCGGAGGTCGGGCCTTGCGCGGGACCGAAGCGCGGTCAGGGAGCGACGCCGCGATCACCACCTCGGTGCCACCGGCGTTTCCGTCCACCCTGGACGGTTTCGAGCTGTCGGCGGGGTTGCGACGGCTGGGCGGCAATCAAGCCCTCTACCGCAAGCTCCTCGCCGACTTCGCCGGCGGCTACGCCGGCCGGGCGCAGGAGCTTCGCGCGGCGCTCGACGCCCGCGACTACGAAGCGGCGCGGAGCCTCGCGCACGATGTCAAGGGATTGGCGGGCAACCTCGCGGCCGATCCGTTGCAGTCGGCTGCCGGGGCGGTGGAGAAGTTGGTCAAGGGCGCGGACGCCGCGAGTCCGCCGGCCGAGGGAGCCCTGCGGGATGCCATGGCGGCGCTCGAAGCGGAGCTGGCGCGGGCCCTTCGCGCGGCGGGCTCGTTGGCGCCCGCTGGGCCGGGCGGTGCGCACGCTGTCGCGGCATCGCGCGGAAAACACACCGCGGCTGTCGCCCGAGCTGGCGGGGGAGGCCGCCCGGAGACTGCGTGACGCGGCAGAGCTCGGAGATGTCTCGGCGCTGGCGGAGATCGCGCGCGACCTGGTAACGCGCTCGCCCGCCTTCGAGCCGTACCAGCGGCGCATCGCCCGGCTTGCCGGCGACTTCGATCTCGACGGCGTGCTCGCGCTCGCCGGCGATCTGGAGGCGGAGTTGCAATGAGCTCCTCGGCCACGCTGCTGCTGGTCGACGACAACGTCACCAACCTGCAGGTACTCCGCGAAACCGTCGAAGGGCTGGCGGGGAAGATCCTGATCGCGAAGAGCGGCGCCGCGGCGCTCGCCATCGTCGAGAAGGCGCATCCCGACTTGATCCTGCTCGACATCATGATGCCGGAGATGGACGGCTACGAGGTCTGCCGGAGGCTCAAGGCGGATGAGGCCACGCGGCAGATTCCGGTGCTGTTCCTCACCGCGCTCGGCGACCCCGAGGACGAGGCGAAGGGACTCGCGCTCGGCGCGGTCGACTTCATCACCAAGCCGATCCATCCCGAGTTGGTCCGCGCGCGAGTGCGTAACCACCTCGAGCTGAGCCGCCACCGCAGCCACTTGGAGGAGGCGTTGAGACAGCGCACCCAGGAGCTGCAGCGGACCCAGGCGGTGATGATCGAGGGACTGGCGACGCTCGCCGAGTCGCGCGATCCCGAAACCGGGGGCCACATCAAGCGCACCCAGAACTACGTCAAGGCTCTGGCGGTGAAGCTCAAGAGTCATCCCGCGTTCCACGACGTCCTGGACGAGGAGACGATCGAGCTGCTCTACCTCTCGACGCCGCTCCACGACATCGGCAAGGTGGGCGTGCGCGACGCCGTGCTGCTGAAGCCGGGGAAGCTCAACGACGAAGAGTACGATTTGATGAAGAAGCACACTACGATCGGCTACGACGCGCTGCGCGTCACCGAACGCAAGCTGGGCGAGAACACCTTCCTGCGCCACGCTCTCGAGATCGCGGCCTCGCACCACGAGCGCTGGGACGGCGCGGGATATCCGAACGGCCGCAAGGGAACCGACATCCCGATCTCCGGCCGCCTGATGGCAGTCGCCGACGTCTACGACGCCCTGGTCAGCAAGCGTGTCTACAAGCCGCCGATGCCGCACCAGGAGGCGGTCGAGATCATCACCAAGGGCCGCGGCACACACTTCGACCCCGACGTGGTGGATGCCTTCGTCGAGCTCGGCCCGATGTTCATGAACATCGCCCGCACCTTCGCCGACTATGAAGAGGAGCGGCGAATGCTCGACGACGCCCACGTGGCGCCCGCCCACGCTGCCGCCGAGGGGCTGCTCCGGGTGCTCCTGGTCGACGACAACGCGATCAACCGCGAGATCATGTTCAGCCAGCTCACCTCCGCCGGCTATCTCGTCCAGGTCGCCGAGAACGGGCGCGCGGCGCTGGATCTCTACCGCCCAGGCGGCTTCGACCTCGTCCTGACCGATATCGAGATGCCCGAGATGGACGGTCACCAGTTGACCGCCAACATCCGCCAGCTCGAGGCGGACTCGGGCCAGCTCGCGGCCATCTTCGCGATCACCGCGAGCGAGCTCGACCTGAGTCCGGAGAAAGCGCGGGAGCACGGCTTCAGCGGCTACATGCTGAAGCCGCTCGACCTCGAGGTTCTCGAGACCAAGCTCGCCGATTTCCAGGCGAAAAGGGGAGCCCATGATCGGTGATCGACGCACGGTGCCGGCGGCGCGGGTGTTCTCGTCCCTGAGTCTTCTGGCCCTGCTGGGATGTACGAGCTTCATGACCAGTGTCGGTGGGGGCCTGACTCCGGAGCTCCAGCAGGGCGGCGTGTCCGCCACCGCCCAGATCCTGGAGATCTGGGACACCGGGTGGACGCTCAACGACAACCCGGTGATCGGAATGAGGGTGATGGTGCAGGCGCCCGACCGGCCGGCCTTCGAGGCTACGATCGACAAGACGACCGTCTCGCGCATCGCTATTCCGCAGTTCCAGCCCGGAGCCGTGATCCCGGTCCGCTTCGATCCGAACAATCCGGCGATGGTTGCGGTCGATCCCGGGGGCGGGTCGTCGGAGGCGTCCAGGCCTTCGACGGGCAATCCCTATCGTGATCACTTCGAGCGCACGGAAATCGTCGGCGCAGTCTTCTTGCCACCGCCGGCGGCGCCGCAGATATACCTCGGTACGGCCGACATGACGACGGACGTTCAGACGCTGCTGGAGAACGAATACGTCCTGATCGGTGGCTCGAGCGTGAGGAACGCGACGAACCCGGAACAGGCCATCGAGCAGGGCAGCGAGATCGGAGCTGCGCTCGTCGTCGTCTACGGACACTTCGCTCCGCCGCCCGGGATGGCACTCGAGGTCCTGCCGTTGCCGCGACGCGCGACGGTCGGCGCGGGGACCCCCGCCGCCTCGGCGCGGTTCATCACCGGCAGCCTGGGACCCGACGATCAGTTCGCCTCGTACTGGGGCAAGACCCGGCCGGCGATCCTCGGCATCGTCTCGCGCCCCCTCGACGCGCAGGAGCAGGCGCGCCTCCAGCGGCGAGACGGCATCGTGGTCGAAACCGTCTTGACCGGCTCGCCGGCCGCCGCTGCGGGGATCGTGGTCGGCGATGTGGTCGTGGCGATCGGCGGCCAGGCTCTCCCCGATCCACGCGCCGTGCCGGGGATCGTCACCCCGCTCGCCGGCCAACGGGTGGATTTCGATCTGATCCGCGACGGCCGTTCGATCTCGGTGACGGTGCAGCTCAATCCGGCGTCGCTCTGACGGCCGCAAGCGCCGCGAGGATTACCCCGAGGCGCTGCGCGTTCGCCAGGGTATCCCGCTCCAGCGGTGCTGAAAGGCGATTCCCAGGAGATCGAAGCTGTTGCCGGTGCGCGCTGAAACGCCGCTCGAGGCGTAGAGCTTGATCGAGTTCTGCACGCTCACTGGAAAAGCGTAGGTTGCGCCGAGGCGCCAGTTCTTCTGCAGGTCGTTCTTGTCGGTGCCGTCGATCGTGGTTTCGCCGCCGGCGAAATAGGTGACGTCGAACGAGGCCCACCGGCCGCGCGGGAAGTTGTAGATGACGTGCCCCTGCGAGGAGTACATCGGCGCCTGCTCGCGAAGCTTGCCGCGGTTGAAATCGTCGTTGTCGGTGAAGATGGTCACGGCCGCAGAGCCCTCGATCGTCCAGGCGCGCACGGTCTTGGAGACGCCGACCTCGCTCTTGACGGTCCAGCGGTTCATGCCGATATTCACCAATCGCGTCTCGTCGTACTGGCCGAGGGGCGGCGTCACTTGCACGCTCGCGCCGACGATCAGGTCCTGGCGGTAATCCTTGAACTCGCCCGGGGAAAGCGCCGGCGCGCCGTAGAAATTGACCAGCAGGCGGAACGCGGGATCGTTGATGCCGCTGATCTCGCGCTCGACCGGCGCGCCGTCGAAGAGGGCGTTCCCGGAGAGAAACGTGTAGGGCACGATGACGTCGAACTTCGCCGACTTTCCCCAGAAGTCGATGAAGCGCGCGTAGCCGACGACGCCGCTCCAGGTGCGAAGCTCGGGCTCGGTCAGAGGCACTGCCGGATCGATCGCCAGCCCGCCATCGGTGGCGGCGATGCCGCCGATCAGGAAGCTCGCGCCGACCGGAGCGTTCGAGTAGTTGCGCGGCTCGATGCTCTGGGCCGCGAGCGGGGAGGTGCGGCTCGACAGGATCAACGCGCCGAGCACCACAAGTGCGAGAGCGCAAGGCCCGGTTGCGAGGCGTGGCGGTCCGAACTGGTACTCGTGGTCGGTCATGTTGCGAAAGCGCACTCTATCGCGACCTCTCTTCACTCCCCCCAGCCGAGGCGCATGATGACTTCAGGCCCCCGCGCCGAAAACCAACGGAGGCTTCGAGCGGTTGCTTGATCGAGGGAATCGCGGTCGACAACAAGATCTGAACTGAGCCCGCGGGTACTTGCCCGCGTAAAATGGGTGTGTGCCTTTCATCTACGTGCTGCAGTGCCGGGACGGCTCGCTCTACACCGGCGCCACGACCGAGCTGGACCGCCGGCTGAACGAGCACCTGGCCGGCACAGCGTCCCACTACACGAGGTCGCGACTACCCGTCGTGCTGGTCTGGTCGGCAGAGGTGGAGACCTGGAGCGAGGCCCTGCGCGAGGAGCGGCGAATCAAGTTGCTGACCCGGGCGAAGAAGAAGCAGCTGGTCGCCGCAGCCGACTAGAACAGCCAGGCACCCCTCGCCATCAGCGCGGCGACGAAGGGGATCAGGATCACGATCACCGTTTCGGCGTCGTTGAGCGCGATCAGCGTGTCGAGCTTGCCCATGGGCTGGTTGCCTCGGCCGCGCGCGATGCGCCAACGAACGAAGGTGATCATCGGCAGAATCTCGAGCAAGATGATCAGCGCGAAGAGGCCCATCTTCACCCAGAAGAATCCGTTGCGGAGGTAGAACTCGGGCGTCTTCTCGAGCTTGCTGAAGACGCGCCCGAAACCGGTGATGATCCAGAGCAGCGCAGCCAGGCCCCAGAAACTGTCCGCCTGGAGAAGCCGGCCGACGACGCCGGCATCCCCCGGCGCTCGGCGAAGATCCCGCAGACGCCGTCCGCGCGCGAAGACGGCGCCGAAACCGATGGCCAGAGCGAGAATGTGCAGCGCGGACAGGGCAACGCGGGCGATCATGGCGGGCATCATAACGGCGGCGGAGATGCCCGGCTGAGCCCGCCGCGGTGTAATTCTTGCAGCGGTCCCGAAGGTCATGCCCACAGCGGAAGGAGGATCGGCGCCGCTTTTGAACCGTTCGGGCCGCTGGCGGGACTAACAGAGCGATGGAGGGTGAAGCGCGTGCAGCCGGGTAACGATGACCGAGCCCTGATGGCGGCGATCGCGAACGGCGACCGGCGGGCATTCGAGGAGCTGTATCACCGCTACTACCAGCGTCTGTTCGCCTTTCTCCTCCGGTTGACGCGGCGGCCAGCCGTGGTCGAGGAACTCCTGCAGGAGACTCTGCTGGCGGTCTGGCGGTCATCGCATCGCTTCGCCGGCCGTTCTGCTCCCTCCACCTGGATCCTCGGCATCGCCTATCACCTCGGCCTCAAGTCGCTCCGTCGCGCGAACCGGCATGTCACCACGAACGACCTGTCATGGCCGCGGCACGAACCGGGCCCGGATCTGCTGTTCGATCACCAGGAGCGCGCCTCTCGCATCGGCAAGGCACTCGGAGAGCTGAGCCCGGAGCAGCGCGCCGTGGTCGAGCTCACCTTCGTCCACGGGTTGAGCTATCCCGAGATCGCCGAGATCCTCGAGTGTCCGGTCAACACGGTGAAGACGAGGATGTTCCACGCCCGCCGCCGCCTGCGGGAGCTGTTGCCGGTAGATGGAGAGGAGCGGGGGGCCGGCGTTCTCAAGCAAGGGGGGACCGTCGAATGAGCCGCTATCGCCGTCGCAGCGAATTCGAGGCCGATCACCGGTTCGCCTCGGAGCTCCTGCCCTGGTTCGTGACCGGGCGGTTGGAGCCCGAGGAGCAGAAGCGAATCGCCAGCCATCTCGGGGAATGTGAAGTCTGCCGTGAAGAGGTGGACAGCTGTCGCGAAATGGCGGCCCACCTTCCGCCGCTGGAGGCGGTCGCGCCGGCGCCACACCCGGCGCAGTTGGGGCGCTTGCTATCGCGCCTCGATCGCGGCCCGTCCGAGGACGATGAATCCGCCGCGGCCCGAGCGCACAGCCCGTTTGCTTGGTGGCGAGCGCTCGCCGGCGCGCGATTCGGCTGGATACTGGGGACCCAGGCATTGCTCGTTCTGGTCGTCGCAGGGTCACTGTGGCTGACGCGTCGCGGTCCGGCGCCCGCGTATCGCACGCTGTCCACGTCGCCGGCGGTGTCGCGGCCGGCGGGGCCCGAAGTCCGGGTGATTTTTCGGCCGGGAGCCTCCGAAACCGAGGTTCGGGCCGTGCTGCTCACCACCGGAACCCAGATCGTGGGTGGGCCCTCGCCCCTGGGAGCGTACAGGCTGGCTATCAGGGAGCTGGACTCGCCACCCGACCCGGTCGACGACATCGTGGCGCTGCTCCGCGCCCATCCGGCCGTGCAGTTCGCCGAGCCGGTGGCGGGGAGGGTGGGGGATGAGCGTTAGCCGGCGATGGGCCGCTGGCCTGCTGCTCGCCTGCCTGTTCGGCGGCTGCGCGACCGTCGCGCCGCCGGGTGAGAACGCGCATGCGGCCGCGGAACGCCTGCTGGTGACGCTCGACTCGACCAACACGAACTACTGGCAGCGGTTCGCCCGGGACATGCAGGATGCATTCGAGCTTCGCATCGTCGGCAGCTGGAAGATGGTGTCGCTCTCCGAGCAGTGCCTGATCTTCGAGCTGCCCGGTGGAACCAGCGCCGCCGAGATGGTGGGGAAGCTGGAGCGGGATCCACGCGTGACTCTGGCGCAACCGGTCGAGCGCTATCGGGTCCTCGGCGACGAATGGAACGATCCGTACGCCAACCTGCAGCACGGGCTCGCCGAGCTTCACCTGGCCGAGGTGCATCACCGGACGCGTGGTGCCGGCGTGCGCATCGCCCTGATTGACAGCGGCGTCGACGTCGACCATCCCGACCTCGAAGGCCGCGTGGAGCTGGCGCGCAACTTCGTCACCCCGGGTGCTCAGGGCTCGACCCCGGATCTTCACGGCACCGCCGTGGCCGGCGTACTGGCGGCGGTTGCCAACAACGGCATCGGCATCGTTGGCACCGCGCCGAGCGCCCGGCTGCTGGCGCTCAAGGCGTGCTGGCACGAGCCGCCGGACTCGCGGGTGGCGGCCTGTGACTCGTACACCCTGGCATTGGCGCTCGATTTCGCCGTGTCGAGCGGCGCCGACATACTCAACTTGAGCCTGAGCGGCCCGCCCGACCGGCTGCTGACGAGGCTGCTCGACGAGGCCGCGCGCCGCGGCATCCTTATCGTCGCCGCGGTCGAACCGGCGACGGTGGGTTTTCCCGCCAGTCATCCGGCGGCGCTCGCCGTCGCCGGTGCCGCCGGGACCGAAGAGCACGAACCGAGTTCCGTGTTGATCGCTCCCGCCAACGAAATCTTGACCACGACGCCGGGCGGCGGCTACGACTTCTTCTCCGGTGACTCGTTCGCCGCCGCCTACGTGTCGGGGATCGGCGCGCTCTTGCTCGCCGCCCAGCCCGGACTGCCGCCGCAAGAGCTCCGCGACCTCCTGCGCCGCACCGCACATGCTGGCGGGTCCAGCGCGCCCGCTCGAGGCGCCCGGGTCGATCCTTGCGCGGCGCTCGCGGAGCTTGTCCTCGAGCCGCTTTGCGGAGAACCGAACCGAAGGCCTGCTGCACCGTAGGGGGGCCAGTTAGTCAGGCCGAACCTCCGCCGCTCACCCTCCCGTTTCGCGCATCGCCGGTAACAGCTGCGCCCAGTCGAGCTCGCCCAGTCGAGCTCCTCCTCGACGCGCTGGAACGCGGCGTCGCCGATCGTGCCGTCGGCGCGGAGCGCCACCAGGCGCCGCCGCTGCGCCTCGGTCGCGGCGCGCACGACGCGCGGCGTCCGCCGCCGGGGCCGTCGATGGCGCCGTCCCCCGGCGCGGCCTCGCGTCGCGCGATCGTGCGCAACTCCTCCTCGGCGCGGCGCAGCTGCAGCTCGTAGCGCTGCCGGACGAGCTCCGCGCTCTCGGCGCCCGGACGCTCGCGGCCGGCCGCCACCGCCGCCCGCAGCGTCTCGACCCGCGCGAGGCGCACCTCGCGCTCGACCGTGCCGTCGTCCTCGAGCCGCAGGCGCAGCAGGAGCGGCCGCAGCGTGAGCCCCTGGAGCACGAGCGTGCCGAGCACCACGCCGAACGCGGTGACGAGGATCAGGTCCCGGTAGGGGAACGGCGCGCCCCGCTCCGTCGGAGCGCGAGCGCCGCGGCGAGCGTCACGGTGCCGCGCATGCCGCACCAGCCGACCACCGCGGCCGCGCGGGCGGTGAGAGCCGACCGCGTCGCGCGGACCGGGCGTCCCGTCGGCGCGTGGCCGGCAGCGCCACCGGCTGAACGCCGCCGCGCCGGTCACCCAGACGATGCGCGCGAGGATGACCGCGACGCACACCGCCGCCGCCACCGCGGCGTATCGCGCGCCGGTCGCCCCGGTGGCGCGCGCGGCGATCGACTTGAGCTGGAAGCCCACGAGGATGAACGCGAGCACGTTCAGCACGAACACCGCGACCTCCCACACCGCCCACGACGGGATGCGGATGCGCGCCGGCATGATCTCGGGCGCGCGGCGCGACGCCGCCATCGCGAAGACCACCATCGTGATGATGCCCGAGAGGTGCAGCCGCTCGGCGAGCATCCAGACGCCGAATGTGCGCGCAGAACTGGAACACCACCGCGGTCGCGACGTCGTGGATGCGCGCGTTGACGGCGAGCGGTCGGCCGCGAGAGCACCAGCCCGAGCACGACGCTGCCCAGCGTGACCACGAGCAGCGTCGGCAGCACGCTCCAGCCGGACACGAAGCCGGTGACCGTGGCGCCGACCGCGAGGCGGTAGACGAGCAGCGCGCTCGCGTCGTTGAAGAGGCTCTCTCCCTCGAGGATCACGAGCAGCCGGTGCGGCGGGCGGAGCTGCTTGAGCACCGTGGTGGCGGCCGCCGCGTCCGGCGGCGCGACGATGGCGCCGAGCGCGATCGCGGCCGCCCACGGCATGTCGGGGACGAGCAGGCGCGCGACGACGGCGACGACGGCGATCGTGAGCGCGACGGCGCCGAGGGCGAGGCTCGCGACCGCGCGCCAGTTCGCGCGCAGGTCGCGCGGCGAGGCGTCGAACGCGGCGTCGACCAGCACGGGCGCGACGAACAGCGCGAGCGCGAGCTCGGGATCGAGCACGAGCGTCGGCATGCCGGGGATGAGCGCGAGCGCGGCGCCGGCGAGCGCCACCAGCGCCGGGTACGGCGCGCCGATCCGCCGGGACAAGGCGGCGAGCGCCGCGCCGCCCAGCAGCAGCGCGATGACGACCTCGAATACCTCCATGGTTGCCTCCGCTCCCGGTCACACCATACTCGAAGGTCGTGCCGTTATCTCCTCGCTCAAGCGCCCGGTCCATCGAGCGGCTATGATCGAAGCCGACCCGTGATCGGCCAACCGCTGTCGCGCCGCGACGCTCTCCGCCTGTTCGGTGTTTCGGCTGTCACCGCCGCGTTCTCGCGGCGGGCCCGGGCGCAAGAACTGCCGCCGCCCAACGTCCTCTTCGTGATGACGGACGATCAACGAAAAGACACCCTGAGCGCCTACGGGAACACCATCCTGCGGACGCCCAACATGGATCGCATCGCCAACGGCGGCATTCGCTTCGAAGAGGCGTTCGTGACCAACTCTCTCTGCGCTCCGAGCCGTGCCTCCGTGCTCACCGGGCTGTACTCGCATGCGCACGGGGTCGTAACCAACGGAGACGGGCCGCAGTTCTACAACGGGCCGGGCCTGCGTCCGGATCAACCGACCTGGGTCGACCTGCTGCACGAGGCGGGCTACCACACCGGGCTGGTGGGGAAGTGGCACCTCAAGTCGCAGCCGCGTGGGTTCGACGAGTGGGTCATCTTCCCGTGGCAGGGCGACTATCAGGATCCGGAAATGGTGGCGAAGGGAGTGCCGCTGCGAATGCGCGGCCACGCCGACGACGTGGTGGGGGATCAAGCCCTGGAGTTTCTTCGCCGGCGGCCGATCGACCGGCCGTTTTGCCTCCTCTACCAGTTCAAGTCGCCGCATCGCACCTGGAAACCGGCGCCACGTTACGCGGCGGCATTCGAGGGTGTCGACATCCCGGTGCCGCGCACCTTCGAAGACCGGCTGGCAGGCCGGCCCGAGGCCGTTCGGGCGGCCGAGATGGCGCTGGCGGACATGCCCGACTATCGCGATCGCGTGCCAGCGTCGCTGCCGCCCGAAGAGCGCAAGCGGCGCAACCTCGAGCTGATGGTGAAGGACTACTACCGGGTGCTGCTGAGCGTGGACGAGAACCTCGGGCGCGTGCTCGACTTCCTCGACGAGCAGAAACTGACGCCGAACACGCTGGTCGTCTACACCTCCGACAACGGGTTCTTTCTCGGCGAGCACGGACTCTTCGACAAGCGGTTGATGTACGAGCCCTCGATTCGCGTCCCGCTGGCGATCCGCTACCCGGCGCGCTTCGCGGCTGCAACGGTGGATCGCACCCACATGGTGCTGAACGTGGACGTGATGCCGACCATCCTCCAGCTCGCCGGCATCCCGGTCCCGCCCAACCTCCATGGGCGCAGCGCGGTCCCGCTGCTCGAGGGCGCCGACGTCCCGTGGCGCGACGACTTCCTCTACGAGTACTACGAGTACCCCGCCGGCCACTGCGTGCGCAAGAACCGCGGTGTCCGGACCGCGCGCTGGAAACTGATCCAGTTCTTCGAGCAGCCCGAGGAGTGGGAGCTCTACGATCTGGAGAACGATCCTGACGAGACCCGGAACCTCGCGGGCGACGCCCGCTTCGCCTCCGTCATGAGCACGCTCCGCGCACGGCTGGGCGAGCTGCGCCGCGAGCTCGGAGACAGCGATCCGCCGGGACCGGCGCCGCGCGCGCAAACATGTCGCGATGGTCAGGCCACGGGTTGGATGAAGAGCCCGGGGTAGTCGGCTGAGCCGAATGGCAAGCTAGTCCGCGACGCGAATGACCACTTTTCCGACGGCGCGGCCGGACTCCACGTAGGAGACGGCCTCGGCCGCGGCTTCCAGCGGAAAGGTCTTGTCCAGGATCGGCTTGATGACGCCCTGGTCCACCAGTGCGCCGATCTTTTCCAGCTGCTCGCCGCTCGCGCGCATGAACAGGTACTCGAAGCGCACGCCCTTCTCCCTGGCCAGGCGATCGACCTTGCGATTCAGGAACCCGAGGATCCAGACGAGCGGCAGGCTCAGGCCCCAGGCGCGCGCGAACTTGCCGTCGGGCCGGCCGCCGACCGTCACCACCACGCCGCCCGATTTGACCGCCTCGAACGAGCGGAGCAGCGTCTCCCCCCCCTGCGTGTCGAAGACCACGTCCTGATCCCTGACCACCTCTTCGAAGCGGGTGGTCTTGTAGTCGATGGCCACATCCGCGCCGAGCGACTTCACCAACGCGTGGTTCTTGGCGCTGGCAGTGGTCGCGACCTGCGCGCCGAGGTGTTTGGCCAGCTGGATGGCGAAGGTGCCGACGCCGCCCGAGCCGGCGTGGATCAGCACCTTCTGTCCCGCCTGCAACTGCGCGAGATCGATCAGCGCCTGCCAGGCGGTGAGCCCCACCAGCGGCAGCGACGCCGCCTGCACGTAGTCGAGGCGCGCGGGCTTCTTCGCCGCGGCGCTCTCGCGCACCAGGGCATACTCGGCGATGGCGCCGATGCGATCCTTGTCGAGGCGCGAATAGATCGCGTCGCCGACCTTGAATTTGGTGACGCCGGGGCCGACCGCTTCCACGTCGCCAGCGAGATCGTTGCCGAGGATCAGCGGAAACGAGTAGGGGATCAGCACCTTCACGCCGCCGTCGCGGATCTTGTAGTCGAGGGGATTGACGCTGGCGGCGCGTACGCGCACGAGCAGATCGCCCGGGCCCGGCTCGGGCCGCGGCAGCTCCATCATTTCCATCGGTGCCTTGTAACGACGAATGGCCAGCGCTTTCATCGTGGCCCCAGTCTAAGACCGACGCGCAGGAAGCCGTCGATGGCGCGGCGTTTGGCGGTGGCCGCCTCCAGCCGCCGGTATCAGCCGACCGTATCAGGCGACGCCGAGCTTCCCGCGCGTCCCCTCACGGGGCGTCGCGAGCTCCTCGGGAGTCACGAATTCGGCCAGATCCTCCGCCTCGTAGAACGGCTGAATCTCGATCTCGCTCGGGCCCGGCATGGGATTGGGGGCGCGCTTCGCCCAGGCCACGGCCTCGTCCATGTCATTGACCTCCCAGATCGAGAAGCCGGCGATGAGCTCGCGGGTCTCGGCGAACGGCCCATCGGTGACCGTGCCTCCGCACCATCGAAGGTGATGCGCTTGGCCTGGGCGCCATTCTTGAGGCCGGCGGCGGCCACGAAGACGCCGGCTTTGACCAGCTCCTCGGTGAACCGATCCATCGCCGCGAAGGCCTCGAGCATCTCGGGCGTAGGGGCGGCCATGCTCTTTTCGCTGTTCTCGGTGACTTTGTGGAACACCATAACGCGCATCTTCTCCTGCTCGTCTTCGAGAAGAGGCGAGTGTTGTAATCGAATGAGATCGAAATTGGTGGAGCGGAAGGGATTCGAACCCTCGACCCCCACGTTGCGAACGTGGTGCTCTCCCAGCTGAGCTACCGCCCCACCGATACGGCAGGGCGCGCATTCTACCCGCAGGGAAAAGATCGCCGCAACCGAGGCCACTTTGCCAGGGTGGTTTCTACCCAGTCCGGCGCTCGGCGCTCGGGTAGTAAGTGCTCTTCTCGGGGCGGGGAGGCGCGGCTTAGGCTCGATACCTGTCCAGAAAGGACGGTATCCCATGAAGCAGGTATCTGCTTTCGCAACAAAGACTCTGATCGGTGTCGCGATCATCGCCCTCACGGGGTGTGCCTCGTCGTCGATGACTTCGAAGAGCACGCAGAAGACGGACGAGAGCATCACCTCGGTCGTTCAGCAAGCGCTGGAGACGGATGAGAAGGTTAAGGCGCGGCAAGTGGAGGTCGAGACCCGCGAGGGTGTCGTTTATCTGACCGGCGTGGTCGACACCGAGGAATCTCGGCGCGAGGCCGCGCGGGTGTCTTGGCGCACGGAAGGCGTGCGCGGCGTGAGGAACGGTCTGACGGTCGGCGAGCGCACGGTCGGCGAGTGGGTCGATGACGTGATGATCAGCTCGAAGGTCAAGTCTCAGCTCATCGCCAACCCCGGAATCGAAGCCAGCGATATCGACGTCGGCTCGTCGAAGGGCGTCGTGACCCTGATCGGCCGCGTCAGCACGCAGCGGATCAAGACCGACGCCGAGGGCATCGCGCGCGCCACCAAGGGCGTCAGCGACGTGCACAACGAGCTGCAGGTCGGCAAGAGCGGACGCTAAGCTGCGAAGCCTCGAGGTGGCGCCGGTTCACGGTACCGCCGAGGGCGAGCAAGTCGAGGTCCGCGTGCGCCACCTGGCGCCGCGGGCCTCGATCTTTTTGAGGGAAGCGCGGCGTAGCAGTGGTTTCTACCTAGTTGCATTGACGGGCTCGGGTAGTAAGTGCGCTTCTCGGCGGGCGGTGCGGGGACTAACCTCGAGAGCATGTCGAGAAGGCACCTCCGCCGGCCTGACGCCGCGGACGGGGAAATGACAGGAGGAGCGAAATGAGCGGTCTCAAGATGGTCGCGATTCTGCTGATCGTCGCCGGGGTCGTCGCGCTGGCGTACGGTGGCTTCACGTACACCAAGACGACTCACGACGCCAAGATCGGTCCGCTGGAGTTGTCGGTCAAGGACAAGGAGACGGTCAATATCCCGGTTTGGGCAGGCGTCGGCGCGATCGTCGTCGGAGGGGCACTGCTCCTGATGCGCTCGAAGGCATAGCCGGCGCAGCGTCGCGAACTTGCCGTGGCAACCGTCAACCGACAGATCACCCTCGCCTCGCGCCCGGTAGGTTTCCCCAGGGTCTCGAACTTCGACTTGGTCTATTCGCCCTTGCCTTCACTCGCCGCGGGCGAAGTGCTGGTGCGGGAGTTGTACCTCTCCCTGGATCCTTGGATGCGGGGGCGGATGAACGCCGCGGGCCCCAGCTCGATGGCCATCGGCGATCTCATGATCGGCGGCGCCGTCGCCCTGGTCATGGCATCCGAGGACCCGCAGTTCGTGGCCGGTGATGCGGTCGAAGGCCTGCTGGGCTGGCAGGAGTACGCCGTCGTCCAGGGGCGGGAGTTGAGGAAGCTCGACGCCACCTCGGCGCCCTTGTCGACGGCTCTCGGAGTACTGGGCACACCGGGGTTGACCGCCTACTTCGGCTTGTTCGACATCTGTCGCCCCGAGCCAGGCGAGACTGTCGTGGTCTCCGGTGCGACCGGGGCGGTCGGGATGGTGGCCGGCCAGTTGGCCAAGATCGCCGGTTGCCGCGTCGTCGGAGTGGCGGGCTCGGATGCCGAGACCTCGTGGTTGCGCGACGAGCTCGGCTTCGACGCGGCGTTCAACCATCGGGCCGGCTCGGACCTGCGCGGGACGCTCGAGACGCTCTGCCCGGCCGGCATCGACGTCTATTTCGACAATGTGGGCGGAGCCATCACCGACGCGGTCATCGAGAGAATCAACGACCGGGCCCGGATCTGCGTCTGCGGTCAGAGCTCACAGTCCAACCTGGAGCAACCCGAGATGGCGCCGCGCTGGCTGGACCAGTTGAGGGTCAAGCAGGCGAGCGCGCGCGGCTTCTTGGTGGCCAGCTACCGGCAGCGGTTCCCCGAAGCGTGCGAGCGTCTGCGCGAATGGCTGCGGCAGGGGAAGCTGCAGTACCGCGAGGACATCGCTCAGGGCATCGAGGCCGCGCCGCAAGCCTTCATCGCAATGCTACGGGGAAAAAGCCAAGGCAAGCAATTGGTACAGCTGTCGGAGTACAAGCCCACGGACCGTGGGGGCTCCAAATCGCCAATGACACGAACCGAAGGAGCAAGCGCATGATCAAGAACATCGAACGGACGAAGGACGGAATGGATTCCCTGATCGACCGCACTCGCGACGCCGTTGTCGGCGCCGCCGATCGCGCGGAGCGCGGCGTCGAGACGGCGGCGAAGCGCGCGGTGGAAACGGTCCGCGGCGCGGGCACGCAGGTCCGTGAGGGAGCGGAGACGGCGTCGCGCGGCGCGCACCAGCGCGTGGAGCGCGCCGCTCAGGCAGTCGATCGCGGCTACGCGAGGGCAAGCGGCGAGGTCACGCGAATGGCCACCGCGACGACCGAGTACGTCGTCGCGAATCCCGGCAAGGCCCTGCTGCTCGCGGCCTCTGCCGGATTCCTGGTCGGCTTGCTGGCGCGCCGACGGCGGTTGTCGGCCTGAGGCCGGCGCCCAGGGCGCGGAGTGCGGCTCGGACCAGCGAACCGCTGGTGAACTGCCACACCGCGCCCTGCCGCGATCCGAATCGCGATCTCGCGGGTTTAGCGGCGACCGCGCCGCCAGTACAAGCCACCGCCGCCAAACAGTAGAACCAGTACGAGGATCAGGATGATGAGGGTGGTGCTGTCCATGACGTTTCCTCCCTTTCGAGGCCACCTCGAGGCTAGCCCTCCGGCACTCGTCTGAGAAGCGCACTTTCTACCTGATGGCGAGATCGCGAGCTAGGTGGGAACTACCCGATCGCCGTCGCGCGACGGTGCCGGCGTAGTTTCTACCCGAGTCGCGGCGTTGATTCCGGGTAGAAAGTGCGCTTCAACTCGGGTCGCCAGAGGACTAGATTTCTGGCGCGGAGATCGCCACGTTGCCCAAGCCATAGCGGAGGGAACCTGTCATGACGCTGTCACTAACAACACTCCTGATTCTCATCGTGATCGCCGCCGTTTGCGGCGCGATCGGGAAGGCCATCGCGGGTGGCTCGCGCGGCGGGCTCCTCGTCTCGATCGCCTTGGGCTTCGTCGGGGCTCTGCTCGGGCCGTGGGTCGCGCGGCAGCTGAAGCTAGCCGAGCCGCTCATGATCACCGTCGGCGGGCATCCGTTCCCGGTTCTGTGGTCGATCATCGGCGCCGCCCTTTTCGTGGCGCTCATCCATCTGGCCTCCCGGCGGCGCTGACGCGCTGCGAGATCGTTCGCCGGCCGGCGCACGGAAGCCCTAGAGCAGGTCGTGCTCCTCGGCGTAGTTCACCAGCTCGACCCGGCTGACCAGCCCGAGCTTGCCCATCAGGTTGGCGCGGTGGTTCTCGACCGTGCGAATCGAGAGGCCGAGCAGATCGGCGATCTGCCGGTTGGTGTTGCCCTTGGCGAGCAGCCGCAGGACATCGAGCTCGCGGCGGGTCAGCTCGTCCACCGGCGAACTGCGCCGGTGCGCGGAGGTCACCGGCTGGCGAAGGAGCGCGCGGGTCATCGCGGGGTGCACGTAGATGTCGCCCTGGCTCGCCAGCATGGATGGCGCGAATGATCTCGGCCTCCTCGGCCCGCTTGATCAGGTAGCCGGCCGCGCCGGCGCGCAGCGCTTCGTGCAGCAGGCTCTCGTCCTCGTGCATGGTGAGGAACAGCACGGCGACCTCGGGATGCTTTGCCTTCAGTCGCTGCGCGGTCGTGATGCCGTTCTCGGGCGGCATGGTGATGTCGAGCAGGACCAGGTCGGGGCGCAGCGCCTCCGCCAGGCGCAGCGCCTCCTCACCGTCCTCCGCCTCGCCGACCACCTCGAGCTCGGGGTCGGCTCGGAGCAGCGCGCGCAGGCCGGAACGGACGACGGCGTGGTCGTCAGCGATCAGGATGCGGATCGGCACTCGGCACCTCCACCACGACCGTCGTTCCCGCTCCCGGCGCGCTCTCCA
This sequence comes from Thermoanaerobaculia bacterium, assembly GCA_963821905.1. GTDB lineage: Bacteria > Acidobacteriota > Thermoanaerobaculia > Multivoradales > JAGPDF01 > CAWGFP01. Next base: position 50,205 of record CAWGFP010000003.1, on the reverse strand, counting down.
GGGTCAGCGTCCCGCCCAGTGCCTCGGCCCGCTCGCGCAGCCCGAGCAGCCCGAAGTGCTCGCCTTGCTGGGCGCGGTCGGGCTCGAAGCCGACTCCGTCGTCCTCGACCATCACCATGACGCGGCCGTCGCTGCGCTCCACCAGCACGTCGACCCGGGTCGCCTTCGCGTGCCGCACGACGTTGGTCATCGCCTCCTGGACGACGCGATAGAGCGCCGTCTCCATCGCCGGAGGAAGCCGCTCGCTGCCCAGCCCGCGGGCCTTGAAGCGGACGGCGAGGCCGAACTTGGACGCCGCCGATGCGCGAGTACTGGCGCAGGGCCGCCTCGAGCCCCAGGTGATCGAGGCTCGCCGGCCGCAGGTCCGCGGCCAGTCGGTGCAGGCCGTCGATGACGGCATCGGTCCTCTGCTTGAGCTCGGCCACCCGTTCGGTGACGCCGCGGCCCTCGCCGATCTCCCGTCTCCAGCAGGCGCAGGCCGATAGCGCAGCGAGGCCAGTGCCTGACCGGCCTCGTCGTGCAGCTCGCGGGCGATGTTGCGCCGCTCGCTTTCCTGCGCCTCGACGAGGCGGCGCGAGAGCGACTGCATCCGCACGGTCGAGGCCTGCATCTGTTCGAAGAGGATCGCGTTCTCGACCGCGACCGAGGCCTGCGACGACATCGCCTCGGCCAGCCTCACGTGCTCCTCGCTGAAATAGCCGGCCTCGCGCTTGGAGAGCGAGAACAACCCTGCCACGTCGCCGCGCGCGAACAGCGGCACTCCCATCCAACTCGCCTCGGACGAGCGGTCGACCGGCAGGCTCCAGTCGGGCATCAGCCCGTAGATCCGGAATGAGAACCGCCGCGCCATTGGTCAGGATCCCTTGCACGATCGGGTGATCGGCGGGGTCGAACTCCGGCCGCCCGTCGGCCGGCAGAGAAACCACGCGCTCGCCGTCGAAGATCGCGCGCACGGAGACCCGCGACGCCTCCTCGACCAGCATGACGCTGGCGCGGTCGAACGGGAGCATGCCGCGCAGGCGGCCGAGCAGAGTCGCCAGCACGGTCTCGCGATCGAGGCTGCGGGTGAGCGCCACCGTCGCCTCGCGCAACGAATCCGCGACGCTCCGGGCCCGCCGTTCGGCTTCGAGCGCGAGCCAGCGGTGGGTGACATCTCGCGCCACGGTCAGCACCGCCGCCGCCAAGCCATTTTTCCCAGGTTCGGGAACCAACTGGCAATCGAAATGCCGCGGTCCATTGGCGGTCGGAAAACTGACCTCGAGCCTCTCGGGCTGTCCGCTTGCGAAGACCCTGCGCACGGCCGCGTCCCACTCCTCGATCAGCTCGGGCGGCATCCCCATTTGTCGGTTCGTCCGGCCCACGAAGTCACGCGCCGGCCGTCCGGCTACCTCTTGGATTGCGGGACTGACGTAGAGGTATCGCACTTGCGGGTCGAAGCGCGCGATGACGTCGGGCAGGCTCTCTACCAAGGTGCGAAAGGACTGCTCGGCCTCGAGCCGTTGGTTGGTGCTCTGCCGCACCTCGGCCCGCGCAGCCGCCAGAAGCTCGGTGGCTGCGGCGGCGCGGCCGGTGGCTGCCTTCCGTCGCATTCTCACGTGACCAAGGGCTCTGGCGGCTGTTCGATCCGTTCATAGTGACCGGCGCTGGCCCGCCGGCGCATCGCGTCGAGCAGCGTCAGGCCGACCACCAGCGCCATCGGACCGATGAAGACGCCTAGCAGGCCGAACGTCGCGAGGCCGCCGAAGACGCCGAGGAAAACGACCAGGGCGCTCAAGCCCTCGGCGCCGCGGATGAGCAGTGGCCGCAGGACGTTGTCGGCCAGGAACGAGGTCACCAGCGCTCCCCAAAGGAAGAGAAATGCGGCGGCGCCGGGGTGGCCCGAATACCAGGCCCAGATGCTCCCCGGCAGCCAGACGATCGCGGAGCCGCCGAGCGGAAGGAGAGAAAGCACGGCCATGCTCGCGCCCGCGAGCACCGGCGATCCGAGTCCCGCAAGCCACCAGCTGAGGCCGCCGGAGAGGCCTTGCACCAGGGCGAGCAGCAACGAGCCACGGAAGATGGCGCGCACCATGGTGCCGAGCGAGCGCTTCACTTCCTGGCGTCCCTCTTCGTCGGCCGGCAGCAGGTCGAGCGCTCCCGCGCTGATCCGATCACCGTCGAAGAAGAAGAAGAAAAGCAGGAACAGCGTCGCCGCGAACGTGAGCACGGCATCGAACAGGCTCAGGACCAGGAGCCCGCTCAACGAGCCGAGGAAACCCGTGACCCGCTCCACGAAGGTCGAGGCGAACTGCTGAAAGCGATCGGAGGACACGCCCAACCGTTGGTCGAGCGCCTCGAGCAGCGGCGCCGCCGCCGGCGAGGCGACGAGATCCGAGAACGTGGCGATGTGGCGGCTGCGCAGACCCACCACGACGTCGTCGGCGGTCTCGACGGCCTGCGCGGTCAGCACGCCCACGAACAGCGAGGCGGGGAGCAGCACGACGATCGCGATTGCCAGGGTGAGGAGCCCCGCGGCGAGGGCTCGCCGCCGCGGCATCCGGCGGTCCAGCGCCTGCCAGGGACGGTGAAAGACGATGGCCAGGACCACCGCCCAAGCGAGCGCGGCGAAGAACGGCTGGAGCACCCGGAAGACGAGGTAGCCGACGGCGAGGATGGCGGCGATGAAGAAGAGGAAGCGGTAGACCTGCCTCTCCTGGCTCGAGTCCATGGCCCTGTCAGCCGCTCGGCGTTTCTGGCTCGCGCCGGCCGCCGGCCAGGCGAGGGTTCGCGCGCAGCTCGTGCTGGGGCACGGCGTCGAAGCCGACGAGAGTGCGGGACTCTTCGTCCCACAACTTGAGGCGCAGGCAACTCAGTCCTTGCCGCAGCGTCAAGTGCGTGACGCGCTGCAGGCCGGGGTTGTCGCGGAAGCACTCGGCCAGGCGGTAGTTGGGGATCAGACTCGCCAGGTGGTGGATGTGGTGGTAGCCGATGTTGGCGGTCAGCCAGTGCAGCGCCGGCGGCAGGTCGAGGAACGAGCTGCCGTGAACGCCGGCGCGGTAGAAGTCCCAGGTCACATCGGGCTCCCAGTAGGTGTCCTCGAACTGGTGCTGGACGAAGAACAGGAAGACCCCGACCGCGCCCGCGACCAGGACGACCGGCAGGTGCACCAGGATCACCGCTCGCCAGCCGATCGCGGCCGCCAGCGCGGCGAAGCTGACGGCGATGCCGAGGTTGGTCCACAACACGCTCGCCCATTCGCGTTTCCACGACCACGGGATGTCGAACGGGAAGCGATGCTTGAGCACGAACTGGTAGGCCGGGCCGAAGCCGAGCAGCGTCAGCGGATGGCGGTAGAGGCGGTACAAAAACCGGTGCATGGGCGTGAAGCCCAGGTACTCACGGACGGTGTAGGTCTTGACGTCGCCCAGCTCGCGATGGTCGAGGTTGCCGGAGGTCGCGTGATGGACGGCGTGGGTGCGCCGCCAGTAACCATAGGGGAAGAGCGTGACGACGCCGAGTAGCGAGCCGACCACGTTGTTGGCGGTGGACGAGGGGAAGAACGAGCCGTGGCCACAGTCGTGCTGCAGGATGAAGAGCCGGATGAAAAGGAATCCGGCCGGCACCGCAAGCGCCAGGGTCAGGGCGTAGGAAACCGTCAAGCTGCGCACCATAAGGAACCAGACGAGCGCGAATGGCAGGGCGGTGTCGAACAGTTGCACCACCGCTGAACGCACATTGGCTCGCTTGTACGGCGCCAGGACCTTGCGCCAGTTCTGCTCGTCGAGAGTCGCGACGATCGTCGGTCGTTCCGTGCCAGCATTTACCCCGGATAGCGGTCCCATTTCCCGGGAGAAGAGCAGTCCTCGTGCCAGCCAGCCGGCGACGCATCCCGGTCTCCCAGCGTCGCCGCGCGAGTTGGATTGCAGAACCTGCACCGATTAATGCAAAGCGGCGGGTATTTTCGGCAAAGACTGCCCGTGGCTAGGGGCTCCGGCCCCCGTGCGGACGCGACCCGGCCGGCGACGGGGTTCTGAAACAGCGACGCCGGCCCTGCCAAGGCCGGCGCCCATACTCGGAAAGTCTGATCGTTCGCTTACGGACAGATCGTCGAGTCGTAGAGCGGACCGTCGTCGATGCAGCCGAGTCCGTGTCCTCGATCGTGCGGCACGCACGCTCTCAATACTCCCTGGCACACCTCGCCATCGGCGGCGGTCGCCGTGAAATGAATCGCGTATACGCGGCCGTCGCCCAGCTCACCGCTGCGCTCCGCTCGCACCCAGGCGGTATCGGTGGTGAGACCCCTGCCGTCAGGGCACGTGTTGCCGCTGCCCGTTCTGCGGTCCCGCACCGGTTCGTCCTGGAAGATCGAGTCGATGGTGATCTCGACCTCGTTGCCGTCGGAGTCGAGCAACCCCTCGACGTTGATCGGAACATACTTGTGGTTCGGCGGCCACAGCTCAACGACGCTCGGCACGGCCCCTGTGCAGTCGACCGTGGCCTGCGGCGTCGGTACACAGTCTCCAGCGTCCCCGCGTACGGTGAGGTCGAGGAAGCTGATGACTTCGCGATCCCGGGCTCGCACGGCGAGGACGTTCTCGCCTATCTGGAGGAGCGCGTCGGGCACGGCGAAGGTGGACTCCGCTGCGCCGTACTCGGCGCAAAGCTCGTGTTCGACCATGCCGTTCGAAATGTCGACGCCGTTGAAGAACACCTGGATGTCATTGTCGATAGCCGCCTCGATTTCGAGGCCGCTCGCGCCCGGGCAGAGCTGGATCGACCGCCGGACCAGGAGGTCGGTGTAGTTGGGCCACTCCGTGACGATGCTCGCGTTCAACACGCAAACCTGGTCGAGACCCTTCTCCCAACCGCCGAACGGGCCCTGGCCGACCGGCCAACCAGTCGAGTCGTAGGCCGGGGCCGAGAAGCCAAGCTGCTGGTCGTACGGCACGATCGAGTAGCTCCACCCGCCGGAGCCATAGGGGATCAAGTCGTCGGCTCTAGCGGCCGCACCACACATCGAGGCGCACACCAGCGCCGTAAGTACCCATCGCTTCATGATGTAACTCCCTTGGAGATTAGGCCGCGAGTGCCACGACCGGCTGAACTAATTCGGACGCGCTTGCGACCTACGAGTGAGCAGTGCAATAGCCAAGCCACGGCTGGCGATCGACTGCGACGCGACCTGCTGCAGGGCGTTGCCGTCGGCGACGGGGGTCCGTGGCATACGCCATGCACTGGAGGGCATCGTGATCAGCACCAATCCGGATGTCCGCTCGGCTGCGTTCAAGGCCTGGATCCCCCGAAGGCCGCGCGGACATCCGTTTCTCGCATCCTGGTACACGACGAGCCGGATGACCTCAAATCGTTGTGATGACGTGGTAGCGCAGCCCAGCTGCGGCCGTGACGGCGCGACAGCTCATCCACCACTTCGTCGCGGCCGGCGTGCCTCGAGCGCGAGCAACTGGTCGACGTTGTCGGCGGGAAAGCGTCGCTCGCCATAGCTCGTTCGATATCCGCTCCTCTGGCCGCGCGCCCAACGGAGAACCGCCGCGACGAAGCTCGCGGCGAGCGCTGCCAGGATCCAGCTCGCAGGTTCCATGTCGTCTCCTTGAAAAAACGTCAGGGAGGTCAAGAGCAGCATCCATGCCACGCGGAAGGTGATAACTTGTCTGCGAACACCGCTCTCCCACCATGCGATCCTTGACGCGGAACATAGTCGCCGTCTGCTTGATCTACGCCGCCCTGGTGGGCGGTTTTGCCTTCTGGCAACGGGGGGAGATTCGTGCAGCGAGGCTCGCCGCGATCGACGTGACGCGGGACGAGTCCGCGGTCCACGACGACGCGATGCGCCGCCTCGGCGCGGGTGCCCTGGCGGCTCTCGCCGCGGCCGGAGCCCTCGCTGTGGCGCTATACGTGCTGTTGGTGCGACGCGGCCGTGACGTCACTGCGCTGCTGCAGGATGCGCTCGCCGGCCAGGCGCCGGCGCCGTCCCGGGTCAAAGACGAGTTCGCCGCCGCGGTCGAGGTCGCGGCGAGGGTGGGGCAGGAGCTCAACATGGAGCGCGAGCGAGGAGCGCAAGCTCGCCAGCGTCTCCATACTTTGTCGCGTCTGGTGGATGTTGGCGTGCTGCTCGTCCATCCCTCTCGCCAGCTGGAATTTGCCAGCCCGCGGGCCTGCGAGCTGCTGGGCTGCGCGGATCTCACGGAGTTGCAGCGGCGCTGGCCCGAGATCCTCCCGCTCCTCGATCGCGGTGCACCGAATCAACCGGCGCAGTTCGATTTCGATGTGCCGGGATCGGTACAGCCGCTGGCGGTGCACTGCCGGATGTACCCTTTGGCGGAGGAAGAGCACCAGGGTCTCCTCTATCTGCTCCGCGAACGGACAGCGCTCGACGCGCTGGAGACCGACTTGCTGCTCGCCAGCCAGCTCCGCGCCCTGAGCCGGGTCTACCGAGCCGTAACGCACGAGATCAAAGCACCGCTCAACGCCATGGTGCTGAATCTCGATCGGCTGCAGGTCGCCCTGCGCAAGGGTGAGGGCGCGGCGGAGGCCGAGAAGACCCAGGGATATCTCGACGTGCTGCGCGAGGAGCTCGATCGTCTCGACCGCTCGCTCCTCGGCCTGCTCGCCGACACCACTCCGGCGGGCAGCGGACGCGAGGAGTTCGACGTCCGGGCCACGCTGCAGGAAATCGAGCGGCTCTTGCAGCCGCAGGCGCGTCTGCAGCACGTCGCCCTGGAGGCGCAGCTCCCGGGCAGCGCGGTGCGCATCGCCGGCCAGCGCGACCGCCTCAAGCAAGCCATCCTCAACGTCGCCCTCAACGGTCTCGAGGCGATGTCCGACGGCGGCGAGCTGGAAATGATTCTCGAGGCGCTTCCTCAGGAGGCCGAAGTGCGGATCATCGACACCGGTCCGGGGATTCCGGAGGAAGAGCGGCAGCGGATCTTCGACATGCACTACACCACCAAGACCACCGGCACCGGTATCGGCCTCTACCTGGCGCGCTCGATCGTCGAGGCCCACGGCGGTGAGATCAGCGTCGAGAACCGGCCGGGCCGCGGCAGCGAGTTCCGGCTGCGGCTGCCGGCGCTCGGGCAGGGATGACCGGCTTGCTGCACGCGCTGGTCGTCGAGGACGACAAGAACTCGCTCAAAGCGCTGGCTGAGCTGGTTGCCGACGAGGGTTTCGCGGTCGAGACGGCCACCACCGTGGCCGCGGCGCGGGCCCGCCTGGTGGCCCAGCCTCCCGACGTCGTTCTGCTCGATCTGATCCTGCCGGACGGCACCGGATTCGACCTCATTGCGGAGCTTCAGGGGCAGACCGATCGCGTGGAGATCGTGGTGATCACCGGCCACGCCAGCGTCGACACCGCCGTCGAGGCGCTGCGCCACGGCGCCACCGACTACCTCACCAAGCCGGTCGACACCGCGCGACTCAAGTTGATGCTCGCCAACCTGTCGCGCTCGCGGGGGCTGCGGCCCCGGCTGAGCGAGTTGCGCCGGCAGGCGCGTGAGTCTGGCCGCTTCGGCCCGTTGGTGGGTGGATCGCCGGCGATGGAGAGGGTTTACGAGATGGTCAGCCGTGTGGCGCCCTCGAGCGCCACCGTGCTGATCACTGGCGAGAGCGGCACGGGCAAGGAGCTGGTGGCGGAGAGCGTGCACAAACTCAGCCGCCGGGCCGCCAGTCCTTACCAGGTGGTGAACTGCGGCGCGCTCACTCCGCACTTTGATCGAGAGCGAGCTGTTCGGCCACGAGCGCGGCAGCTTCACCGGCGCCGATCGGCTCCACCACGGCTTTTTCGAGCGCGCCGACGGCGGCACGCTATTTCTCGACGAGGTGAGCGAAATCCCGATCGAGCTCCAGGCCAAGCTGCTGCGCGTGCTCGAAGCCGGCGCCGTGACGCGAGTCGGTGGGGAAAAGCCGGTCAAGGTCGACGTGCGGATCATCGCCGCGACCAACCGCGAGCTCGAGGCCGCGCGTCGCGGAGGGCAAGTTCCGCGACGACCTGCTCTACCGCCTGAAGGTGTTCCCGATCCCGCTGCCGCCGCTGCGCGAGCGGGCCGAAGACATCGCCGGCCTGGCGCATCACTTCCTCGACGAGCTCAACCGCAAGGAAGGCGCCACCAAGACCTTCACGCCGGCGACGCTGGGTATCCTCCAGCGCTGCGCCTGGCCGGGCAACGTGCGCGAGCTCAAGAACGTGATCCATCGTGGCTTCATCCTCGCCGAGGGAGAGATCGATCCCTCGCACCTGGCCCCCGATCTGTCGGGTCACCAGCCCGCCGCGGCGCTTCCGGTCCCCCTCACGACGCTCGCTGCCGCCGAGCGGCGCCTGGTTCTGGCCACTCTGACGCACTTCGCTGGCGACCGGCGGGAGGCCGCCAAAGCGTTGGACGTGAGCTTGCGCACCCTCTATAACCGGCTGCGCGAATACGGCTCCGAGTGAGCCGTCGCATCTGAAGTGGTCGTCGCCATTCTTGGCACGTCACTTGCGCTGAAAACCCGCGCGCTCTGCCGGCTTCGTATGCACCCGGCCTGACCGCAGTCAGGAGGCTGAGGTGAATTGGGAATACATCGAAGGAAACTGGAAGCAGATCAAGAGCAATCTGAGGTTCCGGTGGGCCAAGCTCACCGACGAGGACATCGAAGGTATCGCCGGCCAGCGAGATGACCTGCTCGCCAAGCTGCGCCACCTCTACGGCTTGACCGCCGAGCGCGCTGAAGCCGAGCTGCGGGACTGGGAACGGCATCAAGAGCCGATCCCGCCGCTGAGCCCGCCAGCCCCATCTGAAGCGGGCTAGGCCACGCGATTTGTTACCATGGCACCGATGACGAGCTCGACCGCTCTCCGGCCGACGCGGCGGCACTGGGCCTCCTGCCTGACGGCGGTCCTGCTGACCCTGGCGCTCGGGCCGTTGCTGCTCGAGTTCCATTCCAGGCCCCAGGAGCACTCGCCGCTCGACCAGCCGGTCGAGATCTTCACCGACGCCGTTCACCCGACCCTGCCGGCGCATTTCGACGCCGCGGCATCGGAAGAGCGCGAGCGCTGCACGTACTGCGTCCTCCAGCTCCAATCGGCGGGTTCGTTGCAGTCGTCGCCGGCGCTCGTCGCCGTTGTGGACGAGCCGCTTGCCGCCGGCGCACCGGTCGACTCGCCGTTCTCCGTCTGCGCCTCGGGCGCTCCTTCCTCCCCGCGCGGTTCTCCCGCGACTCCGGTCGCGGCCTGACGCGCGCGGCATCGCCGCGCATCTACTGATGACGTGAGTGTCCCGCCCGCACCCGGGCGGGGGAGGTTCCATGTTCTCCGTGGACCGGAGTCCGGTCGAGCGCCCGATGGGCCCTCGCCGGACTCGTGTGCTGCATCGCGTCGGTCGCCGCCGAAGGCGCGGCATGGGCGCAGGTTCCGGTGCCGGACATCGCCGCCGTGCGCGCCGAGCTGGAAGCGCTGCGGGCCGACTATCAAGCCAAGCTCGGGGCCCTGGAAGCCAGGTTGGCGGCGCTCGAAACCGGCGCTGCAACCGCCGCCGTGCCGCCACCTCAGCCTCCGCCGCCCGCCGCAGGGCCCGGCCAGACGTCGAGCTACTTCAATCCCGCGATGGCGGTGATTGGCAATTTCATCGGCGTGGGCGGTCACAACGACGTCGACCCCGGGCGGGCGATGAATCTGGAAGAAGCGGAGATCGGCCTGCAGGCGGTGATCGACCCCTATGCCCGCGCCGACATTTTCCTCGCTTTCGGCGACGAGGGCGCCGAGATCGAGGAGGGCTACGTCACCTTCACCGCGCTGCCGTGGATTTGCTGGGTCAAGGTCGGACGGATGAAAGGGGCTTCGGCAAGGTCAACACGCTGCACCCGCATTCGCTGCCGTGGGCCGACAAGCCGCTGCCGATCGTCAATCTGCTCGGCGGCGAGGAGGGCTGGATCGGCGACGGCGTTTCAGTGGCGCGACTGATTCCCCTCCCGGCAACACCTTCTCCGAGCTCACCCTACAGGCATTCGACGGCACCGCCGGCGAGGAGCTTTCGGACTGCCGAAACCCGTTCCGACCTTTCCTACAACGCCCACTTCCGCGCTGTTTCGCGATCTCAGCGAGGCCACCAATCTCGACCTCGGGCTCTCCTACGGCCGCGGGCCCAACGGGTCGCTCGACGACACCGACGCTCGAGGGCGTCGACCTGATGCTGCGCTGGAAGCCGCTGCAAACCGCGACCTATCGCTCCGCCGAGCTGCGTGGCGAGTACTTCCGCAGCCACCGCGACAGCGAGGACCGACGCCAGAGCGCGACCGGCTGGTTCCCCCGGCGACTACCAGCTTGCCAGGCGGTGGTGGATCGGTGGACGTTACGACTGAGTCGGAGCGGCGCTCGACGCCGCGCTGCGCGACACCGCGGCAGTCCCTGATCCTCACCTTCAACCCGACCGAGTTCTCGCAGCTACGCGGCCAGTTCCGGCGCCGCCACTTCGCCGACGGCGACGACGCCAACGAGTTTCTCCTCCAACTGCTGTTTGCGATCGGCGCCCACGGCGCCCATCCGTTCTGAGGTGATGTCATGAAGCTCTCTCCCATCCTCGTCGCCCTTGCCGTCAGCTCGCCGCTAGCCGGCGCCGCCCACGCCAAGCTCAACGTGGTGAGCAGCCTGCAGGACTTCGCCTCGATCGCCACGCCGTCGGCGGCGATCGCGTCAGACCTCCGCCGATCGCCAAGGGCTACCAGGATCCGCACTTCGTCGACGCCAGCCGTCCTTCGTCCTCTTGCTGTCGCGCGCCGATCTGCTCATCGTCGCCGGTCTCGAGCTCGAGGCCGGCTACCTGCCGCCGCTCGTCGACCAGAGCCGCAACGCCAAGATCCATCCCGGCAACCCCGGTTACCTCGACGCCTCGGTCGGGCTGCGAGATCCTCAACCGGCCGACGACTCAGGTGACGCGGGCCATGGGCGACGTCCATCCCTACGGCAATCCGCACTACTGGACCGGACCCCGAGAACGGCCGCAGTCATCGCCCGCGCCATCGCGGCACGGCTTGCGCAGCTCGACCCGGCAGGCAAGCCGGACTATCGACCGCAACGTGGCAGGCCTTCGAGAGCAAGCTGACCGCCAAGCAGGCGGAGTGGGCGGCGACGCTGGCGCCGTACGCCGGCGTCGAGGTGGTGACCTTCCATGACTCCTGGCCCAACTTCGCCGAGGCGTTCAGGCTCACGTCGTCGGCCATGTCGAGCCCAAGCCCGGCATCCCGCCGAGCCCGCCCACACGCTGGCGACCATCAACTTGATCCTCGAGCGCAAGATCAAGCTCATCCTGGTCGAGCCCTACTTCGACACCAAGACGCCGAAGTACATCGCCTCGAAGACGCGGCGCGACGATGCTGACGTCTTTACCCGTCGGTCGGCGGCATTGCCGCAGATCACGCGATTACTTCTCCCTCTTCGACACCAACGTGGACACTCTCGTCGCCGCGCTCGAGGGCGGCCCCATGACGCTCTTCGAGCTCCTGCTGCCGGCCTTCGTCGCCAGCCTCATCCTGACCGGCATCCACGCCTACCTCGGCGTGCACGTCGTCGAGCGCGGGGTGATCTTCGTCGACCTCTCGCTCGCCCAGATCGCCGCCCTCGGCACCACCGTGGCGCTACCTCGCGGGCTACGACCTGCACTCCAATGCCCTACCTCTTCTCGCTCGGCTTCACCTTCCTGGGAGCGGCGATCTTCGCCATGTCGCGCGTCCACCGCAAGACCCGCATGCCGCAGGAGGCGATCATCGGCATCGTCTACGCGGTGTCGGCGGCGATCGCCATCCTGGTGATGTCGAAGGCGACGCAAGAGACCGAGCACCTCAAGGAGATGCTGGTCGGCAACATCCTCTCGGTGACCTGGCCCGAGCTGGGCAAGACCGCGGTGCTCTACGCGCTCGTCGGCCTCTTCCACTACTTCTTCCGCCGGCGATTCCTGCTTATCTCGATGAACGAGCCGGAGGCGGAGCGGCAGGGGCTGAACATTCGCTGGTGGGACTTCCTCTTCTACATGTCGTTCGGCTTCGTCGTGACCTCGTCGGTGGCGATCGCCGGCGTGCTCCTGGTCTTCTGCTTCCTGATCGTGCCCTCGGTCACCGCGATGCTGTTCGCTGAGCGCCTCGTGCCACGGCTGGCCATCGGCTGGGGCATGGGGGCGCTGGTGTCGGCGCTCGGAGTGTGGCTGTCGTTCAAGTGGGACCTTCCGACGGGCGCCACCATCGTGGCGACGTTCGGCGGCACGCTGCTGGTGCTAGCGGCGTTGAGGGCGTTGACCCGGCGACGTCCGCGAGGGGGCGCGAGCGACATAGACTGATGAGCCCGACCCGCCGCAGACATGAGGGGACCGAACATGTTCAAGCCGGAATCGGAGCCCAAGCTCAAGGTGCTCGTGTTCGGCGGCCTCGCTTCGCGCGGACTCCCTGAATCGAAAGCTCGCCGCACTCGCAGCTCGGGTGGCCGAGCAGAGCGGAGCGGCGGTGGATCATGCGTCGATGCGCGACTTCGACGTTCCCTCCTACGACGGAGACGTCGAGAAGGCGCAAGGGTATCCCGAAGGGAGCCGAGGAGCTGCGACGCCGACTCTCGGAAAGCGACGCCTTCATCGTCTCGTCGCCCGAGTACAACGGCTCGATGCCGGGGATGTTCAAGAACCTGATCGACTGGACCTCGCGCTTTCGTCCGCAGCCGTTCGATGGGAAGCATGGCCTGCTGCTGAGCGCGTCACCGTCGATGGTAGGCGGTAACCGAGGGCTCTGGGCGCTGCGGATGCCGCTCGAGCATCTGGGCGCGCGGATCTACCCGGACATGTTCTCGCTCGCTCAAGCGCACAAGGCCCTCGTCGAAGGCGACATCGCCGACGCCGCGCTGCGCGCTCGCTTCGACAAGAACATCCAGGCGTTCCTCTCGCTCGCCGAGGCGGCGAAGCACTATCCGTGCATCAAGCGAGCGTGGGTCGAGTTCCTCGGTGAGCCGCCCGGCGCTGGCGCCGACCGCGTCGACCCGATCCCGGGATGAGCTCTCGACTCCGAACCGAGAACGGCGAAGCGATCCTCGAGGTCGAGTCGCGTCGGGAGGCGCTCGTAATCTCGGGCTGGGTGCTCATGTGGCGCCCTATCGAGGTGCTCATCTATGACGGGATCCCTGGAGACGTGAGCGTCGGGTCCTCAAGGCGCTGCGCCAGGCGCGCATCGACGTTCGTGCCGGAGACGGAGGGGCGTGAGGATGCCCGTCTATTGGCTCAGGCCGATCTGCTTGAGGAAGCCCACCAGGTCGTACATGAGGTTCTCCTCCACGATCTGACCGTCGTTCCACTTGGCGATCGTGTAGAAGTCCACCTCGAACGACTTGCCGGTCGGCGGGATCTCGTTGCCGCCCACGAGCATCGGCCCCTTCATCGTGCCGCGGAAGCGGGCGATCGAGCAGGTCCAATCGCCTGACGCGAAAAACACGCGATACGGCCGGTTGTCGAGCTTCTGATCGGGAAACGTCTTCCAGAACGCGATCGACTCGGCCGTATGGTCCTCGATCCCCACCGTCGGATCTGGTTGTCCCGGCCAGCGCACGACCACGTTGGTTTGTGGCGCGCGCGGAAGATCTCCACGTCCTGAGCGTTCCAAGCGTCGTCCAGCGTCTGCATCAGCTCCATGTTGCGCGCTTCCACGTCGGTCGGCATGCGGTCCTCCGGTGACACTTCGTTTTCTTGCCGGCGTGGCTGGATGTCTCCGGCCGCCGGAAACGAGCGTAATCACACGTCTGGCCCCAGTCAATCAGGTGTTAGCGGGTGCTGACCGCGCTGCGGGCGTGGACCCGGCTCTGTGCGAGAGCGGGCGCCAGCGGCATAGACTGACGAGCCGATGGGCAAGAACCGCCTCGAAGCCTTCAGCGACGGCGTCATCGCCATCCTCATCACCATCTTGGTGCTGGAGCTCAAGGTGCCGCACGGCGAGGGGTTCGGGACGCTGCGGCCGCTGCTGCCAGCGTTCCTGAGCTACGTGCTGAGCTTCGTTTACCTCGGCATCTACTGGAACAACCATCACCACATGCTGCACACCATCCACAGGGTCAGCGGACCGATTCTGTGGGCGAACCTCCATCTGCTGTTCTGGCTCTCGCTGGTGCCCTTCACGACCGGCTGGATGGGTGAGAACCACTTCGCGGCCGCCCCGACGGCGCTTTACGGTCTCGTGCTGCTGATGGCGGCGATCGCCTACTACATCCTGCAAACGCTGATCATCGCCTCCCAGGGGCGGGACGCGATTCTGCGGAAGGCGGTGGGCGGCGATTGGAAAGGCAAGCTGTCTCCCGTCCTCTACCTCGTGGCGATCGCCGCCGCCTCCTGGTGGCGCTGGGTGTCGTTGGGCCTTTACGTTCTGGTGGCGCTCATCTGGCTGGTCCCGGACCGCCGCATCGAGCGTGTTCTGCCCGAGCACCCCGCCTGAGCTACCTCGTGACCATAGGACTTTGGTCGCATCTCCGCCTTCGCCAGCGGTGGTAGATTTTTGTCCGGTAGTTGCAAGGAGGTAGGCCCATGCCGAACTCTCGCGTCGCGAGCACGATCGCGCTTCTGACGGTTCTCGCTGTTCCCGTCGACGCCGATCTCGCCGCCCAAACCACCGCGCCGACCGCCGCTCCGGCCGCCGCAGCCGCTCCCGCCGCCGAAACCTTCTCGAAGGAACAGCTCGAGCAACTGGTGGCGCCGATCGCTCTCTATGCCGATTCGTTGTTGAGCCAGATCCTCATGGCGTCCACCTATCCCCTGGAGGTGGTGGAAGCGGATCGCTTCATGAAGCAGAACGCCGGCTTGAAGGGCACGGCGCTCGACGAGAAGCTCAAGGCCGAGGATTGGGATGCCACGGTGAAGTCGCTCTGCACGGTCCCCGATGTGCTCGCCAAGATGAGCGAGAACCTCGACTGGACTCAAGACCTCGGTGATGCCTTCCTGGGCCAGAAGACGGAGCTGATGGACACCGTGCAGCGGATGCGTGGCAAGGCGAACGATTCGGGCAATCTCAAGACGACCGAGCAGCAGGTCGTGACGGTGCAGGAGGACAAGATCATCATCATCGAGTCCCCTTCGCCCGAAGTCGTCTACGTGCCGACCTATTCTCCGCCCGCCGTCTATGGCGGCTGGTCCTATCCTTCTTACTACTACCCGCCGATGTATCCGTACTATCCGCCGGGCGCCGGCCTGATCACCTTCGGAGTCGGGATGGCGATGGGTGCGGCGATCTGGGGGGACTGCAATTGGGGCTGGGGTGGCGGCGACGTCAACATCGACGTCGACCGCTACAACAACTTCAACCGCAACACCAACATCAACGCCGACCGCACCAACCTGAGCGGGGACCGCGCTGGGAACCGCGCCGGGACCACCGGCAACCGAGCGGGGACCACCGGCAACCGCGCCGGCGCTACCAGCGGGAATCGAGCCTCCTTCCAGCATGACTCCAGCCATCGCAAGGGCGTCAACTACAAGAGCGGCCAAACCGCGAGCCAGTACGGCGCCAAGAGCGGTACGAGCCGTGTCTCCAGCTCACAAGCGCGCGGCCACTCGGGTGCGTCTGCGGGAACCCGTCCCACTGGGACGAGTGCGTCGAGCCGAGGCTCGGGAACCCGGCCGAGTACGACGGCCAGCGGCCAGGGAGCGGGGACGCGTGGATCCGGCCAGGGCACCGCTTCTCGCGGCCAGGGTAGCGGCGCGACGGGCGCGACCTCGCGCTCCAGTGGCAGCAGCCCGAGCGCCAGCCAACGTTCGTCAGGCAGCGGCCGTTCGTCGAGCGCCAGCCCCGGTAGCAGCGCCTACAGTGGTTCGTCGCGATCGAGCGCTTCGAGCGCCTCGAGCAGCCGAGGATCTTCGAGCCGCGGCTCGAGGTCGTATAGCGGTGGTGGTGGCAGTCGAGGCGGCGGCGGTCGCGGTGGCGGCGGTCGCGGCGGCCGGAGTTAGGAGAGAGCGAGCCATGATCTCGAGCATCCAACGCATCTCACGTCTGGCCGGCCTCGCCGGTGTCGCCGGCCTCCTATTGGTGGCTTCTGCCTGCAAGCGCCCCGCGCCCGGCACTTTCGCCACTCCGGAGGAGGCCGTTCAGGCCTTGAACGACCTCATCGGCACCGGGGACCAGCGCCGCGCCGAAGAGATCTTCGGGCCGGGCAGTATCGATATCTTCCGCTCGGGCGATGAGGTCGAAGACCGCAAGGCCGGAGCGCGTGTCAAGGAGCTGATCGCGGAGAAGGTCGTCTTCGAGGAGCTCGATGAGAACACCCGGGTGGCGCTCTTCGGCGAGAAGGCGTGGCCGTTCCCGATTCCACTGGTGCGCGCCGAAAAGCGCTGGCGTTTCGACACCGCCGCGGGCCGCGAAGAACTGCTCAACCGGCGGGTCGGGTTCAACGAGCTCTCGGTGCTCTCGACCCTGCACGAAGTCGTCGAGGCGCAGAAAGAGTACGCGGCCCTGGGACTCGACGGGAACCCCCCGGCCTTTGCACAGAAGTTCCTCAGCACCGAGAGGAAGCAAGACGGCCTGTATTGGCCGACGGCAGAGGGCGAGCCCTTGAGCCCGCTCGGCGACTTGTTGGCCGCAGCTGCGAGCGGGGAGATCACGGCGGATCAGCCCTTCAATGGCTATCGGTATCGAATGCTCAAGGCCCAGGGCAAGAACGCGCCTGGGGGTGAACAGAGCTATCTCGACCCGCGCGGGCGGATGACCCGAGGCTTCGCGGCAATCGCCTGGCCGGCGAAGCATGGCAACTCGGGAGTGATGACGTTCATCGTCAACCACCGCGGCATCGTCTTCCAGAAGGATCTGGGTGCGGAAACCGAGCAAGCCGTCGCTGCGATCCAGGCGTTCGATCCGGATTCGAGCTGGCAACCGACGGGTGAGTCATTGGAGATCGTCGAGGACGAGGGCGAAGAAGAGGCCCCGATCCCGCCGGCGACGGGCACGGGCTCCTGATCCTCTCGACGTGACATTGCGCCCACCCCGCCCTGCGGCGAGGTGGGCGCTGTGCTTTTCAGGTCTTCGACAGCCTGTCGATGATGCCTTGGATGCGGCCTTTTTGCTCCGGCGGCGCCATGCTCAGAGCCTTCCTGTAGGAGGCGACCGCCTCCGTCTTCTTGCCGGCGGCTTCGAGCCCTTCGCCCAGGCTGTCGTGGACGTTCCACGACCCGGGGTGCTTGGTGGCGTTGCCCTTGAAGATCGCCACCGCCTCGGCGGTCTTCTTCTCACCCAGCAACTGATAGCCGTAGGCGTTCATCTCCGCCTCGGTCGCGGTCGGCAGGGCCTTGGCCATCAGCGCCTCGGCGCCGGCGGTGTCGCCGGACTTGGCGAGCAGCCGCGCCTTGGTGCGGGTGTTGGCGAAGTTCTGGTTGATGCCGCGCGAGCGCTCGATCCATTCCCCCGCCTTGTCGAGATGGGTGTCGTGCGCCAGCGCCCAGTTGGCGGCGTCGTTCCAGGGCTGCCAGAAGAACTGCCCGAGCCCGTAGAGCTCGCGCTCCAGGCTGGCGATCACCACGTCGTTGGTCGCCACGTCGACCTGGAACGGCACCCGCAGCTTCTCCCAGGACAGGACCACCCGGACACGGTTGTCGGTCGGTTCTTCGAAGGTGTAAGTCAGCGCCTCGGTCATCGGCCCGGGCTCGGGCTTCACCGCAACCCGCAGGGCGTCGTCCTTCTCTTCGTAACGGAAGCTGCCCCAGTTGCTGCTGTTCTTGGACAGGATCAGCGTCCAGTCCGAGGCGGTCGGCAGCGTGTGCAACCCGTAGGTGCCGGCGGGAAGCTCGCGGCCGCCGATCGAGACCGGGGTCGAGAACGAGATCGTGGTGTTCTCGTTGGCGCCGGCGCGCCAGACCTGGCCGTAGGGCACGAGGTCGCCCCACACGGCGCGGCCCTTCACCAGCGGGCGGTGATAGTGGATGGCGATCTCGGTGATTCCGACGGTCTGGGTCACCGAGGCAGCCGGGCTCGGCTGCGGCAAGTTGAGCGGTGGGGCTTGAGCGCTCGCGGCTGCCGCGCTGAGCACGGCGGCGCCGAGCGCCAACGAAACGAGACGAGTCGTGGGCATGGTTCCTCCTCCTCCTGGTTCCCTCTGTGTACGTGCGGCTCGAGGCCGGGTTGCCGCGGCCGGTCCCTCTCCGTCGACCGGAGATCCCGAGTTGCAATCAGCCGCGGGTGAAATCGGGCACGTGCTCGGGATCGCCCTGCGATTTGCGCTCGGCCATGAGGAAATCGTAGAAGCCGCAGCGCGGCAAACCCGGATACGCCTTGCAGACCTCTGGGCGCGACTCGTAAATGGTGCACTGCCGGGTCTCGAGGTCGAGGAAGCGGCAGGCCGAGCCGAAGACGGGGTCCTTCTGGTGCCGCATGATCCGGACTTCGCGGCCCGCTCGTTCGGCGCCCTTGGTGAAGCGGCGCCGAGCAACCTCGATTTCGAGGCCGAAATGCTGCGCCAGGCGCTTCATGTCGCGCTCGTTGACTTCGATGTGCTCGTAACTGCAGCAGTGGGCGGGACAGTTCGAACAGTTGAAGAAGCGGCTCACGGGCCCTGCTCTCTCGGGACAGCGAACGCACGCATCCACTCGTCGAGGCTCTCTTCGCGCACCGGCAACTCGGCGGGGTGGAAGCCGGCGTCGCGCATCGCGGCGACCAGCATGGTGGGCTTGGCGAAATACGGGTTGTAGTCGACCGACAGGCGCTGCTCGGACGGCACCACGGTCACCCGCCGCACGCCGGGGATGCGGCTCAAGTCGCGCTGCAGAATCTCTACGCAATGGGCGCAGCGCAGTCCGTGCACCCGGTAGGCGCGGATCATGTCTCGGCCTCGGGCTTGATCTCGTCGGCGGGCGCTGCTGTGCCCCCAGCTTTATTGGGGGTGCTCCCAGCCGTGTTGGGGGGCGGCGCGGGAAGAGCGGCGGCGGCTTCGATCTGGGGGAAGTGTTGCACGGCGTAGGCGACCTCGGCGCCCAGCAGAACCAGCAACCAGGATACCTGAACTGAAACCATGAACAAGATGGCGAGCGCGAAGCCGCCGTAGACCAGGCTCATGGCCGGGAAGGCCTCGAGGTAGAGGCGGAAGAACCAGCGCAGCAGCTCGAAGGCGAGGGCCGTGGGCAGGCTGCCGGCGATCGCCGCGCTGAGACGGACCCGGGTGTGCGGCACCAGCCAGTAGAGCAGAGTCAGCGTGGCAGCGGTGGCGGCGTAGGGAAGGATCTGACCCCAAGCCGATTCCTGCAACCGCCCCTGCTGGCGCATCAGCAAGAGCAGCGACACCAGGCTGCCGAGCAGGAGCGGCACGAAGACGAAAAGTCCCACCCTGGTGAGCAGCCGCCGGCCCCAGCGCCCGCCGGTCGGCACCTGCCAGATGCGGTTCAGCGTTTTCTCGACCTCCGCCACAGCGAAGAGGGCGATGCCCAGGAAACCGAGCAGCGCCGGGCCGCGAATGAGGTGCGCCTGCTCGAGGAAGTCGTGGATCGCGCCCAGGATCGCCGCCTCCGAGTAAGGCAGCACGTGGCTGAGCACGCTCAGGATCTGTAACGGGTACTCCTGGAACACCTGCTCGCCGACGAAGAGGAAGGCGGCGAGCAGCGGCACGAACGACAGCAAGGTGGTGTAGGCGAGAGCTGACGCCTCGACTGCCAATGTGTCGCGCCAAGCCTTGACCAGGATGAAGCGGACGAACTGCGCGACGCGCCGCCACCGCGATGGCGGCGGTGGGTCGGTCACCACGGCACGGACTCTCCCGCCAGCGGCAGCGCCGGACGCGGCAGGCCGGCCTCGGCGAGCAGGGCCTGCAGCGCCTTGCGCGCCGGGTCTTCGCCGTGGTTCAGGAAGATGCGCTCGGGCGGCGCTGGCAGCGCCTGACACCAGCGCAGGAGCTCGCCGCGGTCGGCGTGGGCGGAGAGACTGGAGATCAGCTTGACCTCGGCCCGCACGGTGACCCGCTCGCCGAGCAGCCCGACGGTGTCGGCGCCGTCGACCAGCGCCCGGCCGCGCGTGCCGGCCGCCTGGTAACCCACGAAGACCACCGAGTTGCGCGCGTCGCCGAGATGGTGGAGCAGGTGGTGCACCACCCTGCCGCCCTCCGCCATGCCGCTCGCGGAGATGATGATCTTCGAGCCCTCCTGGCGGTTGAGCGCCTTCGACTCTTCCCGCGTGTGGGCGCGGCGGAAGCGGTCGACGGCCAGCGGATCGACGCCGCGGCGCACCATCGCCTCGTGCTCGGCGTCGTGCTCGCTTTCGGACCGCTGGTACAGATCCGTGGCCGAAAGGGCCATCGGGCTGTCGAGCCAGACCTGCTCCGGATCCAGCACGCCTTTCTCGCAAAGCGACGAGAGGTGGTAGAGGACGTCCTGGGTGCGGCCGAGCGCGAATGCGGGGATCACCATCAGGC
This sequence comes from Thermoanaerobaculia bacterium, assembly GCA_963821905.1. Taxonomy (GTDB): domain Bacteria; phylum Acidobacteriota; class Thermoanaerobaculia; order Multivoradales; family JAGPDF01; genus CAWGFP01. The sequence continues at coordinate 29,843 of CAWGFP010000003.1, read as the reverse complement.
CGCCGCGCCCGAAGGTGGTCTCGATGGCCGCTCGCAGCTCCGCTTCGGGATCGGCGGTGGCGTGGAGGCGATCGCCGTAGGTGGATTCGAGCACCAGCGCCGAGGGGGCGGCGAGCGGCGGCTGTGGATCGTGAAGGATCGGCGCGTCGTAACGTCCGATGTCGCCCGAAAAACACCAGGTACGAGCTGTCCCCGTCGCCGCCCTTGGCGGTGAGCTCGACGGACGCCGCGCCCAGCAGGTGGCCGGCGCGGCGAAAGCGCAGCCGGATCCCCGGAAAGATCTCGCGCTCGTCGTCGAAGCGCTGCGTCTGGAGAAGCTCGATCGCCCGTCGCGCGTCGGCGGCGGTGTAGAGCGGCTGCGGATCGGGGTGCCGCGAATAGCCACGCTTGCGCGCGTAACGGGCTTCTTCTTCCTGCAGCTTGGCCGAGTCCTCGAGCACCAGGGATATCAGCGCCCGGCTCGATTTCGTGCAGTAGATGGGTCCCTTGAAGCCGCCGCCCACCAAGCGGGGAATCAGCCCGGTGTGGTCGAGGTGGGCGTGGGTGAGAACCAGCGCGTCGATGGCCCGCGGGTCGTACGGGAACGGCTCGCGATTCCTCTGCTCGGCCGCCTCGCCGCCCTGGAAGAGTCCGCAGTCGACCAGGATCCGCCGCTGGCTCCATTCGGCGAGCGTCGAGCTGCCGGTGACGGTGCCGCACGCGCCGATGAATCGGATGTCTGCCATGTGCGGGGGCCGCGAGTGTATCACCCGGAGTGTGTCCGGCTGGCCGCCGCGAGTGGGCGGCGCCGGTGCCGCCGGCGCCCAGAGCGCGGCTTGACAATGAGCACTATAAGTGCTCACATGAGCACATATGAGGCTCAACCAATCCAGCCCCTTCGGGGGTTTGACCCGGACCCGGTTGCTGGTCGCCCTCGGCCAGTTGGAGACCAGCTATCCGCGCGAGCTCTCCCGCCTGCTGGAGGCCCCGATATCGGGCGTGCGCATGGCCCTCCTCGGGCTCGAGCGCGACGGGTTGGTGAGCGGCCGTCTGGTCGGACGGACGCGGATCGTCCAGCTCAATCCGGCTTACTTCGCTCGCCGGGAGCTCAAGACCTACCTGGCGCGCCTCGCCGAGGCGGACCGCGAGCTGCAGGACGCGGTCAAGAAGCTGCGACGGCGGCCGCGGCAGGCCGGCAAGCCGCTGTGAAGCTGACGCGGCGATCGTCGCTGCGCACCGTGGCGTTGGCTGTCGGACGCGCCTTGGGCGCCCACGGCATCCGCGCGGTGCTGACGGGTGGAGCCTGCGCCAGCATCCATTCGGACGGCAGATTCGTGTCGGAGGACGTCGACTTCGTGCTCGAGGGCCGCGTGCTGCCTGCTGACTTGGACGAAGCGATGAGTGGGCTCGGCTTCGTGCGCCTGACGAACCGCTATGTTCATCCGCATTCTCGTTTCTGGGTGGAGTTCCCCGCGTGGACCCCTGGCCGTTGGTGCCGATCTCGATCTGCAGCCCATCCGCCTGGGTCCGGGTAAGAGAGGTGTGCCGGCGCTTTCCGCCACCGACTCCTGCCGCGATCGTCTCGCGGCGTTCTACCACTGGAGCGATCGTCAAAGCCTGGAGGTAGCGGTCGCGATCGCCGCTACGAACGACATCGACTTGGAACTGGTCCGGCGCTGGAGCGCCGACGAGGGCCACTCCGACCGCTTCGCCGAGTTCTTGAGCCGGATAGAACGGCGGCCTTTGCCGAGGACTCGGCGCAGGAGCCAGAACCGCCGGGCCGCGTCTCCAGCCAAGCCGAGCCGCGGCCGCGGCCCGAAGCCTCGCCGGCCACCGGGTATATGATCGCCATGGCTGCGAAGGAGGCATGTCATGGCGGAGCGAACTGTGGATCGAGCCAAAGAATTCGTCTCGGAAACCGTGGACAGGACCAAGGACACCATCGACAGCGGACTGGATTCGGCGCGCGAGGCTTTCGACGACGCCGCCGAGTCGATGGACAGCCGCTACCGCAACGCGCGCCGCGCGGCGAGCGCCAAGTACGACGAGGCCGCCGAGAGCGTTCGCCGCGGCTACGCCAAGGTGCGCAAGGACGTCGACAAGCTGTCTTCCGACGTCACCGATTACGTGCGCGAGAATCCCGGCAAGTCGCTGCTCATGGCGGCCGGTGTCGGCTTCGTGATCGGCCTCTTGCTGCGCCGCGGCCGCGAGGACTGAGCGCTTGCCCGGCAAGCGTGCGAATCCCGCCGCCGACTGGGCGCCTCCCCGTCGGCGGTCGGTGGCCTTCGACGACGACCTGCGAGGCGCGCTGGCCGAGGACGATCAAGACCCACCCTCGGCGGCCAACGAGCTGCTCGACACGCTGCTGCCGGCGAACCTGGATTGGCGGCGGCTGGTGCGCGACTATCCGCTGCCGGCGCTCGCGGTCGCCGCGATCGGTGGCTACTGGCTGGGCCGCAGCCGCGGCCCGCGTATCCTCGGCGCGCTCACCGCCTTCGCAGCCTCCAACGTGACCAAAGCCGCCAACGACATCCTCGGCGAGGACCTGTTCGAAGAAGAGTGACCTCGCTCGTGCCGCCTCCTCGTCCCGAGCGCAGCCGAGGCGGTGGCGGCTCACTCGTCTGATTCATGCGCTCCATCCTTCACATTTCGGACGTCCACTTCGGCCCGCCGCACCGCGCCGAGCTGTCGCAGGCAGTCTTGGCGATGGTCGCCGAACGCTTGCCCACCCTGGTGGTGATCTCCGGCGATCTCACGCAGCGCGCCAAGCCGGCGCAGTTTCGCCAGGCGCGGGCCTTCGTCGACGCGATCACCGCGCTGGTGCCGGCGCTGGTCGTGCCGGGCAATCACGACGTGCCGATGTACCGGGTCTGGGAGCGGGTCTTCGCGCCGTTCGGCGCCTACCGGCGTCACTTCGCGAACGAGCTCGAGCCGGTGTTCCGCGACGACGGGCTGCTGGTGGTGGGAATCAACACCGCTTTCAACTGGACTCTGAAGGAAGGCCGCATCAAGCTGCGCCGTCTGCTCGAGGTCGCCAAGATTCTCGATGAGACGCCTGAGTCGGTGTCCAAAGTGGTGGTCGCCCACCATCATCTGATCCCGCCGCCGAACTTCGGCACCCAGCACGTGCTCGGCAACGCCTACGAGGCGATCGATCTCTTCTCGCAAGCCGGGGTCGATCTGGTGCTCTCGGGCCATCTGCACCAGGCCTATATCGGCAACTCGGAGGAGTTCTATCCCAAGGGCCGTCCGCCGGTGGTGATCCTCCACTCCGGCACCACCACCTCGAGCCGCGGTCGCGGCAGCGAGCGCGAAAAGAACACCTGCAACTGGATCGAGATCCGCGGCGAGACCATCCAGGTCTCCCACCTGCGCTGGGAGCCCGCGCTCGGGCGCTACGCCGAGCACAGCCGGCATCTCTATCCGCGGCAAGAGCGGCGGCCGTACACGCTCGAGGGGCTTCGCGAAGCGTAGGACCAAAGTCGTAGGTATCCCTTGTACTGGACGGTGGTCGACCTGAAGAAGGACTGGAAGGAGATCTACCCGCCTGCCAAGTGATCCTCGGTTATCATTCGGCCCGGATGAGCGAGGCCTGGGAAGTCTGCGACGTGGTCGGCACGGAAGAGGAGGCGGTGCTCATCGCCGGCTTCCTGCGCAGCCGGGGAATGGACGTCAATCTCGAGTCGCTGGTCTTCCATGCCGAGCCGGTGACCTTCGGCAGGCTCGGGGAAGTGCGCGTGCTGGTTCCTGCGTCACAAACCGGAGAAGCCCGTAAGTTACTCTCTCAGCGGCGCTTGCGGTTCGGGCTGATCCACGGCGAAGCAGGCTCCGAGGCCGCGGAAGAGGATACCGAAGAGCAGCGCGAGGAAGAGCGGGCATGACCGGGACGCTGCCCCTCGGCGCCGTCCTCGGTCGCTACCGGATCGTTCGCCTGCTGGGTTCGGGCGCCATGGGCGACGTCTACCTGGCCGAGGACCCCCAGATCGAGCGCCAGCTGGCGATCAAGACGGTACGCGTGGCGGAGGGCAAGCCGGAGGACGTGGAGGACCGCAAGCGGCGGCTGCTGCGCGAAGCCAAGGCGGCGGGCAAGCTGATCCACCCGCACGTGGTCACGCTGTTCGACGCCGGCGAAGCCGAGGGCGTGCTCTATCTGGCCTTCGAGTTCGTCGGCGGCTCGGATCTCGCGCACCGCATGCAAGCCGCGCCGCCGCTGACCCTCGGCGAAGTGCTGCGCATCGTGCGCGAGTCGGCCGACGCGCTGGATTTCGCCCACCGGCAGGGCATCGTGCATCGCGACATCAAGCCGGCGAACATCCTGCTCGACACCGCACGGCCGGGTGAAGGTCGCGGACTTCGGCATCGCCAAGGTGGTGGGGCAGGCGACCGAGCTGACGATGACCGGCTCGGTGGTCGGCAGCCCGCACTACCTGTCGCCCGAGCAGGTGCGCGGCGAGGAGCTGGACGGCCGCACCGACGTCTTCTCGCTCGGCGTGGTGCTCTACGAGCTGCTCGGCCACCGGCGTCCGTTCCAGGGCGAAAGCCTGACCACACTGGTCTACCAGATCCTGCACCAGGAGCCGCCGCCGATCCCGCAGCTGCGCGCCGAGTTGGCCCCGCGCCTGGACGGCCTGGTGCGCCGCATGATGGCGAAGGACCGCGAGCAGCGCTTCCCGAACGCCGGCGCGGTCGCCGCCGAGATCGCCGGCCTGGAGCGCGATCTCGGGCCGGAGCGGCTGGCGCAGGCCATCCTCGCCCCGGATTCGGAGATCCAAGGCACCCGGATGATGGCGGCCAGCGGCCAATCGCCGGTCGTGGCGCCGTCCCCGTCGCTCAGCTCCTCGCCGACCGCCTTCGCGCCTCCACCGGCGGGGGCACAACAACGCCCGCCGACGGGAGCGGTCGAGCCGATGGTGGCCGCGCAGGCTCCGCCCGTACCGGCCAAGCGCAGCGCGCTGCCGATCGTGCTGGCCCTGGTGGGAGTTTTCGTGGTGGGCGGCGCGATCGGGCTCTATCTCCTGCTCGGCAAGCTGGTTTTCAAACCCAAGCCGCCGGAGATCGGCAAGAAGGACGTGCAGACCTCGACAGTCGAGCCATCTCAGCAGCGCCCGGCGCAGACCAATCCGGCGCCGCAGCCACCGGCCACACCCTCAGTGCCGGAAGACAAGCCGGCGGAACCCGAGCCGACGCCTGCCAAACCCGTGGCGGTGGCGCCCGAGCCGGCTCCGGCGAAGCCCGCACCGCCGCCGGTTCCCGAGCCGAAAGCCCAGGAGCCCGTGCAGCAGCGCCCGCCGGTGCAGCGTCCGGCGCAGGTCACGCCGCCCGCGCCGCCTCCGGTGCAGCCCGCAGCGCCACCGGAGCCCGAACCGGAGCCCGAGCCCGTTCCACTCCCCTCGTTCGACAAGGAGATCACCACGGGATTGTCGATCGCATTCCAGATCGTCCCCGACACCGCGCTGATCCGCTACAAGGAGGTCGGCGACGCGCGCTGGACCGTGCTCGGACAGGCCAAGGAGTGGTCGGGGAAGAAGGACATGCGAAAGTGGAACCCCGAGCCGGGTGACTATCTGGTCGGCATCCTCGCCGACAAGACGGTGACCTACCTCATCCATGCCCAGCCGGGTGGACCCTCGACGCCGATCGTCCTCAATCTCGCTCCGCCCAAGAAACGCTGATCGCGGAGGAGCCTTGAGTCGGAACGCCGTCTCGACCGTCGCGCCCCGCATGGCGGTGCCGCGGCTGCCGGGAACCCTCGAAGTCAGCCGGCTGGAGAACGGTCTCACCGTCTGCCTGCTGCGCAACCCTCAGTCGGCGGTAGTGACCAGCGCGGTCTGGTATCGCGTCGGCACGCGCGACGAGCCGGCCGGGCACGGCGGCGTCGCGCACTTCCTCGAGCACATGATGTTCAAGGGCTCGCCGCGCTACGGCCTCGGGCGAGATCGACCGCCGCACGCAGGCCCTGGGCGGCGCCAACAACGCCTTCACCAGCCACGACGCGACCGCCTACTACTTCAACTTCGCCGCCGACCGCTGGACCGAGGCGCTGGCGATCGAGGCCGACCGCATGGACGGCCTGCTCGCTCGACCCGGCCGAGGTGGCGAGCGAGCGGCAGGTGATCCTCGAAGAGATCGCGATGTACGAGGACGATCCCTGGGACGCGCTCGAGATCGCCGCGCTGGCCGACTTCTTCGGCGGCCATCCTTACGGCCGGCCGGTGCTCGGCACACGCGCGGACCTGATGGCCATCGGTGCCGAGGCGCTGCGCGACTTCCACCGCCGCTACTACCGGCCCGACAACGCCGTGCTGGTGGTCGCCGGCGACATCGGCGCCGACGCCCTGGACGCAGGTGGAGGCGGCCTTCGTGCCGTGCCGATGGGCGCCGGTTGTCCGCGTCCATCGCTGCCGCCGCCGCAGCGCCTGCCGTCGCCCGCCCGGCTCGAACGCCGCCAGGGCGAGGTGCCGCGGTCTGCTGATGGTGCTGCCGTCGCCGGCCGCGAGCGATCCCGACCATCCGCTGCAGCGTCTGCTGGTCACGGTTCTCGCCGGCGGCCGCGCCAGCCGGCTGCATCGCGCGCTGGTCGACGAGGGCCAGCTCTGCGTCGCCGGTCTCGGCGGATCTCCCCGAGAGCCAGCTGCCGAGCGCCATGGTGGTCGCCATGCGAGGTGGTGCCGGGCGTCGAGCCGGCGCGCGTCGAGGCGGAGCTGCTGCGGCGAGCTCGAGCGGCTGCGGCGCGAGCCGCCCTCGGACGAGGAGCTCGAGCGCGCCCGGCAGATCGTGGTCGCCGACTGGGTCTTCGGCCACGAGCGCGTGCACCAGCAGGCCCTGGCGGCAGGGTTCGCGTTGACACTGTTCGATCTCGAGCACGCGGAACGCGAATTACGCGCGGTGATCGAGGCCGGACGCGACGACACCGCGGCCTGCGCCGAGCGGGCGCTCGACCTCGAGCAGTCGACGCTCACGGCCTGGTCGCTGCCGGGCGAATAGCACGATGGATCGGCAGCGCTTCCGGCCCCATCCCTGGCACGGTGTCGACATCGGACCCCAAGCGCCCGAGCGCCTCACCGTGTACATCGAGATCGTGCCCACCGACACCGTCAAGTACGAGATCGACAAGGCCTCGGGGTACCTCAAGGTCGACCGCCCGCAGAAGTTCTCCAACGTCTGTCCGACGCTCTACGGATTCATTCCGCAAACCTACTGCGGCGAGCGCGTCGGCGCGTTGTGCAGCGAGCGCACCGGACGAGCGCGCATCGTCGGCGACGGCGACCCGATGGACATCTGCGTGCTCTCGGAGCGGGCGGTGACGCACGGCGACATCCTTCTTCAGGCGGTGCCGTTGGGCGGCTTGCGCATGATCGACGGCGACCAGGCGGACGACAAGATCGTGGCTGTGCTCGCCGGCGACGCGGCCTACGGCTCGCTGCGCGAGCTCGCCGAAGTGCCGGCGGCGCTGCTCGGCCGCCTGCGCCATTACTTCCTGACTTACAAGCTGGATCCAGACACCGCGGAAAGCCGGGTGGTCGAGATCGCCGGCACCTACGGCCGCGCCGAAGCGCACGAGGTCATCCAGCGCAGCCGCGACGACTATCGGGCGCTGTTCCCCGACTCATGAGCGGCTGTGCCCCCAGCCGTACTGGGGGAAGCCCCCGGTTGGTGGCGCGCGCCCGGCGTCTCGAGGGCGCGGCGGTGGTGGCGCTGCGTGCCTGGGTGCGCGGCGGTGCGCGCGCCGAGACGCGACCCGGCACCGCGCTCATCACCGGGCGGCTGCTGGGCGAGGGCACGGTGCGGCGCGACTTCCACGCCATTGCCGAGGACGCGGAAGCGCGTGGCATGGCGCTGAACGGCTTCGGCGGTTACGAAACGCACGGTGTTTCCTGCGACGCGCTGGCCCAGGACTGGGAGTTGGCGGTGGACTGGGTGGCGGAGCTGCTGCTCGAGTCGGCTTTTCCCGACGAGCGCTGCGCCTGGCTGCGCCGTCAGGCGCAGGGCGAGTTGGAGAGCCTGGCCGATCAGGCGGACGTGCTCGCGGGTTGGGGCTTCCTGGATCAGCTGTATGCGCCCAATCCGCTCGGCCGGCCGCTGCAGGGCGATGCCGAGAATCTGGCGCGGCTCACGGCGCAGGAATGCGCGGACTTTCACCGCCGCGGCCTCGAGAGCGGAGTGCTGGTGACGGTGGCCGGCGCGATCGACGAGGACGCGGTCGTGGCGCGCATCCTCGACCGTTTCGCCGCGCTCGCCGGCGAGCGCGTCGCGGCGCTGCCGCCGCCGGCGCCGAAGAGCGCGTCGGCGGAACGCCGCGAAGTTCTCACCGGCGCCGCCGACCAAGCCCATCTCTATCTCGGTCAGCTGACCGCCCGCCGGATCGATGCGGATTTTCCCGCCCTCGAGCTGCTTTCGGTGGTGCTCGGAGCGGGCAGCGGCCTGGCGGGCCGCATCCCGACGCGTATCCGCGAGCGCGACGGCCTCGCCTACACCGCGGTCGGCTCGGCCGCCGCCGGCGCCGGCATCGATCCCGGCCGGCTGGTGATCTACGTCGGCACCTCGCCCGACAAAGTCGCGCGGGCCGAGCAGGGAGCGCGCGAGGAGCTCGCACGGCTGCTCGCCGACGGGCTGACCGACGGCGAAGTGGACGAGGCGCGCTCGTACCTTCTCGGCCGCGAGCCTTTCCGCCGGGAAGCCGCGCGCCAGTGGGCGGATCTCCTCGCCGAAAGCGAGATCTACGGCCAGCCGCTCGAGGATCCCGCCTGGACCTCGGCCCGCTACCGGGCTCTCGACCGGGCGACGGTCGAGGCAGCGGCGCGCCGGCATCTCGATCTCGAGAAGCTCAAGGTGACGGTCGGGTTACCGGGGCGCGCGAATTAGAGAAGCCCCATAGCCGGATTGAGATCGTTCTCGAGAAAACGCGTCGGCCGCAACGCTGTCGCGTCGAGGGCCGTCGCGCGTCCATCGAGCAGGATCTCGGCGAGCAGCTGGCCCAAGGCGGGCGCGTGCATCACGCCGTGGCCCGATGAGCCGTTGATCAAGTAGAAGTTCTCGCACTCCAGCGCCGGACCGAGTACGGCGTGCTTGTCGGGCGACATTTCGTACAGCCCGCCCCAGCAGGCGGCGCGGTCGATCGCCACGTGGCGCAGGACCGGGATGTGGCGGTGCGCCTTGGCGACGACTTCGGCGATCCAGGAGTCTTCGACGCGGGTGTCGAAGGGCGCGCCTTCGACGCCAGCGATCGGCCAGAGGAGCAGCACGCGTCTGTCGCGGACCCGCAAATGGAAACCGTCGCCGCAGAAGATCGTCATCGGCATGTCTGCCGGGAGCGCGTCGGTCGGCACCGTCGCCGCGACCTGACGGCGCAGCGGCCAGACCGGCAGGTCGACGCCAGCGAGCTTCGCGATCTCGCCAGCCCAGGGACCCGCGGCGTTCACGACCCGGCCGGCGCTGAGGCGGCCCTGTGAGGTCTCGACTGTCACGATACGCTCGTGGGCGTCGAAGCCGAAGCCTCGCACCTCAGCGCCCCAGACGATGCGCACGCCCATCTGCCTCGCGCCGTCGAGATAGCCGTTGAGAATCTCGAGCGGCCGGATGAAGCCGTCGGTCGGGCAGAAGGCGGCGCCGACGATATCGTCGAGCGCGACGGCCGGATTGACCTCGGCGATTTTGCGGGGCGACAGCATGCGCGCTTCGGCCAGTCCGGCGGCACGCTGCACGCCGAGCGTCGTTTCGAGCTTGGCGAGCTGGGCTTGGTCTTGCGCCAACCAGAGGTAGCCGGCCGGCAGGTAACCGGAGTCGCGGCCCACCTCGTCGGCGAAAGCCCGAAGCTTGTCGCGCGACAGGAGAGACAGGCGCACGTTGATCGCCGAGCCGTACTGGGCGCGATAGCCGCCGGTCGCGCGACTCGTCGATCCGGCGCCGGGCGCCCAGCCGGCGTCGAGCACCACGACGTCGTGCAATCCACGGCGCGCCAGGTGCCATGCGACGCTCGCCCCCATCACCCCGCCGCCGACGATGACGACGTCCGCGCCGGTCAAGATCGATCTCGCTGCTGGCGGATGAATCGAGGACCGCTCAGGCGGTCTCGGTCTCGCTGCGCTCGCCGGCCATGATTCGCCACGAGACCACCTTCTCGTCGATCTCTCGCAGGCGCTTGGCGACCAGCCGGCAGAGCAGGCGCAGGAAGTCGAGCGAGGCCTGCGGATCCATGCTCAGCACCTCGTGGACGGTCGGCTGATCGAGCGCCAGCACGGTCAGCGGGCCGCCGTGGGCGCGGGCGTCGGCCGAGCGCGGCTGGCCGTCGATGAGCGACATCTCGCCGAAGAAATCGCCGCGCTCCAGGATGGCGAGCGCTTCCTCCCCGCCGCCGGGGATGAACTTCGAGATCCGCGCCTTGCCATCGACGACGACGTACATCTCGTCGCCGGGATCCCCCTCCTGGAAAATATAGGCGCCGCCGGGGAACCGCTTCTCTTTCGAGAAGGTGGCGAGTGCGTCGAGCTCCTTGCCCGACAGCCCCTGTTCGCGGAAGAGGCGGATCTTGTCGTTCGAGTCGACCTGCGCCTTTCCGGCCGTCGTAACCTTGGAGCGCCGCAGGCGCAGGAAGTTCTCGGGATTCGAGTCGGCGGAGAAAAAGCTCGCCAGCTGGGCGTTGGTCGAACGCAGCTTCTGCGCCAGGCCGTGCCAGAAGCACCAGTAGAGCTGCACACCGAGGTCGGGAAACTCGGCGATCAGGCGGTCGAGGTCGGCGGCCTGGAAGCGCAGCAGCTCGCACGGCTGGCTCGCCACCGCGTCGCCCGAGCGGTGATAGCGGCTGATGAAGTTGACTTCGCCGAAGACCTCGCCGACGCCGAGGATGCCGAGGGTGAAGATGCCGTAGGACGTCGGTCTGCGGATGGTGATCTCGCCCCGCTCGAGGAGGTAGAGATCGGCGCCGCTCGAACCGTGCGAAAAGATGAGCGCGCCCTTTTCGTAGTACTCCGGCTGCACCGCGCCGGTGAGCGCGTAGATCTGCTCATCGAGCAGGTGGGTGAACAGCTCGACCCGGCGCAGGCGGGTGGCGACGTCGAGGGTGCCCGCGCCTCTGCGCAGCCCGGCGGGGGCGTGCAGCAGGCCGCGCTCGGCGGCCTCGCCCTCTTCGCGAAAGAGCTCGCGCCGCCACTCCAGCCGCTCGAATGCGACGCGCAGTCCTTCCTGGCGCTCGTGGAACAGCTCGACCAGCCGCTGGCTGTCCCAGCCCAGCGCGCGACGCAGGGTGCGGATGCGGCGCCGGAGGCGATCGGCGCCCTCGGAATCCGCCTCGTGGAGCAGCAGATAGGAATCGATGCAGGCGCCGAGCGAAGCCTGGAACTGGCGCCGCTCGTACTCGGCGCGGCCGAGCTGCTCGGCGGTTTCGCGGTCGAAGGGATTGAAGCGCAGCGCGCGCCGGAATTCCTCCGCCGCGCCGTCGAAATCGCCGCGCCGGTAAAGCACCCTGCCGTGCAGCTTGTACGGCGCCGGGTTGGCCACGTCCTTCGCCTTCGCCACCTGCAGGCATTCGATCGCCCGGCCGTGCTCGCCCTTTTCGGCGTAGAGATGCGCCAGGCCCAGGAAATGCGCCGCGTCGATGGCGTTGCGCCGCGCCTCCTCGCGCACCGCCACCCGCGGATCGCGTTCGCCGCGCGAACGGTCCTGCTGCTGCAGCCGGCGCAATTGAGCCAGTGTCACCTTGAAGCCTAGGTTCTTGGGGTCGAGACTGAGCGCCAGGCGGTAGAGCTCGGCGGCTTCTTCGTGCGCGCCGCGATCGGCGAAACGGCGGGCGAGCTCCGCCAGTTCCTCGATGTCGAGGGGAGGGATCGGGGTCTTGCTCATCGTCCGGCGCTGGTCGAAGTTCGAAGTCTACCACGCTGCCTCGGGCACGGTTCTCGCAGAGGGTTTGCCTCATGTCGGACGGTCGATTAGCATCCGGAGCGAGAATTCACTCGGTGGATATCGCACGTCTGATCAGCGAAGGCGTCACCCTCTGTCGCGAGGGACACTGGAACCAGGGCATCGAGCGATTGGCCGCCGCCGCGGACCGCAAGAGCTCGGGCGAGGTGTCGAGCCTGATGTATTCGTACCTCGGCTACGGCATCGCCAAGTTCAAGGGCAAGCGCCGCGAAGGCCTGGCGCTGTGCGAGCACGCGGTGAAGGTCGAGTTCTACCAGCCCGACAACCAGCTCAACCTGGCACGCACGCTGTTGCTCAACGGCAACCGCAAGAAGGCGATCGAGGCGATCACTCGCGGCCTGCAGATCGATCCCGACCATAGCGAGCTGGTCACTCTGCGCAAGGATCTGGGCAGTCGCCGGTCGCCGGTTTTCGGGTTCCTCGGACGCGACAACTTTCTCAACGTCCTGCTGGGCCGAATGCGGCATTCCCTGAAGTCAGACCCGGGCAAGTCGTAAACCTTTCAAGCCAGTCGTCGCACCAACGCCGGCGCGACGCCCAATGCCGTGCCGAGGACCAATCCGCCGAGTCCCAGCACGCCCACTGGCAGACACCCCACGCCGCCGGCGAGGAGCACGACGGTCCCGGCCGCAAGCCAGAACGCGGGGGGCCGGCCGGGAGTGACGCTGGCTCCGAGCACGATCCCCGCCAGCAACCCGCCGGTAGCGCAGGCCAGCATCGAGAGATCGCCGCCGCCGCTGAGGGTGCACAGACCGGTGAGCCGGAGGAGTGCGGGCAGGAAGCATGGCGCCAGGCCGGCGATCATGCCGAGGCGCGCCCCGGCCGCGGACGCCTGACCGCGGGCCAGGAAAGCCGTCACTGCGATGCCCAGCCCGGTGATGCAAACCGCCGCGCTGGCCGCGTGCGGGCAAGCGTAGAGGGTCAGCGCCGCCGCACCCGCCGCGGCGATGCCGCGGCGGGACGCCCACAGCCAGCGCCCGCGTTCGTAGGTGGAGCGGGCGAAGCCGGCGAGCTCAATCGATTCCATGGGCTGTCCTCCAGGCGGAGCGCAATCGGCGCAGCGCCCTCTCCACGCGTTTGCGGAAGGTCGGTCCGGGCAGGCTCGGGCGCTCGCCACGGGCGTAGGCGAGTAGCGTGGCGCATTCCTCGGGGCGCAGGGTGGCGAGGGCGTCGGCCAGCTGACGCTCCGCTTCCGAGCGCATCACCGCGGTCTCGGCGGAGGGCTCCTTCGCCGGACGTTCGGGAATCGGCTGGCCCGCGTTCTCCCGGCGCCGGCGACGGCGTTGGCGGGCGGTGCGGACCTCGTAGGCGGCGATGCCCAAAACCCAAGAGAGCGCGTCGCGCTCGCGGTCGAACTCGCTCGCCCGCGAGAAGACGCGCAGTAGAGCCTCCTGCGCCACATCGTCGGCGTCGCGGTCGTCGAGCGCCCGCGCCGCGAAGCCGCGCAGCAAGGGCCAGAGACGCACGAATACCGGGTGGAACGCCTCGCGGTCGCCGTCCGCGAGCGCAACCATGTCGCGCTGCAGAGTGTCTCGTTCGCTGCGCTCCACCCGGTGGAGCCTACTTCTTGGGACAGGAGGTGTCGCAGCAGCAGCAGGACGAGTGCTCCTTCGTGTCCGTCTCGCCACCGGCCGCCGCCCAGGCCAGCGACGCCGGCACTGCCAGAACCGCCGCCAGCGCCAACCAAGCCAGCTTTCTACGCATCGGGAGTCTCCTCGAATCGGGGGCGTGCATTCGCCCGCCATCCGAGATAGGCGGCCGGAGTCCAAAGTGTGACCGCCGCGGCGCCTGTTGCACGTCTGTCACAGATCCGCCGCGCCTCCGACGGGCCTTCTTTCTAGCCTCTGCCTCGGTAACGTTTCGCAGGCGCCCGCGGCGCCTCCATGTAGCCAACGAGGGAAGAGGAGAGATCGCAAATGCGTCGAATCGCACTTCTGCTGGCCGGCGCCCTGGCGCTGGCCGTGATGGCGCCGCCACCCGCAGCCCAGGGTCAGATCATGGGTTTGTACTACCAGGAGGTCGAGAAGGACGGCCGGGTCTATGTCTTCAACACGCCGGAGAAGTACGCCCTCTGGCAGGAGTCCGGCGACATGGGCATTGCGATCACCCTGATCGGCCGCGGACCCAACGGCGAGACCGTGGTCGCCGAAAACGAGACCGCAATCGACCTCTACCTGTTCCGCCACAATCTGCCGGGCTACGACCGGCCGACGCCGAAGCCGGCGACGCCGGTCTACGACCCGGGCGCCTGGTACAACAAGATGAAGGTCGGCGGCTACATCTTCGGCGATGCCTACGCCATCGTCGATCACCACCTGCCGGCGGCGCAGGCCATCGACGGCGGCTTCTGGATTCGGCGCGCTTACCTCACCGCCGACTACACCTTCAACAGCAAGTTCAGCTCGCGGTTGCGTTTCGAGATGAACAGCCCCGGTGACTTCACCACTACCACTCCCATCACGCCGTTCGTCAAGGACGCCTACCTGAACTACAAGCGTAGCGACGCCTTCTCGGTGATCGCCGGCATCTCACCGCCGCCCACCTTCGAGGTGATCGAGAACTTCTGGGGCTATCGCTCGGTCGAGAAGACCCCGGTCGATCTGCAGCGCCTGCAGGGCTCGCGCGATCTCGGCGTGGGTTTCAAGGGCGCATTCACCGGCGGCAGGTTCAAGTATCACGCCATGTACGCCAACGGCGGCAACGTGCCGCAGGAGAATAACGAGGGTCAGGCGGCTTACTTGTCGCTCGGTTGGTATCCGTCGAGCAACCTCTTCTTCGAGGTCTACGGCGACAAGGAAGACCGCTCGGCGGACGAAGAGCGCACGACCTACCAGGGCTTCGTCGGCTTCTCCGGTGGCTGGGGTCGCTTCGGTGGGCAGTACACCAGTCAGACTCGCAGCCAGCCCGGCCGCGCCGACATCGACATCGATCTGGTCTCGGGCTTCGTGGTCTTCAAGGTCAGGCCCACGGTCAGTTTGCTGGCGCGCTACGACAACGTGATGGATCCCAACCCGGGCGCCTCGGGTATCGCCTACCTGCCGATGGTCAACACCGCCGAGTCTGAGCTCTACATCGTCGGCGTCGACTGGACGATCGGCCCCAAGATCAACCTCATTCCCAACGTCGAACACGTGAAATACAAGTCGGTCACCAGCGCTGCCGACCCCGAAGACGACACGCTGGTCCGGCTGACCCTCTATTTCACCTTCTAGAGCTCCCTCCCGGCCGGGACGCCGCTTGCCTGCAACGGCGTCCTGGCCGGTCTTTTTACGGAGTACACTCCCAAGATGGAACGACATCTGGATCAAGACATGAGCCGCGTCCGCCAGTCGCTGCTGCGCATGGGCGGACTGGTGGAGGGCATGATCGGCGGCGCCATGCAGGCCCTGGTCGAGCGCGACCAGGTGCACGCCGACAGCCGTGATCGAGACCGACCGCGAAGTCGACCTGCTGGAGAAGCAGATCGACGAGGACTGCCACACCCTGCTCGCCACCCGCCAGCCGACGGCGAGCGACCTGCGGTTCCTGGTGGCGGTGATGAAGATCGAAACCGACCTCGAACGGATGGGCGACTCGGCGGTGAACATCGCGCAAGCGGTAGAGATTCTCAACCAGGAGCCACAGCTCAAGCCCTACATCGATCTGCCGCGCATGGCCCAGATCAGCGCGCGAGATGGTGCGCGACGCGCTCGACAGCTTCGTCAGCCGCGACGCCGCCCGGGCGCTCGAAGTCTGCAGGCGCGACGACGAGGTGGACGGCCTCTACAAGCAGCTCTTCCGCGAGCTGCTCAGCTTACATGATCGAAGACCCCAAGACGGTCACCCGGGCGCTCCACCTGCTGCTCGATCGCGCGCAACCTCGAGCGCATCGCCGACCATGCCACCAACATCGCCGAAGACGTCATCTACTACGTCGAAGGGCGCGACATCCGGCATTCGACAGGCGAGCCCGAACTCGTGAGCGGCGATCGCACGCGATTCCGGGCCCGCTGTCACACCGCTGTCACACTCCGTTCCCCCTCTGCAACCGGCCGGTTGCGACGGCCTCACACTCGCGCCGAGGAGCCCGCGCAGGTCGGCGCTCCGCCAGGACCAGGCCCAAGGAGAGCATGCGCATGAAGGAGAACCGACGAACTCCGACTCGGCGTCGCCGCCGCCCTGTGTCGCCGGCGCCGGCTGTCGACGCCCAGGCGGTGCAGGTCGACGCCGCGATCGCCGCCTACTCGAAGACCAGCGGCGTCTCGGGCAACCTCAACTCGATCGGCTCCGACACGCTCAACAACCTGATGACGCTGTGGGCCGAGGGCTTCCAGAAGCAGTACCCGAACGTGCGCATCCAGATCGAGGGCAAGGGCTCCTCGACCGCGCCGCCGGCGCTGATCGCCGGCACCGCGCAGCTCGGCCCGATGAGCCGCGCGATGAAGGCCGAGGAGATCGACGACTTCGAGAAGAAGTACGGCTACAAGCCGACCGCGATCCGCGTCGCGGTCGACGCGCTCGCGGTCTACGTCAACAAGGACAACCCGCTCGAGCAGCTGACCCTGCAGCAGGTCGACGCGATCTTCTCGAAGACCCGCAAGCTGCGGCGGCAAGGACGATCGCCAACTGGGGCCAGCTCGGCCTCGGCCGGCGACTGGGCCAGCAAGCCGATCAGCCTCTACGGCCGCAACTCGGCCTCCGGCACCTACGGCTTCTTCAAGGAGCACGCGCTCTGCAAGGGCGACTACAAGGACACGGTCAAGGAGCAGCCGGGCTCGGCGTCGGTGGTGCAGGGCGTCACCGAGGACCAGCTCGGCATCGGCTACAGCGGCATCGGCTACCAGACCTCGGGCGTGCAAGCCGCTGCACGCTCGCCGCCAAGGACGGCGGCACCGTTCTTCGGCACCGACCCGGACGACGTCTACTCCGGCAAGTACCCGCTGGCGCGCTTCCTCTACGTCTACGTCAACAAGGCGCCCAACAAGCCGCTCGATCCGCTGGTCGCGCGAGTTCGTGAAGTTCGTGCTGTCGCAAGGAGGGCCAGGAGATCGTGGTCAAGGACGGCTACCTGCCGCTCACCGGCGAAGATCGCCAGCGAAGAGCTGGCGAAGCTCCAGTAAGTCGCACCGACGTCCGGCGACTCGGAGACGCGTCCGGCCGGACGTCTTCGCGCCGCGGACCGCACGGCTCTGCCGAGTGGAGCACGGCTCCAGCGACAGCTCGAGCCCGCCGACCGGCGCGGCCGCGCGCCGCACCGACGTCGCCGCCGCCGGCGCCTGGTCGCTCGACCGCGCGGCGCGCTGGCTCGTCACCGCGGGCGGCTGGCGATCATCGCCAGCATCCTGGGCATCCTGTCTTCATCGTCGCCGAGGTGCTGCCCGCTGACGCGCCGGCGCGCGTGTCGCCGGCGCCGGCGCGATGCCGCTGCCCGGCCGCGCCGACGGCGCTTGCTCGGTCGACGAGCACCGCAGCCACGTCGGCGCCCTGGCGGCGACGGGCTGGTGCGTGCCGTGCGCTGGCCGACGGCCGAGACTGCGAGCAGCCGCGCTCGCTCGCCGACGCCGACGCGGCGGCCGCGCCGCTCCGACTGGCGCGCGCAGCGCCGCCGGCGGTCGCCGGCTCTCGCCGCGCGCCACCGCCGACGGCCGCGTCGTCGCTGGTCACCGGTCGCCTTCGACGTCACGTTCGACGGCGCCGACGCGCGCAGGTCGAGCGCCGCGGCTCGGCGAGCCGGTCGTGCTCGAGCTCGATCCCGAACGGCCGCGCGGTCGGCGCCTTCGGCCGCTCGGGCCAGCACCGACGGCGCGGCGGCCGCGCCGCGGCGCAGCTCGCCGGACGGCACGCTCGCGCGTGGTCGACGCGCCGAGTCGAGCGAGAACGCGATGACCGGCGAGACGACGCGAGATCGTCGACGCGCGAGTCGAGTCCGCGCCGACGCCGACCGCTGACCGCCCTGGTGATCGACCGCGATCGGCGCGCACCTCTTCGGCGGCACCGCCAGCGGCGAGCTCCTGCTGGTGGCCGCTCGTCGACGGCGAGCCCGGCGCAGCCGCGCGGTCGCTTCCGCCGGCGGCGCCGCGGTCACCGCCCTGACCTTGCTGATCGGCGGCCGCTCGCTGGTCGTCGGCCAGGACGACGGCGCGCTGTCGCGTCTGGTTCCCGGTGCGCGACGGGACGAGGACGACGTCACGCCTGACCCGGGTCCGCGACTTCGCCCGCCACTCGCGGCGCCATCCGCCTGCTCGCGCCGTCGGTGCGCAACAAGGGCTTCCTGGCCGCACGACGCAGGGCGGCGAGCTCGGGCTCTACTACTCGACCTCCGAGCGCACCGCTGTGGAGCGGGCCAGTCGCCGCTGCCCGGAGCCACGGCGCCTTGCTCTATTCGCCCAAGGGCGACGGCGCCTATGCTCGCCGGCGAGCGGTCAGGCTGGCCGAGCTCGACGATCGACAACCCGCATCCCGAGGTCTCCTGGCGGCGCTCTTCGGCAAGGTCTGGTACGAGGGCTACGACGAGCCCGAGCTACGTCTGGCAGTCGACCGGCGGCACCGACGACTTCGAGCCCAAGCTCGCGCTGACGCCGCTGCTCGTCGGCACGCTCAAGGGGACCTTCTACTCGCTGCTGCTCGCCATCCCGCTCGGCGTCCTCGGCGCGATGTACGCCTCGCAGTTCATGCACCCGGCCTACAAGCGCGTCGTCAAGCCGACGGTCGAGATCATGGCGGCGCTGCCCAGCGTGGTGCTCGGCTTCCTCGCCGGGCTCTGGCTGGCGCCGCGCATCGAGCGGGCGTTCCCGGCGCTGCGTCCTGATGCTGGTCGTGCTGCCGCTCGCTGTGCTCGTCGCCGGCTGGCCTGTGGCACCGGCTGCCGCGCGCGCTTCCGCGGCCGCTTCCCGGCCGGCACCGAGGTCGTTCCTCTTCGTCGTCGTGCTGGCGCTCGGCATCTGGCTCTGCCTCGCAGCTCTCGCCCGCGCTTCGAGCGGCTCGCCTTCGGCGGCAACTTCCAGGCCTGGCTGCTGCGAGGCGACCGGCCTGCGCCTACGACCAGCGCAACGCCGTCGTGGTCGGCCTGGCGATGGGCTTCGCCGTGATCCCGATCATCTTCGCCATCGCCGAGGACGCCTTCTCGAACGTGCCGCGCAACCTGGTCGCCGGCTCGCTCGCGCTCGGCGCCAACCGCTGGCAGACGGTGACCCGGGTGGTGCTGCCGACCGCCAGCCCGGGCATCTTCTCGGCGATCATGATCGGCTTCGGCCGCGCGGTCGGCGAGACCATGATCGTGCTCATGGCGACCGGCAACACGCCGATCATGGACTGGAACCCGTTCAACGGCTTCCGCACCCTGTCGGCCAACATCGCGGTCGAGATCCCCGAGGCGCCGCACGGCGGCACGCTCTACCGCACGCTGTTCCTCGCCGCGCTGCTCCTCTTCGTCGCTGACCTTCGTGGTCAACACCGCGGCCGAGCTGGTGCGCCAGCGGCTGCGCGAGCGGTACGCGCGAGCTGTGATGAGCGCAACGCGCGCAGATCCGAAGGCGTCGACGGCGACGCGTCTCGGGCGACTCGCTCGACCGCGCTTGCGGCGGCGCGCTGGCGCTCAACCTGCTGCTGGTCGCTCGGCGTCCTGGCTGCTGCATCGGCGTGCTAGGGCCTGGCGGCTACTTCTGGCAGAAGCGACCTGCCTCGAGCTCCTGACGCTCACCGACGGCCGCGAGCTGCTCGGCGAGATCTGGCGAGCGCGAGATCCGAGCGCCGGCCGGCAGCGGAGCGGGCACGGCCGCGCCGAAGCGACCGCACCGCCTGCAGCTCGAAGATCGGCAACCGCGACCTCGAGCGGGCTCGACTTCGTCTGGATCGACGAGAGCGACATCGCCGCGCGCGCACGCCCGCCGACGCGGTGCTGCTCGAGCGGCTGGAGTGGGGCAACTTCTACGGCTCGCATGGCGAGCTGCGGCGACGGCGACAAGGTGCTGGCCAGCGGCCGCGACGACGTCTGGCAGGCGCTTCGGCGCCGCTGCACGACGCAGAAGGCGGCGCAGCGCGAGCGCGATCGCGCGAGCTCGAGAAGGGGCGCGATCGGCGACGTCAACTACGAGATCGAGCAGCTGCGCCTGCGACCGCGCGGCGCTCGAGCTCGCAGGACCTGCCGGCGGCCGAGAGCGCGCGCCGCGCAGCGCCGAGCTCGACCGCCGCAGCTCGCCGAGCGCGAGGCCGAGTACGAGCAGCTCGCCGACGCGCCTGTTCGCAGCTGCGCGAGGAGCTCGAGGCCGAGACGCTGGTGCATGCGAGACCGCCGACGGCGAGACGCAAGGAGATGCCGGTCGGCGACGTCGTGCGCGCGATCCGGCCCAACGAGCTGGGCGCGCTGCGGCAAGCTCGGGCTCTACGCTGCGCGCGTGCTGGGAGTTCGTCGCCGACGACCCGCGCGAGTCGAACACCGAGGGCGGCATCTTCCCGGCGATCTTCGGCACCGTGATGATGGTCTTCCTGATGTCGTTCGCGGTGGCGCCGCTCGGCGTGCTGGCGGCGCTCTACCTGCGCGAGTACGCCAAGCAGGGGCTGCTGGTGCGCATGGTGCGCATCGCGGTCAACAACCTGGCCGGCGTGCCCTCGATCGTCTTCGGCGTCTTCGGCCTCGGCTTCTTCGTCTACCTGATCGGCGGCTCGATCGACCGGCTGTTCTATCCCGAGGCGCTGCCGACGCCGACCTTCGGCACCGGCGGCATCCTCTGGGCCGCGCTGACGCTCGCGCTGCTCACCGTGCCGGTGGTGATCGTCGCCACCGAAGAGGGCCTCGCCGCGGTGCCGCGCATCGTGCGCGAGGGCTCGCTCGCGCTCGGCGCCACCAAGTTCGAGACCATCTGGCAGCGTGGTGCTGCCGGCCGCGGCGCCCGGCATCCTCACCGGCATGATCCTGGCCATGGCGCGCGCCGCCGGCGAGGTGGCGCCGCTGATGATCGTCGGCATGGTCAAGCTCGCGCCGACGCTGCCGGTCGACGGCCGACTGCCCGTTCGTCCACCTCGAGCGCAAGTTCATGCACCTGGGCTTCCACATCTACGACGTCGGCTTCCAGAGCCCCAACGTCGAGGCCACCAAGCCGCTGGTGTTCGCCACCGCGCTGCTGCTGATCGTGGTGGTGACGGTGATGAACCTGGTCGCGATCTCGCTGCGCAACCACCTGCGCCGCAAGTACGCCGGCAGCGCGGTCTGATGCCGAGACGATGACCGAGAGCATGCCGAGGAGACCGCCGTGACCATCGCAACGCCACCGCCCGCACTCGGCGGACCGCGCCGGGCCGCTCCACGCCCGACGCGGCGCCGATCCGGCGCTCCGATCCGCCGATCGAGAACCCGATCCTCGAGATCGAGCGGCTGTCGCTCTGGTACGGCGCCAAGCAGGCGCTGCACGAGCATCTCGCTCGAGATCCCGGAGAAGCAGATCACCGCCTTCATCGGCCCCTCGGGCTGCGGCAAGTCGACGCTGCTGCGCTGCATCAACCGCCTGAACGACCTGATCGACGGCGTGCGCATCGAGGGCGACATCCGCTTCGAGGGCAGCAGCATCTTCGACCCGCGGCTCGACGTCAACGCGCTGCGCAAGCGGATCGGCATGGTGTTCCAGAAGTCGAACCCGTTCCCCAAGTCGATCTACGAGAACGTCGCCTACGGCTGCCGCATCCAGGGCATCAACCGCAAGCGCGAGCTCGACGAGATCGTCGAGAAGAGCCTGCGCGGCGCGGCGCTCTGGGACGAGGTCAAGGACCGCCTCGACGACAGCGCGCTCGGCCTGTCCGGCGGCCAGCAGCAGCGCCTCTGCATCGCGCGCGCGATCGCGGTCGAGCCCGAGGTCATCCTGCTCGACGAGCCCTGCTCGGCGCTCGACCCGATCGCCACCGCGCAAGATCGAGGAGCTGATGCAGGACCTGAAGACGCAGTACACGCTGGTCATCGTCACCCACAACATGCAGCAGGCCTCGCGCGTCTCCGACTACACCGCCTTCCTCTACCTGGGCGAGCTGATCGAGTACGGCGCGACCGAGAAGATCTTCATCAACCCGATGAAGAAGCAGACCGAGGACTACATCACCGGCCGCTTCGGCTAAGTAGAATTCAGGGGCGGGCGGGACGCCGCGGCAAGGTGACCTTGAAGCGGGTGCCCTTGCCGAGCTCGCTTTCGACGTCGACCTTGCCGCCGTGGGTCTGGGCGACGTGCTTGACGATGGCGAGGCCCAGTCCGGTGCCGCCCTGGTCGCGGCTGCGACCCTTGTCGACGCGGTAGAAGCGCTCGAAGATCCGCGGCAGGGTGTCGGGCGGGATGCCGATGCCGGTGTCCTCCACCTCGATGGTCGCGTGGCCGTCGAGGACCGCGAGGCGCACCGTGACGCTGCCCCCGGCGCGGTTGTACTTGATCGCGTTGTCGAGCAGGTTGACCAGCACGCGCTCGAGGCCGTCGGGGTCGCCCATCACCGAGCCGGCGCTGCCGCTCGACTCGAGGGTCGAGCCGCGCTGCCTCGCGCTGCGGCCGCAGACCAGCTCGACGGCGCGCTCGGCCAGGGCGTCGAGGTCGACCGGTCTCGTAGGCCGGCGTCTGCGTCGACGCTCTCGAGCCGCGACAGGGTGAGCAGGTCGTCGAGCAGGGCCTGCAGCCGCGCGGCACTGCGCCAGGATGCGTTCGACGAAGCGGCGGCTCGCCGGCGGATCGTCGAGGGCGCCTTCGCGCAGGGTCTCGGCGTAGCCGCGGATCGCAGACAGCGGCGTCTTGAGCTCGTGCGAGACGTTGGCCACGAAATCGCGTCGCATCTCGGCGACGCGGGCGAATGGGCTGACGTCGCGCGCCACCACCACCACGCCGCCGTCGCGCGAAAGCGGCGCGCTGGTCAGCGCGATGGTGCGGCGCTCGGGGTCCTCGAGGTCGACGCTGCCCGAGCCGGCTCGGCCTTCACGCGCCGTACGCCGTACCAGGTCATCGAGCAGCGGCTGGCGGGCGATCTCGAGCGGCGTTTGCCCCGAGGGTTCGCTCTGCAAGGCGAACAGGTCGCGAAAGGCCGTATTGGCGAGCCGCGCGCGGCTGTCGGGCCCGGTGACCAGCACTCCCTCCGACATGCTGGCCAGCACTTCCCGCAGGTGATCGCGCTCCGCCTCGGCGGCGCGCACCTGTTCGGCCACACGGTCTGCCAGCCGGTTGATGGCTGCCGCCAGCCTGGCAGCCTCCGGTTCCTCCGGCAGCGGCAGACGGTGGTCGAGATCCCCGCTGGCCAGACGGTGGGCGCCATCCGCGGCGCCGGCGAGCGGCGCCAGCAGCCGGTGTCGCAGCCAGATCACGACCAGCGCGGCGCTCGCCAGGCCCGCGAGACTGGCGAGCAGAAGGCTCTTCCAGAACTTGCCGTAGAGGCTGCCGAGATGGGTGAGCGGCTGGGCGACGCGCACCACCACCAGCTCACCCTGCCCGACGGTGAAAGTCTGCGCGGCGTAGACGTATTCGACCCCGGTCGTGTCGCTGCGGCGCGTGGCGGTGCCGGAGCCGCGGTCGAGCGCCGCCCGCACCTCCGGCCGGTCGAGGTGATTCTCCATCCGCGCCAGCTCGTCTGGGCTGCGCGCGCTGTCCGCCAGAACCGAACCCCGGCCGTCGATGACGGTCAATCGCAGATTGGTGCCGCGGACGAGTGCGGTGGCCCAACGCTCGAGCTCCACCGGGTCGCGACGAGCGACGCGCTCGGAAACCGTCGGCAGCAGGAGGCGAGTGACTTCGGCGAGCTGGGCGGCGGAGCCTTCGCGAATCACTTGCAGCTCCAGAATGCCGGTCAGCACTGCCATCGCGACGAGCGCGATCGCGGTCGGTACGAGGACGGCGAGCTGGAGTCGGGCGAGAAGGGGGGACCGGGCGGGCATGACGAGCGAGCGCTGGGTGTGGGCGGCAGTGTAGCAGCGGGATCGCGGCCGTCGGCGCTGCTCCGGCAGCGGTACGGTGACAAGAAGGTTACGGCGGCGCGTCAGAGCATTCGCTTGTGGTACCTTGCCGCCGGACTCGGAGGAGGGCTCCGCGGTGCAGCTTCTGGTGGTACGCCACGCTCCCGCCGGCGACAAGATCGTCTTTGCGCAGAGTGGTCGCCCGGACGACGAGCGGCCGCTGACCGACGAAGGGCGTCGCAAGATGCGCGACGGCGCCACCGGGTTGCGGCGTCTGATCGAGCGTCTCGACGCGATCGCCACCAGCCCCCTGCAGCGTGCGCTGGAAACCGCCGAAATCCTCGCCGAGGCGTTCGACAGCTCGACCCTCGAGACCGTCGAAGCGCTTTCCCCGGGCTCGCCGCCGTCGGAGCTCATGCCGTGGCTGGAACGTCAACCCGCCGCTTCCTCCGTCGCGGTGGTCGGACACGAGCCGCATCTGAGTGGTCTGGTTTCGTGGCTGCTCTGCGGGTCGACGCGCGCGGTCGTCGAGCTGGGGAAGGGCGCGGCGTGTCTGCTCGATCTCGACAAGCCAGCCGCGCGCCAGGCCCGGCTCCTCTGGCTGGCGCCACCCCGCGTCTTGCGCCGGCTACGGCGATGAATCGACCGGATTCCTGGCTCGAGGATACGCCGCAGGAGGGCTCCCGGCGGGTGACGCTCGATCTGCTCGAGCGGGCGCAGGCGGCGCGCGAGCGCTTGCGCGCCGGTGGCGACGCCGAAGCGCTGCACGACTTCCGCGTCGCTGTCCGTCGATTGCGCAGCGCCCTGCGTACCTTCACTCCCGAGCTCGGCACGGCCGGCGACAAGCGCAGCCGGCGGCGCTGGGGTGAGATCGCTTCGGCGACCGGGCCAGGCCGCGACGCCGAAGCGCAAGGCGAATGGCTGAGCGCGGCGCAGGCAAACCTGTCGCCCTCGGCGCTTCGGGCGGCACGCGCCCTGATCGGCGAGCTCGGCGCAAAGCTCGAAAAGGAGCAGGGTGAGCTTGCTGCTGCGGCGCGTCGCTTCGACCGCGCCGCCTCCCGCCTGCGGGAAGAGCTCGCCAGCTACACCGTGCGCCTCGACGCGCCGCCGGACCAGGAAACGTTCGGGGCGTTGGCCGCCCGCCGCGTGCGCGAGCTCGGCGCGGACCTGGCGAAGCGTCTGTCAGCGATCGAGCGCCCGGGCGACGAAGAGGGTGCCCACGAGGCCCGCATCGCCGGCAAGCGCTTGCGCTACGGTGTCGAGATCGCCGCGCCCAGCGCGCGCCGTCCGCTCGCCCGGCTGAAGACTCTCCAGGACCTGCTCGGCGAGCTGCACGATGTCCACGGTTTGATGAGGCGGGTCGCCAGGGTCGCCGGCCGCGAGGCTCGTGAGCGAGCCCGCCGGCTCGCGGAGCTCGCGGTAGAGCGCGGCGTCGCGAGCGACGAGTTCCGCAGCGAGCGCCGTCGCGGCGGCGTGTCGTGGTGGTCGCTGCTCGACGCACTGCGCCAGCGGCAGAACGAGCTCCACGGCGCACTGGAAAACGAGTGGCTGGGTGAGAACGCGGCGGCGGCGATCGACCGGCTGTTGACCGAAGCCCTGGTCGCGGGACCTGAAAGAACTCAGATCCGCGCCCTCTGAGCCTGCGAGGCTATTTGGCTTTCGCCTCGCGCAGGCCCTGGCGAACCTCCACCTTGCGGTCGAAGACGCGCTCGAAGAGGTCGCTGCGCGAGCGCGCGGTGTCGAGCTCGAGCGTTACGTCCCAGGGCGAGACGACTTCGATGCGTACCCGCTTCCTGCGGATCGCGCAGTAGATCTCCTCGACCCGCCTGGCGTGGCTGCGGTCGAGCGCGTCGGCCAGGCGCAGGAGAGCCGCCAGCGCCTCGACCGTGCGCCGCTGCCAGCCGCGCAGCAGCGCGAACGAGGCGTGTCGCGAAGAGGGCGCGCGCCGCGGTGGTAGCGCACGACGTGGGCGATGACCTCGATCTCTCGCGGATCGAAGGCGTCGAGCGCGGCGTTGGTGATCAGGTAGTAGCCGTGCTTGTGGTGGCGCTCGTAGTCGACTGCGTAGCCGACGTCGTGGAGCAGGGCGGCGTGCTCCAGCCATTCGCGCTCACGCGGTCCCAGGCCGTGGAGCGAGGGCGTGATGTCGAACAGCCGCAGCGCCAGCCGGGCGGTCTGCTCGGCGTGCAGCAGCACGCTGGGCGAGCGCTCGGCGAGCTGGCGGACCTGGCGGCCGCGCACGTCGGCGGGTGCGCGATCGACGGGTCGGCTGCCATGGCCGCGAGCACCAGGCCTTCGCGCAGGGCGCGATCGGAAACCGCGAAGCGCTCCACGCCCGCGTGGCGCACCAGCTCCTCGAGCAGGACGGCGCCGGCGAGGATCGATTCGGAGCGCGGGCCGCCGACCGGCGGCAGCCGGCGAGCTGGCGGCGGTTGAACGCGGCGAGCCGCTCGAACGAGAGCCGTAGGTCGCGCTTGCGCACCTCGCGCAGCACGCCGCCGCGCGACTTCCAGTCGCGGCCGCCGAAGTGATCGATCAGGTCGGCGCACGCACACCGCGGTGCCGGAGGTGGCCACGAGCTCGATCGAGCGGGCGCGCGCGGCGCGAACCCGCGCAGCCGATGCGCCGGATGCGTCGCCGCAGCGCGTCGAGCGAGCGCGCCGCGGGCGGGTCGCCCTCGAGATCTGCCGGCGCAGCGCAGCGAGCCGAGGGTCAGGCTCACCACCTGCCCGAGCTCGCCGGCGCGGGTGGCGATCCACTCCGTGCGAGCCGCCGCCGACATCGACGATGAGCGGCCGCCCGGCGTCCGAGGTCCACCGCCTCGCGCACCGCGCGGTAGATCAGCCGGCCCTCCTCGACGCCGGTCGAGGAGCTGCGAACCTCGAGCCCGGTCCGGGCCCTGACCCGGGCGAGGAAATCGTCGCCGTTGGCCGGCTTCGCGCACGGCGCTGGTCGCCACCGCCACTATGCGCGTCGGCCCCCTTGAGCCGGGCCAGGGTGGTCATCTTGGCAGCGCCACCAGGCCGTCGTCGCATGGCGCCCTCGGAGAGCGCGCCCGCGGCCGAGGCCGCTGCGTCCCAGGCGCACCATGTCGCGCTCGCGGTCGAGCACGCGGTAGCCGCCGCCGGCGCGCACGCTCGACGACCACCATGTGGATGGAGTTCGAGCCGATGTCGATCGCCGCCAGGCGCTCGCCGGCGGGCACCGGCGGACATGGGCGGGCGGCGGTCTTCCGCGCGGGCGGAGGTCCGGCGGGCCGAGCCATCGCCGTTTTGGCCCGCGTCGCGGACCAGCCGCCATCGCAGCGCCATGGAGGCAGCGTGGCGATCCGTGGCCCGCAGACGTAGCGATGCTGTGACTCTCGTGGCGCCGCCGAACGCCGCGGTGGTCAAGATACCGCTGCTCCTCTGCCCGTCTACGAAGTCCAGCCATGGCCGAACCCGAACGCGAGACCGCTCGCATCCCCGCGCCCGCCGGCGCAGGACGCCGCGCTGCTCCTCAACCGCGAGCTGTCCTGGCTGGAGTTCAACGCCGGGTGCTGGCCGAGGCCGAGGACCCGCGAACCCGCTGCTCGAGCGGCTGAAGTTCGTCGCCATCTTCGACTCCAACCTCGACGAGTTCTTCATGAAGCGGGTCGGCGGCCTGAAGCAGCAGCTCGCCTGCAACGTGCGCGAGCTGTCGCCGGACGGCCGCACGCCGCGCCAGCAACTCGCGACGATCGACGCCGCGGTGCGGCCGCTGGTCGCCGAGCAGCAGCGGCGTCTGCTCCGAGGAGCTGCTGCCGGCCCTGCGCCAGCACGGGCTGGAGATCGCTGCGCTGGGACGAGCTCGAGGCCGGCGAGCGGCGCGCAGCTGACGGCAGTTCTTCGAGCAGCTCGGTGTTCCCGATCCTGACGCCGCTGGCGCGTCGATCCCGCCCACCCGTTCCCGTTCATCTCGAACCTCAGCCTGTCGCTGGCCGTCGCGGTGCGGCATCCGGAGACGGCCGAGCAGCGCTTCGCCCGGGTCAAGGTGCCGCACATCCTGCCGCGCTGGATCCAGCTGCCGCAGATCGCTGCGCTTCGTGCCGCTGGAGGAGGTCATCGCCCACAACCTCGACCAGCTCTTCCCCGGCATGGAGATCGTCGAGTCCCACCCCTTCCGGGTCACTCGCAACGCCGACGTGCAGCGCAACGAGGAGACGGCCGACGACCTGCTGGAGGTCGATCCAGGAGGAGCTGCGCGAGCGCCGCTTCGCCACCGTCGTGCGCCTGGAGGTGGGCCGAAGCATGCCGCAGTGGATGCGCGACCTGCTCGCCGAGGAGCTCGAGGTCGGCGGCCGAGGAGGTCTTCGAGATGCCGCCGCCGCTCGCCCTCGCGCGACCTGATGCCGCTCGCTCGACCTGCCGCTCGCCGTCGCTGCGCTACCGCGCCCTGGGCGCCGGTGACCCACCCGCGGCTCGCACGAGCCCGGACGGCGAGCCGGCGGACCTCTTCGCCGACCTCGCGGCGCGGCGACATCCTGGTCCACCACCCGTACGACTCCTTCGCCACCAGCGTGCAGCGCTTCATCGAGGTCGCGGCGGCCGATCCGGCGGTGCTGGCGATCAAGCAGACGCTCTACCGCACCTCGGCCGACTCGCCGAACATGCGCGCGCTGATCCGCGGCCGCCGAGGCGCGCAAGCAGGTGGCGGTGACGGTGGAGATCAAGGCGCGCTTCGACGAGGCGGCGCAACATCGAGTGGGCCGAGCCGCTGGAGAAGGCCGGCGCCCACGTCGCCTACGGCGTGGTGGGCTTGAAGACCCACGCCAAGGTCGCCCTGGTGGTGCGCCAGGAGAAGCGACGCGCTGCGCTGCTACGCCCACATCGCCACCGGCAACTACAACGCGGAGACCGCCAAGCTCTACACCGACTTCGGGCTCTTCACCTGCCGGCCCGACGATCGCCGAGCGACGTGGCGCAGCTGTTCAACCTGCTCACCGGCTTCGTCCACCAGCCGCGCGTTCAAGAAGCTGCTGGTGGCGCCGATCAACATGCGCCAGCGCTTCCTGGACCTGATCGCAGCGCGAGATCGAGCACCAGCAAGGCGGGCCGCGGCGGCCGCATCGTCGCCAAGATGAACGCGCTCGAGGACCGGCAGATGATCGAGCGCGCTCTACGACGCCTCGCGCGGCGGGCGTCGAGATCGACCTCGCTCGTGCGCGGCATCTGCCGGCTGCGCCCGGGGCTGCCCGGGCTGCAGCGAGACGATCCGGGTGATCACCATCGTCGGCCGCTTCCTGGAGCACGCGCGCATCTTCTGCTTCGCCAACGGCGGCGCGCCCGAGTACTTCATCGGCTCGGCCGACTGGATGTCGCGCAACCTCGACTGGCGGGTGGAGGGATCGCCTGCCGGTCGAGGACCCGCGCTTCAGGAGGAGCTGCGCGCGGTCCTCGACCTGCAGCTCGCGCGACAACGTCAAGGCCTGGGACCAGCTCCCCGACGGCAGCTGGTAGCGCCGGCCCGGCGCCGGGGAGGCCTCCGCCAAAGCCAGTTGGCGCTCATGGAGCGTGCCCGGCGGGGTGTCCCGGCGGGCAAGGCGGGCGCCCGCGGCGAGCGCAAGCGCGGTCAGCCCCGCCGGCGCGGCCGGCCGAGCTGATCGAGCAGCGTCCGCAGCTGCGGCCCGAGACGCTTGAGCTCGTCGCGATGGGTGGTGGCGAGGGCGTCGAGCGCCTTGGCGCCGCGCGCCGACAGCACGATGTACACCTTCCGCCGGTCGTCGTCGGCGGGCGTGCGGCTGGCCAGGCCGAGGGCGGTTAGCCGGTCGACCATCCCCACCGCGCTGTGATGACGCACCTGCAGACGCTCGGCGAGCTCTCCGATGGTGATGTGCCCGCCCGGGAAGGCTCGCACCGCGAGCAGCGCTTGGTGCTGTTGTGGTGTCAGCCCCTGGCCGCGGGCCGCTTGTTCGCTGAAACGGAGGAATTGGCGCATCGCGTAACGAAAAGCCGCCAATACCTCGAAATCGTGAACGCCCGCGACAGCCTTCGAACGCGGCTTCGCCATGACGACCCCCTCGGAAAACTACAAAGGATGCGTTTGAAAC
>CAWGFP010000002.1:0-49919 GCA_963821905.1 Thermoanaerobaculia bacterium | reverse complement strand
CAGGAGCTTTTCTCGGACATGCTCGCGGAAGTCGAGAGCGCGCCCGCTGCGCCGCCCCCGGCGCCGGCTGCGCCGCCCCCGGCACCGGCTGCCCCGGAGCCGTCCACCGGCGTCGGAAAGAAGTCGAAGAAACTCTCTCCGGCATGTTGGACAAGCCCGCCGCCGGACCCGCTCAGCAGGCGGCTTCGTCGGGCGACGTCGATTCCCTGCTGTCGCGCACTTGTCTCGGACTCGATTTGCCGAAGAGCAGGCCCGCGGCAGCGCCGGCCGTTGTCCCGCCGCGGCCGGTCGCCGCCGCGCCGCCGCCCGCACAGGCGCCGCCGGCCGAAGCACCCACCGCGGCGAAGGTCGAGCCGCAGAAGAAGCCCAAGGCGCCCCCCCGAAGCCGTCCGAGGCCGAAGCCCCGCAGGTCGCGGCCGCCAGCGCGCCGGCGGTGCTCAGCGCGCCCGCCAACGCGCCGCCGCCGCCGCACCTGTACCGAGACGCCGACCAGCGACCGGCCGTCAAAGTCGGTGCGGGCAGCCGGAGGAGCTGCTCAAGGAGGTCACGGCGTCTGCCGCCGACAAGTCCCGCACCGGCAGTGGCGAGTTCAAGCGCAGAGGATCTCGATTTCTCCAGGCTCGATGAGCTGGTCAAGACCCCGCCAAGACCAGCGCGAAGTCGGGCGCAAGTCGGGCGGGCGACGCCTTCCGCACCCAGCGCATCGAGACCCTGCGGCCGGCGCCGCCGGCGGTCCGCGCGAGTTCGGCCAGTACACGCTGCTCGAGCGGATCGCCATCGGCGGCATGGCCGAGGTCTGGAAGGCGCGCATGCGGGGCGTCGAGGGCTTCCAGAAGACGGTCGCGATCAAGAAGATCCTGCCGCACCTCACCGACAACGCCGACTTCGTCGCCATGTTCATCGACGAGGCGAAGCTCGCCGCGCAGCTCCAGCACAACAACATCATCCACATCTACGACCTCGGCAAGATCGGCGACGACTACTACATCGCCATGGAGTACGTCGAGGGCAAGGACCTGCGCTCGATCCTGAACCGCCGCGCAGCGCGCGAACGGCCCGCTGGCCCATGGGGCTCGCGCTGCTCATCGCCGCGCGGCTCGCCTCGGCGCTCGACTACGCCCACCGCAAGCGGGACTTCGAGGGCCGCGAGCTGGGCCTCGTCCACCGCGACGTCTCGCCGCAGAACGTGCTCATCTGCTACGAAGGCGACATCAAGCTGTGCGACTTCGGCATCGCCAAGGCGGTGTCGAAGGCCTCGCAGACCCAGATGGGCGCGCTCAAGGGCAAGCTCCAGTACATGTCGCCCGAGCAGGCCTGGGGCCGGCCGGTCGACGCGCGCTCGGACATCTTCTCGCTCGGCGCTGCTCCTTTCGAGATGCTCACCGGCCGGCGGCTGTTCGCCGGCGACAGCGAGATCTCGGTCCTCGAGGCGGTGCGCGAGGGCCGCATGGACCGGCCGCGCGGCCTCGATCCCGCCGTCCCGCGCGAGGTCGACGCGCTCGTGATGCGAGCGCTCGCCCGCGACCCCGACGACCGCTTCCAGACCGCCGGCGAGATGCAGCGCGAGCTCGAGAGGTGCTCCCGAGCCTTCGTCCGCAGCCGGCGCAGGCCGAGCTGGCGGTCTACATGCGCGGCTCTTCGGTGCCGAGGCGCGCGCCGAGCAGAAGCCAGCGGCTGCCGCTGCGGCAGCGCTTCCGGCGGAAGTTCGCCGCCGGTCGCCGAGCAGCTCGCGGCTCCGCGCGCCGGCGCGGAGGTGGCGGCGATTCCGCCGCGCGAGGGCACGCGCGCCGGCGAAGCCGAAGGCAAGGGAAGCGGGATGCTGGTGGCGGCGATCGCCGCCGCGGTGCTCGTGGGCGCGGGCCTCTCTTCTTCTTTGGCCGCGGCAAGGCCGCTCCGAGGCGCCGCCGCCCGCCGTCGAGCCGGGCCCGCAGCGGCGCCGGTCTCCGAGTCCGCGGCAGCCGGCGACCCGCCGTCGAGCGCGCGGCGGCTCCGCCGGCGGACCTGGAAACGACGCCAGCGAGCACCGCGCCCGCGAGCGCACCGCCCCCGAGCACGCCTCCGCAGACGGCCCCGGCGCAGACGCCCGCACCCGCCAAGCCGGTCGAGCGCGAAGCCGGCGCCGCCGGTCGTGCAGCCTCCTGCCGCCGCGGCCGACCTCCGGCGCCTGACCCGCGCCGCCCGCGCCCGCTCCGGTAGAACCGCGCCCGCTCCGGCGCCGGATCCCGAGCCGCCCGCGCCCGTGCCACAAGCGCCCCCGCCGGCGCCGGAACCTGCGGCGTCCGAACCCGAACCGCCGGCGCCCGCGCCCGCGGCTCCCGCGGCGCCGACCGTCCAGGTGGGAGATCTCGTGACGCCGGGTCCCGGCGTCGTGCCGCCGGCGCTCCTCAACCGCCCGACGCCGGCCTATCCGCAGATGGCCAAGGCAGCGCGTCGAAGGCGTGGTCAGCGTCGAGGTTCTGGTCGACGAGAGCGGCGCGGTGCGCGACTCGCGTTTCGTCAAGAAGGTGGCGCAGAACGTCGGCCTGAACGAAGCCGCGCTGACCGCCGCCCAACAAGCCAAATTCCGCCCCGCGACCAAGAGCGGTGTGCGGGTGAAGATGTGGATACGCTCACGTTCCCGTTCAAGCTCTAGCTCGGCTAGGACGCGGGAACATCCCTGGAGGAACGAATGGCCTTACCGATCAGCAGCGCAAGTTCTACGAGAACTCCCTGGCGGTCACCCGGCAGGAGATGGCGATCTCGACCGCCAGATCGAGGAGGAGCTGGCCAAGGTGAAGGACCGCCTGGCCGAGCTGCAGAACGCCAAGAAGGCCTCGCGCCAGATGTACGACGCGGCCTGCATGCGCCTGGGCATCGCCAACGATCTCGCCGAAGAAGAGGAATCCGCCGAGGTCTGAGGCCCGTCTTCCGCCCGCATCGCTGATCGCGCGGGCGCGTCGCCATGGCCTGGTTCAAGAAGACCAAGAAACCGAAGCCGGTCCGTGAGGACCGGCCGCGCAGCTCCGTCCCCGAGGGCCTGTGGGTCAAGTGCGACGGCTGCAGGGAGATCATCTACGCCAAGGAGCTCGAGCGCAACCTCCGCATCTGCCCGAAGTGCGGCCACCACTTCCGCATCGACGCCCGGGCCCGCATCGCAGCTGCTGCTCGACGAGCCGCAGCCGCGCGAGCTGTTCGCCAACGTCTCGCCCGCCGATCCGCTCGGCTTCAAGGATACCAAGCGCTACCGCGATCGCCTGAAGATCTACCAGCAGGCGCTCGGCGACGCGCGACGCGGTGGTCGTGGTCGAGGGCCACCTCGAGGAGATTCCGGTGGTGCTGGCGGCCATGGAGTACCGCTTCATGGGCGGCTCGATGGGCTCGGTGGTGGGCGAGAAGATCGCCCGCGCCGCCGAGCAAGCGCGGTGCGCCGCAGCGGCCGCTGCTCGTGGTCTCGGCCTCGGGCGGCGCGCGCATGCAGGAGGGCATCCTGTCGCTGATGCAGATGGCCAAGATCTCGGCCGCCCTGGCGCGGCTGCGCGACGCCGGCCTGCCGTACATCTCGATCCTCACCGATCCGACGACCGGCGGCGTCACCGCCTCGTTCGCCATGCTCGGCGACCTGAACATCGCCGAGCCGGGCGCGCTGATCGGCTTCGCCGGGCCGCGGGTCATCGAGCAGACGATCCGCCAGAGCCTGCCCGAGGGTTTCCAGCGCAGCGAGTTCCTGCTCGCCAAGGGATTCCTCGACCTGGTCGTCAAGCGCACCGAGATGAAAGAGACGCTGGCGCGCTGCCTGCGCCACCTGGTCGCCTGACCGGTCGACGGCGGCCGGCGCGAGAGCGATGAACGCAGCCGCCGACATCCTGGCGCGGCTCGAACACTTCGGCATCCGGCTCGGGCTCGACACGACGCGGCGCATTCTCGCCGCGTTGGGCGATCCGCAGCTCGCCTATCCGGTGGTCCTCGTCGCCGGTACCAACGGCAAGGGATCGACCGCGGCATTTCTGCAGTCGACGCTGCGCGCCGCCGGTTACCGGACCGGCTTCTACAGCTCGCCGCATCTCGAGGGCCCGAGCGAGCGCATTCGCATTGACGGCGCCGCAATCGCCGAGGACCGACTCGCCGAATGGCTCGCCGAAGTGGTAGCGGCCGGCGAGGCTCGCAATCAGACGGCGCCGACTTACTTCGAGGCGCTGACCGCCGCCGCCTTCGCCCATTTCGCGGCCGCACAAGTCGAGATCGCGGTGGTCGAAGTGGGTATGGGCGGCCGTCTCGACGCCACCAACGCGGCGCCGCCGGTGCTTTCGGTGATCACACCGATCGCGCTCGATCATCGCGAATACCTCGGCGAAACACTGGCTGCGATCGCCGGTGAGAAGGCCGGCATCTTCCGCAGCGGCGTTCCGGCGCTCTCTGCCGAGCAGGAGCCCGAGGCCGCCGCCGCGCTCGCCGGCGCCGCGGCGCAGTTGGGGACGCCGCTTCATCCGGTCCGCGAGCTGGTCGAGATCGCCGGCGTCGAAGCGCGAGGTTGGGACGGCCAGCAGGTGACCTTGGTTTGCGAAGGCCGCTCGCTGCGCACCACGACCAAGCTTCTCGGTCCGCATCAACCCGGCAATCTCGCGCTGGCCGCTGCGTCGGCCATCGGGCTCCAGCGTCTCGGTTTCGCGCGCCTCGATCTCGAAGCCTTGCGGCGCGGCGCCGCGGACTGCCGCTGGCCGGGCCGCCTGGAAGCGGTGCAACTGCCGCGCGGGCGCCGCGTCGTTCTCGATGGCGCGCACAATCCGGCCGGAGTCGCCTCGCTGGCGGCGTTTCTGCGCGACACGGCGGGACCCGTCGATCTGCTTTTCGGCGCGCTGGCCGACAAGGACGCGGCCGACATGCTGCCGCGTCTCCTGCCTCATGTCGGCGAGCTGACTCTCACCGCGCCGCCCACCCCGCGGGCGCTCGACCCGCGCGATCTCGCGGTCCTCGCGTCAGGGCGGCAGGTGCGTCTCGAGAACGACCCGGTGGTGGCGCTGGAGTCGGCGCTCGCCACCGGGGATCCGCGGCGCCCACTGCTGATTTGCGGGTCGCTCTACCTGGTGGGAGATCTCCGTGCACAGCTCCGGCGACGGTTCGGTGTGCCGGGGCCGCTGACCGAGATCTAACGGCCCGCCCTCTCAGGCGAGGGCATCGTAGAGCGGGAAGCGCCGGCAGAGATCGCGCACGCGTTCGCGCACGGCGGCGAGCGCGGCGGGCTCCTCGGAGCCGGCGAGGGCGTCGGCGATGAGGTCACCGATGGAGTCCATCTCCTCCACGCCCATGCCGCGGGTGGTCACCGCCGGCGTTCCGAGGCGGATGCCGGAGGCCACCAGCGGCGGCTGGGTGTCGAAGGGGATGGTGTTCTTGTTGACCGTGATGGCCGAAGCCTCGAGAGCGCGCTCGGCGAGCTTGCCGTTCGATCCGCGGGCCGCCACATCGATCAAGCAGAGGTGATTGTCGGTGCCGCCGGAAACGACCCGGAAGCCGCGCCCTGCCAGTCGCGCCGCGAGCCGCGCGGCGTTGGCGACGATCGCCGCCTGATAGGCGCGAAACTCGGGCGCCAGCGCTTCGCGCAGGGCCACCGCCTTGGCGGCGATGATGTGCATCAGCGGCCCGCCCTGGATGCCGGGGAAGACTGCTCGGTCGATGTCCTTGGCGAACTCGGCCTTGCACATCACCATACCGGCGCGCGGGCCACGCAGGGTCTTGTGCGTGGTGGTGGTCACGAAGTGGCAGTGCTCGACCGGCGAAGGATGCAGCCCGGCGGCGACCAGGCCGGCGATGTGGGCGATGTCCGCCATGAGCAGCGCCCCGGCTTCGTCGGCGATGGCGCGGAAGCGCGCGAAGTCGATCGTCCGGCTGTAGGCCGAGGCGCCACAGACGATGAGCCGTGGCCGCGCTTCGAGCGCCAGCTGGCGGACCTGATCGTAATCGATGCGCTCGCTCTGGCGATCCACGCCGTAGGCGACGACTTCGAAATCGCGGCCCGAGTAGGAGAGCCGGTGGCCGTGGGTGAGGTGACCGCCGCACGACAGATCCATGCCCATCAGCGTGTCACCCGGCTTGAGCATGGCGAAGTAGACCGCCATGTTGGCCGAAGTTCCCGAATGCGGTTGGACGTTGACGTGCTCGGCCGCCGAAGAGCTCCTTGGCGCGCGCGATTGCCAGGCGCTCGACCTCGTCGACGAACTCGCAGCCGCCGTAGTAACGCCGGCCGGGATAGCCCTCGGCGTACTTGTTGGTCAACACCGACCCCGCCGCCTCGAGCACCGCGCGGCTGACGAAGTTCTCCGAGGCGATCAACTCGAGGCCGTCGTTCTGGCGTTGGCGCTCGTGGGCGATGGCCTGGTGGATCTCCGGGTCGGCGGCGGAGAGCAAGCGGACGTTGGGCATCGAGAGACTCCTATTCGAGGGCGGCGATCTTGTCGACGCGGCGCTGATGGCGACCGCCCTCGAAGGCGGTCGAGAGAAACACCTCGACGATCGCCTCGGCGTGCGGCGCCGCGATCTCGCGCGCCCCGAGCGTCAAGACGTTGGCGTCGTTGTGCCGGCGGGCCAGGCTGGCGGTGAACTCGTTGTTGCAGCAGGCGGCGCGCACGCCGTTTATCTTGTTGGCCGCCATCGCCATGCCCACCCCGGTGCCGCAGACCAGGATGCCGCGTTCGGCCTCGGCGGCCGCCACCGCGCGCCCGACTCGCGCTGCCCAGTCGGGATAGTCGGTGGATTCGGCGCTATGAGTACCGAGGTCGTCGACCGTGTGACCGCCGGCCTCGAGATGGAGGCGCAGCGCATCCTTCAACGGCAGGCCGGCGTGGTCGGCGCCGAGCGCGATGCGCATGTCGTGACGCGGCAGCGGCGGCGGTCAGCCCCCGCCGCCGCCCTCGCCGCCCTCGCCGCTCGGACTCGGCGGAGCCTCGTCCTTCTTGGGCGCCTTCTTGGCGGGCTTCTTGGGCTTGTCCTCGCCCTCGGCCCCGTCCTTCTTGGCCGGCGACTTGCGCGCCGGTCGCTTGGCCTTCTTGTCTTCGCTCGCCTCGGCCGCCGCCGGAGCGCCGGCGACTTCCGCCGCGCCATCTGCGGCCTTGGCCGGCGCCGGCCGCTTGGAGGCCGATGCCTTCTCGGCTGGCCGGTGGGCGGCCTCGACGCGGCGCCGCTTCAATCTCTTTTGCCGGCGCTGCCGGCGCCGCCGCAACTCACGATCCTTCTCGCGCATGCTCCCCTCCTGCAGACGATTAGTGGGCGCGCAGGCGATCGGGCCAGGCGACCAGGAATGTCTCGCAAGAATATCCCGCCCGGCGGCCGAGAGCCAGGGGCGCCGTGCAACGGGGCGCGCTGTCTTGCGGGACGCGGGCCCCGGCATATACTGCTGCGCGTTACGAAATTCTGTCCGAACTGCGGTCACGCGGTTGTCCCCGGCAAGCGCGCTTGCGTGTCTTGTGGCGCTAGCTTGGAAATAGGCTTGAGCGCCGCCCCCACCGTCGCTTCGCGCACGCCGATCTCGGGCGTGGCGGAGGCGAATCAGCCGGTGGTCACCGTCGGCACGGTGTTCGCCGGCCGCTATCGCATCGACCAGGTGATCGGCCAGGGCGGCATGGGCGTTGTCTATCGCGCCCATGACCTGCAGCGCGGCACGGTCGCGGCGCTCAAGGTCCTGGCGCCGCCCGCCGGATCGGCCGACGACGTCGTCGAGCGCTTCAAGCGCGAGGCGTTGCTGCTCGCCCGTCTGCGTCATCCGGGAATCCCGGCCCTCGAGGGCTCGGGGCGCGTGGGGCCCTACATGTACGTGGCGACCGAGTTCGTCGACGGGCGCGATCTGGCCCGGGTGATGAAGGAACGCGGCCGGTTTGCCGCCGATCAGTCGGCGCCGTTGGTGGCCGCGGTGTGCGACGCGCTCGACGCCGCGCACCAGACCGGCATCGTGCACCGCGACATCAAGCCCTCGAACATCATGCTCACTTCGGATGGCGCGCCGAAGCTGATCGACTTCGGCATCGCCCGGCCGACCGGCATCGACGCCGAAACCCTGACCCGCACCGGCTGTTTCGTCGGCACC
The DNA here is from genome assembly GCA_963821905.1 of Thermoanaerobaculia bacterium. Lineage (GTDB taxonomy): Bacteria > Acidobacteriota > Thermoanaerobaculia > Multivoradales > JAGPDF01 > CAWGFP01. Next base: position 41,869 of record CAWGFP010000002.1, on the reverse strand, counting down.
CCCGAGTACATGTCGCCCGAGCAACTCGGCTCCGGGCACATCGACGAACGCTCCGACATCTACTCGTTGGGCGTCGTGCTCTATGAGCTCCTGACCGGCCGCCGTCCCCACGAGGGCGATTCGCCGATCTCGATCATCCGTCAGCGCATCTACGGCCAGCCGCCGGCGCCGCGCACTGTCGACGAGACGATTCCGGCCTGGATCGAGCGCATCACCATGCGCTGCCTGGAGCAGGATCCGGGCAAGCGCTACGACTCTGCCGCCGAGCTCGCCGCGGTGCTGCGCAAACCCCACCGCTCACGGGTGCGCCGCCGTCAGATGCCCAACGGCGACGCCATGGTCGAGAGCGAGGGCGACGTCGAGTGGCCGTTGGTCATCGAGTGCGCAGCGGAACGGCCGGAGTGGACGCGCGGCATGGCGTTGTTCTACGCCGAGCGCTTCTACGAGCTGTCCGAGATCCAGCGCCAGGACGCTCAGCGCCCCACCTGGACTTACCGCTTCAGCGATTGGCCCGAAGGCCGCATCTTCCGCCAGATGGTCGACTACCGCGCCTTCGCCGAGCGCCCGCCCTCGCTGATGGACCGCCTGAAGCAGCGCCTCACCCGCCCGCGCACCTAAAATTGCGACCAGAGGTACTGGTTGGTCACCTCGTGGTGGAACTGGATCTCGCTGCGCTTGACCTTGGTGCCGAGGGCCTTGGGGCAGCGCTCGGCGGAGGCCAGCTTGAGGTCGGCGAACTTGCCGTGCACCTCTTCGCCCATGAGCTCGGCGGCCCAGCGACTGGCCTTGAATAGCCGGACGCTGTCGTAGATGTTGTCGGGCAGGAAGCGCGTGCGCGGCCGCTTGCCGTCGTTGTCCTCCTCCGCGAGCGGGCCCTCGATACCGGTGCGCAGCAAGGAATAGATCGCCAGGTAGGGGTTGGAGTCGGGGGCGATCGAGCGCACCTCGACCCGCGCCGACTTCTCGTTGCCGAGCGGGATGCGCACCATCGAGCCGCGGTCGATCGGCGAGGCCTTGATCTGGTTGGGCGCCTCGAAGTGCGGGTCGAGGCGGCGGTAGGAGTTGACGCGACGAGTTGAGGATCAGGCAGAGGTCGTTGGCGTTCGACAGGATGCGCTGGATGAAGCTCCAGCCCGCGGCTGCCAGGCCGTCCTCGCCCTTCTTGTCGTAGAAGAGGTTCTTCCCCTTGCGGGCCAGCGACATGTTGGTGTGCATGCCGTTGCCGTTGACCCCGGTGACCGGCTTGGGCAGGAAGCAGGCGGTCATTTCCATCCGCGCCGCGACCTGACGCGACAGCAGCTTGTAGAGCTGCACCTGGTCGGCGGCGATGGTCGCCTCGGTGTAGGTGTAGTTCATCTCGAACTGCGACGGCGCCACTTCGGGATGGTCCTTCTCGTTGGCGAAGCCCATCGCCCGCTGCACCTCGGCGGCGCTGTCGATGAACAGCCGCAGCGAGTCGCCGGGCAACGAGTGGTAGTAGCCGCCGGTCGAGATGAAGTCGAAAATGCCGGTCTCGTGGTAGCGGCGCTCGGCGTCGCGGCCGCGGAACAGGAAGCCCTCGATCTCGTTGGAGGCGTAGCCCACCGTCTGGTCCTTGGCCCACAGCTTGTCGGCGTAGGCCTTCAGCCGGGCGCGCATGTCGGCGCGATAAGGCCGGCCGTCGCGCTCCTGCACCTCGCCGAACACCAGCACCTTGCCGGCGCCGAATACATCCGAAGGCAGCCAGTAGAAAGCCGCCCAGTCGATTTGCAAGCGCAGGTCGGACTCGGCCTGCTGCGAGAAGCCGCGGATCGAGGAGCCGTCGAAGGTCAGGTTGTCGGCCGACTTGAGCAGGAATTTCTTGTCGTAGTCGAGCATGTGCAGCCGGCCTTCGAGGTCGGTGAAGCACACCGTCACTGCCTTGATGCGCTTCTCGTCGGTGAGGTACTTGACGCGCGCCTCGCGGATCTTGTCGACCGCCTTGCGCGCCATGCGCTCCTGCTTGGCGGCGAGGTTCATCTCCTCGAGCTGGTCGTAGGGGATCTCCAGGAAATCCCGCAGCGGGCTGACCATCGGACTGCCTCCTTGCCTGTGGCTAGATTACGCGAAAGCTAAATCTTTCGCCGTTAGGCGTAGGAGACAACAGATTTATGCTAAACGCAAGTGAACAAGAAGTTGTGCAATCGCCGCGGCCGAGCCGGATCAGCCGCCGTGGCGCGCCGCCTGCACCTTGGCGTCGGCCGCTTCGCCCTTGCTCGCCAGGGCGCGCTTGTAGGCCGCCAGCCGCTCGGCGAGTGTGGAGTCGGCGAGAGCGATCATCTGGATCGCCAACAGGGCGGCGTTCCCCGCCCGCCCGACCGCCACTGTCGCCACCGGCACTCCCGGCGGCATCTGCACCATCGAGAGCAGCGAATCGAGACCGCCGGCGAGCGGCGTGGGGATGGGCACCGCGACCACTGGCAGGGTGGTGTGGGCGGCCAGCACACCGGCCAGGTGGGCAGCGCCTCCGGCGCCACCGATCAGCACCTGCAGCCCGCGCTCGCGGGCGCCGCGCGCGTACTCGGCGCAGTCGTCCGGCCGCCGATGGGCGGAGATCACTCGCACTTCACAAGCGACGCCAAACTCGTCACAGGTCTTGGCCGCTTCTTCCATGACCGGCCAATCCGAGTCCGAACCCATGAGGATGCCGATACGCGGTGTGCTCATGAACAAAGGCTATCCCAGCCGCCGCCTCAGAGCGGAAGATTGCCGTGCTTCTTGGCCGGCAAGGTCTGGCGCTTGGCACGCAACTGGCGCAGGGCGCGGACGATCTCCGGGCGCGTTCTTCGCGGCTCGATGATGGCGTCGAGAAAGCCGCGCTCGGCGGCGATGTAGGGATTGGAGAACTTCTCGCGGTACTCGCGCACCTTCTGCGCCCGCACCGCCGGAGCGTTGTCGCCCGCACCGTCGAGCTCGCGCTTGTAGAGGATGTTGACCGCGCCTTCCGGTCCCATGACCGCGATCTCGGCGGTGGGATAGGCGAGGTTGACGTCGGTGCGCAGGTGTTTCGAAGCCATGACGCAGTAGGCGCCGCCGTAGGCCTTGCGGGTGATCACGGTGATCTTGGGCACCGTCGCCTCGGCGAAGGCGTAGAGCAGCTTGGCGCCGTGCTTGATGATGCCGCCGAACTCCTGCTGGGTGCCGGGCAGAAAGCCGGGCACGTCCTCGAAGGTCACCAGTGGCAGATTGAAAGCGTCGCAGAAGCGCACGAAGCGAGCGCCCTTCAGCGAGGCGTCGATGTCGAGCACCCCGGCGAGATAGTTGGGCTGGTTGGCGACGATGCCCACCGGCTGGCCGGCGAAGCGCGCGAACCCGACGACGATGTTGCGGGCGTAGTCGGCGTGGATCTCGAAGAAGCGGCCGTCGTCGACCACGCCCGATACCAGCGCTTTGATGTCGTAGGGCTTGTTGGGATCGGCCGGCACCACGGTGTCGAGCGCCGGGTTCTCGCGCTGCGGATCGTCGCTTGCCGGACCGTGCGGCGGGTCGTCGAGATTGTTCGAGGGCAGGTAGGAGAGGAGGTCGCGAATCGCCGCCAGGCAGGCGGCGTCGTTGGCCACCGTCAGGTGGCAGACGCCGCTCTTGGCGGCGTGGGTACGCGCCCCGCCGAGCTCCTCCTTGGTCACCTCCTCGTGGGTCACCGTCTTGATGACCTCCGGCCCGGTGACGAACATGTAGCTGGTGCCCTCGACCATGACGATGAAGTCGGTGATCGCCGGCGAATAGACCGCGCCGCCGGCGCAGGGTCCGAGAATCGCCGAGATCTGCGGCACTACCCCCGAGGCGAGGGTGTTGCGCAGGAAGATGTCGGCATAGCCGCCGAGCGAAGCGACGCCCTCCTGGATGCGGGCGCCGCCGGAGTCGTTGAGGCCGATGATCGGCGCCCCGTTCTCGAGCGCCAGATCCATCACCTTGCAGATCTTCTCGGCGTTGGTCTCCGACAGCGAGCCGCCGAAGACCGTGAAGTCCTGGGCGAAGACATAGACCATGCGGCCGTCGATCGTGCCGTAGCCCGCCACCACGCCGTCGCCCGGGATGCGCTGCTTGTCCATGTCGAAGTCGCGGCAGCGGTGGGTGACCAGCGCGTCGAGCTCGACGAACGAGCCCGAGTCGAGCAGGAGCTCGATGCGTTCACGGGCGGTCAGCTTGCCGGCCTCGTGCTGGCGGCGAATGCGCTCGGTACCGCCCCCCTGCTCGGCGCGCGCCAGCCGCTCGCGCAGCTCGCGCGAGCCGGGATTCGGGGAGCTGGGATCGATCACCGGTGTTTCCTATCATGTTTTAATGCCGGTCGAATGGACCTCGCGGGGATCGACAGCGGCGCGGTGGCCCGTGCTCTCGCGCAGATCGCCGATCGCGATGAGGACGTCGTCGAGGCGTTTTTCGAGCGCAGTGAAGTGGTCGAGGCGCTCAGCTCGAGTGGCGCCCGCGAAGTGGAGCCGGCCTGGCGCACGACGGTCGAGACCGGCTTCGCCCTGCGCTTGCGGCGCGGCGAGCGCAGCTGGCTGGTGAGCCGCGACGGGTTGGACGGCCGCAGCTTCGCCGAAGCGGCGCGGCGGGTGGCTCGGGTGCAGCCGCGCGGTGCGATCGTCGAACCGGCGCTCGAAACCGCCGCCCCGCTCGCGGTCGAAGCCCCCGAGCTCGACGAGTTTCCGCGCCGCGTCGAACGCGCCGTGCGCGCCCATCACGCGGCCTTCCCGGTGCGCTTCACCGTGCGGCGCCACCGGCGGGTGGTGCAAGTGGTGGGAACGCGCCTGGTGCCCGCCGCCGAGCGCGAGACCTTCTGGAGCGTGCGCGCCGAGACCCCCTGGGGCCGTCACGGCGCGCTCTTCGCGGGGCTCGACGAAGCGGCGGCGGCCTCGTTCGCGGCCGCGCTCTGGCAGCGCTTCCGGGCCCGCGACGCGCCCCCGCCGCCCGCCGGCCAGCACGAGGTGACCCTCGGACCCGACGCCGCGGCGGTGTTTCTGCACGAGGCGGTGGCGCATGCTCTCGAGGCCGACACCTTGGCGCAGGGCGGCAATCCCGGCGCCGCCATTGGCGTGCGATTGGCGGCTGCCTGCCTCGACGTGCTCGACGACCCGGCGGGGGCTCCCGAGGGCGTGCGCCGTGAAACCGATGACGAAGGCTCGCAAGTGATGCGCCGCTGGCTGCTGCGCGGCGGTGTGGTGGAGCAGCCGCTCGCCGATGCGCGCTGGGCGGAACGATCTGCTGCGCTTCTGCCCGGCGCCGGCCGGCGCTCCAGCCGCCATCTGCCGCCCGGGCCGCGCTCGCATTACCTCGAACTGGTGACGCGCGAAGCCCTAGCAATCCCCGCTGCCGATGGGTACGCCTTTGACTTCGCCGAGCGCGGTGCGCTCGATCCGCGCAGCGGAGTTTTCTGGTTGGATTTCCCGTGCGGAGTGCGTCTCTCCAACGGCGCGAGCGAGCCGGTGGGCGCGTGCCGGCTGCGCGGCCGGCTCGCCGATCTGCTCGGCGCCGTGGTGGCGGTGGGCGGTGAGGCGCGGCTCGCCGGGGCCGGTTGGTGCGCCAAGGGCGGGCAGAAACTTCCGGTCTGGGCGCATACCCCGTCCATTCATCTCTCGGGTGCCACGCTGGAGAGCCGGTGAGCGAAACGGCGCTCGGCGAAGCGCTGGCGGCGCTCGCGGCCCGCGGGTTCGATGCCGCCGAGGTCTACGCCAAGCGCGGGCGCTCGCGCCGCTTCGATCTCGAGGGCGGCGATGGGCGTTGGAGCGTGGCGCAGGAGGAGGGTTGGGCGGTGCGCGCCGGCGATCGCCGCGGCTCGTTCTTCTGCGCCGGCACCGGGCCGCCGCCGCCCGGTTTCCCCTGGCCGCAGCCGCGGGGCGCCGAGCTGCGCCTGCCCGATCCGCTGACCCCCAATGGGGCTGGGGGCACAGCGGTGCCGTGGAACGAACCGTCCGAGCTCGATCGCGCGCTGGTCGGCGAGAGCGAGGCCAAGTCGCTCGTCGAGTCCATCGAGCGCGACCTTGCCGCCGAGCTGCCGGGAGCGCGCCTCGAGCGCGCCACGCTCGAGGACGGCTCGAGCGAGTCCGAGCTGGCGAGCTCACGCGGCGTTGGCGCGAGCTGGCGAGGGCGCGCCGCGATCCTGCGGCTGGAAGCGGCCGCCGAGGCCGGCGGCGAGCTGGTCTCCGTGCACCTGACCGAGCGCCAGGCGGTCTCGTTTCGCGCCGCCTCGATCGCCCGTCGCCTGGCCGACCGCTTGCTGGTCGCCCGCAGCGGGGCCCCGCCGGAGCGCGACCGCGGCGAGTTCCTGCTCTCGCCGGCGGTCGGCGCTCGCATCCTCGAAGGCATTCTGCCGCTGCTCGTCGGGCCTCGCGCAACGGCGCGCTCGACCGCGCTCCGCGATCGGCAGGGGCGCCTGGGCTCGCGCGCTCTCACCATCGTCGACGACGGCCGCCTCGAGGGCGGCGCGCTCGCCGCGCCGGTCGATGGCGAAGGCGTACCGACGCGCGAGATCGTGCTGGTCGAGGAGGGCGTTTTCCGGCAACCGCTGCTGTCGTGGCGCTCGGCCAAGCCCGGCGAGCTGTCGGCCGGCTGCACCCGGCGGGCGAGTTGGCGCGACGTGCCGCGATCGGGGCCCACCCACCTCTACATCCGCCCGCATGCGCAGGTGGCGGTGTCGGCCTTGCTCGGCGCGCTGGCGCGCGGCTACTACCTGCTCGACACCACCGGCGCCGGGCGGTTCGACATCGACGGCGATCGCTTCGCGCTGCCGGTCTGCGGCTTCGCGGTGACCAGCGGCCGTGCTTCAGCGCCGGTCGCGAAGGCATGGCTGTGCGGATCGCTGGGCGGCTTCCTGCGCGGTATCGACGCGGTGGCGCGCGACCTCGCGTTCCTACCGCTCGACGGCCTGCTCGGCGCCCCGACGCTGCTGGTCACCGGCCTCGAGATCCGGCGCACGCCGGCATAAGAGCCTAGGTTGGCTGGGATTGATCTGCTGCGGTGCCTGAAGTCGTCGGGGCAGCGGTGGTCTAGATCCTTCGCTTCGCCCAGGACGAAATTCCGCTAGGTTGATGCCTCTACGTTGTCATCCTGAGCGAAGCGAAGGATCTGGACCACTTCCCTTCAACTGCCGCCCCAATCGGCAGCAAGATCCCGCCACCCCGGATTCGCCCCCTCGATCAGCGCGAGCTTCCGCGCGCGAGTCCACCCTTTGAGTTGCTTCTCCCTGCGCAGCGCATCTCGAACATCGCGACAGGACTCACAGTAGACCAGGCGGCGGGTTTGGTACCTCTCGGTGAGGCCCCTTCACGGCCCTGGTGATGCTGTTCCATGCGCCGAGAGAGATCGCCGGTCACGCCTATGTAGAGTGTGCGTCGGTGGCTGGCGAGAATGTAGACGAAGTAGGTGGTCTGCATGCGTATAGAGACGTAATCCAGCGCGGGTTGCATGCAGGTGGGGGTGGTAAAGATCCTTCGCTTCGCTCAGGATGACACTCCGACAGGTCGATGCCGCTGCGCTGTCATTCTGAGCCCAGAGGATCTGGACCACCAACTCTCTGAGCTATCCCACCCGGTTGCGGGCCATCTGATAGCCTTGCCGCCGCTTCGCCAGCTCGGCCCCCGGAGGAATTCCCATGCAGCTCGGCATTCTCGGTCTGCCCAAAGCGGGCAAGACGACGCTCTTCAACACGCTCACCGCCTCGCACGCGGCAACCGACAAGTTCGCGACCTCGGACAAGACGCACGTCGGGGTTGCCAAGGTGCCCGATCCTCGCCTCGCCACGCTGCGCGACCTCTTCTCGCCCAAGAAGTACATGCCGGCCACCATCGAGTACGTCGACATCCCCGGCATCCAGCGCGGTGAGTCGAAAGAGAGCCTGGATCTGGCGAAGCTCAAGACGGTCGATGCGTTGGTCCACGTGGTGCGCGCCTTCGAGGACCCCGAGATACCGCACCCCGACGGCTCGGTGTCGGCATCGCGCGACGTCGCGCAACGTCGATCTCGAGCTGGTGCTCGCCGATCACATCCTGGTGGAGAAGCGCCTCGACAAGCTCAAGCAATCCGCCAAGCGCGGCGCCAGCCCCGAGGAGCAGCGCGAGAAGGCGCTGCTCGAGGAAACCGTCTTGCCGGCACTGGAGAACGAGACACCGCTGCGGGCGGTCAAGCTCCAGTCCGACGACGAGAAGCGATTGCGCGGATTCCAATTCCTCTCGGCGAAACCGCTGCTGGTGGTGCTCAACGTCGCCGAGGGCGAAGTGGCCACCGCGGATGCCGCCGGCCTAGGCATCGCGCTCGGCGCCGAGGCGCGCGCGGTGACGGTGTCGGCGCCCATCGAGGAGGAGATCTCGCGCCTCGAGCCGGCCGAGCAGGCAGTCGTTCCTCGCCGATCTCGGCCTCGCCGAGCCCAGCCTGGATCGTCTGGTGCGCGCCAGCTACGAGCTGCTGGGCTACATCTCCTTCTTCACCGTGGGCGAAGACGAGGTGCGGGCCTGGACCATCCGCCGCGGCACCCGCGCCGTCGAGGCGGCGGGGACCATCCACTCCGACATCGAGCGCGGATTCATCCGCGCCGAGGTGGTCTACTGGGAGGACCTGGTGCGTCTCAAGACGCTCGCCGCCTGCCGCGACCAGGGGTTGCTGCGCCTGGAAGGCAAGGAGTACGTGATGCGCGACGGCGACGTCGCGCACTTCCGCTTCAACGTCTAGCCGCCCGCCTCGAGGGCGCCGCCCTCGTAATCACGCAAGCGCATCTCGAGCTGGCCGGTCGATGGCTGGCCGGGCTCGTAGGGCGCGGCCGGCGCGCCCCCTTCGGACGGCGTCGGGATTTGCAGCGCGGGCACCGGTGGCTCGTAGATCTCGGGTTCCGGCTCTTCGCCCTCGTCCTGGATGATCATCTGACGATCCTGGCGGCGCGATGACGTTGCGGGAGGTGTCGCTTGCCCGGCGCCGCCCAGGCGGGTGAGGTCGGACGGAGACAGCGTGCGATCGCCGCCCGCGCTCTGCGTGGCCACCGGTGCGGTCGGCTCCGAGATGGCGTCGGGACTGGGCGCGGCTGCTGGTTGCGCGGCCACGGCCGTCGAGCTCTGTGGAGCGCCGACCAGGATGCTGGCGATGCGAGTCGGCTCGGCGTAGGCAGCCCCCGGCTGGAGCGGTGGCAGCTCGTGGCGATAGGCATAGAGCAGCGACTCGGTGACCAGCTTGTTGTCCAGCACATGCGGGTTGACGTCGGGGAAGTTCAACCGGGGGTTCAAGGCGAAGGCCTTGGCGTAGGAGCGCACGGCGGCGTTGTCGTTGCCGGACTGCTCGCGCACCACGCCGAGCTGGTAGTGCGCCCAGGCATAGCGGGGCTCGATGCGCAGGGCCTCTTTGTATTCCTTGGCCGCTTTCGATTCCTCTCCCGTCTGCTGCAGCAGGAGTCCGAGATTGAAGTGAGCCGTCGCCGAGGCCGGGTCGAGCGCGATCGCTTGACGGTAGGCGGCCTCGGCCGCCTCGGTCTGGCCATCCAACAGCAAGAGATTGCCCAGGTCTATCTGGGCGGCGGCATTGTCGGGCTGCGCGCTCACCAACTGTTGCTGGGTGGCGAGCGCCTTGGGCAAATTGACCGGCACCGCGGCGAATGCGGCCAAGGCAACCGGGACGAGCGAAGTAGCGAACCACAGGGACTTGCTGCGCACGGAATACTCCTTCCTAGAAATTCAGGCCAGCGGCTTCGCCTTCAGTTTCAGACGGCCGTCTTCGTTGGCGACTCGAAACATGACCTCCGAGCAGCCGGTCTTCTGGCGAATCGCCTCCACCTGGCCGGCGATGTAGCCGCGGAAACTCTCGAAATCGACCCGCGCCGCGCCGCTGCCGGCATAGAGACCGGCAAACAGCGCTTCGAGGGCCGCGCCCTCGGACGACGGGCCCACCGCGATGCCGGACTGCGCATCGTACTTCTGGGCGGGGACCTCGCCCGACCGGGCCACGCGATGGGTCTGCTCACGCTCGCGCAGCCGACGGCCATGCAACTCGCCCAGGCTATTGAACTGGGCCTCCAGCGAGCCCAGGCGAAAACTCTCGGCCGCCCCCAGGTTCGGTGCCCTCATGTCGCGCAGCCGCCGCGCCAGGGCGTCCCGCAGGTCGTCCGGCGGTGCCTGGGTCTGCCCGGCCAGGAAAAGCTGAAAATCGATCCTCAGTTTTTGCAGGTCCTTGGCGATCTGTTCAAGGGCCGCCTCGATGCGAGCCCGTTCGGCGGCGGCGGTAGCGGCCGCGCTGCGACTAGAATCCTGGAGCGCTGATGGCCGCAGCCCCCCAGGACCCGCGCCGCCAAATCCCTTCGGTCGATCGGCTGATGGGCGACCCGGAGGTTTCACGACTCATCGAATTATACGGAAGACCCCTGGTGAGGGTCCAAGTGCAGAATGCCCTCGAGGCCATGCGCGAGGATTCGGGCGTCTCCCCCTCCGGGCTGAGCGACGCCATCGAGGCCCTGCCGGGGCGGTTGGCGGATGATCTCCGGCGTGAGGCGGGCGGGCTGCGGCGGGTGCTCAACGCCACCGGCGTGTTCCTCCATACCAATCTGGGCCGCGCGCCGCTCGACCCGGCGGTGGCGCGCGCTTTGCCGCCCCTGCTCGACGCTGCCTGCGACCTCGAGTACGACCTCGAGAGCGGCCGGCGCGGCCGGCGCCAGAAGTCGATCGGCCCGCTACTGCGCGCGCGCCTGCGGCGCCGAGGCCAGCCTGGTGGTGAACAACAATGCCGCCGCCCTGCTGCTGGCCTGTGCCGGAATCGCCGCCGGCAAGGAGGTCGTGGTGGCGCGGGGCGAGTTGGTCGAGATCGGCGGCTCGTTCCGCATCCCCGACATCCTCGCCACCGCGGGCGCCAGGCTGGTCGAGGTCGGGACGACGAATCGCACCCGCCTCCAGGACTACGCCGCGGCGATCTCGCCGCTCACCGCGATGATTCTCAAGGTGCTGCCCAGCAACTACCGCATCACGGGCTTCGTGGCCGCGGTCGAGGCGGCGCCGCTCGCCGAGCTGGCGCACCGCCACGATCTGCCGTGTGTCGTCGACGAGGGCAGCGGGCTGCTCGAGAGTCACCCGGCGGCGCAGCTGCGCGAACATCCCTCCGTTCGCGAGCTTCTCGAAGCCGGCTGCGACGTGGTGTGCTCGAGCGGCGACAAGCTGCTCGGCGGTCCGCAGGCAGGCATCCTCACCGGCCGGGCAGAGATCCTGGCGCGCCTGCAGAAACACCCGCTCTACCGTGCCCTCCGCCCCGATCGTTTGCAGCTTGCGGCGCTCGGCGCCGTCCTCAGGTCGCGGCTGCGTGGCGAGCCGCAACCGCTCGACCGCATGTGGCCGGAGCCGTCAGGGCACCGCGCACGTCTCGAACGCCTGGCGCGGGCAATCGGAGCCGAGATCGTCGTCGCCGAAGCGTTTCTCGGCGGAGGCTCGGCGCCGGAGGCCTCGATCCCGGGCGAGGCGCTCGCGCTCCCGGCCCGGGAGGGGCTCGAGCGGCGGTTGCGGCTCGGTGACCCGCCGGTGGTGGGTTACGTGCGCGAGGGTCGCCTGATTCTCGATCTGCGCACCGTGGCATCGGAGGACGACGACGCCCTGGTCCGCGCGCTGGCGGCGGCGCGCGGCGAGGCTGGCCCCAGCGGTGAGCGTCGACCATGACCACGACTCCCAGCTCCCCAGTGCGCGGGCGCATCCTGATCGTCGAGGATCGCGCCTCGCTGCGCAAGATGCTCGATCACGCGCTGGCGGGCGAGGGTTACACCGTCGTTCAGGCGGCGAGCGCCGAAGAAGCGGCCGGGCGGCTCGGCGCCGAGCCGTTCGATCTCGTGCTCACCGATCTCAAGCTGCCCGGCGCCTCCGGCCTCGACGTGGTGCGCGCGGCGCGCGCGGCAGCGCAGCCGGTGGCCGGTTATCGTGATGACGGCCTACGGCACGGTGGGAACCGCGGTGGAAGCGATGAAGCTGGGCGCCGCGGACTTCCTCGAGAAGCCGGTCGAGATCGACGAGCTGCTGCGCCGGGTCGCGGCCAGCATCGGTGGGCAGGCGGCGGCCGAGACGTTCCGCGCCGCCGGGCTGCCCGCCGATCGTCGGCACCCATGCCCTGCTGCGGACCGCGCTGCGGCTGCTCGAGCGGGTGGCGCCGACCGACTCGACCGTCCTCCTGCTCGGCGAGAGCGGCACCGGCAAGGAGCTCTTCGCTCGCTCGCTGCACGCGCTCTCGCCGCGCTCGCGCGGACCGTTCGTGGCCCTCAACGTCGCCGCCCTGCCCGAGACCCTGGTCGAGAACGAGCTCTTCGGTCACGAGAAGGGCGCCTTCACCGGCGCCGATCGCGCGCGGCCGGGACGCTTCGAGCAGGCGCAGGGTGGAACCTTGCTGCTCGACGAGATCGGCGAGCTGCCGCTGGCGGCCCAGAGCAAAGTGCTGCGGGTGCTCGAGGAGCGCACGTTCGAACGGGTCGGCGGCGGCAGTACGCCGGCGCGCCGACGTGCGCCTGGTGGCGGCGACCAATCGCGATCTGCGCGCCATGGTCGAGGAGGGCGCCTTTCGCTCCGATCTCTACTTCCGCCTCGAGGTCTTCCCGATCGAGCTGCCCGCCGCTGCGTGAGCGGCGCGACGACATTCCCGCTGCTCGCCCGTCATCTGCTCGCCGAGATCGCCGCGCGGCACGGCCGCCAACCGCCGGAGCTGCAGCCCGCCGCGCTCGCGGCGCTCGCCGAATCCGACTGGCCGGGCAACGTCAGGGAGCTCGCCAACGTCCTCGAGCGCGCCCTCATCCTGGCGACCGGCGACACTCTCGACGCCTCGGCGGTGCGTCCGCTGCTACGGCCGCTAGCCGGCCCTGGCGAGCGCGAGCGGCTGCGCGACGTTCTGCGCGAGACCGGCGGTGACAAGCAGCGAGCCGCGACGCTGCTCGGAATCAGCTACCGGACGCTGCAGCGTTGGGTGAAAGAGCAGGATCTCGAGGGATTCCCGCGCTATCGCGAGTAGCGGCGACGCGCAAACGAGAACGGCCGGCCTCTTGCGAGGCCGGCCGTCGGTTGTCAGCGGGAGTAGCGTTAGCGGGATGGCGGTGGTTCTTCCTTCTCCACCGGGGGCTCCGTGGAGATGGGCGTGCTGGCAACGTCGAACTTGGCGGCCATGAACGTCGGGACACCCGGGAATGTGACACGGAACCGCGCCGCAGCGCCGGGCTCGAGGGACTCCGTCGAGAGCGTGGCCGGCGCCGTGCCGAGCAATTTCCCTTCTTCGTCATAGAGCCGCACCTCGACACCCACCGCCGCGGCGACGGTCTTGCCGTTGTTGCGCAGGGTGCCCGTGACCATGACGCCACCCTCGGCCTGGTTGAAGCTCTTGTCCCAAGCGGTCACGGTTACGGCGGCGCCCGTAGTGGTGTCGGGCGCCTTGTCGGCCGCCGCCTCCGGGGCCGGGGTTGTGGGAGGATGTCGCCGTCTCCGTGGCGTGAGCCACATCGGCGTCGGTAAGGACCAGCACGGGCGCGCGTTTGGCGGGCTCGGGCTCGGCGGTCGCTACCTTCTTCGCTGCTTCAGCGGCCGCTGCCGCGCCGGCGGTGGCTTCCGCGCTCTTCGCGAGATCCACTTCGCTAAGGCGCAGCGAGCCGAGGGTGCCATTGGGCAGCGTAAAGGTCACCAGTTTTCCCTTGACGGTCCAAGGACCCTTGATCTCCACGCGAGAACCGTCCTGGGTCACCAGCCAGTCGGCCCGGGAAGGGGCCGTGCCGGCCAACAGGACGCCGCACGCGGCGGCGAGACGAATGAGTGCGTGATGTCTCACGTCAGAACTCCTTCCAGTTCTTCGGCACGATGCAGACCGGCACCGGCGCGATGAACACCGTGCCGGTGTCGCCGGCGATCGCCTTGATGTCGATGCGGTGGTTGGCGAACTTGCAGTTCTCCGGGAACAGCGACTTGAGCTTGTTCATCACGCTGATCTGGCGATCACTGAGCTGGTCCAGATTGGCGCCGGTATCGCCCGGGTTCGGGTTCTTGTTCAAACCCTGCTCGGTGTACGGCTCGGTGACGAAGGTATTGATCTGCAGATAGCGAATCGCGACGTTACTTTCATCGCTGAGCACCGTGTTGGCGTTGGTCGTGAAGGTGACGAAGATGCGGCTGCGCCCGAGGCGGCTGCAAAAGCGCAGGTCGTTTTGGTTGCCGCCGCCGCGACCGCCGGTGCAGCCGGAAGGCACCGGGTCGCCGTCCTCGTCGGTGGTGGCGATCTGCGGCTCGAAGGTCGAGAACGACACGATTCCAGAGAGCGCGAAGGCGTTGTTGATCACCCGCTCGTTGCCGTTGAGCACCAGGTACCAGCCCTTGTGCGTCGGCGACGAGGTCTCGAGCAAGTCGGGATTACCCACCAGGTCCGGGGCGTCGGAGAGGATGCGCGTGAAACGCGACTCGGTCCACGGCAGGACGTTGGCGGGCAAGGTGAGATCGACACGGTCGGTGTCGTCTACGAACAAGTAGAACCGGCCGGGACGGGTGGTCACCGGCACTGTGGTGCCGTCGAGGACGTCGGGGCTCCACAAGTCTTCGCGATCACCGGGTCCGAAGGCGAGTGCGAAAAGACCCAATTTGGCGACGAAGATTACCGAGGGACGCTGGAAGATCGGGCGCACCTTGGTGAAGCCGGTCAAGGCGTCGATGTTGGCGTTGAAGATCGCGTAGGGCTCCCAGGTCGGAGTCGTGGTGCCGCGCTCGAACAGAATGCGGTTGGCGGTGTAGTTGGTGCCGTCCGTGCCTCGCACGCTAGCCGTGGTGAGCTCCGGGAATTCACCGTCGGCGTTGACCTTGTTGATGTCGACCCGATACATCAGCCCCGCGGTGGTGCCGAAGTAGATGCGATCGAGGTAGCCGTCCTGATCGGTGTCGACCGCCGCGGGCTCGGCCGGCACGGCGCCTTGCACCTGGCGTTTGTAGATCGCCAGACCGGTTTCGATGTCCACCATGTAGATCCAGTTGCCGCTGGTGGGATTGGGATTCTCCTTGGGGCTGCCCATGCCACCGCCGAAAATCGCCACGTACACGTCTTGCGGGTCGCCGTTGGTGTCGCTGATACGGATGCGGCCGATGTTCGGCACCGACCAGGTAAAGGAAAGGTCGGCGACGCCGTTGCCGACGTTGCTGTTGTCTTCGTCGAGCCGCACGTGGCTCCGTGCCGGATCGTCGGCCGCACCGGAGAAGGCTGGAACGCCGACTGCGTCGTAGGCGCCGTCGACGAACTCCCAGAGTGGGGCGGGGTACACGGCTGGCCCGCACCCCGACGTGGGAGTCCCGCTGATGCTGATGCATGAGGGCACGTAACCGCTTACCGGCAAAGGCATCTTGCCGAGCGTAGTGTCAGTAGACAGTGTGTCGAGCAAGTCCGGCTGGGTGATGTCGAGGGCATAGTAGGCCATGCCCGCGGATGGGGTGATGTCCTTGCCTCCCTCGCGCAGCCCGCCGATGAGCACCGTGCGCCACTCGCGCTCGGTAGCCGTCGGGACGCCGGTGTGAACGGGGTCGATGAAGGTGTCGGCCACGTTGACGGTGCCGTCGACGCTGTACAGGTGGCCGGTGCCGGTGGCTTGTGCCTGAACGACGGGCAGCACCGAACGGGGCATGAAGGCCCACACCTCGTTGCCGGTGCCGTTGTTGAACACGACGCGGGGGGGAAGCGGCGCGCCGGTCACCGGATCGTCGCCGGTCTGGATGCTCGGCAGACCGGCGTCGAAGGCGTGCACCATGCCGTCGTTGGCGCCCACGACGAGGATCTTGCGCCGGTTGCGATGCTTCTGCTCGAAGCAGCGATAGCCGCGGTCGGTGGAAAGGCAGCCGGCCAAGCCGTCACCGCCGACGTCGGCGGCGAAGAGCTGGGTACTCGCCGGGTTGCCGACGATAGGGGGTTCGAGTGAAAGATGTCTCCGAGCACGTTCGTCGATCGTACCGGATCGTCGGTCACGGTATCGACGAACTCGTGAACGTTCACCTCGAAAGTGTTGGCGATGACGGCGTTGGCGGCGTTCTGCGTCGTCTGATCGACTCCGGCCGGCAACGTGGAGTCGTTCTTGAATGCGTAGCGCAAGCCGCGCCAGAGGTCGTAGCGAGTGTTGGCGGCGGTGCCATCGTTGGTGGCTTCGAACAGCCGGCGCTGCCCGGTCCAAGTTCCGGCAGCGCTGGGCTCGATGGGATAGAAGACTCGCCTCAAGTCCGGCGCCACGCCCAGGAAGTTGGGTGCGGTGCCGACCTGGTCGAGCAATTGCGCGCCGGCGTCCCAGAGGAAACAGCCGGCTCGCACGTCGGGGTCGAGATCCGAGCAGAGCCGGCTGGTGTCCGGCCGGCCCGTAATGCCGTCGATCGGAAGCGGCTTCAGGAAGGCGTTGATATGGCCGTCCCACACCGAGTCCTGGCCCGGCCGCGGATCGGCGACCGGCGGATCGACGCTGGTGTTCTGCGACGGCGGGGTGGGCGTGAAATTGCTCACGTAGAGGGCCTGCTCGACCTCGGCCTGTACCGAGGGCACGGCCGCTGAAGCGAAGGCGCGTGTTTCACTGCGAATCTGGCCGAGGATGTCCTGGAGCGTGTTCAACAGATCGGCCTTGTTGGAGACGTTGACGCATTCGCCGTCGCCCGCCTGGGTGAGAGGGTGGAGCACGCCCGAGGCGCTGCAGCCCCGCACCGGTCCCAGGTTGAGAGCCCACACCTTGGTGGCGAGGAGCGAGTTTCCCATGTCGGCGATGTCGGCCACCGGCGACTCGCCGCCGATAGTGTCTTCGCCGTCGCTGATCACGATCAGGAACACGCGGCGGCAGCCGAAGTCCGGGTCGTTGGCGCAGGCGAGGTCTTTCCAGCCTCCCTCCGGGGCGGAGCTGTTCCGGCACTTGTTGTTGTCCCCGCCCAGGGACCAGCAGCGAAAGTCGTTGATCGCCTTGGCGAGCGGGCTCTGACCCTCGGCGAAGATGACGTCGCGTGTCGTGGCCGGAAGGAAACCGCTGCCGTCGGCGGTGTCCGCGAAGTAGCCTGCCACGCCAAAGTCGGGGCTGCCGGCCGGGGTCATGCGGCGGAGGAAATCAGCGCGGCTGACGCCGTCGCCCAGAGTCCAGTCGAAGGGCAGCATGTCGCCACGGTCGAGAGAGCGGCCGGTCGAGCTGAAGCTCGTCGGATCGACCTTGACGTTGTAGTCGGTCGCGACGCAGGGATCGCTGGGAAAGGGCACGTCGATGTTGGTCATCGAACCGTCGAAGGTCGCATCACCGCTGCCGGCATCGACCGCGGCGCAGTGCGAATCGTAGTTGCCTTCCCAACCCTTGCCGGTGAAGGGGTGATCCTCGGTCCAGGCCTCGTCATCCTCGTCGCTGCTGTCGCTCAGGATGTCGGTGTGAGCCCACAGGCCGGCGTTGTCTTCCGGCTCGTCGTCCTGCTGACCGCTGGTGTCCTGGGCGCCGTAGTCGACCATCAGGAATTCGTTCACCCCGGGGTCCTGCCGCAAGGTGAGCGTCTCGTTGGCGATATTGGTCGGCGCTCCGGCGCAGGAGCTGAAACTGTCGATCTCGAAGATCACGTCAATGGAGGCGGGGCCGACGTCGACGCCCGCATTGGCGGGCCGCGTCCGCACGCGATAGGTAGTACCTGAGTGACGTACCCACCGGACGGTCGCGCTGGCGACGCCCGTGGCACCGAGGCTGGTCGAGAAGTTATTGACCTTGGCGCGATCGCGACTGCCAACGGTGCCGAGAGTAAGCGGCGTCGCACACGTGCCGGCTTCGCCATCGCCACCATCCGCGGTAGAGCCAAGGGCCGAAGACCATCGCATCGCCTTCCACGTCGTCGTCATAGGCTCCGTTGGCGAGCGCGATGGTGAGTCCGTCCGGGTCCGCGGCCGGGTAGGGGAACGTGCCGAACCAGGAAGGCGCCGCATCGGCGAAGTACAGCCAGTGCTTCGCGACCACCCGAACTCCGTCCTGGTTGAATGCTGCGAACCCGTACTCGACTTCGTTAGCACCAAGCGAGTCGTCGCTGAAGACCTGGTGCAGTGCGGCCTTCGCTTCGTAAAGGCGAGAACCGGGGCCATCGGCGAAGCCCACCACGTGATCCTGGCCCGCGCCGAGTCGCAAGCTCATCGAGGCCGAGTTGTCCAGCAGGATGAACAGGTAGGGCTTGGCGGTATTGGTGCGCAGAAGGTCGCGGTCGTCGGTCCAGGCGGGCTCGCTAGCCGAGCGCGAGCATGCACCGATGACGCTGGCCACCAGCGCGCAGAAGACCACGAGCTGCCGGCGGAAGGATCTGGGTGCGTGCATGGCGGCTCTCCTAGAACTTGATCTTTTCGAGTTGAGTGGGATCGCCGATCGGCCGGTAGGCAGCGGTAGACGACGGCTGTGGCTGAACTTCCACCATGGCGGAGATGGTCTTGTGGGCCAGCACGCCGGAGGACGCATCGAGGCCGCGGTCGCGTGCCGCGCGATGTCACGGCGTGGTTGATCTTGCGATACGCCTTGTTGGAGTACGTGCCGGCGTTATTGATCTCGCACAGATTGCAGGGCGAGTCGTAGATCGGGTAGAACGGGCTGACGTCGACCTCGTTCACCGGCTGACCAGAACCGGTGCGGGTGGCGTCGACCACCGTGTACTTCTTCATCCGTACTCGGCGGCGACGAGCGCGCGTGCCGTCGCCGACGCTGATGCCCGAGTCCGCGGCATAGAAAACGCGGTTGAGAATGCGCTCGTTGCTGCCGATCTGAAGCTCACTTTGGGTGACCAGGGCGAGAGCCAGACCGAGAATGGTCAGCACGACCAGAGCGAGAAGCGCAATGACATACGCGCTGCCCGACTGGCGCCGGCGGAGACGTGGTGATGGAACTTGGCTCATGTCAGTGGTTCCTCAGATCGACCTGGGTCTGCAGCAAGCGATGGCGGAACATGCGATTCGGGGGCGAGGTATTGAGCGCGTTCGCGGCGTAGCTGTTGTCTTCCAGCGTGCCGATCGTGGGCGCCGAATACTTCGGGTCGCGCCGGTCGGTGAGCGCCAGTGTCGTGATCCGCAGGTAGTAGATCGGCGTGGTGGGCTGGAACATAGCGTCGGTGGGGTCGTCGGCTTCCACGTTGAACAACCAATCGTCAGCCGCCGTGGGGGGCGTGGGCTCGGTGATCAAGAAGTCGTTGTTGGTATCCAGCCCCACCGCCACCTGAAGGTCGAAGATGTTGTCGGCGATGTCGGCGCGCAGGTTGTCGTCATTGGCCGCCCCGCCGCCCGCGGGCCCGTAGGCGATCGCGCTCCCCGGGAAAACGCGGGCGCGGGAGAGGCGTGGCGTCAAATCGCTGTTGGCGTCGGACGGGTCGACGCGCGCTTCGCGAATGTAAAAACGGTACTCCTCGAGAATGCCCACCGAGGCCGCGGCGCGTAACGCCGTTGGAAACTGTGGCAGGCCGGTGCCGGCATCGATGGGGTTCAGGCTGGTGTACGCGACGTCGTAAGGCGAGGTCGCGTCCTCGACCAGGAACGCGATGTTGACCTGCGTCGGAGGCGTGCCGGTCACCGTGCTGTTGGCCGGGTCCATCTGCACCACCGCGTAGATCGAATCCGCGAGAGGGCTCGCCAGCAGCAGGGCTTCGGGGCGGTACTCGGCGACCGGATCCAGGAGATCCTTCCACGGAGTGAGATCCTGCGTGACACCGGTCGGGCTGATGCTGCTGATCACCAGTGTGCCCGACTCCGGGATGTTGTTGTTGTCCGCGTCGACGAGAGTGAAAGCAGCCGGGTCCACCGTGTTGATCTGGTAGATCGGGGTGCTGATGACGCCGCGAATCCGCAGCACATCGGTGCCCGGGAGGATCTTCGGGTTGGTGGACACATCCGAGGACCCGCCCAGGATGCCGATGTCGCCGGTCACGTTATTGAGCACCCCGGCCGCCAGGGCGTCGTAGAAATCGGGCGTGTCACCGTAGGCAGCGCGGTTCATGAAGGCGCCGCGGCCGGTCATCCGCGCCATGCGGACCATCTCGTACTGCGCGATGCGCTGCGACTGCTGCATCTCCGCCACGTTGGTCTGTACACGCGCCAGCTTATTGTTGAGGTCGAAAAGCATCAATACTGCGATGATGATCTCCACCGTCACGAAAACGGCGACCAGCAGCTCGATGAGGGTGAAACCGGAAGCGGCACGGCTTCGTCGGGAGCGCATCGTCATCTCCGAGCTACTGCGACTTGAGAAGGCGCGCGGTCATGCGCTGAGGCTGTTGGAGAACGCCGGGCACACGCCTGGGGTCGACGTCGACCTCGATCTCTTTGAGATGGACGAACTCCGTCGCGGTGCCGGAGGGCATCGCCTCGCTGGGCTTGCAGGACCCCGTCGTCGAAGGCGGAGACCGCATACTGGCGCACCGTCCCCACACGCTCCCAAGTGACCAAGCGACCGGCGGTCGTGGTGGTCACCCAGCGCTCGTCGCCGTCGATGGTCGGATCCGGGTCCTCCCAGTACTGCGCAGGGAGAACGCTTTCGGTTCCCGCCGTCACGGTCAACGCCGCGCCGTCGAACGGCAACTGAAAGAGTTCCTCGACCTGGGACTTGCTGTAGTTGCTCACCCGGGTCGACTCGCTGCCGGAGACGTTGTTAGTCATGGAGCGAACGAAGAGCGGCAGCACACCGACCGCGATCAGCAGCAGAATGGCGGCGGCAATCAGCGCTTCGATCACCGAGAAGCCATTGCTTGAAAACCTGTTACGGCGACGCATCACGCTGGTTCCTCCTTAGTTCCACGCCCAGGGCTTGCTGCCGGTGCCCTGCGCGACGAAAGCCGTCCCGTCCCACTTGCGCATCTCGATCCGCGCCGTGGCCGCGGGCTCGACCGCGATCTCGAGAAAATTGCCGCGGTTGTCGCCGATGCGGAAGGCGCCCTGCTCATCTACCGAGCCGTCGCTCCCGAAGCTCACCCAGCCGCTGGTGGTCGGCGACGGCGGGTGAAAGCCCTCGACTACCGCTAGCGAGGTTGGAGCGGCGAAGTCGATCAGTCTGGGCAAGGGCAGCCCCGCCTCGGGTCCCACGAAGGTCTCTCCGACGTCCTGCGTGCCGAAAGTTCCGGTAGTTCGCGAATCGCGAAAGGCAGTCACCGAGCGCCCCGGTATGTCGATCCGCACGGACACCGGCGTGCTGCTCTTGATCGCTTCGTATCGAGACTGCTGCATCAAGGTGCCGATCTGCCGGACCGTGCCCTCCAGGCGGCTGCGAGCGATCATGTTCTGGAGCGCTGGGAAGCCGAGGGTGGCGATGATCCCGAAGAGGATGAGAACGACCAGCACCTCGATGAACGAAAAGCCCGCTGCGGAGCGGCGAAGCGCAATCGAGCGAACTACTTCCGGCCTGGAACGCACGGTGCCTCCATTCATAGGTGCTTAGACTCTCCGACGGAACCTGGATGAGCAGGACTGGTGCCAGGTTCTGAAACGCCGTATCGGCCTGTGGAAGTACTTCTCTTATTGAGAGTTATCGCTTCCAAGCTCGGCCGACGGCCGGCGGTTCATGGGCGTCGCGCGTTACCGTCAGTAACTGTTTTGCCAGGAAGGTGAATGACCGCCCGGGTGCCGCCGTCGAGACGGTCCTCCAAGCGCAGGGTCCCTCCGTGCAGCGAAACGATGCGGTGGGCCAGCGCTAGCCCAAGTCCGACCCCTCCACTCCCCGATCTGCCGCTGACGAAGGGGTGGAAGAGACGAGCGCGCACCTCGGGAGGCACTCCCGGACCGCGGTCCTCGATCGCCAGCTCCACATCGTCCTGACCGGCGCGCAATCGCGCGTGGACAGGCAGCGACGTCCCGGCGCCGCGCTGCGCCTCTATCGCGTTGTGCAGCAGATTGCGCACCGCTCGTTCGAGTAGTTGGGGATCTCCTTGCAGCTTCGGCCGGCTGGTGCCCTCGATCGCGATTTCGACGCCATGGCCCTGCAATGCGGGGTCGATTGCAGCGCGCCGCACGACCTGCTCGAGGTCCACTTCCTCGATGCGGGCCGATCCCGGCCGGGCGAACGAGAGGAAGTCGTCGAGCACGCGCTGGAGTTGATCGGTCTCGTGACGGATCTCGAGCAGATAGTCCGCGATCCTCTCGTCTTCGGGACTGCGCTCGATGAGCGTGAGGTAACCGCGCAGCGTGGCGAGACTGTTGCGCAGCTCGTGGGCCAGACCGGCGGCAAGCTCGCCGAGCTGGGCGAGACTCTCGGCAACGCGGCCCTCGGCCTCCTTCTGGCGCGCCTCGGTGAGATCGGCAAACAGAGCGAGATAACCGCGGACCGTGCCGTCGTCGCGGCGCAGGGGATGAAGAGTGAAGCCCAGACTCCGCCGCTCGCCGCGGCGCGAGATCTCGATCTCTGCGCGATTCATCGCGGCGTTGCCGGAGATCGCGTTTCCGACTGCAGCGGAGATCTCCGGTGCGCCGGGAAAGGCGTCTCGCAACGGTGTTCCGGGCGGCGGCACCGGGGTGTCGAGAAGCTCCGCGCCGGCCGGATTCAGGGCGATGACGCCGCCCTCGCGATCGAGCAGCAATAGACCGCTTTCGAGACTGCGCGCCAGAGTGCGCTCGAGCGCCTCGATGTCGTCCTCCGCCGACCCGGGCGGCTTGGCCAGAGCCGCAAGGGCGCGCTCGAACGTCGCCACCAGAGCTGGTAACTCGTCGTCCGGATGCTCGACGACGGCGCCGGCCGCCCTTGCCCGCGCGAGCAGTGCGTCGTACGGCGCGAAGGCGTGGCGGGCGAAGACGACCACCAGCATCAAGGTAGCTGCCGAAGCCAGGAGCGTCACGGGAAAGAGGATTCGGAGCGCTCGCTGCTGCGCGGCGAGCAGCGAGGCGGGCAGATCGACCCGCAGATAACGCGGTGGGCCGCCTGGCAGACGAGCGTAACCGGCAACGCGGTCGGCGAGCGAGCCGGATAGACCACCGGCCGCGAACTGGGCACTCGAGAGCTCGGAAGGAAGTGGCGCCGAGGCGATCTCGCCAACCTGCACGACCGTGGTGCCGAACTCGTCCACGATAGCGATGCCCAACGCCTGCGGCATCGCGGCGCGCAGTCGCGCCGGCGTCGAATCCCCGGTCCAGGCGCCCGCTGCGGCGCGTGCCAGCCGCGCCGCCTCAGAGCGGCGCTCTTCTGCGAGAAGCTGTAGCGAGCTGCGATAGGCGAAGAGATTGAAGACCGCGATGGCGATCACCACCAGCATCGCGATCGGCAGGAGGATCGAGATCTCGCGCCGCAGACCGAGCCGTTGAATGGCTCGCGAAGACTGCTGCGGCGTCGGCGACGCGTTCACAGAAGCGCCAGGTAACGCTCGACGATCGCCGGCCCCGCGAAGAGCGCGACCAGAGCGCCCGCGGCCAGAAAGAGCCCGAAAGGCAGACGGGTGCGTCGTCCAGCCCGGCGCAGGAGGACCAATGCCGCGCCGGCGCTGGCGCCGAGCAGGCAGCCGCCCACGAACGTGACGGCGACACCTGGCCAGCCGAGAAATGCGCCCACCATGGCGAGGAGCTTGGCGTCTCCCAACCCCATACCCTCTTCGCCGCGCAACCAGAGCCAGGTCTCGGCGACCAGGAAGAGGAGGCCGCCGCCGAGAAGCGCGCCCGCGAAGCCGGTGAGCAGTCCGTCGAACCAGTCCGGCCTGGCGACCAGCGAGCGGAAGATCCATCCCACCGCGATGCCCGGCAACGTCAAGGCGTCGGGAAGCAGGTAGTGCTCGAGGTCGATCGCCGCGAGCGCCAGCAAGAGCGCCGAGAGCACCGCGGCGCCGGCCGCCTCCCAGCCGAGCCCGAAACGCTCGAAGCAGGCGATGAACAGCGCGGCGGTCAGCAGCTCCATGGCCGGGTAGCGCCAGGCGATCGGACCGCTGCAGTGACGGCAGCGCCCGCGCAGGAGGAGAAACGACAGCAATGGCAGATTGTCGCGCGCCGCGATCGGCGCGCCGCACCACGGACAACGCGAGCGCGGGCGCACCAGTGACTGGCCGCGCGGCAGGCGGTGGACGACGACGTTGAGAAAGCTCCCCACCACGAGGCCGACGAGCCCGGCATAGACCGCGAGAAGGTAACGCAGCACGTGAGCCGAGATCTTACCCGCTGTGCCCCCAGCTTTTTTGGGGGCTCGCGCCGCGGCCCGGCGCGGTGTGGCTGCGCGAGTAGAGCAGGCAGGTCAGGAGCAACGCGACCAGGGAAACCAGGACGCCGACTCGCACCCAGGGATCGCGATAGCGCAGCTCGAGCTCATGACTGCCGGCAGGCGCGGCGAGCGCCAATTGGCCGAGCGCCGTCGGCCAGGTGGGCAGCTGGTCAGTGCCGGCCGTGGCTCGCCAACCGTCGTCGAAGGTGATCGCGGCGACCACCAGGGCGCGGCCCGGGGCTTCGGTGCGAAGACGCCACTCGTCGCCCTGCCGGTGCAGGATCTCGATCTCGCCGGCCGCAAACGCTATCTGCGGGTTCTCGCCCACCAGGTGCTCGCGAGCGCCGACGTCGTAGTCCTCGGCGCGCGCGGACGCCAGCGCCTCGTCGGCGGTAGCGTGGAAGACGGCGTTGGGAACGACGCGCACGCCGGCGAGCGCGGTGGGGTTGGCGAATAGCCCGGCCAGCGGCGGGGTGCGCTCGCCCGCGCGCAAGTCGGCGAGCAGCGCGTCAGGCGAGCGCGGCACTACGCGCGCCTCGACGCTCCACGCGTCGAGTATGCGTCCACGCGCCTCCGCGGATGACCAGTCGCTCGTCAGCGCGGCGCGCGCCCAGCGTCCCCAGCCGGTGAGCGTCAGGTCGTAGTCGCGCTCGAGGCAGGTCTCGAGGCCCCATAGCGCCGGGCTCGCGGGCTCCAGCCGGGCGAGCCGGGCTCGGATCTGTTGCTCGCCTGGCGGGCCCTGACGCAACCCGATCGGCGGCGCGACTTCGATCTCGCCTTGGTGGAAGAGTCGCGTGCCAGGGCGCAGCCCGCGCTGGAGCGGCGCCGACGCGTAGAAATCTTCACGTCTCATGGTCGGGTTGAGCGCCGACGAATGACGCAGGAGGTCGACGGCGAGCAGTGCGCAGACGAGCAGACCGACGGCATGGGCTGGCGCGCGGCGGCGCAAGGCGAGCAGGCTGACGCCCGCCGCGAGACAAAGGAGTGCGCTCTGCAGTGTTTCGCTGCGCAGATAGGCGGCGCCGCGGGCGAGCGCTTCCGGCGACGGCGGCGAGGCGCTGTGGCTGCGCATGAAGTTCTCCGCCGCTTGCGGCGCTAGACCGAAAACGCCCGCTGCCACCAATGCGCCGACCGTCAAGCCTGCGGCAAGCAGGAGCGGCACGAAGAGCGGATGACGTGCCGCGGGTTTGGCGTCGCGACCGGCCACCAGGCGATCGAGCTCGAGCGCCGCGGCGAAGGTGAGCAAGGCGAGCGAGAGCAACAGAAACTTCTCGGGATAGCGCAGCTGGGAGAAAACCGGCAGCCGCTGCACCAGCGGCCACAGGGGTCCGTGACGGCCCAGCCCGAGCAACAACCCTGCGGCCACACCCAACCCGAGGCCGAGCCGGCGGGGCACGCCACCGCGCAAGAGAGCCGCAGCGCCGAGGATCACTACCAGGATCCCGGGATAGATCGAGACCAGGAATGGATACTCGCGGTCGTGCAGCCGCCAGCCGAAGTAGAGATCCTCCTCGTCCCGCACCGGATCGCCAAAGAGATGTGGGAAGGCCGTCTCGATCAGTCGCAGCGGGCGCGTCGACCAAGCGCCGGCCGCCTCCGCCGCGAGTCCGGCGCCGCGCGCCGAGTCGCGCAGGCGCAAGGCGCCCGGAAGAGTCTGCACGGCCGAGAGCGCCAGCGCCAGGCCCAGCGCCGCCGCCAGGCGTCGCCAAGGCCGCGCCGCCTGCCGGTGGGCATCGATGCCGAGCGCGGCGAGCGCGCCGCAGCTCGCGAGCACCGCGGCGGGATCGCCGTTGAGCATCTGCAGCGCCAGCACGATGGCCAGCGCAAGCACTGAGCGAAGGCGCCTCGCCGGCGATTCGCCGGCTGCTGGATGGGTCACTCGGTCGCCGGCAGCGACCGCCCACGGCCACCATGCCATGCCGATGAAGACCAGCAGCAAACCTGGCAGGGCGGCGAAGTAACCGCTAGAGGTGTAGGCGATCGCCGCAAAAGCGCGCGCCGCCGTTCCACACCCCCACCTCTTCGCCAAGCGCCACGCGCCGGCGAATGCGAGCATGGCGTGGAGCAAGATCGACCACTGCAGTGCGACGTGCGGCGGCAGGAAGCTCAGCAGCCAGGTGCTGGGATACCACGCGGCGTAGTGCGGATTGGAAAGCACCGGTTGGCCGCCGTGGAGCCACGGATCCCAGCGCGGCAGACCGTCGGCGAGCAGACGCTGGAAATCGGCGCGCAGCGGCAGATGGAGAAACGCCATGTCGCGCGCAGCCAAGACGCGGTCCGGCAACGCGAGCGGTCCGAAGACAGCGGCCACGACCAACAGGCAAAGGACCGCGGGAAAGAGGCGCCGGTACGTCACCTTGGAGTCGGCCACCGAGTCGGGTTGCCTATTTCGCTTCGACTACCGCCGCCACGAGTTTCTTCATCCGCTCGACGCCGCGCTCGAACTCCGCCACCGGAATGCTCTCGTCGGCGGCGTGGATGCCGCGTTGCTCGTCCGGCTGGAGCGCGAACGGCGACACGCCATAGGCCGCGATACCGCGCTCGCGGAAGTAACGCGAATCGGTGAAGCCCGAGATGAAGCTCGGCACGGCCGGCGCTTCGGCGCTCAGCACCCTCGACATCGCGGCCCAGATCGCGCCCTCGGCGGGTGACGGCGCCGCCGCCGGCGCCTCGACCAGGACGCGCACTTCGACGTCCGGTCCGAGCGCTTCGCGCAGGCGAGCGAGGACGGCGATGGCGTCGCTGTCGGGCAACAGACGGACGTCGATTCTCGCGCTCGCCTCGGCGGGGATCGAGTTGATCGTTTCGCCGGCGCGCAGCACGGTGACCTGCACCGAGTCCAGGAAGAGATTCGCCATGCCGGGCAGCAGGTCGGTGCGCGGACCCTGCGGCGCGATCGCCTGGTCGATGTCGGTGAAGATCCGGCGCCAGTGGTCGTTGTGGTACGGCGCCACCGCCGCGAGGTAGCGCCGCGCCGGTTCACTCACCCGCCAATTCGGCGGCAGCGCCAGCAGGCGACCGAGCGCCGCCACCAGGGTGTGCGCGGCGCTGTGTGGCTGGAGGCCCGAGGCGTGGCCCGCTCGCCCGCTCGCCGTCACTTCGAGCCACAGCGGCCGCTTCTGGGCCACTTCGAGGCCCCACCATAGGAAGCGGTCGTTCAGCCGCCGGTTGTTGCCGCCCTCGTTGAGCACCGCCGCGACTCCGGCGAAGATCTCCGGATGCTCACGCCAGAGGAATCCCGTCCCGGCGCCGCCGCCGGCCTCCTCGTCGCACGTGGCGAGAAGCACCAGACCCCGCTCGGGCGCCACGCCGCGTCGCTTGAGCGGCGACGAAAGCCTCGAGCTGCGCGATCCCCAGACTCTTGGCGTCGAGCGCACCGCGCCCGTAGATGCGGCCGTCGCGCACCTCGCCGCCGAACGGATCGACCGTCCAGTGCGGGACCGGGTTCGACGACGTCCATGTGATGGAGCAGGACGATCTTCCCGGCGGCGGGGTCGCCGCGCCGGGCAGCTCGGCACACCAGGCTGGTCCGCCCTGTCGGGGTTGCGATCAGCCGGCTTGCGATCCCTTCCTGCGTCAACCAGGCGCGCAGGAGGGCCGCGCCACGATGCTCGTTGCCGGGAGGGTTGCGGGTGTCGACGCGCAGGTACTCGCGCAGACGCGAAACGGCGTGGAAAGCGACGGCTCGGCCGCGGCGAGCGAGGCCGGCAGCATGGCCAACGTCAGCGCCACGAGCGGCCGGCGCCATCGGCTGCGGATCATGGCGCGAGTCTAACGAAGGTAGGGAGCCGAAAACGAAAGCGAGGAGCGCCTCGTGGGGCGCTCCTCGCAGGAACGACGAAGATTTCTTGTGCGACTAGTTGGTGATCTTCTGCGGCCAGCGGACGAAGTAGCCGTCGGCCCAGACGATGTCCTGGTTGTAGTCGGTCGGGTCGAACGCGCCGACGGTGTAGGTGCCGGTCGGGGTCGACTTGTCGCGGCCGCCGCTGCCGATCGCCATGACTTGGGCGGCCGAGCGGGTTGGTCGACTTCGAGGCGATAGAAGTAGGTGCCCTTCCAGCCGTCGATCGACGGCACGTCCTGCACGTACTGCGAGACCAGCTGCAGGGCCACCAGGCGTCGCGGCGTTGGCCGTGCCGGTAGTAGCTGGCCAGGTTGACCGTGCCGCCGGCCGAGGCGGCGCCGACCTGGTCGGTCAACCAGGAGAACATCGCGGTGCCGATGTTGCGCATGTCGGCCACGGTCCGCTTCTGCTTGGCCTTCTGGAGCGCGTCCAGGAAGTTCGGGATCAGCGAGCGCCGCGATGATGCCGATGATCGCGACGACGATCAGCAGCTCGATCAGCGTGAAGCCCTTTTGCCGGTTCCGGAGTCTCTTCAGCATGCTCTCCCCTCCTTAGGGGAAGCGCCGATGGGACGATCCCGAGTAGGTCGATGGTCGGTCTGCAGCAGGCTGTGTGCCACCACACAAGTACTTATTCTAGAAACGACTTAGACAGGCGCTGAGCGCGACCATGACGAATAATTGTCGGAGGGCACTGACGCCGGTGCGTCAGCTTTTGGGCAAGAACTAAAGCGGAGAGGAGCGCCCGGACTCGAGCGCTCCTCTCCCAAAAACGAGCTAGTCTGGTGATCTTCTGCGGCCAGCGGGCGAAGTAGCCGTCGGCCCAGACGATGTCCTGGTTGTAGTCGGTCGGGTCGAACGCGCCGACGGTGTAGGTGACCGTCGGGGTCGACTTGTCGCGGCCGCCGCTACCGACCGCCATGACTTGGGCGTCGAGCGGGTTGGTCACGTCGAGGCGATAGAAGTAGGTGCCCTTCCAGCCGTCGATCGTCGGCACGTCCTGCATGTACTGCGAGACCAGCTGCAGGGCGCACCAAGGTCGCGGTGTTCGGCGGCGACCGGTATAGCTGGCCAGGTTGACCGTGCCGCCGGCGGAGGCTGCGCCGACCTGGTCGGTCAGCCAGGAGAACATCGCCGTGCCGATGTTGCGCATGTCGGCCACGGTCCTCTTCTGCTTGGCCTTCTGGAGCGCGTCCAAGAAGTTCGGGATCAACGAGCGCCGCGATGATGCCGATGATCGCCACGACGATCAGCAGCTCGATCAGCGTGAAGCCCTTTTGCCGATTGCGGAGTCTCTTCAACATGCCTCTCCCCTCCTTGTAAGGGAAGCGCCTAGTGGGTAGATCCCAAGAGGTATACCGGCCTTGAAGAGCACGAGTGGTGCCAAGAGACGCCTCGTGCAGAGTCAGAGAGATACGGGAGAATCCGCCAAACCGCAGCCGGGAAGTGTCACCGCGAGAGTGACGAGGAACCGCCGGCCGCGAGGCGCGCGAGTAGCTCCGAGTACATCTCCACACCGGCGAGAAAGCTCGGCAGATCGATGCGCTCGTTCGGACGTCCGATGTGCAGGGTGTCCGTCGACAGCGCCGGGAAGGGTGAGAAACCGAATGCCGGAACGCCCAGCGGACGCACGAAGCGGGCGTCCGTGATACTGCCGTCGGGGAGCCAGGGGCCGATGGGCGCTTCGGGAAAACGCGCGCGCAGCACCGCATCGATCGCCATGAACGTCGGGTCGTCGGGCGAGCTCCCCGGGCTCGGTCCGCTCGGCTCGCGAATCGCAACCTGGACGCCGTGAAGGATCCAATCCGGCAACAGCTCGGGCAGAGCCTCATCGAGCTCGACGCCGGGCAGGAGAAGCAGTCGAATCTCCAGCTCGAAGCCGCCGCCCGCTGCCTCCTTCACGCTCTGTGGATAGGACTGGTTGAGAAACATCGATTGCAGGTAGCTCGGTAACTCGGCGAACGATGCGGGATCGCGCACCAGTCGCTCAGGGTCGACGAGCAGCGCGCGGATGCGCGCGGCGTCGCGATGTTCGGCATAGGCCGCGAGAAACCGACGGACGGCGTCGGTCAACCTGCGGAGTCGGGAGTGAGCAGCGCCAGGTCGTCGCGCACCCGCTCGAGCCGCTCCCTGGATTCATCGCACAGGATGGCGATGACGTAACGGCGCTGGGCGGTTTCGGTGCCCCAGTACTTGATGTCCTCGGCCGACCGCGCTTCGACCGCGCCGCCCTCGGTGAGGAAGACGCCGAAGCGCTCAACCAGCTCGGGATGGGCGGCGAGCAGCCAGCGCATGCCGAAGTCGCTGCCGTGCTCTTCGCTGGAAGTAGCCAGGAAAAGCACCGAGCGGCGCAGCGGTTGGCCGGAGTCGACCAGTGTCCGCAGCGCGATCAGCTGGGCGACGCCGACCGCCTTCATGTCGAAGGCGCCGCGGCCGAAGAGCCACGGGCCCTCGATGTCCGCTGCCCACGGTGGATGCTTCCAGAGGTGTGGATCCGGCACCGGATCGGTGTCGACGTGCTGATGCAAAACGATGGCGCTGCGCTCCTCGCCCTCGACGAGGGCCCAGAGGTTGGCGCGCTCTCCGGGCAGCTCCTCGATCGTGAAAGGGATGCCCGAGCGCTCGAGCTCGGCGGCGAGAAAGCGCACGCCGGCGAGCTCGCTGCCGGTCTCGCGGGTGGTGTCGATGCGAATGTAGCGCCGCAGCAGGTCGACCTCGGGCTTCGTCGCCCAATCGATGCGCATCCAGGGCTGCTCGGCGAGGAGCGGGCGGCGCAGAAAGCCGCGGCCGCCGTAACCCGCCAGCGCCACCAGCGCGAGGCTGCCGTAGAGCGCCTTGCGCGCGGCGGCGCGCTGGCGGCGCACGAAGGGCGAGTAGACTTTACGGCGGAAGCGGAACGGCATGGGCGGGTATTCTAGGGAATCGCGAGTAGCCTTCGCGATCCCTCAGCCAAGGGTTGTCATCCTGAGCGCAGCGAAGGATCTGGACCACCAGCGTTCATCGACCACCGCGGTTGATCCGGCGCGAGTGGCTCAGATCCTTCGCTGCGCTCAGGATGACAGTCGGGGACCTCCGAGCTACGCTCCCCGTGATTTCCTCGCGATGCATAGAATCCGCCTGTGATCGCGCGCCAAGACCGCCTGCCGCGGCTCCTGCTGGCCGGCGGCTTGTTGGCGGTCGCCGCCTATTTCTCGACCGAGCTGTTCCTGCTGGGTCGCCTGGGATTCCCGCTCGACGACAGCTGGATCCACCTGCAGTTCGCGAAGCACCTGGCGGCAGGACATGGGCTCAGCTACGGCGCCGGCGAGCGCGTCACGGGCTCGACTGCGCCGCTGTGGACCGCGCTTCTGGCGCCGCTTTTCTACTTGCCCGGGAATCTCGTCGTCTGGGTCAAGCTACTGGGCGCCGCCTGCTATCTCGGCGGCGTCGCGTTGACCTATCGGCTGGCGCGGGAGCTGGGCCTGCCCCGGGGCCTCGCTTCGCTCGCCGCGACCTGGACGCTGCTGTCCTATTGGCTGGTGTGGTCGGCCCTCTCGGGCATGGAGGTGCCGCTCTTCATTGTGCTGTCCCTCGCCGGGATGCTCCTCCAGGTACGCGAGCGGCAGGATCCCAAGAGCCTGCCGCTGGCCCTCCCGGTTTTCGCGATCGCCGCGCTGGTGCGGCCCGAGGGATGTCTGCTGTTGCTGCTCTCGTTGCTCGATCGGCTGTTGAGCAACCGCGACAATGCCGAGCCTCCGTCAACCCGATGGCGGCGCTTTCTCGTCGGCGCGGCGTGTGCAGCGATCTGCGCGGTGCCGGTTTGGGCGGCGTACACCTGGATCGGCGGCTCACCTCTGCCGACGACCTTCGGCGCCAAGGCCGGCAGCGCGCGCGGAGTTCCCGACTTGCAGTACCTCTACCTGGTCGTCGGCATCCTCTTTCGGCCGCTGCCGTGGGCAACACTGCTCGCGGCGGGTGGCATCGTGCGCCTGATCGACGGCGCCGCCCGCCAGCGCGTCCGCACTCTGCTGCCGGCGCTGTGGCTGCTCGGCCTTCCGCTCGCCTACGCCGTGCTCGCGCCGCAGGGCAAGCATCTCCTGCTCGGCAACTTCGGACGCTATTTCTTTCCGCTCCTGCCGATGGTGGCCATCCTGGGCGCGGCCGCTCTGGAGGGTGTCTGGTCACGCCTCGGCGAGCACCGCTGGGTGCGCGCCGCGGTGGTCTGCTTGTTGCTCGCGCCGTCTCTCGCGACGCTGGTACAGGGCGCCTCGCGCTACGCCCAGAACGTCGCCAACGTCGAGGACTCCGACGTCCGCATGGCGCACTGGCTGCGCGATCGCGTGCCGCCGCAGGCCGTGCTGGCGGTGCAAGACATCGGCGCCCTGGGCTTCTTCCTGCCCAACCGGCTGGTGGATGTCTCCGGCATCGTCTCGCCGGACGCTCAACGCGCGGTGCGTTCGGCGATCACGCCCGACGATCCGTACGGCGCCGCTGGCATGCGCCGTTTTCTCGAGCAGGAGCGCCCCGACTACTTGATCGCCTTCCCCGCCTGGTACCCCGCCCTGGTCGCCGACGCCGGCCTGGTGCCGGTGCATCGCATCCACATCGACGGCAATGTCACCATGGCCGGCGACGAGCTCATCCTCTATGCCACGCGTTGGACGCGTTATCCATTGGGTGACCCGTTGGGTGGGCCGGGTTCCTCGACGCGATAGATCTGGAAGCGCGGGTGGACCTCGCCGTGCGCGTCGGCGGCGAGCGACTCGGAAGTCAGGACGCGGCGCAGGAACGGCACCGGTCGTTCTTCACTCGCCCTCGCCAGCCGCGCGCCGAGCATCTCGTCGATCGCGCCACCGCCGCGGCCCGCCGCCGCGGCATAGGCGGGCAGCACCGGCGCGAGATCCGTGACCAGCACGTAGCGGCAACGCAGGTCGTGGAGTTGCGCCAGCGCCGCACCGTCTTCCCCGGGCGGAGTGGTGAAGAACTTCGCCTGCTCGGCGAAGCCGTAGCCGAAATTGTCGGCGACCACCGGCCGCCTGGCGTAGAGCGTGACGAGATGACCGATCGACCAGGGCGCCATGACGCCCTCCACCTCGCCGGGTCGCGTCTCCTCCGGGAGCAGCGGATCGCGCGCCGGAGGATCGAGGGTGGCGAGCGCGGCGAGCGTGGCGAGGAGATCCCCGCCCGGCGCGCCCGGCGCTCGTCGGAGCTCGCCGATCGCGGGCACGGCCGGCGCCAACAGGACGAGGACGAGACCCGCCGCGGCGAGCCGGCTTCGTTTCGCGAGCCGCGCCGCGACGTCGCCGAGCGCGATCGCCACCACCGGCGCCAGGTAGTAGACGTAGCGGCGCTGCGCGAGGGCCATGGCGAGCACCGCGGGCGTGGCGACGAGGAGCGGCAGCATTACGAGACGCCGCGCCGCGTCGCGCTTCGCCTCGCGCAGCCACAGCGTCCACGCCACTGGCAAGCAGAGCAGGCCGGCCGACAGTTGGCCCAAGACCGGCATCAAGCCGCGGGCCAATAGCGGACGGTACTCGCCGATGAGTGCCAGCCACTCGCGCGGATAGGCGAGGTACGCGCCGTCGCTGGTCACGCCTTCGGTCGCCGAGACGAGATGGCCGAGCGCGCCGGCGATCGGCGACCAACGGAGAGCGATGATGAGGCCGGCGCCGAGCGCCGCGCCGAGCGCCCCAGCGGCCAAATGACGTCAACCAGAGCAAGAACGCGCCAAGCGCCAAGAAGAGCGGTTGAAACCGCCCGAAGGAAATGTAGGTGGTCGGCCCGCCGGCGATCCAAGCCCACGGCGCCACCAAGACCGCAGCCACCAACAAGACATCGGAACCTGGCCGCGCCTTGCGGGCGAGCAGTGCGCCGAGCGCGAAGAGCGGCGCCGCAAAGACTCCGCCCTGCCAGACGAGCACCATCGCGGCCAGCGCGCCGGCCAGCCAGAGGCCGGCGAGCCGGTCCTCCTCGCCACTCTCGAGCCAGCGTGCGAGCGCGGCGAGGAAGGCGAGAAAGGCGAGCGCCTCGCCGACGTGCTGATCGGCGTGGCCGTAGCAGGACCACGCAATCGCCGCCGGCAGCAGGGCATAGATCGCCGCCGTGGCGAGAGCGGCCGCCCCGCCGTGCAAGCGACGCGCGATGGCGAGAAGAGGGAGGAGCGCCAACGCCCCGAGCACCGGAGGCAGCCAGGCTGCGACCTTGGCGATGCTCTCGAGGGCGGCATCGCTCCCGCCGAGCATCCACGCCGGCGTCGCGATGGCGAGCTCGAAGAGCGGCGGCCAGATCCAGCGGCCACCCTGAGGATGAGCCAGATAAGGGTCGAGGTAGGGCACGCGCGGAAACTCGCGCACCGTAGCAGCGGCCCGCCGCAGATGTCCGTAGTCATCCGGCGAGAGGAGTCGCGGTCCGCCACGGGTCAGCTCGTTGTAAGTGACCAACCGCAGCGCGAAGGCCGCGGCGATCACGAGAGCGAGGGCGAGCCCCCAATACGCTGGGGGACAGCGCCTTGCGGCGAGCGCCGGCGGTGAAGAACGAGGGCGGCATGGAGCGCGATTACAATAGGCGCGCCCGGCCCGAAGAAACAAGCCGCGCCGATTCGACCCCTCAGCGGAGGACTCATGGCGGTTCCTGCATTCGACCTGTCGCGCGCCTATAAGCGCATCGCTCCCGATCTCGACCGACGCTGGCGTGAGATCTGCGACGCGACCTCATTCGTCCTGGGTCCGGCGGTCAAGGCCTTCGAGAAGGAATGGGCGAGCTACCTCGGCGCGGGGGGTGCGGTGGGCGTCGCCAACGGCACGGACGCGCTGGTGGTCGCGTTGCGCGCCCTGGGGCTGCGCGCCGGTGACGAGGTGATCGTGCCCGCCTTCACCTTCTACGCCACCGGCGAGGCGGTGGTGCTGGCGGGCGGCGTGCCGGTTTTCGCCGACGTCGAGCCCACCACCTTGAATCTCGACGTCCGGCGATGCGGCGTCGCGTGTCACCGCGCGCACGGTGGGAATCATCGGCGTTCACCTCTACGGGCGGCCGTTCGACGTCGATGCCGCCCTCGCCCTCTCCTCACGGCATGGCTTGTGGCTGGTCGAGGACGCGGCCCAGGCGCAGGGCGCGGCGTGGAAGGGCCGGCGGGTCGGCACCTTCGGCGCGCTCACCGGCTGGAGCTTCTATCCGTCGAAGAATCTGGGCTGCTTCGGCGACGGCGGCGCCATCAGCGGCAACGACGCCGATCTTCTCGAGCGCGCCCGTCGCATCGCCAACCACGGCCAGGTGGCCCGCTACCAGCACGCCGAGATCGGCACCAATTCGCGGCTCGATTCGCTCCAGGCGGCGGTCCTGTCTTGCCGGCTGGCACTTCTGGAGGAAGACAACGAGCGCCGGCGCGCGCTCGCGCGACGCTACGCGGAAGCGCTCGCGGGCGTGGGCGATCTCAGCCTGCCGCAGGATCCGGCGGAAACCGTCTGCGTGTACCACCAACTGACGGTGCGGACGAAGCAGCGCGCGGACCTGATGCGACACCTCACGGCGCGCGGCATCGGCCACGCCATCCACTATCCCGACCCGCTGCATCGTCAGTCAGCGTTCGCGGCCGGTGGCGGCGGCTCCGCCGTCGTTGCCGGTCTCGGAGGCCGCAGCGGCCGAGGTCTTGTCGCTGCCGATGTTCCCCGAGATGACCGACGCCGAGTGCGACGAGGCCGCAGCGGCTGTGCGGGCCTTCTACGGGAAGACCGGGACCCGATCCTCGAACTGATAGGAGCGCGGCTCCGGCGCGCTGCGCGCAAGAGCCTCGGCGTGCGCGCGCGGCACGAAAACCGCCGACAGCGGATCGCGAAACACCAGCGTCCAACCCGGCTCGCGCTGCATGCCCTCGAAGCCGGGTCCTTCGCTTTCGACCAGGGCCGCGTCGACCTCGAACGAGCGTAGCCCCGCGAGCGGGGCCCCGCCGTCGTAGGCAGCAATTTGCGCTGTAACGAAGTCCTGCGGGTAGACGGTGACGTTGCGACCGTCGATCGACACCTCGTAACGCGGCCACAGGTGATAAATCGCATAGCCGCCCCAATCGAGGCGCGTGGCGAGGTTGGGGCCGAGATCATGGTCGGCCAGGAAACGAGTCGCCAAGATCGGCGACAGCCGCGGATCGACCTCGAGGGCCAGACCCTTGCGCTGCCAGTCGGACGTCCAGCGCGTCCCTGCCCAGATCATGAGCAGCGCCGCCAACGCGGCCAGCCAGGACGGACGCTCGAGCGGAGACGATCCCGCGACGCGGGCGCGCCTTTCCTCCCACCAAGCCCCGAAAACCGTGGCTAGGACAAGGGAACTGAAGATGGCGAGTGGCGCGAGAAACCGCAGGTGTCGATAGGCGAGCACCGCGCTGCCGAGAAAGAGGGCGGTCTCGGTTGCGCGCGCGAGGCGCGGGCGCCAGAGCAAGAGTCCGAGCGGTGGCAGGACCATGGCAAGGTAGGCAGGCCACAATGCCGGCAATTCGGTGAGTCCTTTCCACTCCGAGACCGTGGCGTGATCGGCGCCGAGCTCGGCCCAGAGATAGCCGATCATTCCGACGCCATGCGGGGTCAGGAGCGGGGCCAGCAGGACACCCGCCAAGAGCCCGGCGAACCGGCCGGCCGGTGTCCGCACCGCCGTTCGCGGCGGGTACTCGACCCCCGTGAAGTGGGCGCCGAGACCGATCGCCGCCACCACCACGCCGAGCAGGAAGCCGCCGTGAAGATTGGCCCAGACAGCGATCAGCGGTGGCAAGAGGTAGAGGAGCGCCGGCCTTGTCCGGCCACCCTCGAGAATGGCGAGCACGGTCAGCGTGAGCAGGTAGGTGAAGCTGTGCGGCCGCACGTTGAGCAATCCGGACAGAAACGGAAAGTACGCTGCGAGGATCGCCACTGCCACGATGGACACACGCGTCCGCCGTACGAGGAGCCAGGCCAGCAAGCCACAGATCGCGGTGAGCACGCCGAGGCGCAGAAGCGTCAGGCCGGCGCCACCTCCGGCGCGAAACGACGCCGCGAAGACGACGTCGCTCAGCCACTCGTGGTTGGTCCACGCAGCCCCGGCGGCGGTGAACGAGAAGGGGTCGGCCCGCGGCAGCGACCGCTCGGCGAGGATCATCTCCCCGGTCCGCACGTGCCACCAGAGATCCGGATCCGCCTTGACCCGCAGGCCTTGGCCGAACACGACGGCGGCGGTGGCGAGCCCGAAGAGCCAGAGCTGCGCGCGGGACGAGAACGAGGCTGTCACGGATGAAGGCAGAGTAACACCGGCTTGCGCGGGATCCTGCTCCGGCCGCAGTGGCCGTCGCGCGGCCGTGGTCCAGATCCTTCGCTGCGCTCAGGATGACAATGCCACCCAGAGAGGTATCGCCCGCAAGTTGTCATCCTGAGCGCAGCGAAGGATCTGGACCACTAACACTCGCCGGTCGATCCCGCTGGATCCGCCCGGGGCGGGACCACTCGACGCGATTCGGTAGAATTCCGCCTGGAGGACTCATGCCGCCCAAGTCGAAAGTCGCCGTTCTCAAGACCCACCCTAAGACCGTGCTCGAGGACGTCGGCCGCACCATGGACCTCGCCGAGGTGTCTCGCCACCTGGCGGCCGGCGCCACGACCATCCTCAAGGACAACATCTCCTGGCACTTCCCGTTCCCCGGCGCCAACACCACGCCGTGGCAGCTCGAGGGAACCATCCAGAAGCTGCGCGCCGACGGATACACGGATCAGGTGTGCGTGCAGAACAACACGGTGGTGACCGATCCCAAGAAGGGCGAGCGCCTGAACCGCTACCTGCCGGTGCTCGACAAGTACGGCATTCCGGTGCGCTACAACTGTTTCGCCGACGATCTGAAGTGGATGCGCTACCAGCCGAAGGGCAAGATGCTGGCGCTGCCCAAGATCTATCCCGAGGGGATCACGATCCCCGAGTTCTTCCTGGGCAAGAACATCGTCCACCTGCCGACGGTCAAGTGCCACATCTACACCACCACCACCGGCGCGATGAAGAACGCCTTCGGCGGCCTGCTCAACACCCGCCGGCACTACACCCACTCGTGGATCCACGAGACGCTGGTCGACCTGCTCACCATCCAGAAGGAGATCCACTCCGGCCTCTTCGCGGTGATGGACGGCACGACCTGCGGCAACGGCCCGGGTCCGCGCACCATGATCCCCGTGGAGAAGGACGTCCTGCTGGCCTCGGGCGACCAGGTGGCGATCGACGCGGTGGCGACCAAGATGATGGGTTTCGACCCGATGAAGATCCCCTACATCCGGCTGGCCCACGACGCCGGGCTGGGCGTGCGGCGATCCGCGGGACATCGAGATCGTCGGCGAGGACGTCTCGAACTGGAACTTCCGCTTCTCGGTGGGGGACAACGCCGCCTCCCGCTTCGGCGACCTGGTCTGGTTCGGCCCGCTCAAGGGGCTGCAGAAGCTGCTTCTTCCGCACGCCGCTGGTCTACCTGTTCGTGTTCGGCTCGTACTTCTACCACGACTACGCGTGGTACCCGACGATCGGCAAGCGCCGCACCGAGGCTTACACGAAGACCAGCAAGTGGATGCGCCTGTTCGAGAGCTACCCCGAGGGCGAGGTGAAGCCCGAGGCTCGCAGGGACATCGCGTAACACTCTTCGAGTGACCACCGACGGCTCGCAACCGGCGCCGCTCACCAGTTTGGTGGCGAGGTGACCTCTGGCTGGCGGTGTCGCTCGGCCTCTGGCTCGGCCAGTTGTGGCTCACTACGGCCGCGCTGCAAGCCCGCCGTCTGACCCCCCCCTTCGCCTACTTCCCGGTCTACCTTCGGACCGTGGTCATCTTGCTCCTGCTTGCCCTGGTCTGCCGCGTCGCCGTCGTGCTGCTGGTGAAGACGCGTCGCCGCCGATGGCGAGAAGCGATCTCACCTCTGCGCCTGGCCATGGACCTGGCCTGGATCGCCGCCGCGCAGGGCATGCTCGCCCACACCTACACCTGGACCAAACTGATGGTGCCGGCGCTCCACGCGGCGAGCTACGACGCCCTCTTCGCGCGCTGGGACCGGATGCTCCTGCGCGGCGTGGATCCGAACGTCCTGGTCGTGGCCTTGCTGCGGGACGGCCCGGCCTTCATCGCTCACGGGATCGATGCGCTCTACGGCACATTCGTCAAGTTCGCGCTGATCTTCGCGGCGTGGTTCTCGACCGACCTGGACCGCGGCCGGCGCATCGGTTTCTCGATCGGGTTCTCGCTCCTCTGGCTGTGGGGCCTGTGGGGCTATGTCGCATTCCCCGCTGTCGGCCCGGCGTTCGTCGCCGAAGGCCTCTGGCAACAGGTGCGCGACATCATGCCGACCTCGGTGGCCGACCAGGCGCTCCTCGCCCAGAACTACGATGCCGTCCAGCGCGTGCTCGCAGGAGAGCGGGTGCCGCTGCAGCCAGTCTACGGCGTCGCCGCCATGCCCAGTCTGCACGTCGCGACGCCGATGCTCTATTTCCTGTGGGCGGTACTTCACGGCAGCAAGCTCCGCGCACCCTTCCTTCTCGTTCTGCTGGGGATGTTCGTCGGCTCGCTCGCCTCGGGGTGGCACTACGCCGTCGACGGGCTCGCCGGTGCTGCCCTGGCGGGGGCGGCGGCCTGGGTTGCCTGGCGAGTGGAGCGCTCGCTCCGGGCCGGCGCCGCCGAGACGAAGCCCGCCTAACCCCCGCCGGCTTCGCTACGCTCTTTCTCGGCTGCGATCGCCCGCAGGCGCAGGCCCTCGCGCTGCAGAAGCACGAGCCCGAGGAGCACGATCGCGACCAGCGCGAAGGCCTGCGCCCCGATGCCGAAGGCGAACGCGCGGTCGCGCTCGATCGCCCAGGGCGCCCAGCACCAGGACGCAGATCCCCTGATAGACGCCGATGTTGCCGGGCGTGAGCGGCAGCGCGAACGACAGCCCGGTGGCCGCGACCAGGAGCGCGGCCGTGCGCCGAGCCCGAGCGGCATATGTGGAAAGCGCGCAGGTTGATCCATATCGCGAGCGCCTCGAGCCCCAGACCGGCGACGGTGTAGAGCACGACCTCGGCGAGGGTCCGGCCGTGGCCGAGAAAGCTCAAGCCCCTGGCGCGCGTTGCGCAGTGTGGCCTGGACCTTGGGCAGGAGGCGCTTCGGGATCAGGGCGCGCTCGACGCGATCCGACCAGTTGGGATGGCGGTGAGAAAGCCCCATGCCGGCAAGAGCAGAATGCCCCCCGCCAGCACCGCCAGAGCGCGCGCGGCGAGGCGACCACCGAGCCGGAGATCAGCAGGATGACCGCCACGGCCAGGAAGTCGAAGATCTGCACGCTCCAGCTAGCGGCGAGCGAGCGCGTCATCGGCAGCTCGTTGTGGCGCCGCAGCACCAGTACCTTGGCGAAGTCGCCGAACCGCGCAGGCAGGAGCGAGATTGCCGGCGGTGCCGATCACCATCGCCGAGAACATCCGCCGCCGCGGCCGCGGCCCGACGCCAGCGGCAAGCGCCAGCGCCCAGCGCTCGCCCTTGAGCCACATGGTGGTGAAGGACAGACCGAGGCCGAGAAAGAGAAGCGCCCAGTTCGCCGAGCGTAGCGCGGCGGCGACCGCGGCCGGATCGACCTTGCGGGCCAATAGATAGAGGATGAGGGCGGCGACCGCGAGGCCGATGAGAAGGCGTTTCCACATGCCGTGCGGGCCTAGCCCCGCTTCTCCTCGTGATACTCCTCCTCGGTGTTGGTCGCCCAGATGTTCGTCTTGTCGGTCCGGCCCTCGACCAGGTTGTCGACCGCGGTCATTGCGGCGAGCATCGAGTGGTCCTGGTTGTTGTAGCGGTGCATGCCGTTGCGGCCCACCAGAAAGAGGTTGCGAATCCGTCGAGCCAGGCGCGCAACTCGGCGAAGCGGTCGTAGGTGCCGAAATAGGCGGGATAGGTTTTCTCCACCCGGATGACCACGCCGTCGAGCACTTCCTCCTGCTCGATGATGCCGATGCGGGCGAGCTCCTGCTTGCCGAGCTCGATCATGTCGGCGTCGGATTTCGTCCACAGCTCGTCGCCTTCGTTGCAGAAGTACTCGAGGCCGATCCACACCGTCTGCGGATCGGCCACCATGTAGGGACTCCAGTTGTTGAAGATCTGCAGCCGGCCGACCTTGACGTCCGGCTCCTGGATGTAGATCCAGTTGTCCTTGACCAGCCGCGCGCCCGGGTCCTTGTCCTCGCGGATCTTCAAGCCGCGCAGCAGCAGTCCGACGGTGACGAAATCGCGGTAGACAGCCCTTCGGCGAGGGCCTTGATCTCGGGCGGTGGCGGCGGCTCCATCGCGGCACCAGCTCGCGGATCGGCATGGTGGAGAAGACACCTCGGCGGCGATAGCGCCGGAGTCTCGCCGGTGCGCGTGTGGCGCGCCGACGACCGCGGTGACGCGCTCCCTGGTCGAGCTCGAGCCTGACCGCTTCCATCTCGGTCGAAATCTCGACCTCGCGCGCGCGCAGCTCGGCCGCCACCGTTTCCCACATCTGGCCCGGCCCGAGCTTGGGGTAGAGGAACTGCTCGATCAGCGAGGTCTCGGTCCCTTCTGCGCGATACCGCCGGAGCGCTTGCCGAAAGTCGTCTTGAGGAAGTGGGCGATCGCCTTCGAGATCGAGAGTCCCTTGACCCGCTGCGCGCCCCACTCCGCCGGAATCGTCTGGCACGGCATGCCCCAGACCTTCTCGGTGTAATCGCGGAAGAAGGTGGCGTAGAGCTCGCGCCCGAAGCGGTTGATGAAGAACTCCTCGAGGTTCTTCTCCTGCGGATCGGAAAGAGCGCCGCGCGGAGATAGGAGAAACCGATCTTGATCGTTCGCCACAGCCCGAGCTTGCCCAGCGTGTCGAGCGACAGGCTGACCGGGTAGTCGAAGAACCGGCGCAGGTAGTAGATGCGCGAGCGCCGCGCCGCAGCAGCATCACACGGTCGGTGGCGTCAGGATCGGGCCCCTGCTTGGATGTGGCGAC
>CAWGFP010000001.1:0-300240 GCA_963821905.1 Thermoanaerobaculia bacterium | reverse complement strand
AATCGGACGGGCGGCGGTGGGACTGCTGGGCAATCCTCGGGTCGAGCGCTGCCGGCGGTGCGGCCTCGCTGCCGGCGCGCACGGCGGCGCGCATCGACGCGCTCTTCGCCGAATGGTCGGGCCAGGACCGGCCGGGCTGTGCCGTGGGCGTCGGCCGTGCTGAATCGCTCGCCTACGCCAAGGGGTTCGGCATGGCGGACCTCGAGCAGCGCACGCCGATCGGGCCGCAGACGGTCTTCGACATCGGTTCGGTGTCGAAGCAGGTCACAGCGGGAGCGATCGCGCTGCTGGCGACCGACGGCCGGCTCGATCTCGACGGCGACGTTCGCGGCCACGTGCCGGAGGTGCCGGACCTCGGCGCCCAGGTCACCATCCGCCAGCTCCTCCACCATCGCGGCGGATTGCGCGACTACACGACGCTGATGACTTCGCCGGCGACGACGACGACGACCTCACGACGTCGCAGGAAGCCGTGGCGATGATTGCCCGCCAGCGCGGCGCCGATTTCGCGCCCGGCGAGCGCTACGAGTATTCCGAACACCGGCTACTTTCTGCTCGGCGAGATCGTGGCGCGAGAGAGCGGGCAGTCGCTCGGCCGTTTCGCGAGCCAGCGCTTCTTCGGACCCCTCGCCATGACGTCCAGCCATTTCCACTACGACCACACCCGCATCGTGCCCCGCCGCGCCCAGGGCTACGAGGCGCAGCGCGGAGGCGGGTGGGGCATCGCCATGTCGAGCTGGGAGCAGGTGCGGCGACGGCAGCCTGATGACCACGGTCGGGGATCTCGCTCGCTGGGCGGCGAATCTTCAGAGCGGCAAGGTGGGCGGCGCGCGCTTCGTCGAGCTGATGGCGAGCCCCGGGTTGCCAGATGGCGACGACTCCACCTATGGCTTCGGGCAGCGGGTCACAACGGGAGGGGGCGTGCGGTGTTTCGCCACAGCGGCAGCTGGGCGGGCTACCGCGCCTACCTGCTGCGCTGCCCAGCGAGCATCTCTCGGTCGCCATTCTCTGCAACTTCGACGCGACCTCGGCCGCTCGCGCCACCAAGGCCGGAAGCCGTGGCCGCACTCGCGCTCGGCGAAGACCCGGTCCCTCCGGGCGCTGAGGCGCCCGGCGAGTCGGACGACGAGCCGGCTGTCGCGGCCGAAGCGGCGGAGCCCGAGCCGCCGGCCCGGCTGGAGCCTCTCACCGGCCGCTACTGGAGCGACGAGCTTTGGACCGCCCTCGACCTCGACGCCTCCGCCGGCACGCTGGCGTGGATCGGACGAGACCGCGTGAGTCATCTGTTGACGCAGGCGAAGAGCGAGACCGCAGGGGAGCGGGTTTTCGAGACCGAGTGGGGGGGCAAGCTGCGCTTCACACCGCACGCCGACGGCTCGGTCGGCGGCTTCGTCTTCGACTACGAGCCCAGTCGCGGCATGGCGTTCCGCCGCATCGACGATCCGGTCGCGACGCTGCTCATCCGCAACGCCCGCCTGATCGACGGCACCGGCGCGCCGGCGCGCACGGGCAGCCTGCGCATCGCCGGCGACCGGATCGCCGCGGTGGGAGAGCGTGGAGCCGCTCCCGGGCGAGCCGGTCTTCGACGCCAGGGGCCTCGTCCTCGCGCCCGGGTTCATCGACACGCACTCGCACGCCGACGAGGCTCGCTCGACCGATGCCGGAGGCGCTCGGCGCGGTGAGCCAGGGCATCACCACCATCGTCGGCGGACAGGACGGCGGCTCGTCGTTCCCGCTGCGCCGAGCTTCTTCGCCGGCCTGGAGCGCGCGCCGCGCGGCGGTCAACGTCGCCTCGTACTCGGGGCACGGCACGCTGCGCGAGCAAGGTGCTGGGCAAGGACTTCCGCCGCGCCGCGACCGCGAGCGAGATCGCGGCGATGGCGCAGCTCCTCGAGCGCGACCTCGCGGCCGGAGCGCTCGGCCTCGTCGACCGGGCTCGAGTACGACCCGGGCATCTATTCGAGCCGCGCCGAGCTGCGTCGCCCTGGCGCGAGGTCGCCGCGCGGCACGGCGGCCGCTACATCAGCCACGTGCGCAGCGAGGACCGCTGGTTCTGGGAGGCGATCGACGAGATCCTCGCCATCGGCCGCGAAGCGAAGCTGCCGGTGCAGATCTCGCACATCAAGCTCGCCATGCGCTCGCTCTGGGGCCAGGCGCCGCAGCTGCTCGCGCTGCCTCGACGCGGCGCGCCGGCAAGGGGATCGACGTCACGCGCCGACATCTATCCCTACCTCTACTGGCACTCGACGCTCACCGTGCTCTTCCCGGAGCGCGATTTCGAGAACCTCGACGACGGCGCGCCAGGTGCTCGCCGAGATCGCGCCGGCCGACGGCCTGCTGCTCGGCCGCTACCTCCCGAATCCCGCCTACGCCGGGACGCACCGTCGCCGACATCGCCAAAGAGCGCGGCGAGGCTCCCGAGGTCACGCTGATCGCGCTCATCCGCGACGCCGAGGCGCTGCGCGCCGCCAGGGCAAGGAAGATGTCGAGAGCGTCATCGGCACGAGCATGATCGAGAGCGACCTCGAACGCTCTGATGGCCTGGCCGCACACCAACTTCTGCACCGACGGCGACCTCGACGGCCGC
Source organism: Thermoanaerobaculia bacterium (assembly GCA_963821905.1). Taxonomy (GTDB): domain Bacteria; phylum Acidobacteriota; class Thermoanaerobaculia; order Multivoradales; family JAGPDF01; genus CAWGFP01. The sequence goes on along the minus strand of CAWGFP010000001.1, from coordinate 297,653 downwards.
GCACCCGCGCGGCTTCGGCGCCTTTCCGCGCGTCCTCGGCCGCTACGTGCGCGAGCGCAAGGTGCTTTCGCTCGAGGAAGCGGTGCGCAAGATGACCTCGCTCGCCGCCGACCACGTCGGGCTCAAGGACCGCGGCCGCCTCGCGCCCGGCGCCTACGCCGATCTCGTGCTGTTCGATCCGGCGACGGTGACCGACCGCGCGACGACGAGCGAGCCGCACGCGCTCTCGACCGGGATCGAGCGCGTCTGGGTCAACGGGCAGCTGGTCTTCGTCGAGGGCGCGACGACCGGGCGCAAGCCCGGACGTGTGCTGCGGCGGGCACCCTGAAGGGAGTCCGATCCCAGCGACATGCCTCTTGCATACTTTTCAGCCTTTTTATATGCTTTCAGCATGCGCACGACTCTCGATCTGCCTGACGAACTGCTCGAAGAAGCCCGCCGCGCCGCCAACTTGCCGAGCAAACGAGCAGCGGTCGTGGCCGGGCTGGAGGAGCTCATCCGGCGATCCCGCCGCGACGCGCTGCGCGCGCTGGCCGGGCAACTCGAAGTGAAAGTCGACCTGGCACGATCCCGCAAGCGCTCGGCGTGACGCTCGTACTGATCGATACCTCGGCCTGGATCGCCTTCTTCCGCGGCGAACGGCAGGCGGTCGAGCGAGTCGATCCGCTGCTCGCCGAGGGCGATGCCGCGGTTTGCGGCCCGACCTACGCCGAACTCGTCTCCGGCGCGCCCTCGCCAACCGAGAGCCGCCGGTTGGCCATGTTGCTCGGCGGGCTGGAGTGGCTCGAGCCCGCGCCCGAGATCTGGCAGCGCATTGCGGCGGCGCGCTTCGCATTGGCGCGCAACGGCAAACAGTCGGCGCTCGTGGACCTCTACATCGCCTCGACCGCGGCCGACCACGGCGCCGACCTGCTCACCCGCGATCGCGATTTCGCCGCCATCGCTACGGTAGTGCCCCTCCAACTGCGGCATTTCTAATCAAAAACAGAAAGGCGGCCCTTGCGGACCGCCCTTGGAGCTTCGCGACCGCGCGACACGCGGTCTGTTGCCACTAGTTGGTGTTATCCAGGAACGGCTTCAGCTGCGTCGCCCGGCTGCGGGTGGCGCAGCTTGCGCAGCGCCTTGGACTCGATCTGGCGGATGCGCTCGCGGGTGACGTTGAACGAGCGGCCCACCTCCTCGAGCGTGTGCTCGGAGCCGTCGCCGACGCCGAAGCGCATCTTGAGCACCAGCTCCTCGCGCGGGGTGAGGGTCTTCAGCACCTTGCGGGTCTGGTCGCTGCAGGTTCGCGAAGATCACCGAGTCGATCGGCGAGACGGCGTTCTTGTCCTCGATGAAATCGCCCAGATGCGAATCCTCTTCCTCGCCGATCGGCGTCTCGAGCGAGATCGGCTCCTGGGCGATCTTCATGATCTTGCGCACCTTGGAGGCCGGCAGGTCCATGCGCTCGCCGATCTCCTCGGCGGTGGGCTCGCGGCCGAGCTCCTGCACCAGCGAGCGGCTGGTGCGGGTGAGCTTGTTGATGGTCTCGATCATGTGCACCGGGATGCGGATGGTCCGCGCCTGGTCGGCGATGGCGCGGGTGATCGCCTGGCGGATCCACCACGTGGCGTAGGTCGAGAACTTGTAGCCGCGGCGGTACTCGAACTTCTCGACCGCCTTCATCAGGCCGATGTTGCCCTCCTGGATCAGGTCGAGGAACTGCAGGCCGCGGTTGGTGTACTTCTTGGCGATCGAGACCACCAGGCGGAGGTTGGCGACGATCAGCTCCTCCTTGGCCCGCTCGCACATCGCCTCGCCCTCGCGGATCTTCTGGATCGTCGCCGCGACCTCGCGCGTGCGTGGTGCCGTAGCGCTCCTCGAGCTCGCGCAGCTTGCCGCGGTACTTCTCGATGCGGCGGCGGTGGAGCGCCTGGAGCTCCTTGTTCGTCTCGCTTCTTGAGCGCCGTCTGGGCGCGCTTGATGTCCTGCTCGAAGCGCGAGAACTGCCGGTCGATGTCCTTGAGGAAGTCGACCAGGCGGTTGCGGGTCTGCACGCGAGAAGTCGATGGTGCGGATGTCCTTGGCGATCTTGCCCACCACGCGGTCGATCTCGCGCTCGATACTCCTGGTACTTCGTCGCCGCCCGGCTTGCAGCGCTTCTGCTGCTTGCGCAGCTTCTGGATCTCGCGGTCGTTGCTTGGCGATCTGCTCGAAGGTCTTGAGGTTGCCGCTTGATGCGGTCGGCGGCCTTGGGATCGAGCGGCTCGTCCGGATCGGTCGTCGATCAGCTCGTCGAGCACCTCGCTTGTCCTTCTGCGCCATCTCGTTGAGACGCAGCAGCTCGCGCAGCACCACCGGGTTCTCGCACAGCGCCTCGTAGATCAGCCACTCGCCCTGCTCGATGCGCTGGGCGATCTCGACCTCGCCCTCGCGGTCGAGCAGCGGCACCGTGCCCATCTCGCGCAGGTACATGCGCACCGGGTCGTTGGTCTTCTCGTGCTCGGCGAGGCGCGAACTCGGTGGTCTCGTCTTCCTTCTTGTCGAACTCGGTCGGCGCCGGCCTCGAGGTCCTCGCGGTTCTGGTAGCGCTCGGGGCGGTCGATGACGTCGATCGCCGAGATCGCGCGAAGCGGATGTAGATCTCGTCGAGCTCGTCGGGGAGGCTCACCACCTCCTCGGGCAGCATCTCGTAGATCTCGTCGTAGAGCAGATAGCCCTTCTCCTTGCCGAGCTCGATGAGCTGCTTGACCGCGCGTGTACTTCTCTTCGACGTGTGTGATTCTGGAAATGGTCAAGAGTGCCTGCCTTTCGCGGCTTGCGATGACTGCAATGTCAGATCCCGTGACTCAGATAACGTCGCCTCGCGGCCTGTCGGGCCGCGGGTGCAGGCGCTGGTTCAAACGGCCTTCTCGTCCAAAGAGCTGGCGTAGGCGCTCCTGGTCGCCCTCCGCGCTCCGCCTCGGCGATCTCCCTCGTCAGCTCCTTGGCAGCGCTGGCGCTCGCCAGCGGCGCATCGAGCTTGTCGCAGGGACTCCCCGAGCTCGCCCGGGTCGTCGGGGAAGCGGGCCTTCTAACAGAAGTCTGCGCCACTCGGTCAATCGCCCCGCCCGTCGCTCCGAGCTCCGAGGACCTCGCGCGGCATCCGGCGGCCCGGGGAGCTCGCCGCTCTGCTCTCATGATAGAGCGCAGAAAGGTGGCGTAAATATTCCTGCATCCGGGATCCAGAAATGCGTCTGGCGGGCGGCAGACTCGGCGGCAGGTCGGCACCGCGTCTCGGTCGCGTCGAGCAGAAGCTGCGAGGACCGACTCCTCGAGTGCTCGCGAACGTCGCGCGGCCGCCTCCGTGCCGCCTTGCGGTCGACCGGAGCCTTGCAGCGCCTGCCTTGTCGACCCCCAGGCGCCGCCAGAGCAGCATCCGACCGGCACTCCCAGGCGCTCGGCGGCGACTCGGCCGTAGCCGTAGCGCAGGATGCGCGTCGCGGATCGGCGCGCAGCAGCTCCGCCACCGCCTGGCGCCGCCTTGGCGCTGCAGCCGCGGATCGCGGTGCGCCTCGCGGCGGGATCAAGCGGTCGATCTCGAGCGCGACGAAGTCCGGGCGCTGTCTCGACCGCCTGGCGCGAGCCGCCTCGCCCCGCTTCGACGCGCAGCGAGTCGGGGTCGTGCTCCCGGCGCGGCGAAGCGCGGCCGGCGCACCGCCAGACCCTCGGCCGAGCAGGAGCGGCGAGGGCGCGCCGCGAGGCGTTCTCCCCGGCGTCGTCGCCGTCGTAGCCCACCACCACCTCCTCGGCGTAGCGCGCGAGCAGGCTGCGCCTGCTCGGGGGTGAGCGCCGTGCCCATGCTCGGCGACCGCGCCCTCGAGCCCGCAGCGCCACCGCGCCGAGCACGTCGAAGTAGCCCTCGACCAGGAGCAGCCCGGCCGGTCTCGCGGATCGCGCGCTTGGCCTGGTCGAGGCCGTAGAGCAGGTGCCCTTGTGGAAGCGCTCGGTCTCGGCGGTGTTGACGTACTTGGCCTTGTCGTCGCCCAGCGTGCGGCCGCCGAAGCCGACCAGCCGGCCCGAGGCGTTGCGGATCGGGAACATCAGCCGGTTGCGGAAGCGGTCGTAGGGCTCGCCCCCGCTTTCGGGCCGCGCCGACCAGGCCGGCGGCCTCGAGGTCGGCCGAGCGGGATCCGCGGGTGGAGCGCCCCGACCAGGTTGCGCCAGCCGTCGGGCGCGTAGCCGAGGCCGAAGCGCTCGATCAGCTCGGCCGGGATCTTGCGCCGCTCGAGATAGGCGCTGGCGAAGCGAGCGACTCTGCGAGCTGGTCGCGCGAAGAACTCGGCGCGGCCTCGAGCACCGCCTCGAGATCGCGCTCCGTCCGTCCGGCGCCGCGCGCGCGGGCCGCTGCGGCTCGGCAGCGGGATGCCGTAGCGGCGCGCCAGCGACTCGATCGCCGCCGGGAAGTCGTCGCCGGAGAGCAGCATGTGGAGCTTGATCGCGTCGCCGCCCTGGCCGCAGCCGAAGCAGTAGAAGAGGCCCTGCACCGGATCGACGCTGAACGAGGGCGTCTTCTCCTTGTGGAGCGGGCAGAGCCCGCTGGTAGCGCCGGCCCGGCCTTGCGAGCCGGGTGTGCTCGGAGGCGATGGCCACGATCGACACCGCGTCGCGCACGGCCTGCACGAGCTGGGGCGTGAGCTGGATGTTGACAGCGACATCGGGAAACTGCAACTCTACCCCGGCGAAGGCAGGGATGCGGCTACGGCCGGAGAAGTAGACTGCGTCCATGAGACCTTGTGTCACGACGTTCATGTGGACTCTCCTACTCCTGACCTCCGCAGCGCTCGCCGAGCCAGCGACCGACGAGCGCGAAGCCATCGAGCAGGTCGTGATGAACGCCTACGTCGACGGCATCCACAACTTCCGCGACCCGGCGAGGCGGGGACGCGTTTGACGAACGCCCGCTTCCCGGTGGTCGAGATCTCCGGCAGTGCCGCGATCTGTCGAGTGGAGATCGAGCGCGGCGGCAAGCACGTCTTCACCGATTTCTTGAACCTCTACAAGTTCGAGGACGGCTGGAAGATCGTGGGCAAGACCTTCTACCGCCATCCCTGAGTCTCGGACTCCGCACTCCTTTGGAGTGCTCAGGTACTAAAGCCCTGGCTCTGCAGCTCCTGGAAGAGAAACGCGCGCGCCGCGCGCCATTGGCGCTTGACCGTGCGATCCGAAACATCGAGCAGCACCGCCACCTCTTCGACCGACAGCCCGCCGAAGAAGCGCCACTCGACGATGCGCGCCAGATCGGGGTCGGCGGCTTCGAGCCGCCCCAGAGCTTCGTCGAGCGCCAACAATTCCTCGGCGCGATCGGGGGCTGGCAGCATGCCCTCGTCGAGCGACACGACCACCTCGCCACCGCCGCGCTTCTGGCGGGCGCGTCGGCGGGCGCGGTCGACCAGGATCTGGCGCATCGCGCGCGAGGCGATGGCGAAAAAGTGTGAGCGGTCGCGGGCGGTGAATACGCGGTCGCCGGCCAGCTTCATGTAAGTCTCGTTGACCAGCGCGGTGGTCGAGAGCGTGTTCTGGTTGGAGAACCGGCGCCGCTGGCCACGCGCCAGACCGCGCAGCTCGCCATAGACCAGCGCGAAGAGTCGATCGCGCGCCGCCTTGTCGCCGTTCTCGACCGCGCGGAGGAGCTCGGTGATCGCGGGCGGAGCGTCAAGGCCGGGGAGCTCTGGGCTCATGGAGGTCTGATTGTAGCCCCCCGAGCTAGCCCCGATTCAGCGCCGGAGAGTGGCGATGGTGGCCCCGTTGCCGCCTTCGTTGGGTTCGCCGGGGCGCTCGGCGGCGACGCCGGGGTGTTTGCGCAGATGGAGGCGCACGGCGTCGCGCAGGCGGCCGGTGCCATGGCCGTGAACGATGCGGACCTCGGGGCGAGCCCCGAGGAGCGCCTGGTCGAGGTAGACGTCGAGCGCTTCGAGAGCGGGCTCGACGCGCTGACCGATGAGATGGAGCTCGGGCGGCACATCCGCGCTCTCGAGATCACGCCCGGCGCCCTTTCGCGCGCGCGCCGACGCGCCCGCAGACGCTCCGTCACCCTTCGCTGACGACAAGGCGACCAGGTCGCCGGCGTCGCATCGCAGCCGCTTCCCCGAGACCGTCACCTCGGCGCGATCGCCGTCGAGCCGTTCCAGGCGGCCGCGCCAACCGAGCGCGCGGTGGCGCACCTGCGCTCCGATAACCAGCTCACCCCCTTCGTCATCGAGGCTGTCGTCGGGCGCGAGCGCTGGCGCCTGGGCGAAGAGCTCGCTGATCGCCCGGCCGGCGAGGTTTTTCTTCCGCCCCTCGACGAGCGCTCGCTCCATCTTCTCGAGCTCGCCGCTCAGCTTCCTCTGCGTCGTGCGCCGGAACTCCTCGAGCTCGGCCTGCAGACGCGACCCCAAACGGCGCCGCTCTTCGCGCAGCGCCTCCTCTTCCGCCGCGGCGCGCTCGCGGAGCTTCGTGAGGTCCAGGCTCTGGCGCTCGATGCTCGGCCCGTGCCTCGAGCAATTCGCCGCGCGCCTTCTCCACTTCGCCGAGCAGACGCCGCAGGTCGCGCTGCTCCGGTCCGAGGAGCGACTCGGCGCGCTCCAGCCACTCGCCCGGCAGGCCGAGCCGGCGGCCGAGCGCGATCGCCTCGCTACCGCCGGGCGGCCCCGGCAGGAGGTGAAACGTCGGATGACCAATGCCACCCGCGCCGCCCTCGAGATCACTGGCCGGCGCGAACTCCATCGCCGCGCAGGAGGCGCCATCGAGCTCGAGCGCCGCAGCGGCCAGTTGGGTCAGGTGGGTGGTGATGACACCCAGCGCCCGGCGCTCGAGCAGCGTCTCGAGAAGGGCGATCGAGAGCGCCGCGCCCTCGTCCGGATCGGTGCCCGAGCCGAGCTCGTCGAGAAGCAGCAAGCTCGCCGGTCCCGCCGCCTCCCAGGCTTCCTTGAGGCGCAGCAAGCGTCCGCTGAAGGTCGAGCGGTCGGCGAGCAGATCCTGCTCGTCGCCCACCGTGGCGACCAGCCGGGCGAGCGCCGGCAGGCGGGTGCCGGGTCCGGCAGGCACCGGCAGCCCGCATTGGTGCATCAGCGCCAGGAGCCCGACCGTCTTGAGGGCCACGGTCTTGCCGCCGGCGTTGGGGCCGGTGACGACCAGCACGCGACGTTCCCCGCCGAGCTCGACGTCGAGCGGCACGACGTCGCCCTCATGGCCGGCCTGCCCGAGCGCGGCTGGCGCGCAGATCGGCGCAGGCGCGGATCGAGCAGCGGGATGGCGCGCCGGCGCGCAGCCTGAGAGCACCCGCCTCGCCGGCGTCCGCGAGCTTGGCTCCGGCAATGCCTCGCGAACCGCGCCGCGGCCTGCAACAGGTCGAGCTCGCGAGGTGGTCGGCGTGGACCAGCATGGCGTCGCGCTCACCGCGCACCGCCTCGTAGAGCTCGACCAGGATGCGGCGGCGCTCGGCCTCCTCGTCCTCGATCGCCTGTTGCAGGGAGTTGTTGCCCTCGACCACCTCGAGCGGCTCGAAGTAGAAGCTCTTGCCGGTCGCCGAGCGGCCGTGCAGCAACCCCGGCACGCGGCCCCGCGCGCCTGCCTGCACCAGCAGCACCAAGCGGCCGTTGCGCAGCGGGATGGTCTCCTCGGCGAGGTCCGCGGCGAGCTCACCCAGCTTGGCCTGCAAGCTCCGGTAGAGCACGTCGCGGTGCCGGCGGATGTCGCGGCGCAACTGTTGGAGGAGCGGGCTGGCGTCCTCGCGCACCTCGCCGCGGCGATCGAGCGTGCGTTCGATGCGCTCGTAGAGATGCCGCACCTCGGGCAGCGCCGCGGCGTGGTGGCGCGAGCTGCGGACAGGGCGGTTGGGCGGCGAGCACGCGCTGCGCCGCGCCACGGCTGGCGCGCAAGAGTTGGCCCAGCCGGACGATGTCGGGGCCGTCGAGCGCCGGCCGCCCGCTCTCCAGACGCTCGAGCAGCGGCCCCAACGGCTGCTCCTCGTGCGGCACCAGGGCGCCGTCGAGCAGCAGGCGCTCGCCCTCGGCGAAACGGCCACGCCGTCGATCGAGCTCGCCGGAGTCGGCCGCCGGTCCGAGGCGCAGCGCGCCTTCGCGGCCGAGGTCGGTCGCCGCGAGCTCGGCGAGCAGGCGCAACAGGCTCGGGAACTCGAGCGCGCGCAGCGTTGGCTCGGAAGCGAGAGCGGGTGCGGTCATGGCTTGGGTTAGGGGAGCAAGGAGCGGCGGCGCGGCGGACCCCTCACCCCGCCCTCTCCCCGCATGGCGGGGAGAGGGGGAAGGTCGCTGCGCGATCTACTTGACGCTGGCCGACTTGCACGTCACCTGTTCGGTCGGCTGGCCGCTGCGGGTGCCGACCTCGGAGATCGAGTCCACCGCGTCCATGCCGCTGATCACCTTGCCGAAGACGGTGTAACCCCAGCCCGCCGTGTCCTTCGACTTGAAGTTGAGGAAATCGTTGTTCACCGTGTTGATGAAGAACTGCGCCGACGCGCTGTGCGGATCGGGAGTGCGGGCCATGGCAACGGTGCCGCGGTCGTTCTTGAGTCCGTTGTCGGCTTCGTTCTGCACCGGCGGACGGGTCGCCTTCTGCTGACCGTCGGCCGTGAAGCCGCCGCCCTGCACCATGAAGCCGGGAATCACGCGATGGAACACGGTGCCGGCATAGTGGCCCGCCTTGACGTAGGCGAGGAAGTTCTCCACCGTCTTGGGTGCTTTCTCTGGATAGAGCTCGATCACGATCGTGCCCTTGCCGGTCTCGAGCGTGACTTGGGGATGGACTGGCTTGGCCGGTTCGGCGGCGAGCGCGGCAGCGAAGAGCAGAATGGTCATCATCGAGTTACCTCCGAAGGTCGTCGAAAGGAAATCCTACAAGACTCGGCATGGGCCGGGACGATTCAGACCCGCCGTCGGGTTTCGGGCTGCGCCTCGCCCGCGCTGCGACAACTGTCGCAGGGACAGATCTCGCGCAGGAACTCGAAGCGATAGATACCGGTCGAATGGCCGTCCGACCAGACGATCGAGATGCCGTAGTTGCCGACCGGCGCGATCGATTGCGACTCGACGGAGACCAGCGGTGGCTTGTAGGTCATCTTGACCACCGAGTGTCCCTGGCAGACGGCGCACGGGCACCAGCCACGCAGGTAGTCCCAGGGGAACTCCGCGGCGTGCCCGTCGGACCAGGCGAGCCGCAAGGCTCGCTCCGCCGGCAGCCGACGCACCTCGATCAAGGTCGTTTCCGTCACGCTGCCATGCTATCGCGGCGCGGAGTAAGATCGTGTCATGAGACAACCCGCACCTTGCCTTGCCGCGGCGCTCGCTGCGGTCGTCGCGCTGTGTCTCCTTTCCCCGTCGCCGGCTCCGGCCCAGACCCAGGCTGGGCAGGGCTTCCATCTCGAGATCACTCCCACTGCAGGATGGCGCACGGGGGGAGAGATCGAGGAAAGCGAGCTCTTCGACGACGACCTCGAGATCGACGACAGCGAAACGTTCGGCCTGGTGGTCGAGATCCCGCTGCTGCACTGGGTGCAGATCGAGCTGCTCGTCAATCGCCAGAGCAGCGCCCTGCGCTCCGACTCGGGACTCTTCGTCGGCGACCGCGAGCTCGCCGACGTGACGGTCGACAACTATCAGGCCGGGATGCTCTTCCAGTACGGTGCCGGGCAGGTGCTGCCCTTCGTGACCATGACGCTGGGCCTCGCCCGGATCGAACCCGACGTCGCGGGCGCCTCGGCCGAGAGCCGCTTCGGCGGCACCTTCGGCGGCGGCGTCAAGGTGTTCTTCAACCGCAACTTCGGCATGCGCTTCGAGGGACGCGGCTACTGGGCGGATTTCGGCGATGACGACTGCGACTACTACGACTGTTACTACTACTACGACGACGGGCTCTACCAGTTCGAGGGCTCGGTCGGGTTGATCATCGCGTTCTAGCACTGGTCTCGCTGCGCTCGACCAGCGCCTAGGTGACGCGTCCGCCCATGGGGCCGGCCGCGGCAGTTGATCTTTAGCCGGTCGCCACCAGCGACGGCTCGACGCGGTTGCGGCCGGTCTGCTTGGCGCGGTACAGCGAGCGATCGGCGGCGGCGAGCAGCTCATGGGCGGCGCGCGGTCCCGGACCGAGATCGCGCAGCGAGGCGAGGCCGATCGAAACCGTGACCGCGGCGCTGCCGCCCGTCCTCGACCGGCACCGCGGCGCTTTCCACCAGGCCGCGGATCTTCTCCGCCACTACCGCCGCGCCTTCGAGCTCGGTCTCCGGCAGGACGAAGAGAAACTCCTCGCCGCCGTAACGGCCGACGGAGTCCGCCGAGCGCAGGCCGCTCGCCAGAGCCACCGCCACGCGCTTGAGCAGTGCGTCGCCGGTGAGATGGCCGTAACGGTCGTTGATCTGTTTGAAGTGATCGAGGTCCGCCATGCCGACGGTCAGCGGCCGGCCGTAGCGCACGGCGCGCTGGAGCTCTTTCTCGAGGACTTCGAGCACCGCCTCGCGGCGCAGCAGTCCAGTCAAGCCCTCGTAGGTAGCCGACTCGAAAAGGCGCGCGTTCTCGAAGACCACCGTCACGTGATGCGCGAGCAGGTTGAGCAGCTCTTGCTCCTCGGCCCGGAAATCGCGCGGCGGATGCCGCTTGGCCCCGAGCAGCAGCGCGCCGACCAGGTTCTCCTGTCCGACCAGCGGCACTACCAGTTGGGCGTTGACCGCGTGCAGTCGCGCCGTCAAGGCGTGGCTGCGCGCCAGCAGGCGCTCGGCGGGAATCGGCCGCCGCGAGCGCGCCAGGAGCTCCATCCCGGGCTCGTCCGGCGAGAGCAGGAGCGAGACCTCCGCCGGCTCGTCCCCGCCCGGGCCGCGGCTCGCGACGCTCACCAGGAGCCGTGTGCGGGGATCGGCGAGCAACAAGGTCGCACCCTCGAGATCGAAGATCTCGCACAGTCGCTCGACCAGCCGGCGGCCCATGAGCGGCACCTTGCCGAGTGCCGGTAGCTCGCCGGCGAGCGCGATCAGGCGCTGGCGCATCTCGTAGCGCTCGGGAAAGAAGCGGCGGTCGATACCGCGCTGCAGAGCGCGATGGAGCGGCGTGAAGAGCAGGCCGAGGAGCAGAGTGACGCCCGATACCACCCAGACCGAACCCCGTCCACTCTCCGCCATCTGGCCGAAGATGGCGCCGCCGACCCAGAGCGCGCTGTAAAAGAGCGCCACGATGGTGCCGGTGAGGGCGGTGTAGAGCAGGCTGCGCCGCACCACCAGCTCGATGTCGAAGAGGTGGTAGCGAAAGATGGCGATGAAGACCGCGATCGGATAGACGATGAGCACGAGGGGCTCGAGCGCGGAGAGCCAGCCCGGTATCGCGATGTCGCGCAGGTTGAGAACGAAACTGGTGAAGACGAACGCGGTCCAGGGCAAGACGCCGGCCAGCACGAGCCGGGCCTGCTGCCGTCCCTCGGGCTCCGGATAGCGCAGCGCCGGCACCGCGAGCAAAGCGGTCACCAGGCCCGCCCAGACCGGCAGACCCCAGAAGAGCATCGCGTCACTGAGCGCCTCGTAGGAAAGCGGCAGGAGTTTGCGGCCGAAGCGCTCGCCGAGGTAGGCGACGGTCGCCAGCCCGCCGATGCCGAGGCCGACGGCGTAGAAGAGCGCCGCCACCCACGGCCAGCGCTCGAGGAAGCCGCGGCGACGTGGAATCACCGAGGCCAGGTGCACCTCGATGCCGAACTGGATACCGGTGAGCAGCAGGAAGAAGGCCCGGGACGCGGTCTGCAGGGCCGGATTGCCGATGGTGCTGACGGGGTTGGCGAGCTCGAGCGCCACCGCCAGCGAGAACAGGCAGAGAAGGCGAGCACGCAGGTCGCCGCGAGCCTGGAAGAGCGCCAGCAGCCCGAGCGCCAGGTAGGCGATCGAGCCCGCGGCGTTCACCATCAGATCGCGCCAAGCCAACGCCGCGCCCGGAGACAGAGTGAGCTCGACGATCTCTTCGCCGCGGCGCACCCGGAATCGGCGCGGCTTGCCGCGCTCGAAGGTCGCCGAGATGCGGTCGTACGCGGTCTCGTCGGCGAGCGGCGCGCCGTCGATCGCCAGCAGCACATCGCCGGTGCGCAGACCGGCGCGGTCGGCCGGCAGATCGGGGGCCACACTCGCGATGCCGATACCGTCGGGGGCCCGCTCCATCGATACGCCGATACGGCGTTCGGCGCTGCGTCGAGCCGAAACGACCGACACGTAGAGCAGCGAAAGTACGGCGACGACTGCGATACCCGCGTACAGCTGCGTGCGGTTCGGGCGCGACACTCGATTCTCCGGTTTCAGCTCGCGATTCTAGCAGCCCATCCCGCGCCGCAGCGCTCTGCCCCCAGCCGTATTGGGGGCCGTGTCCCTAGCCGTACTGCGGTCACGGCGGATCCTGCGTGCCGAGCGGCGTCCACGGTCCGCAGCGCGCGATACGCCACATAGCGCGCGGTAACCCGGCGAGCGCGCCGTGCCGCGCAATCGCCGCCTGTGCGTAGCGACTGCAGGTGGGCTCGAAGCGGCACCGCACGCCGAGCGCCGGCAGCCACGGCGAGATGCGCCCCTGATAGGCGGCGATCGCGCCGAGGAGAAGCCGTGCCGAGTGTTGGCGGGCGGGCGGGCGTGAAACGTCCCAGGCGAGCAGCGCAGCCAGCACCACGAGCAACGCGAGCAGCCGGCGCGCCCACGGCGGGTTCACCAAGGCAAGGTCCCCGCGGCCAGGCGCCACAGCCAGAGCGCGACGAGCGCCGCGCCGTTGACGCCGAGCCAAGTCACGAGTGCGCGCCGTGAGGGCGATGAAATGCGGCGCGCCTCGACCAAACCCCAGAGTACCCAGAGTAGAAACACCTCGAGCGCCAGAACCGGCGCCAGCGGATGCAACTCGATCGCGCGTGCCCAGTCACCGCCGCCGAGAGCGAGGAGCGCGCGGCTCATGCCGCAGCCCGGACAAGGCAGGCCGACGAGGCGGCGGATCGGGCAGGAGGAGATCCCGTCCGGTTCGATGAGCCGGGCGGCGATGAGCCATGCGGCCGCCGCGGCGGGCCCGCTCACCGCCCAGATCAGGCGCTTGGCATTCATCGCCGGCCGGTCATCTCGAAGGAAAAGAAACGGCGCGGCGCCCATCGAGCGCCGCGCCGGTGGAAAGGGCTATTTCAGAAGCGGTCCACGAGAGGGCTCACGCCGGGAATCAGGAAGCGCTCGCCCTTGACCCCTTTGAGAATGCACAAGATGGTGACCACGAAATAGGCCAGGCCCACGAAGGGCGTCGCCATGCCGACCAGGCAGCCGAGCGAGCTCGACACCTGGTTGAGCACGATGACCACCACCTGCGTCGCGACCATGAGCACGATCCACGCCACGAAGAGGACCAAGCCGTGCTTGGCGTGCCACTGCACTTCGCGGTCCTCTTTCTCGCTCAGCAGCGGGATGAGCGCCAGCAGGCCGATATAGGACAACACGATCATCACCTGCCGGTTCGGGCTCACGCCCGAGGGCGGCGGCGCGGCCGGCGGCGGCGCGGCTGGAGGCTGAAGCGGCTCGCTCATCGAGGTCGCGTTGCCTCGGTTACTGGGGCTTCATGAAGACGAATTCGGTGCCGCCCGGGGTGCGCTGGTTGTAGCGCGCGTCGAAATCGGCGTCGCTCATCACCAGGATGAGGATCCCCTCGATCAGGCCGACCAGGCTCGCCACGCCGCAGGTCACGAAGGTGGCGATCAGCTCGATGACTCCGGCCATGGTCGATCCGAGGTAGAAATGGTGGACGCCAAGGCCGCCGAGCAGGATGCCCAAGAGGCCGGCGACGATCTTCTGCTTTCCACGCCCTTGCCCTTCCATCGTGTCCTCCTTGCCCCGGCCGGTCGCCCGGTCGCGAAGCGAAGATGTGTGGAGAAGTCGGCGAAACTCTAGCGCCCGCCTTCGCCGCGGTCAACCACTTCGATGCCGGACGCGAGCGCGGCGAGTGCCTCGCGCAGGGCCGGTGCGCGGACCGTCCAGACGCGCAGGCGCAGCAAGGCGCGCTCGCCGTAGCTTTCGGCGACCAACTCGACCGCGGGCGGCTGCAGGAGCCGCTTGACAGCCCCCACCGCTTCGTAAGGCGCCGCGATCTCGAGCTCGACCGACGGCGAGCGGGCGAGCGTCGGGGTCGCGGCGACCGCCGCCCGCGCCGCTGCGGCGTAGGCGCGGACCAGGCCGCCCTTGCCCAGCTTGGTGCCGCCGAACCAGCGCGCCACCACGGCAGACGCAGTCCGAAAACCCCGCGGCCGCGCAGGGCACGCAGGATCGGCTCGCCCGCCGTGCCGCGCGGCTCGCCGGCGTCGGCCGCGCGCTCGCGCGGCGGCTCGCGCCGAGCCGCCAGGCCCAGCAGTGATGGGTGGCGTCGGGGTGGTCGTTGGGCGATCTCGGCGAGCGCCGCCTGCGCCTTCGGCTTCGTCGGCGCGCCGGCCCGATGAGGGCGAGGAAGCGCGATCCCTTGCTCGCGCAGCTCGGCGGCCGCGGCGGCGGCAGGCGCGAAGTAGGCTCATCGCCGGCGCTCAACCGGCGAGCACGCGCTCGTAGAGCGTCGCGGTAGCGCGCCACCACGTTCGTCCTGGGCGAAGTCCTCGACCGCCCGCCGGCGCCCCGCGCGCCGAAGCGCCGGCGCAGCGTCGTCGTCGCGCGAGCAGGCGCAGCGCGGCCTCGGCCATGCCGTCGACGTCGCCCACCGGCAGGAGGAAGCCGTTCTCGCCGTCGCGCACCACCTCCGGCAACGCCGCCGACCGCGGTGGCGATCACCGGCACCTCGCAGGCCAGCGCCTCGAGCGCGGCGAGGCCGAACGACTCGGTCTCCGACGGCAGCAGGAAGAGTCGGCGCCCGACCAGCACCTCCTCGACCAGCGGCAGGTTGCCGATGAAGACGATGCCGTCGCAGCGGCCGCACTCGCGGCAGCGCTGCTCGACCTTGGCCGCGGTCGGGGCCGTCGCCGACCAGGAGCAGCCGCAGCCGGCACCTCGCGCGCAGACGCGCAGGAAGACCTCGACCACGTCGAGCACCCGCTTGACCGGCCGGAAGTTGGAGATGTGGACCAGCACGCGCTCGCCCGGGCTTGGCCCAGCGGCGCGCGCCCGGCTGGCCGCGCGCCGCGCTCGTAGCGCGCCGGGATCGATGAAGTTGGGCACCACCTCGATCGGGCGCTGGATGCCGAGCTGAGTCGATGGTCGCGCGGCGCAGGCTGCGGAGACCGCGGTCACCGCGTCGCTCTGGTCGATCGACCAGCGCGTGGTCTCGAGGAAGCTCGGGTCGTTGCCGACCAGGGTGATGTCGGTGCCGTGGAGCGTGGTCACCACCGGCAGCGGCTGCGGCGCCAGGATCTGCGCGCGCCAGGACCGCCGACACCGCGTTGGGCACCGCGTAGTGGACGTGCAGCACGTCGAGCTGCTGGTGGCGGGCCACCTCGACCATCTTGGTGGCCAGCGCCAGCGAGTACGGCGGGTACTCGAAGAGCGGATAGTGCGGCACCACGACCTCGTGGAAGGAGAGCCGCGGGTCGAGCAGCGACAGGCGCGACGGCAGGGCGTAGCTGATGACGTGCACCTCGTCGCCGCCGTCGGCCAGCGCCATGGCGAGCTCGGTCGCCACCACGCCCGAGCCGCCGAAGTCGGATAGCAGCTGATGCCGATCTTCACCGCATCGCCTCCGCGGCAGGAGCGGTCCAGCGGATCGGCGACGGCGAGCGGCAGCGCGGCTCCAGAACGGCTCGCCGAACTCGGCGCCGATCAGTCAGGCCGAAGTGGCGCGCCCGGCCCTCGACGGCGAGCGCGAACTCCCGGCTCGCGACCTTGGTCGCCGGCGCCGTCGTCGCCGCGCTCTGGCCCGGCTGGTGAGAGCTGGCTGCGGTAGGCGTGCGAGCGCGGCCATCTTGCGCTCCCAGACCGGCGGTGACGTCGACGATGAAGCTGGGCTCGAAGGGGTCGTGCTGCATGTAGGAGAAGACCGCCGCCGGACGGTGCGGCTCGCCGCGCCCGCGGGCCGCGGCCAGGCCGGCGTAGAAGCAGGCCGCCGCACCAGCTGGTGGGCGCGCCCGTGGTCCGGATGGCGGTCGCTCGGCGTCGGCCCCAAGACGAGCTCCGGGCGCAGGCGGCGCAGCACCTCGATCAGCGCGTCCTCCTCGGCTTCGCCGGTGCGCAGCGCGCCGTCGCCGCAGTCGAGGAACTCGAGCGTCGACCGCGCCGAGCGCCGCCGCCGCGCGCTTCGGCCTCGCGCCGGCGCTCCGCGCCGGTCCCGCCGCGTGCCCGCTCGCCGCCGCGTCAGGTGGAGGATGCCCACCCGCCGCCCGCTGTCGCGCCAGGAGACGCCAGCGTGCCGCCGCAGCCGAGCTCGACGTCGTCGGGATGGGCGCCGATCGCCAGGACGTCGAGCGCGGCGCTCATTCGAGGGTCACGATCTGCAGCCGTCGCGGCTCGAGCTCGAGCGCCGCCCACATCTGCTCGATGAACCCGGAGCCGTACTTGGCGGGGAAGTGGAGGCCGAGAGCGCCCGCTCCTGCAGCACGCCGCCCGGCCGCAGTGCGCCGCGCAGCCGCAGCAGGCGTGAACGCGTGGTCTCGTCTCGCCGGGCGGCGGCGGCTTCGAGCTTGTGGGCGAAGGCCTCGAGGGCGCGCTCGATCGTCTCGCGGGTCTTCTCCCACGGCCGCTCGAGGTTGGGTCGAGTGCCAGCGCCGGGCCGCGCAGCTCGGTGAGCGTCACGTCGATCGACTGCGCGTGCCGGCTGCGCGATCGCCGCCCCCGAGCCGCGCGACACCAGGCGGTCGAGATCGGCGTGCTCGGCGAGCAGGTCGGCAAGGTTGCCGCCCCAGGCCTGGATGTGTTCGGGTTGATGGCCTTCGAGCACCAGCGCTTGCGGACGCAGGGCGACGAGGGGCGCCGGGGCCTCGAGCACCGCGTAGACGGCTGCGGCTTGCGCCAGGTAGGCGAGCTCGCCCGGGCCGACGACGAAGAGCGACGTGCCGAGAATGGCGTCCTGGAGAGCCGGCCGCGCGAGTGCGCTCGGCGACACCGCGCCGGGATTCTCGGCGATACGCGCGGTGAGCTCGGCGAGCGGCCGTTCGGCGCTCTCGCCGCGCAGCTTGAAGCCGTTCGAGGTCCAGATCACCCGGCGCCGGGCCTCACCTTGGAGCACGAAGAGCGGACTCGCCCCGGGCTGGCGCTCGACCTGCGGCGTGTACCCGCGCTCGCGCAGCCGCGCGTCGGCGGCGTCGAGCCCCTCCTCGACCTCGCGCCGGCGCTCCACCAGACGCTCGAGCCAGGGCCGCTCGGCGGCCTTCACCGCGGGCAGCATGGCGTCCAGAAGCAGCGGGCAATGGGCGCCGAGGAGGTGGGCCATCAGCCGCGCGAACGCTTCGCCGAAGCGGGATTCGGGCCGGTACCAGCGCGCGGCGGTGTCGATTGCAGCCGACCAGCGCTCGCCGGGAAGTGCCGCGCGGAGTTCGCCGAGCGCGGTTTCGACTCGCGCCCCCAGCGTGCGCATGCCGAGCGGTGCGAGCGGCTGAGGGTCCTCGCCCAAACCGACGCGCACCGCGCCTTCGGGACCCAGCAGGCTGGCGTGCGCCACCTCAGCGAAATCGTGATCCTCGGTGGCGATCCAGAAGACGGCCACCGCGCTCTCGCCGCGCGCCTCGAGCTCCGCCGCCCACTTGGCCGCCGCGAGTGCCTTGGTCACGGTGTAGAGCGGGCCGCCGAGAAGGCCCGGCTGCTGCCCGGTCACGACGACGCGCGTTGCGGGGTCGGCGAGCTTGCGCGCCAGGTCTTCGGCGCGGGCATGGCCGTAGGACGCGTTGGCCTGGCCGAGCGCCGCGGCGAGGGCGGTGCGGTCCAGCGCCGCTGGCGGTGGCAAGACGACCGGAAGCTCGGCCAGACGCAGCGGCGCGAGCAGGTCGCGCTCACGCCCGTCCAGCCAGGCGCCCACCAGGCGCGGTACCAGGCCGGCAGCGACCACGTCCGTCGCGGGGAGTACCGAGGGAGCCGTCATGCGGTCGCGCGTACTGTAACGGAATCCCCCCATTTCACCGCCAGTGCGGTTATTCTCTGCCGCAATGCCCCTGCGCATGTCGACGCGTCGCGGCCTGCTGGCCGGGTTCGTGCTCCACACCGTCGCCGCGGCGTGGGTGTTCCTGAATTGGGGGCCTGGACTGCGCGGCGGGGTCCTCGCCTGGATGGATTTTCCGGTTTCGCTCGCCTACTTGAGTCTCCATGGACGCAGCCTCTTGATCGCCAGCCTGTTGATCGGCGGCGCCTGGTGGGCGGTGCTCGCCGCACTTCTCTCGCGCGCCCTCGGCGCGCTCGTCGCGCCGCGCCGCCCGGCCTGAAAACGAAACGCGGGGCGCCCGTGAGGACGCCCCGCGCTACAACCACTGCCGGCGCCGCGCTTACCGCCAGTGCAGGCGCAGACCGATCTGGCCCAGGCGCTGCTCGCCCTGGAGCGGATCGCCGGCGAAAGCACTCGGGATGCCGTTGCTGTCGAAGATCGCCGGGTTTTCCTCGTTGAACACGTTGAATACCTCGCCGATGATCTCGAAACCGAAATTACCGAACATGAAGTCGCGCGACAGCCGCAGATCGAATTGCGAGAAGTCATCGCCCCGTCCGGTATTGACCTCCGAGACTCCGGGGGCCAAGTCCTGGCGGAAGCCGTCGCCGTTGAGGTCGATGATCGAGCCGTCCTCGCCCTCGTGGTTGAACTCGGTGTACGGCGTCGCCGAGCGATAGCGGAAGAAGCCCGACAGCTGCAGCAACCACGGCAGCTCGTAGGTCGCCGCGAAGGTGACGCGATGCGGGGCGTCGGTGTTGAGATCGCCGAAGCACGCGCTGCAGAGCGGGTTCAACGTGTCGACCGGCGCGTCGGTGTTGAGGATGTCGGCCTGGTAGCCGGCGTTCCAGATGCGGAACTCGTCGGCGCCGGCGAGCACGTTGCCCTCGGCGTGCGACCAGGTGTAGAAGCCCTGCATCTGCAGCTTCTCGTGACGCAGCCGGAAACCGATGTTGATCGCCTCGTAGTCCGCCTCGCCCTCGCCGTACCAGATGCGGAAGTTGCCGAACTGCGGGAAGCGCCGCGTCGCCTGCGGATTGCCGTTGGCGTCGAGGAACGGGTTGGCGCGGAAACGGAACGGAATGTCGCGATAGCTCGCCGAGATACCGTCGATCGTCAGTCCGAAGTTCGACGTCACCTGCCACGAGAAGCCGAGCGAGATCTGATCGGAATAGGGCGTGGCGAGGGTCGGCGAGGCGATGTCGAGCGAGGCCGGCGCCAGGCCGCCGGAACCGAGGATGCCCGTCCGGGGGCAGGGGGTCGCCGGGCTGGAAGAAGCTGCCGTCGGGATTGAGGATGCCGGTGTCGCTGTGCAGGTTGTAGACCTGGCCGAAGTTCGACTGCACCGCCAGCGACGGGAAGAGGATGGTGGCGTTGGTGTAGGGGAAGTCGTAGAAGCGGCCGATGCCGCCGCGCAGCATCCTGCGGCCGTCGCCGCCGAGGTCCCAATTGAAGCCGATGCGGGGCGAGAAGTTGTCTTCGTCTTCGTCGAGCACGCCACCCTTGCCGCCCTGGAAGTCGCGCAGGTAGCTCTCGTTGTTGAAGGTGGTCTGGGTCGAGAGCGCCTGCCAGACGACGCTGTTGCGCTGGTCGAGGTCGAAGCCGGTGTTGAGGTCATAGCGCACGCCGAGGTTGAGCGTCAGCCGGTCGCTGACCGCCCAGTCGTCCTGGAAGTAGACGCTGTATTGCTCGATCGGGGTCGAGAAGCCGGCGAAGCCGCCGTTGACCACGATGTCGGTCACCGGCGAGCCCTGGCTGTTTTCGAGCAGCGTGAACTGGCCGGCGGTGCCGGTGGTGAAGGAGCCGCCCAGCGTCGGCTCGTGCATCCACGAAGCGCCGGTCTTGAAATCGTGGCGGTCACCGCCCAACGCGCCGTAGAAGCTGAAATCGTCCTTGTACTGGAACTTCTCCTGCTCGGTGGTCTGCGGCGTGTTGGGGTTCTGGCCCGAGGTCACACCCGAGGGATAGAGCAGGTACGGCTCGCCCGAGGCGGGCACGATGCCGTTCTCGAAGGTCGCGTACTGGAAGACGAACTCGTTGAGCTTGTCGCCGCCGATCTGCCAGGTGTGGCGAGGCCAGCCACGACTCGTATTCGTTGTTGACCGAGCCGAGCGCGCTCGGCAGGGTGAGCGCGCTGGCGCCGTAGGAGAGGTCGGAGTTCTTCTGGAAGCCGTAGCGCACCTGGAGTAGCGAGCTGTCGGTGAGGTCGAACGAGACCTTGCCGGTGCCCAGCTCGTCGGTGAATGGAATGCTGACCGACGCGCCCTGGAACCCGGGATAGATCGGCACCGGGGAGTTCGCCGGCCGGGTGTCGATGGTGTAGTTGTTCTCGCGTTCGAGCTCTTCGTAGGTGAGGAAGAAGCGCGCCCGGTCGCGGACGATCGGGCCGCCGAAGGTGCCGCCGTACTGGTCGCGCTTGTAGGGGGCCTTCTCGCCGCCGGCGTTCTCCTCCGTGGTGGTGATGGTGTTCAAGCTGTCGCGGCGCGCATAGTCGTACACCGAGGCCTCGAACTCGTTCGAGCCGCTCTTGGTCACCACCGAGAGCACGCCACCCGAGGAGCGGCCGAATTCGGCCTTGTACTGCGCGGTCTGGATCGTGAACTCCTGCACCGCGTCGAGGTTGAAGTTCTGCAGCGCGCCGCCGATGGTGTCGTCGGTGTTGTCGCCGCCGTCGACCAGGAAGTTGATGTTGCGCCCGATGCCGCCGTTCAAAGCGATGGTCAGCTGTCCGGGCTTGGTGGGATCGGAGTTGTAATCGAGGCTGGTGCCGGGCGCCAAGACCGCCACGTTGGCGAACTGGCGGCCGTTGAGCGGCAGGCTCTCGAGCTCTTTCTGGCTCACCGTGGTGCCGATCGAGGGCGTAGTCGCGACCAGCGGCGCCTCGTCGATGACGGTGATCGACTCGGTCACCGTCGACTGGCCGAGGGTCACCTCGAGATTGCGCACCGTGGCGACGCTGACGTGCACGTCGTCGACGGTGACATTCGAGAAGCCGTCGAGCACGGCGGTGATCGCGTAGTCGCCGACCGGCAGCGAACGCAAGACGAAGCTTCCGTCGGCGCCGGTGACGTCGTCACGCTTGGCCCCGGTCGCCTTGTTGGTGGCGGTGATCGCCACCCCGGGCAGCGGGGCGCCGGACTGGTCGATCACCTTGCCCGAGACATCGCCGCCCGCCGACTGGGCGTAGAGCGGCGACGGCACGAGCAGGGTGGCGAGCGCGATGGCCCCCGCCAGGGCGTAGAGGAATCCACGAATCGATTTCATGTTCTGGTCTCCGTGCTGGTAATGGAACCGAACAACGCGCCGGCCACGTGGCCGTTGCGAGATCTGCCGAACCTGGTTTGGCGGATCACCTCCTGCGCAAAGCCACGGCGCGATTGCGCCGCGCTTCCTCGAAATCGGGTTGAAGAACGAGCGCGCGATCGAAGTAGGCGAGCGCCTCGGCGGGTCGCCCGGCTTCGATCTCGATCACGCCCAGGCCGTTGAGCGGGTCGGCCCAGCCGGGCGCCAGCGCCGCGGCGCGGCTGTAAGCGTCGGCGGCTTCGCCCGGCTGGCGCAGGGCGCGCCAGGCGTTGCCGAGGTTGTTCCAGGCCGTAGCGCTGCGCGGCTCGAGCTCGGTCGCGCGCGCGAAGTGCGACCGCGCCGTCTGCGGGTCGCCGCCCAGTGCGGCGCAAATGCCGACCGCGTTGTGGGCCTCGCCGGAGCTCGCATCGAGGCGCAGCGCCTCCTGCGCGGCGGCGGCGGCCTCGGACACCTGGCCCGACTCCTGGAGTGTCCAAGCCATGTCGAGCCACAGACGCGAGTCGTGCGGCGAGCGGGCGATCGCGGCGCGATACGACACAGCGGCGGTGCGCAGGTCGCCGGCCGCCCGCTCGGCCTGGGCGAGGGCGCCGAGAAAGGCAGGGTTTTCAGCATCCTGCGTCAGGGCCCGGCGCAGCTTGTCGACTGCCGCGCGGTGATCGCCGCGGGCCCGATCCCAACCGGCTTCCTCGAACAGCGCGAATGGCGCGAGCATCGCGCGCGGCTCGCGCAGCGGGCCTTTCGCCGGCGCCGGCGCCGCGGCGAGGTATCCGAGGCTGGCGAGACGGGCGGCGGTCTCACGGTCGACGCGGTCGACCGCAGGCACCGGCGCGGCGGGCGTCTCTCGCTCACGCACACGCAGCGCGCGCACCAGCTCACCGAGCTCGTCGCGGCGCGCGCTCGCCAGGTCGCGGTTCTCCGCCGGGTCCTCGGCGAGGTCGTAGAGCTCCGCCGTAGCGCCCGTGATCACCTTGTGGGCGCCGCGGCGCAGCGCGGCGAGCGTCTGCCAGCCGAAACCGGCGGGGTACTCGGTCTCGGCGTAGAGGTCGGCGCGCTCGGGCTCGCGCCCGGCGCGCAGGGCGGCCGAGAGGTCGCGCCCCTCGAGCCCGTCGGCTCGACTCGGCGGCAAGCCGAGGAGCGAGGAAACGCTCGGCGCGACGTCCGCGAGGCTTACCGGCTCGGCGATCCGCAGTCCGGGGCGCAGCATTCCCGGGGCGCGCAGCAGGAGCGGCACGCGCAGGGTCGAGTCGTAAAGCAAGAGTCCGTGGGTGCGCTCGCCGTGATCACCCAGCGCCTCGCCGTGATCGGCCGCCACCACCACCAAGGTGCGCCGCGCTCGTCCCTTCCTCTCCAGCCAGGAGAGCAGGCGGGTGACTTGCGCGTCGACGGCGGCGATCTCGCCGTCGTACGGCGCGGACTCGAAGCGGGCGCGGTAGGGGTCCGGTGGCGCGTAGGGGAAATGCGCGTCGTATAGATGTACCCAGGCGAAGAACGGCGCCTCCTCCTGGCGTTGCTCGAGCCAGGCAAGCGCGCGGTCGACGACTTCTGCGCCGCGGCGCTCGGCCTCGAGCGCGGCCCCCTCCGGGCCATGGTCGATCTCGTCGTCGTAGCGGTCGAAGCCCCGCGCCAGCCCGAACTTGCGGTCCAGCACGTAGGCGCCGACGAAAGCCGCGGTGTCGTATCCCGCGGCTTGGAGCCGGGTGGCGAGGGTGTCGCGGTCGCTACGGAAGGGCCGCAGCCCGTTGTCGCGCGCCCCGTGGGTGGTGGGGAGCAGGCCGGATAGCAGCGTGGCGTGCGCCGGCAGCGTCAGCGGCGCCACGGTCTGGGCGTGCTCGAAGACGACGCCCTCGCGCGCCAGACGGTCGAGTGCCGGCGTTTCGCCGGCGCCATACCCGTAGGCCCCGAGCCGGTCCGCGCGGACCGTGTCGAGGGTTACGAGAAGTAGATCGTAGCGGGAGCCGGCCGAGGCGCCTGGTGCGCAGCTCCAAAACGCTGCCACCAATGCCGCCGCGGCTGCGAATCCGCCCGCAATGCGCCGCCTCGCGTGCACACGTGCTCCATTCCGGCCTCCCCCTCCGAGAACTACGTAAGAGCGAGAGCTGTGCCATGAGACAGACGGCGGCTCACCCCATCAGACAGGCGGTCTATCCCGACGCGCCCCGGTTCCGAGGTTCATTCCCCCGCAGAACTCCAGGAATCTGAACTCAGCCGATCGCGGCGGAGGGGCGCGATAGAATCGCGGCGTGCTGCGCTACGGCTCCATTGCCATCGATCCGCCGCTGGTGCTCGCCCCGATGGCCGGGGTGACCGACCGCGACTTCCGGCTGATCGTTCGCCGCATCGGCGGCGTCGGGCTGGTGTCGATGGAGTTCATCTCCTCGCAGCGCCATCGTGCACGGCAACCAGCGCACGCGCGACCTCATGCACTTCGCCGAGGAAGAGCGGCCGCTCGCCATCCAGATCTACGGCTCCGACCCGGCCACCATGGCCGAGGCCGCGCGGCGTAGTCGAGGCGCTCGGCGCCGACGTCTGCGACATCAACATGGGCTGCCCGGCCAACAAGGTGCTCAAGGGCTGCGCCGGCGCCGCGCTGATGGGCGACCTCGAGCTCGCCGAGACGATCGTCTCGCACCGTGCGCCGACGCGATCAGCATCCCGCTCACCGTCAAGTTCCGCCTCGGCCTCGACGATTGCCGGCGCAACTACCTCGAGCTGGGGCGGATCTGCGAGGCCAACGGCGCCGAGGCCGTCGCCATGCACGCCCGCACCGCCCGCCAGATGTTCTCGGGCGAGGCCGACTGGTCGCACATCGCGCGCCTCAAGGAGACGCTCTCGATCCCGGTGATCGGCAACGGCGACGTGCGCGACGCCGGAGGACGCGCTGCGCATGCTGCGCCGAGACCGGCTGCGACGGCGTGATGATCGGCCGCGCCGCGACCAAGAACCCGTGGATCTTCCGCCAGATCGCAGGCTCGGCTGTCGGGCGGCGCGGTGCCGGAGCCGCACCCTCGCCGACCGGCGCGACCTCGTCCTGTCGCACTTCCGCATGGTCGCCGAGCGCGAGCCGTCGAAGTACGCGCTCCACAAGCTGCGCAAGTTCACCGGCTGGTACACCCACGGCCTGCCGAACGGCAAGCGGCTGCGCCAGGCGATCAACCAGACTCCCAGACGTCGAGAGCTTCCTCGCCGCGGTCGAGCGCTTCTTCGCCGAGCTCCTGGAAGAAGAAGTCGCCGCCTAGGGCGCCCGGCCCCGGCCTGGCGCCTCTTCCTTGCCCAACCCATGCCCGAGATCGTCCTCATCGGCACGCCCGAGAACGCCCGCCGCGCCCTCAACACGACCGTCGCCGCCTGGGGGGCGGCGTGGACCGAGAACGCGGGCGGTGGCGATCTCGGCGCTCCCCGTGGTCGCCGCGCTGCGCCGCGGCCTGGTCCGTGGCCAGGTCGAGATCGAGCCCGGTCCGCGACGGCTCGCTGGTCAGGTCTTCGCGAGGCCGAGCGCAGGCTCGAGATCAACCAGAGCGCCGTGGCGGTGCTCGCGATCGGCGCGCTCGCCGGAGTCCTGCTGCTGCTCTGGCCCTTCTTCCCTCGCCTGCTCGCCGCCGCGCCGCTGGCCGCGGTGCTAGCCTTCCTCGCCTGGTTCATGGTGGTGTCACGGCTGCGCACCAGCGGGCCGGAGGAGTTCCTCGACCAGGTCCGCCAGGCGGCCGGGGAATCGTCGCTAGCCCCGGTTTTGTTACCATGCACGAGGCGGGCTGCGGCCCGCTTTTCATCGGTTCTTTCACAATCTGGGGGCGTACCGGTTTCGACGGGGAACATAGCGGATCGTGGGTCGCGTGCCGAGTTTCTCGTCTCGTCAAAGCGGGAAATCTAGTAACTGCGAACGATAACTTCGCACTCGCGGCCTAACTAAACCTTAGAGCGTCACGTCCCCCGGTGAGGCCTGATCCGGCGCTCTTGCCGGGAACGCCACTTAAGAGGATCGAAGGGCGCGGAACGCCTCGCGCCGGCCCGGATCTACAGGCGGGGCTGGCCGCGCGCGTCGGAGGCCTTCCTCCAAAGCGCGCGCGGCGAGACAAAAAACGAAGGCTACGCACGTAGTAGCTCCGCGGACGCGTTTTCCGGACGTGGGTTCGACTCCCACCGCCTCCACCATTTCGCTCGCATGCGCTCGCTTCATGGCGAGGCGGTGCGACTCGGGCTGGCTCGCTGGCGCTCGCCAGCGCGATTCCCATTTCACTCCTGCACGATATCTACTCGGGCGGTTTCCTCCAGCCCCGCTAGACAACGATCCAGCTCGACGCGCAAGGGCAGCAGGTCTCGTCGCAGCGAGCGCCGGCTGAGCCAGTAGGCGGATCCGACGACGAGCACGGTGAGGGGAAACACGAGGGCGAGCGTGGCCGCCGGCGACTCGGAGGTGGCAGCGACGAACAGGTTGGTCCCTACCAGGATCGGCGCCAGATACCACCAGGGCAGCGAGCGCATCAGCCGGATCTGCCTCTCGAGGCTCCGCCGCTCGTCCCGACAGAATTCCGTGAGGCTCGCGCCGGCCGAGCGGTCCCTGCGGCGCAGCATTGCGGCCGCGAGCCAGACCGCGACCGCCACCGCCAAAGCGCCCTCGAAAAAGACCGCGACGCCGGCCCACGGTTCCACCATCCAAACCAGCGCGCCGGCGATCACTCCACCGCCCCCGGCCACGGCCGCGATCACGATCTCGCGCAGGTCGCGGCGCAGTCGTCGTCGATCCAGCTCCGTCACGCTGCGCACGATTTCTTCCATGGCATCCTCCTGTCCAGGTTCGAGGGGCCGGGTCAGGGGGCGCGCCTCCCAGGCCGCTCGGAAACGATCGAGCTCGTCGGTCATCACAGGTACCTCTCCATGAACGCTCGCTTGAGACGGTGCAGCTTCACGCCGACATGGCTCTCGGATAGCCCGGTGACCTCGGCGATCTGTCGGTAGGTGAGATTCTCCAGATAGAGCACGAAGAGCGCCTTGTCGGCCGGGCCGAGGCCGGCGACGAACTCGTCCAGGATCGCCAGCTCGTCGCGAGGCCCCGGGGGCGCCGGCGATTCCTCCACGTCTGCCGCGCGGTCCTCCGCCCGCGGCTCGACGCGCGCCTTGCGACGCCAGACGATCGCCGTGTTCAGCGCCACGCGGTAGGCCCAGGTGTCGAGGCTCGACCGGCCCTCGAAACGGTCCAGGCTGCGCCAGAGTTGCAGCAGGATCTCTTGCAGAAGATCTCTGTGGTCATCGCCCCGCGCGTAGCTCCTGGCGATCGCCGACAGCCGTCTCTGGTTCGCGGCCAACATGGCCGCGAACCTCTCCTCCCGCGTCGTCGTCACCCCCACATATCCATTGGTTGCGAAAACGGTACAGAACTTACACCGGCTGCGGCTGAGGTTCTCGCCGGCGGACCTCGCGACTCAAGACGGCGCGAACTGCGAGCCCGGGGGAGCCCGGTTAGGGCTCCCCCGGGAGGTCCGGTTAGAAGTCCACGATCACCGTGGGATTGAAGTCGCACGTCGCGACGTCGAAGGCGACGGTTTGTTTCTTGTTCTTGCCGCCGATCACGGCGGTCACGGTGACTTGATAGTTGCCCGGCACGAGCATCAGGGGATTCTCCACCGTGCCGAACTCCTGGTGATATCTGAACGGCACGCAGGGAAGGGTCGGGGTCACCGAGACCAGCGGCACGTCGTTGAACGTGCCCACCGTGTCGACTCCCGGTTTGTTGCGATTGCCGACGATACGTTGGATCTTGATTTGCTTTACGGTCGTCAACGGCACACCGCCATCGCGCACCAGGATACGGGCGCCGGTGCGGACTCCCTCGCCGCAGAAGTTGCGCGTCACGTCGGTGGTGGCTCCGGTTACCGTGTCGGAGACATAGCTCACCGTCACCTGGCCGAGGATGTCGCGGTCCAGGTTGGCGGGCAGGAACACCGCTCCGAGATCGCCCTCGCCGGCAATGTGGCCCGGCTGCAGGATGATCGGGAAGGACGGCACGCCCGAGAGCGCGAACTCCACCGGATTCTGGGTGATCGAAAAGCCGGTGATGTTCAACGGGCAGTTGCCGGTGTTCGAGACCGGGAACGGCAGCGTCGTCGAGCAGGCGCCGATGTTCTGCATCACTTCGGGTGGGAACGGCAGGTCCGGCGGCACGTCGATCGAGGCCTCCGGGGTCGCCGCGGTGACCACCATCACCACCACTCCCTCGTCCGGGTCGTCGCTCAGGATGACCAGGTCGCACGACTTCGGGCCGTCGGAGGTGGGCGTGAAGCGGATGGTCAGGGGCAAGCAGAAGTCATGGCTCACCGCGCTGGGGAACGGGTTGTTGACGATGGTGAAGTCGGCGCAATCGGCGACGTTCGGTAGCCCCGGCTGCGACAGGAACGCAGCCGAGACGTTGAGCGTGCAGAGGCCGGTGTTGCAGACCGAGACCTGCTTTTCCGCCTGCACGCCGCCGCAGACGTCGCCGAAATCGGTCGAGCCGGTGGCGTTGATGTCGCCCGGCGGGGCGTTGCCCGAGACGTTGACCAGGCGGTCCGCCAGCAGGCCGTCGTTCTCAGTGCGGCTGTCGATGGTGAGGGTCGCCGAGTTCGGTCCGATGGCGCTGGGTTGGAAGCGGATCGGCACTGCGGTCGAGTTGCCGTCCTCGATCAGCAGCGGGAAGCTGACCACGCCCGGCACCAGGAAGTCGGCGTCGTTCGAAACGATGCCGTCGACCTGCAGATTGCAGCCGCCGCCGTTCGAGATCGTCAAGTCGAGATCCTTGTGATCACCGACGCAGACGTTGCCGAAGTTGCCGGCGTTGGCCATCAGCGTGTCGATGGTCGCGGCCGGCGCGTTGCAGCGGTAGGTGATGTCGATCTGCGGTTGGTCCGGATCGTCGCTGACGATGCGGATCACCGCCACCTTCGAGCCGGTCATGCCCGGGGTGCAGCGCACGGTGAAGTCCATGTGCGCCCCCGGCGAGACCAGCACCGGGGTTGCGGGAAGATCGTCCACCGTGATGTCGCCGGAGCCCGAGATCCGCTCGACGCTGGTCACCTCGAGATCGGCGGTTCCGTTGTTGAATACCGTCAGCTGGTTGGCTCCGAAGTGACCCGGGCAGACGTTGCCGAATTCGTTCGGCGCGTTGACCTGGATGTTGGGCGTGCAGGCCGACGGCGTGTCGAAGGCCTCGATCGGGTTGATGTCGAACTCGTCGATGGTGACGGCTGAGAATCCCATCCCCATCTTGGCGAAGGCGTTCCAGATCAGGCACTGGTTGACCCCGCCGTTGGTGGCTCCGTCGGCCTCGAGGATGCCGTCGCGGCCCTCGAGGAAATCGGGATTGTCGGGCGAGAACTTCATGCCGTCGATGACCAGCAGGTCGGCAGTCCGGCCGCCGGTGTCGAAGCCGTACTTGCGCACCAGGTTGGCGCGCATCAGCCAGAGCGTCTCCGCCCACAGCTCGCCGGTGTTGTGCACCTCGGGTGAGCACAGCCCCAGGTCGACCGGCTGCGGCGGCGAATCGCAGTCGGTGTCGAAGGTGCAGGCCTGGAAGAGACAGCTGTTGCCGGCGCCGCAATCTTCGTCTTCGCTGCAGGTGTCGGTGTTGTCGTTGCTGCAAAAACCCACCGCGCAGGCGGCGCCGTCGGTGATGTCGGCGTAGGTGCGGGTGAAGACCGACTGGTCGGTCGAGTACGGCTGCCGGCGGATGCCGCCGCCGAACAGCCACCAGCCGAGCTCGTAGTTGGCGTCGAGGTCGTCGCCCGGCTGGGCGAAAAACGAGATGGCGAAGTAGTCGCCCCAGCCCTCGTTGCCAACCTGGAAGCCCTGGGTCGGTACCAGGCGGCTGTGCACACCGTGGCCGAACTCGTGCACGATCACCGGGTTGTCGAAGTCGCCATCGCGTTCCGGCGTAGCGAGGCTGCCGTCGTGATCGCACTGGAACATCTGCATGCGCGGCGACGAGCCGTCGCCAGGAGTGTTCATGTTGGCGTTGCACAGCGAGGCGTCGTCGGGGTCGGCAGGGGCGCGGTTGTCCTGGGCGTCGGCCTGCACCGGATCGCCGCCCGACCCACCGAGGCCGAAGTTGTCGGATTGAAAGTTGCCCGCCGCCTCGTCGAAACCGAGGCGATAGAAGCGATCGTGCAGGATGTTGTTCCAGTAGAAGAGATTGGTGATCGCGGCGTTGACCGAGACCGAGGGATCCATGGTCAGGTCGAGGGCCGGATTGAAGTTCTCGCTGACGGTGGTGAAGAACCCCTCGCCGTCGTCGTTGTCCCCATCGCGATCCTGCTTGGCTCGTACGTTGTTGCAGCGAGTGGTGTTGCGATCGGCCTCACCGCTGCCGTTCCACCAGTCGAAGTGCGGATCGTTGTGGGGAAAGGACGCGATGCCGGTGAAGGCAGTGTCGGTGCGGGCCACCAACCCGGTGGAGGTCCCGGTCGGGGTATTCGGATTCGGGCTCTCGTCGGTGAAGGCCTGGCCGTGCGCCGGAATGTGGTCGTAGAGGGTGATGTTCTGGCGCCACAACACCTCGCCGGTTTGCGCGTCGAGCACCGTGCGGAAGACGTTCGGAGTGCGCGCGTCTTCGACGTAGACCTCCCAGGCCAAGCGCAGCTCCCCGGGCCGCCGCGGGAAGTACACCAATCCCGCGACCCTCGAGGTGGCGACCTCGCGCACCCCGGCCGCCGCGGCCGCGGCGTCGAGCGCCGCCTGCGTCTCCACTGCCGGGGCGGTGGCTCGCTCGCTACTCTGTGCACCGGTGGCGCAGCTCTCCAGAAACGCTGAGCAGGCGGTTCTGGGCATCGAGGTTGATCCGCAGACGGGCACCGAACACGTCGATGCCGTCGACTTGCTGCTGCAGGAACACGTGGCCGGCATTGTTGTGCGAGCTGCGGTACGACCTGGCCACCACCAGCCCGGCGACGTCCTCCACTCCGAGCGCGAGCAGGGGCGCCTGTTCGCGGACGAAACGGAGGGCCGCGGCGTCGGCGGTATCGGCGAGCGGCGCCGTCAACGGCCGGCCGTAGGCGTGGAGATGGCGCGCTCCGCCGGTGATGGCGCTCCAGCGGACCACCAGATCGGCCTGCTCGCCGCGCAGGGCTTCGAGCGCCGACGCTTGCGGCCCGGTCGTCGCGGGTTGAGCCAACGATCGCAGGCCACGCCGCTCGAGCGCCCGGACGTCGAAGTCCGGGGCGCCGGGGCTGGCGGGCCGGACCTGGCCCAAGGTTGGGGCCGGCGCGAACACGGCCAGGAGGGGCGCCAAGAGTCCGGTGAGGACCTCGACGCGGCGTCTACATCTCCGGGTTGGGCGGTTCATTCGACACCTCCTCGGTAGGAGCCGCAGACAAAGGATTGGCTATTCTTGTATGCGTCTATGTCTACCGTGGGGATGGGCCGCTCGTCACCGGGTATTTACCTAGTGGCAAGAAGGGGCGCTCGGCCGAGCGGCCAAGCACTCAGACCAGGCGGTATCGCAGCGCTTTCGCGACTGCTTCGCTCTTCGAATGGACCTGCAGCTTCTGGTAGATGTTCTGCAAATGGAAGGACACCGTCTTGACGCTTATCTTCAGCGCCGCGGCCGCGGCCTTGTAGCTGCAGCCCTCGGTCAGCAATCGAAGGACCGGCAACTCGTAGGCGGTGAGCTGATAGTCGGTTCGTGGCGGCGCCTGCTGGGCCCGCAAGGCGACGAGCACGCGCTGCGCCACCTCGGGAGCCAGCGGCATCCCGCCGTCCCGCGCCTCGCGCAACGCCGAAATCAGCCGCCGGCCAGGCGTCTTGTGCAACAGGCATCCGGAGGCTCCGGCGCGAAGCGCGTCGAAGACGCGCTCATCGTCCGCACGATCGGTCATGACGACCACCACCAATCCCGGGTTGAGCTGTTGGAGCAACGCGATGACCTCGCCGCGGACGACCCGTTGCGGACCGAGGTCTACCAACGCGACCCGCGGCCTGCCGCCGAGACCCGTCGCCGCCGCGGCCAGCGAATGAAAGCGGCCGCTGCATCGGCAACCGGGTGCGGCATCGATAAGCCGCGCGAGAGACTCGCGCAGCGACGCCTGCTCGGCGATCACCGCAACCTCCAGGCTGGCTCTTGGGGAACTGAATCTTGCCCGGCGCTCGCGCAGGGCGAAGCCCGGGCCGTAGCTCGGCGTCGAATGCCCCCCGGCGCTCCCGCCCCCCCGCCCAAATCGTTGGCTCATACTGCCTCTCGCAGCTTGACGGGTTAGCGGTGAGAATACTCCCAGGAGGATCCCATTGGTCAAGTCTGGTTCGCTCTGGCCGGCTGCGGCCGCCGCCTTGCTGATCGCCGCCGCGGCGCGGCCGCTCGCAGCCTGGGGGCCGATTGGGCACCGCACGGTGGGGGAGATCGCGCAACATCATCTGACGCCGGGCGCGCGGACCGCCATCGAGGCGTTGATTGCGCCGGCGACGCTGGCGGAGGTGAGCACCTGGGCGGACGAGATTCGCTACCTGCCGGAATGGAAGACAGCCGAGGCGTGGCACTTCATCTCGATCGACGACGGTGAAACGCTCGCCACCACGGCGCGC
Source organism: Thermoanaerobaculia bacterium (assembly GCA_963821905.1). Classification (GTDB taxonomy): domain Bacteria; phylum Acidobacteriota; class Thermoanaerobaculia; order Multivoradales; family JAGPDF01; genus CAWGFP01. The sequence continues at coordinate 265,773 of CAWGFP010000001.1, read as the reverse complement.
GATCCTCGGGGCGACATCCTCGAAGCGATGGAGCGCATGGAGCGCCAGCTGCGCGACCCGGCGGCGAGCCCGGCTCAGCGCGGCGAGGCGCTCAAGTTCCTGGTTCACCTGGTGGGCGACGTCCATCAGCCGTTGCACGTCGGGCGACGCGGCGACGAGGGCGCCAACAAGGTCGCGGTGGTGTTCAACGGCGAGCCGAACAACCTGCACTGGGTGTGGGACGCGCTCATCCTCCGTGACCAGGGGTACAGCTACAGCGAACTGGCGCGGGCTCTCGACCATCCCACCGCGGAGCAGGTGGGGGTCTGGCAGGCGGCGAGCTTCGCCGACTGGATTGCGGAGTCAGTCGCCGCGCGGGCCTCGATCTACCGTCTCCCGGCGGACGGCAAGATCAACTACCTCTACTCGTTCGAGCACTGGCCACTCATCCAGGATCGGCTTCTCCGCGCCGGCGTGCGGCTCGCCGGGCGGCTCAACGCAATTTTCGATCCTCCGGCCGCGCGCTGAGGCGCGACCAGCTCACTGCGCCTTGTTCAGCTCGTCGAGCTTCTGCTTCGTGCGCTCGTCGCCGGGCTCGAGCGCCAGGAGTTTCTTGAGCGTCGCGATGGCGGCCTCGCGATTGCCGCTCGACGCCTGCACGTCGGCAAGCACGGCAAGTGTGCGCGTCGAGTCCGGGTACTGCTTGGCGTTGAACTCCAGGATGGCGAGAGCGTCCGTTAGCTTCTGCTCGCGCGCCAGGCTCTGTCCGATGCGCGCCAGGGTGTCCGGTCCGAAGTCGTACGCCGCGCGGCCGTAGTACTTCTGTTTGAGCTCGGCATAGGTCTCGAGCGCCGCCTTGGCGCCGCCCTGAGCGAGCGCCGGAGCGAGCTTGTCCTCGAGGGTCGTTGGATGAGTCGTGCCGTGGTGACAGGTGAAGCAGCGCACCCCCGACGAGCCAGGCATGGCGACTTTGGAGACGTACTCGTCGTTGATCGTCTTGACCATGCGGAGCATCACCCGCGCGGTTTGCTTCTCCTCCTTTTCGTCGCTCGCGAAGTCGATGGTCGAGAAGTCTTCGGGATCCTTGGCCGCGTGACAGTAGGTGCATTGCACGTCGAGCGCGGCGGTGAAGCCGCGCATGACGTCGATCACTTGCCGCCGCGTCAGGTCCTTGGGCAGAACCTGGAGGTTCTTCGGCGGCACTTCGGCGCGCGGTGCCGGGGCAGCGGAGGCCGATGGCGCGGGAGCCGGCGCCGGCGGGGTCTGGGCAATCAGGGCGACCGCTGCGAGGGTCAAGACACCTACCAGCCAACCTGCACAACGACGGGTGCTCGAAGTCATGACGCGTCTCTCCTTCTGCTAGGGCGAGCGCGCAGGCAGTCCGAGGGCGCGCGGAATCGACTCATCGTAGGGCGGGCGGAGCACGCCCTGATCCGTGATGTGGGCGCTGATCAACTCCGCCGGCGTGACGTCGAAGGCGAAGTTGAGCGCCGCGGCGTCCCGCGGGCGTGATCGCCTGGCCGTGAAGCATCGGTCACCTCCGCCGCCGCGCGCTCCTCGATCGGGATCTCGGCGCCGCTCGCGGTGGCGGGATCGAAGGTCGAGAGCGGCGCCGCGACGTAGAACGGCACGCCGTGGCGGGCGGCCAGAACGGCGACGGTGTAGGTGCCGATCTTGTTGGCGGTGTCGCCGTTGCGGGCGATGCGGTCGGCCCCCACCACCACCCGCGACACCAGGCCGCGGCTCATCAACGCGCCGACCGACGAGTCGGTAACCACGCGATAGGGAATGCCGAGGCGCTGCATCTCCCAGGCGGTCAGGCGCGCGCCCTGGAGAAGCGGGCGGGTCTCGTCGACGAAGACCATGTCGACCCGGCCGGCCGCGGCGGCGGCGGCGATCACCCCCACCGCCGTGCCGATGCCCGCGGTGGCGAGCGCGCCGGCGTTGCAATGCGTCAGGACACGATCGCCGGGCGCGAAGAGCTCGCTGCCGTACTCGCCGATCCGGCGATTGGCTGCGACGTCATCGGCCTGAAGTTGCTGCGCCCATGCGAGCAGAGCCGCGACCTGAGCCGCGACGGGGCGTCGCTCGCGTGCCGCTCGAAAACCTCGCGGCCACGGTCCAGCGCCCAGCTGCAGGTTCACCGCCGTCGGCCGGGTCGCGGCCAGGAAGCGAGAGGTCTCGGTGAAGTCCGCTGCCGCGTCGCCCGACCCCTGGCGCAACCCCAGCACCAACCCGTAGGCCGCCGCCACGCCGATCGCCGGCGCGCCACGCACCGCCAGTCGCCGGATCGCGTCCGCCACCTCCTCGCGCTGGGTGCAGCGCAGCCACGTCTCTTCGGCGGGCAAGCGAGTCTGGTCGAGCAGTTCGAGGGCGCCGTCGCGCCAGCGCAGGGGTGAGAAACCGCTCGCTTCCGGTTGCACGGCGCGCAGTCTACTCCCGCCCCGGGCCGACGCGGCGGCGATAGGCTAGACTTCGCGGCGCCGGTCGCAGCTCCACACCCGAAAGGACATCTCTGTGAAAGGCGATCCCAGGAAGCTCGGCTTTTCCACCCGCGCCATCCACGCCGGCCAGCATCCCGACCCCACGACCGGCTCGGTCACGGTGCCGATCTACGCCACCTCGACCTACGTCCACGAGGAGCTCGGCAAGCACAAGGGTTTCGAGTACGCGCGGGTGCAGAATCCCGACCCGCTTCGCGCTCGAGGAGAACGTCGCGACGCTCGAGAGCGGGCGCAGCGGGCCACGCCTTCGCCTCGGGGATGGCGGCGATCACCACGCCTGATGACGCTGGTCAAGACCGGCGAGCACGTCGTGCTGTCGCGCAACGTCTACGGCGGCACCTTCCGCTTCATGACCCAGGTGCTGTCGCGCTACGGCGTCGAATCGAGCTGGGTCGACACCACCGACCTCGCCAACGTCGAAGCCGCGCTGGCGGCCGACGCACCCGCATGCTCTACCTCGAGACGCCGACCAACCCGATGATGGAGGTCACCGACATCGCGCGGCGGCGGCCCTCGCCACGGCCACGGCGCGGTGCTGGCGGTCGACAACACCTTCATGTCGCCCTATTTCCAGCGCCCGCTCGAGCTGGGCGCCGACGTGGTGGTGCACTCGACGACCAAGTTCCTGAACGGCCACAGCGACTCGATCGGCGGCGTGCTGATCGCCGCGCGCCAGGAGCACGGCGAGTGGTTCGCGTTCGTGCAGAAGTCGACCGGCGGCGATCCTGTCGCCGTTCGACTCCTTCCTGGTGCTGCGCGGCATCAAGACCCTGGCCGTCCGCATGGAGCGCCACGAGCAGAACGGCCGCGCCATCGCCGCGCTACCTCGCAGCACACGCGAAGGTCAAGACGGTGCTCTATCCCGGGCCTGCCCGACCACCCCGGGCACGCGCTCCAGAAGCGCCAGGCGTGCGGCTTCGGCGCGCTCATCACCTTCGACCTCGGCAGCTTCGCCGCCGCCAAGGCGTTTCTCGACCGCGTGCAGGTGCTGTCCCTCGCCGAGAGCCTCGGCGGAGTCGAGACGCTGACCTCGCACCCGGCGACGATGACTCATGCCTCGGTGCCGGCGGCCGAGCGCGAGAAGCTCGGCATCACCGATGGGCTGGTGCGGATTTCGGTCGGAATCGAAGACCTCGACGACCTCATCGCCGACATCGACCAGGCGCTGGCTGGAATCTAGTTAGAGCGTCGTCTCGTCGATCGCCACGCCGGTGTCCTCCTCGTCGGAGAACTCGGCGTGCTTGTCGAGCGAGTTGGCGATCCATTCGAGAAACCCCGGCTCGCCGCGCTTGACCGCGAAGGCGAGGATCTCGGGCAGCTCGTAGCTGTGCAGCTCCTGGATGCGTCGCCTCGAGCGCCTCGTACTCGCGCTCCAGGGTCTTGATCACCAGCATGTACTCGCGGTCGCGGCAGATCTTGCCCTGCCAGCGGTAGATGCGAGCGCACTCCGGGCACGATGTTGACGCAGCAGGCGTGGCGCCGGGCGACGAGCTCCTCGGCGATGGGTTGGCTTGCTCTTCGGTGCCGACGGTGGTGATGACGACGATCGCGCCCATGCGGGGGCGACGTTACTCCCAGCGGAGCGGCGTGGTCAATGTCTCAGCGCCAACGGTCAGCGCGCCGCGTCGTAGACCCAGCACCCGCACCTTGCCGGTGGTGGAGAGGACGCGCGCCGCGGCGAGCTCGCTCTGGCCGTCGGTGACGTAGGCCGAGCCGGGCGTCGCGCCCCCGAGCGGATCGAAGGAGGCGATGTCGGAGTTGTTGAAGCGCATCGGATCGTCCAACCGGTCCATGCGGCGCGACGGGCGACGAGGGGTCGCGCGGCGGGCGGCCGGGCGGAAAGCCGAAGCGCACGCTGTTGCCGAAGCCCTCGAGACGCTGCTCGGGGCTGACCGCGCGGATCGATGCCCGGCCGCGATGTCGGCCGAGAGCACGCCGTCGCCGTCGCCGTCGCGATAGAGCCGCCAGACCACGGTGTCGATCGGGCAGGGTGCGGAACTTCACTCCGACGTTGGCGCTGTGAGTCGACCGCGAACGACTTGCGCGGTACGCAGGACGGCGGCGACTTCCGCCGCGCCGGCGCGCACTCGGGTCGCGGCCGAGACCCGCAGCAGCGGCGGCGATCGCGAAGCCGGCGAGCACCGCCACCATCGCCAGCGCCACCACCAGCTCGATGAGCTGATAGCCCCGCTGACGCTGCAAGCCGCAATCGTGTTCGCATCGTGGTGTCTCCCAGAAGGAAGGGGGCGGCGGCACCCCGAGTGGCGCCGCCGCCCGGTGGGCGGTTACTCCTTGTCGGGGCGTGGCGCTCTGCTTCGGGACCCGCACCTTCTCGGTCAGGGTGGTGTCGCCGGAGAGCGCGAGGTAGGGCTTGAGATTGGCGAAGCTGCGCTCGCCGATGCCGCGCACCAGCATCAGGTCGTCGATCGACTTGAAGTCGCCGTTGGCCTTGCGGTACTCGACGATGCGCTGCGCGACCGCCGGACCGACGCGCGGCAGCAGCTGCAGCTGCTCGACGCTGGCGGCGTTGATGTTGACCTTGCCCTCGGCGGCCTGCGCCGGCGCGGCGAAGGCGCCCAGCAGGGCGAAGGCGGCGAGCAGGTGCGACGGCGGTGTGCTGGTAGATGGTCTTCATGATTCGTCTCCTTTCGGTTCGAGACTTGCGTCTCGGTCGTGGGCCTCGCGGGCCCGGTTTCACTGCGTCGACTGCGCTTCTTCACTGCGCTTTACCGTTTGGCTGTGAGCTCGTCTCCGTTCTCCTGGCGCCCCCCTTTCTCCGGTTCGGCAGGAGCCCTAGATCAAGCCGGCTGCCAGCCCCGCCATGTGCAGCTAAACGCTTGATGAGTAATGACTTACTGGGATATGACGCGTTCGCTGGCGACGGGCTCTGCCGACAGCACTCTCGCGCGGCGCGCGAGGCGAGGCCCACGCGACTGCTGCCCGCGCCTCAAGCGCGACGGGGTGCGCGGGCGGCTGTCAAAGGTTCTTTACGAACGCGCAACCTCGTTGCGGGATGGTAAATTCACCTGCCCATGTCGCCGCCCCGCTCGACCACCCGCGAATACCTCGAGGCGCTGCTCATCGCGGCGATCTTCCTCGGCTTCACCAACACCTTCGTGCTGAAGACCTTCTACATCCCGTCATCGTCGATGGAGAACACGCTGCTGGTCGGCGACCACCTGTTCGTCAACCGCTTCATCTACGGCACGCCGGCGCTACGCCTGGAGCGAGAAGCTGCTGCCGCTCGCGGCCGGTCCAGCGCGGCGACATCGTCATCTTCCGCTCGCTCGAGAATCCCGAGATCGACATGGTCAAGCGCTGCGTCGGGCTGGCCGGCGACACCATCGAGGTGCGCGACAAGGCAGCTGTGGATCAACGGCGAGTGGCTCGACGATTCGCAAGTTCGCGATCCACCGCGACCCGCGCGTCTACCACCGACGATGCCTACGTCTCGGAGCAGGCCCGGCGACGCGACAACTTCGGGCCCTTCACCGTGCCGCCCGGCCACTACTTCTGCATGGGCGACAACCGCGACAACTCCTACGACTCGCGCTTCTGGGGTCCGCTGCCGGCGCGAGAACGTCAAGGGCCGGCCGGTGTTCATCTACTGGTCCTACGGCGGCGAGACGCCGGACGGCAACTGGCACGGCTGGGGAACGCGGCTGCGCCAGCTCTGCCGCACCACATCGGCTTCTTCGCCGAGCACCCGCTGGGAGCGAACCTTCCAGCCTGATCCGCTGATGCCGGCGGGTGGCACCGCGCGAGCGGCGGCGCCGCGCTCGCCTCGCGTCCACCCGCTGCGCGACTACCTGGAGGCCCTGCTGGTGGCGGTGGTGTTCGCCATCTTCGCGCGCACCTGCGTGGTACAGGCGTTCAAGATCCCCTCCGGCTCGATGGAGCCGAATCTGCTCGTCGGCGACCACATCCTGGTCAACAAGTTCGTCTACGGCGCCGGCGCGCTCAGGCTCTGGAAGCGCTGCTGCTGCCGCAGCGCGATCGTGCGCCGCGGCGACGTGGTCGTCTTCCAGTTCCCGGCGGATCCGGAGCGCGACTTCATCAAGCGCTGCGTCGGCCTGCCGGGCGACCTGGTCGAGCTGCGCGACAAGCAGCTCTACGTCAACGGCAGCGCGGTCGACGACTCGGCGCTACGTCTGGCACTCCGATCCGCGCACCTTTCCGCGCCGGCCGCTGCTTTCCGAGAGCCTCTGGCGGCGCGCGACAACTTCGGCCCCTACCACGGTGCCGCCGGGCAGCTACTTCTGCCTCGGCGACAACCGCGACAACTCGAACGACTCGCGTTTCTGGGGTCCGGTCGACGGTCGGGCTATCAAGGGACGGGCGCTGGCTGGTCTACTGGTCTCGGATCTGCCACCGCCGCCTGAGCATGCCGGCCTCGCCGAGCGAGTGCTCGGCTTCGGCCGAGCGGCGGCCGGATTCTTCACCCATACCCGCTGGGAGCGCACTTTCCGCCTGGTGCGTTAGACTATTGCGCGGTTCAAAATAGGAGGCGAGGTCATGTTGCGGAGGCTGCGCGCACGAGGCGAGGGCAAGGTGGGATGCATCCTGTGGCTGGTGGTCTTCCTGGTCGCCGCGCTGATCGCCTGGAAGATGATCCCGGTCAAGATCGCTTCATCGCAGCTCTACGACTACATGGAGGACGAAGCGAAGTTCGCTGCCGGCAACACTCCCGAGACGCTCAAGAAGCGCATCCACCAAAAGGCCCGGGAGCTCAATCTGCCGGTCAAGGAAGAGGCGATCTCGGTCGAGAAGCCTGGGGACAACGTCCGCATGCGCTGCACCTACGACGTGCCCATCGAGTTTCCTGGTTACACCTACGTGTGGCACTTCGATCACCAGGTGTATCGGCCGATCTACATCTTCTAGGCAAGCGAGCGCTCGAAGAGCGCGCGCTTGCCCTAGGTGGCAAGAGGGGTCGCACCTGCGACCCCTCTCGGCAGCGATCCACTCGCTAGGCGAGTTCGCGCGACAAGCGGCGAGCGCGGCTTCGGGATCGGCGGCGCGGGTGAGGGGCCGGCCGATGACCAGGAGGTCGGCGCCGGCGGCGAGGGCCTCGCGCGCGGTGGCGGTGCGGCGTTGGTCGCCGCTTTCCTCACCCGCGGCGCGGATTCCCGGTGTGACGATGGCGAACGGCCGCGGCGCCATCCCGCGCAGCTTCGCCGCCTCGGCCGGCGAGCACACCACTCCGCCGCAGCCCGCTGCGATCGCCAGCCTCGTCCAGCGTTCGACGCAGCGCAGCGGGCTCTTCGCCCAGGCCGAGCTCGCGCAGCGCGCCCTCTTCGAGGCTGGTCAGCACGGTCACCGCCAGCACGGTCAGATCGTCGCCCGCCGCCCGGCTGGCGGCGCGCAGCATCGCGTCGCCGCCGCTGGCATGCACGGTCAGGTAGCGCACACCGAGAGCCCGCGCCGCTGCGACCGCGCCAGCGACGGTGTTGGGGATGTCGTGCAGCTTCAGATCGAGGAACACCGCGTGCCCGGCCGCCCGCGCCTCCTCGACCGCCGGCGGCCCCCAGCGCACGAAGGCCTCGAGACCGACTTTGAGCACCCCTACCCGCGGACCGAAGAACCGGCACCAGCGGCTGAACTCTTCGCGCTCGGCGGTGTCGAGCGCTACGGCCACCGCTTCGAGTCCTCTCACCGGTTTGCCTCCGTGCCGACCAGGTCGCCGAGTCGAGCATCCTCGCGCCGCAGATGGCGCTCGAGAAAGCGGTTGATTTCTTGCGGCAGGCCCGGACCGCGATAGACGTAGCCAGTGTAGACCTGCACCAGCGAGGCGCCGGCGCGAATCCGCTCGAGCGCGTCGGCGCCGGAGAAAATGCCGCCCACCCCGATGATCGGCAAGCGGCCGCGGCTGGCCCGATAGGCGCGCCGCACCAGTTCGGTGGCGCGGGCGCGCAGCGGCGCTCCCGAGAGGCCGCCCTCGACGTCTTGCGCTTCCGGCACCGACTCCTTGCGCAGAGTGGTGTTGACCAGGATCAGGCCGTCGACACCCGCGGCTTGCGCCACCTCGACGGCCTCTTCCAACTCGCCGGGCGCGAGGTCCGGCGCCAGCTTGAGCAGCAACGGGGGCCGCCGGATGCCGGCCGCTTTCGCCTCCTCGCCGAGCGCCCGGTGGGCGTCGCCGAGCACTGCGGCGAGAGGCTCGCGCTCCTGCAGGGTGCGCAGGCCCGGGGTGTTGGGCGAGCTGACGTTGAGCGCCACGAAGTCGGCGCACGCGGTCAGCGCACGGAGCGAGCGGCGATGATCCTGCGGCGCGTCGGCGAGCGGCGTCAGCTTGCTCTTGCCGATCGAGACGCCGCGCGGAATGGTCTTGCGCTGCCCGCGCAGCGTCTCGGCGGCGCGCTCGGCGCCGGGATTGTTGAAGCCCATGCGGTTCACCAGCGCCTGGTGCTCGGGGAAGCGAAACAATCGTGGCCGCGGATTGCCCGGTTGGGCTTGACCGGTGAAGGTGCCGCACTCGATGAAGCCGAAGCCGAGGTGGGCGAGGAAGGGATACAGCTCGCCGGTCTTGTCGAAGCCGGCCGCGAGTCCGACAGGGTTGGGGAACTCGAGCCCGCAAAAACTACTGCGCAGACGTTCTGAATGGGGTGAGCCGTAGAGCGCCTCGAGCGCCGTGCCGGCACCCGGCAGGCGCGCACCCAAGCGCCCCCAGGCCGCCACCAGCTCGTGGGCGCGCTCGGGGTCGAGACGAAAGAGCAGGGGCCGGGCGAGCGCGCCGTAGAGGAGATCCATAGCCGGAGGGGTTTCGCGAGCCGGTGCTAACATCGCCGGCGCGCCGGCAATGTAGCAAAGCCGTTCCGGTCCGTCCACGCCGCGGAGAGCCACGCATCCCCCACTTCGAAGCCGCCTCGACCGGTGCCGGCCGGCGCTCCTGGTGGCTCGACGTGCTCGCCGCCGGCGCCGCTCCAGGCGCACTCCTGGGCGCGCTGCTCGCCGGTCTGCTTTTCTTCCTCAATCCTCAGTTGCCTTTCGCGGTGGCGCCGGTAGCCCGCGCAGTGGTCATCTATGGCGCCCTGCTCGGCGCGGCGTCGTTCGTTCTGCTGCTGCCGTTCTGCTGGCGGCGCCGGCGGCGAGCACGGCGGATGCTGCCCTGGTCACTCACCGTGGTGCTCGCTGCGGTGGCCATCTACGACTGGAGCCACGCCTCGTATTACGCCTACTACCTTCCGCCGGGAATCAACACCCGGCTGACCAAAGCCGGGCTGCTGTTGGCCATCGGCGCGCTGGTGTCGTTCTACACCGCGCTGCTGCACACGCTGCACCGCCGTCCCTATGGCCCGCGCTCGCGGCTGCTCTATGTGGCGCTCACCGCCGCCGCCGTGTACGCGCAGATCGAGCGCCGCGAAGCTTTTCGGCCGCCCCCGTGCCGGCCCCGCGTCCGGCTCGCATCGAGGCCTGGCGGCGGCCGCGCCTGGTGGTCGTGGGTATCGAGGCGGCGACCCTCGACGCGGTGCTGCCGCTCGCGGAACAGGAGCGTCTGCCTTTTTTCTCGGCTTTCCTTCGCGACGGCGCCTACGGCCGCCTGGCGACCTTGACTCCGACTCGGCGGCCCACTCTGTGGACCACGCTGGCGACCGGCAAGCTCCCGTTCAAGCACACCATCCTCGGCCCGCAGCGTTACCCGGCGCCCTTTCTCGGCGCGGGCCGCGAGTTCTGGCTGCTGCCGCGCGGGCGTTTCATTCCAGTCGTGGGGCACTTTGGGCGTCGATCCGCGACCCGCCGGCGCCAGCGATCAGCTAGAGCGCTCGCTCTGGCAGGTGCTCGCGGAGCTGGGCGTGCGCGCCGGGGTGGTGGGTTGGCCGGTGACCTCCCCGCCACCCGCCGGGTTGGACTTCGCGCTCGCCGACCGTTTCTTCGTTCCGCTGCCGGCCGACCACACCGCCTACCCCGCCAGCGTCGCCGAACGCGCCCTTCGTCTGCGCGTCGAGGTGGAGGAGCTGCCGGCGGAGCTGCGCAGCGCACTCGGCGCGCAACCTGTCCCGGCGACGCTGCGCGCCGCGGCCAACGATCAGTGGCGCGAGGCGGTGATCTCGGCGCTCGCCGCCGAGTGGCCGTCGACCGAGGCCCTGTTCGTCGACCTGCCCGGGTTGCAGAACATCGCGCGACGATATTTCGGCGGCTACGCCGCCGTGCACCTCGAGGGCCAGCACGACAGCGACCTCGAGCAAGCCGCGCAGGTCATCGAGGCCTACTACACCCACCTCGACGGCTTTCTCGGCGCGCTCGTCCGGCAGGCCGGCCCCGGGGCGCTGGTCGCGGTCGTCTCCGCCTTCGGCGTCGACGGTCCGAGCGGCCTCGACAAGATCCGCGGCCTCACCCCGGAAGCCCGTCTCGAGGGCAGCTTCGAACGCGGGCCGGACGGACTTCTGCTGCTGCGCGGCGAGGGTGTGCGGCCCGGCGCGCTGTTGCCGCGGGCGAAGGTGGTCGACGTCGTGCCGACGCTGCTCTACGGGCTCGGCCTGCCGGTGGCGCGGGATCTCGACGGGCGGGCGCTCACCGAGGCGTTCACGCCCGAATATCTCGCTGCTCACCCGCTCAACTTCGTGCCCTCGTACGAGGCGCTCGAGAAGGCGCGGCCCTGAGGGCCGGGATAGCGAGCGTCTAGCGCGGCTGCGCGGCGGAGACCGGCTTGGGTCCGAGCTCGACGACCGCGGACTCGCGCACCATCGCCGACTGGCCCTCGAAGAAGGCGCCGTCCTCGATCACCAGCGACGGAGTCTCGAGGGTGGCGTAGACCCGGCCGCCGGCGGCGATCTCCAGGCGTTTGGTGGTCTTGACCCGGCCGCGCAGCAGGCCCGAGACGAATACCCGGCCGACCATCACCTCGCCGTCGACCTCGCCCCCCACGCCGATCACCAGGTCGCCGTCCGAAACCACCTTGCCGGTCACCTTGCCGTCGACGCGGAAGGTGTCCTCGAAGTGCAGCTCGCCCTTGATGTGACTGCCGGCGTCGAGAAAGCCGTTGAGATCGCCGTTGGACTGTCCGCGTATTTTCATCAGCGCCCCCCGCGCTGGCTGAGGAGCTCGTAAAGCCGCATCAGCTCCTCCTCGGAGTGAAAGTGGATCCTCACCGTGCCCCCCCGCCCGCGGCGCACGATCTCTACCCGGGTCTGCAGTTTGCTGCGTCAAGCGCTCGGCGGCCGCGGCGGCATTGGGCTCGACCGGCGGCTTGGCGCGGCGGCGGCCCGGCGCGGTGCTCGCCAGCCGCTCGAGCTCGCGCGCTGAAAGCCCCTCTCGACAGCGCGCGCGGCGAGCGCGAGCAGCCGCTCGTCAGGCGAGATGCCGAGCAGCGGCCGCGCCTGCCCGGCGCGTCAGCGACGCCGGCGCGGAGCAGCTCCTGCACCTCGTCCGGCAGCCTGAGCAAGCCGCAGCGCGTTGGCCACCGTCGGCCGGCCTTGCCCACCCGCGTCGGCGATCTCCTCCTGCGTCAGCCCGAACTTCTCCTGCGAGAGCGCGATATGCCTCCGCCTCCTCGAGCGGGTTGAGATCGCTCGCGCTGCAGGTTCTCGACCAGCGCCAGCTCGAGCAGCTCGCGCTCGTCGACGCCGTCTGGCGCACCACCACCGGCACTTGGTCAAGCCCGGCGCGGCGCGCGGCGCGCCAGCGGCGCTCGCCGGCGACGATGGTGTAGGTGCCGTCGCCGTCGGCCGACACCACCAGCGGCTGGATGATTCCCTGCGCCGGATCGACGCCGCGAGCTCCGCGAGCTCCTCCTCGTCGAACCGCCGCCGCGGCTGATGGCGGTTGGGATGCAGGGCGGTCAGCGGCAGGGTGCGCACGCCCGCATCGTCGCTGGCACCCTTCGAGCAGGGCGTCGAGGCCGCGGCCGAGGCCGCGCTTGGTGGCGCTCATGCCGCCCGCCGCAAGAACTCGCGCGCCAGGGCGAGATAGGCCTCGGCGCCGCGGCTCTTGATGTCGTACTGCAGGATCGGCAGGCCGTGGCTGGGCGCCTCGGCCAGGCGCACGTTGCGCGGCACGACGGTCTCGAACACCTTGCGCCGGGAAATGCCGCCGCAGCTCGTGCGGCCACGTCTCGCGACAGGTTGGTGCGGTCGTCGTACATGGTGAGCAGGATGCCGCCGATCTCGAGGCCGGATTGAGGCCGGCCTGGACCCGGCCCACCGTCGCCACCAGCTCGCTGAGACGCCTTCGAGAGCGAAGTACTCGCGCTTGCAGCGGCACCAGGACGCCGTCGGCGGCCGCCAGGGCGAGCACCGTGAGGTGGCCGAGCGAGGGCGGGCAGTCGAGGAGCACCGTGTCGTAAGCGTCCACGATCGGCGCGAGCGCCCGGCGCAGGCGCAGCTCCCAGTCCGGCCAGGCCGACGAACTCGACCTCGACGCCGACCAGGTCGCGGTTGGCGGGCACCAGGTCGAGATTGGGGAAGCCGGACGGGCGGATGGCGGCGCTCGAGCTCGGCCTCGCCGGCCAGCACGTGGTAGAGGTGCGGTGGCGTCGCCGTCTGCGCCCAGGCCGCGGGTGGCGTTGCCCTGCGGGTCGCAGTCGACGAGCAGGACGCGGCGCTCGAGGGCGGCGAGGGCGGCGCCGAGGTTGATCGCCGTCGTGGTCTTGCCGACCCCGCCCTTCTGGTTGGCGATCGCGAGCACCTTCATCGGCGATGGAGCTCCACGATGCGTCGCTGGGCGCTGCCGGCGAGGGGTGTCTCCCGGCGGATCTCCCAGCCGGCGGGGGCGGAGAAGTCCTCGCCCCCAGCCCAGAACAGGATGCTGGCGTCGGGTCGCAGGCGCTCATCGAGCGCGCCGGCGATCGCATCGAGCTTCAACGCGCGCGCAGTCAACAGATCCATGGCGGCGGGAAGTCCCTCCGGTAGCGGAAGCTCCAATCTAGCATTCAGGCAACGGCTGGGCAACGAAGCCTTGCGGCTCGCGGCACTAAGAAAAGCCCATTTTCTAGCATTACTCTCCACGAGCGTCGCATCGAGCTCCGGGCGGCAAGCGGCGAGCACCCATCCCGGGAAACCGGCGCCAGAGCCGGCATCGACCATCACCAGTGGGCCCTTACGAAGGAGCGGGAGCGCGGCGAGGGCCTCCCCGTAGTGCCGCTCGACGATCTGGTCCGCAGTTCCGGGCCCGACGAGGGAAAGGGTCGGGTTCCAGCGGCGAAGCTCCTGGTAATGCAGCCAGAGTCGCTCGGGCGCCCCTTCGGGAAGGCCGGGGGCGGAGCCCAGCCGTGCCAGGAAGTCCTCACGTCGGAGATCGGGCAGAGCCGAGCCCATCCCGGTCTCCTGCGCCTAGCCCGTTTGGCGCCGTTGTTTCACGTGGAACGTCTCAGGCGGGCCGAACGACTACGACTTTATGAAAACCCTCGCCCTGGCTCTCGGTCGTCACCGCGGGATCGTCCTCCAGCGTCAGATGGACGATGCGGCGCTCACCGGGCGCCATCTCGGGCAGGCTGTGGGGCCGGCCTTCACGGCGCACGATGGCCGCCGCGTCGAGCGCCAGGGCGCGAATCCTCGCCTCGCGGTCGGCTCGGAAACCAGCGGCGTCGAGCCGGAAGGGCACGGGCTCGACCCGCAGCCCGCGCAGTACCCGCGGCGCGAGGTGCTCGATGGCCTCGAGAAGCTCGCCCTCGCCCGCGGCCAGCCGTGAAGCGTCGGGGCCGACCAGTTCGGCCACGAGCTCAGGCCGGTCGGCAGCCACGGCGATCTGGGACGTGGCGTCGAACCCGCCCAACTGGATCAGGGCGTCGAGCGCCTCGGCCGCCCGCGGCAGCGCCGCGCGTGGATCGCCGGTCGGGCGGGGCTCGAGCGGCCGCGGCGGTACCGCGGGCCTCGCCGGCGGCACAGCTCGCTCCTGCGCTTGGGGGGCTGGAGTGACCCGTGGGACCGGCTCCACAGTCGTCGCCTGGCGGCGAGGCGCGGCCGGATCGACCTCGATCACCACCTTGGGGTTCTTGATGAAGCCGCCCGCGCGTTCACGCTCGACGTAGGCGATCTCCGCGGGATCCAGCCCGAAGCGCCGGGCGGCCGCCAGGATAGCTTGCTGCAGATTGCGCCCGGAGAAGAAGTCGCGCGCCATGGCTCAGGCCTCGGCCATCTTGGCTTCGCGGCTCTTGAGGTGGTTGTAGACCGCCTGCTGGGCGATGGTCAGGAGGTTGTTGACCAGCCAGTAGAGCACCATGCCGGCGGGGAAGCCGAGGAACATCACGGTGAAGATGATCGGCATGAACTGGAACATGCGGCGCTGAATCGGATCGGTGGCCTGCGGCATCATGCGCTGCTGCAGGACCTGCGAGGCACCCATGACGATGGGAAGGACGTAGTAGGGATCGGCGATCGAAAGGTCGTGCACCCAGCCCAGCCAAGGAGCACCGCGTAGCTCGATGGCGGTCGAGAGCAGGTTGTAGAACGCCCAGAGGATCGGCAGCTGCAGCAGCATGGGCAGGCAGCCGCCCGCCGGGTTTACCTTCTCGGCCTTGAAGAGCGCCGAGATCTCCTCGTTCATCTTGCGCTGGGCTTCGAGGTTGGCGCGGCCCTGGCGGTCCTTGAGCTTGGGCCGCCAGCGCTCGCGAATCGCCTGCATCTTGGGATTGAGCTCCTGCATCTTGCGCATCGAGACGTAGCTCTTGTGCGTCAAGGGCAGGGTGACGATCTTGATCGCCAGGGTCAGGAGGACGATCGCCCAGCCGTAGTTCGCGACCAGCGTGCCGTAGATCCACTGCAGGGACAGCAACAGAGGCTTGGCGAGGATGCCGAAGCTGCCCCAGCGCACCGTGCGCTCGAGACCCCAGCCCAGCGCGGCCAAGCGCTGATACTGCTTGGGCCCGAAATAGCTGGCGGCGGAGAAGGCCTCGCTGCCGGGAAACAGGATGGCATCGACCTCGCGCGGCAAGTTTCGCTGTTCCTTGGTGCTGACGTCCTCCGGCGGCAGCGGCTGAAACTCGGCCACGCCGTTTTCGGCGACCAGCATCTGCGGCCGGAACAGAGCCCGCGCCGGCGCCTGCTTGGGAGCTACGGCGGTGACGAAATAGGTGTCCTCGACACCCACCCAGCGCAAGCCGGCGCCGGGGACCTCCAGGAGCTCGTCGGCTCCCTGCGCGGCGACGACCTCCACCTTGTCGCCGACGCCGTAGACGGCCGCCCGTTGTTCGAAGCGGCTCTTGGCGGCCTCGGCGCCGAGTCGACGCAGGCCGGGGCCGATGTAGAGCCCCCAGCCCGGCTCACCCCATACTTTGATCTCGATCTCGAAGGTGCCGTCGGGCCGAAACCGAAAGCTCTTCTCGGCTCCAGTGGTCCCGCTGGCGTACCGGAAGGCCACCTCGCGCAGGCCGTCTCGCTCGCCCTCTCGCACGGTGAAGAACGCCTGGTTGAGGGCCGATGGCTCGCCGTTGGCGCGAGTCAATCCGAAAGGGTACGGGAGAGTCTTGCGCCGGCGGACCAGCTCTACGACGCCGTCGTCGTGCTCTTTGTACTGCTTGAGCTGGAACGAAACGAGTTGCGCGCCCTGATTCGTCCATTCGGCGCGGTAGCTGGCTCCCTCGATGACGACCCGTTGCTCCGCAGCCGCCGATTCCGCCGGGACCGCCGGCTCCGCGGCGGGTGCCGCCGGAGCATCCGCTGCAGCCGTGCTGGCCGCCTCGCTACCGGGAGTCGCAGCCGCCGGAGGTGTCTCCGCCGATCTCGTTTGGGCGGTCGGCGCCGGTGCAGGAGCGGGCTTGGGCGGCGGGAACAAGAACTGCCACAGCACCAGAACTCCCAACGACAGAAGGGCGGCCAGGAACAATCTCTTATTATCCAAAATCGAGTTTTCCTTGTATATCTACGCTATGGCAGATCGAGCCCGCCAGGATGGAAGGGTTGGCAGCGCGCCAAACGCGCGAGTGCCAGCAGGGTACCGCGGCCAGCACCATACTTCGAAATAGCCAGCGCTGCGTACTCCGAGCAAGTGGGCGAGAACCGGCAGGCGCGCGGCAGAAGGGGCGAGATCCAACGCTTGTAAGCCGCGAGCAGGCCCACCAATAGCCACTTCATGCGCGTGCCGCCGCGACGGCGTCGCGACACAGGTGTTCGAGGAGCTCGGTCAGCTGCTGCTCGAGAGGAGCGAACTCTGCGGCGCCCGCTGCCGGCTGCAAGTGAACGACGAGGTCCACGGCCGGCAGGGCCGCGCGTCCGGGGAAGCGCCGGAAGATGTCGCGCACCCGGCGCTTGGCGCGGTTGCGCACCACGGCCGGACCCACCTTGCGGCTGGCGGTGATGCCGAGCCGCGGGTGTCCGAGGGTGTTGGCGAGCGAGTACAGCATGAGGAGCGGGCGCGTCCGGCGTCGGCCGTTGCGGTAACAGCGCAGGAAATCCTGCCGCTGCCGCAGGCGATCGCGCCGGGTGAGGCGCTCGGAGCCCATGAACGGGCCCCGGCCGCTCAGACAGTCAGGCGCTTGCGCCCCTTGGAGCGGCGGCGCGAGATCACGGCGCGGCCATCCTTGGTGGACATGCGCTTACGGAAGCCGTGGACACGCTTGCGGCGACGGTTGTTCGGCTGGAAGGTGCGCTTCACGATCGAATCCCTCTTGTCTCATTCAGTCGAGCCCGGAGCGAGCCCGCAAAACGGAAGCTGGAAATCTAGCGGATGGAAGGCTTTCCGTCAAGTCGGCACTGGCAACCGCCGAGTTCTCTTGTAAGATACGGCGCCTTCCGCGGCCCCGCGGAGTTCTTTGAGATTTAGCTGGAGAGGTGTCCGAGTGGCTTAAGGAGCACGCTTGGAAAGCGTGTGTAGGGGAAACTCTACCGTGGGTTCGAATCCCACCCTCTCCGCCAGCGCAGTCGTTTGCCCTGGAGAGGTGCCAGAGTGGTCGAACGGGACGGTCTCGAAAACCGTTGTACCGGTAACGGTACCGTGGGTTCGAATCCCACCCTCTCCGCCAAAATCCCTCGCTTTGCTCGGTTCTTTTCGGTTCGGGTGGGATTCGGGCAGCCTGCGAGGCGCCGAACGGCGCCTCGCGGATGACGCGAATCCCACTTTCCTTACTTCATGTCTTCCAGTAGGTCGACGAGCACCTGGTCAAAGTCTGTTACCTGGAACAGACCGTGGCGCGGGTATTCGAGATCGACGATGACGAAGATCGCGATCGCGGTGGCCAGCGCGAAGCCGATCACGTGCGGCCACTGTTTTTCCTTTCGGGGGGCCATGGCGAAGCCGGCGAAGAGCGAGCAGGCCAAACCGAAGGCGAAGAGCAGAGCGTAGATGACGAACGGCGGGTGGGTCCTCGCCGCCATCGCGCGAGTGGTGGTGATGTCGATCATCTCGTTGAGCGCCGGCAGCAGCAGCTTCGCGGCGTCGGGGTGGGCGCCCTCGAGCCGGCTGGCGGCGATGGAGCGGGACCAGATTGATCCCTGCATGTCCTGCGACCGCCCCAGCTCCTTGTACGCCGCGGCGAGATCCGGCAGCAGGCGATAGGTCTCGAGCCGCGAGCTCAGGTAGTCGCGAAACGCGGCTTGCAGCTCCGCCCGCGAATCCTCCGGCAAGAGCTCGAGCCGCAGGTACGCCGTGCCGATGGCGTTGGCCTCCTCGGTGATCAACCGGCGCCGCGAGTCGAAACGGTCGCCGGCGCCCGAGAACGTGAACGCGATGAGCAGACCGAAGAGGGCGAAGATGGCGCCATCGACCGGACCGAGACTGATCTCCGCCGACTCGGGATTGCGCGCGATACGCCAGGCGCCGACGCGGCGACCGATTTCGACCATGAGCAGCATGCCGACGAAGAGGCTGCCAGCGAAAAGCGGGGCGGACATCGCTTGGTTCATTTTGGTGGCTCCTTGCGTGCGGTCAAAATGCAGCCAGTCGCTGGAAGACCCAGAACATCGCCAGTGTGCCGATGGCGTAGGGCGGCACCAGCTCCGCCCAGCGCGGCGCTCGCAGCGGCAGCCGGCGCGCGACCGCCATCAGCGAGAGCACCACGGCGATGAAGAGAAAGTGGCCGGTCTCGACGCCGATGCTGAAGAAGAGCAGCGCCAACGGGATGTGCCCGTCCGGTAGACCCGCCTCGCTCAGGCCACCTGCGAAACCCAGTCCGTGCAGCAGCCCGAAGCCGAACGCCACCACCCACGGGGCGCGCGCCGCGAGTCCGGGCCGGCCCTGCCGACCACGAATGATCTCGGCGGCGACGAACACGATGCTGAGCGCGATGATCGCCTCGACCGGCGGCGGCGGAACATGGACGTAGCCGAGCGCCGCCGCGGTCAAGGTAACGCTGTGGGCGACGGTGAATGCGGTCACCGTCTTGACCAGCTTCCATCCGCCGCGGGTGATGATCATGAGCGCCAACACGAAGAGCAGATGGTCGATGCCGCTCAGGATGTGCTGAATGCCGAGCTTGAGATACGTCCCGGAGACCGACCAGCCGCCCGGGCGGACCGGAATCGTCGTCGCCGGCGACTTCGGAGTCAGCCGCTCGACCCACGTCGTGCCGTCGGCGAACTGGATGCGCACCAGCGCATCGGTCATCGTCGCGTCGAGCCCCGAGATGGCGAGTGAGCGACCGCGCAGCGGCTCGAGCAAGCGCAACCGCCAGGTCTGCACCGCGGCCGAGCCGGTTCGGCGCGTGGTGAGCGGCACGAGCTCCTCGCTCTTACCCGAGAGAACGGGCGCGAGCGAGAGCCGCATGTCGCCGACCATCGGCGTCTTCCATAGCACGTCGAGCTCGCCTGTGGCGGTCTCGTGCAGCTCGAGATAGGCCGGCCGAACTTCGTGCGCCGGCGCCGCGGCGGCGAAGGTCGCAACCAGCAGGCAGGCAAGGAGCAGCCGGCGCTTCACTTGCTGCTGTCCCCCTGGAGCGCGCTCAGCGTCGAGCCGAGCAGCGGCCGCACGCTGTCGCTCACCTGCACGTCGTACTTGCGCAGCAGCCCGGCGAAATAGTCCGCCTTCGCTTTTTGCTCGCGCTGGCGCCGCCACTCCGTCACCAGGTCCTCGCGCACCGCCTCGTAGGGCCGCGGCTTCGCATCGCTGCGCGCCGTGACGCGCACCAGGTGGAGCCCGAAGCCCGACTCGATCGGACCCTGCCAGGCACCGGGCGCGAGCGCCAGGACGGCGTCGGCGAACTCGTCGCCGAACTGACCCGAGATCGTCATCGCGTCGGCGTCGACGAGATCGCCGGGAAGTAACGACGTATCACCAAGCTCCGCGGGATTGGCGCTCTCGCCCGCGCGCCCGAGCCGCGCCAGTGTCTGCTTGGCGTCCGCGGCGGCGCGCTCTCCGCGCTTCTCGCGGCTGAAATAGACCTGGACGAAGCTCGCCCGCGCCGGTTCGTCGAAGCTCGATTTCTTCTCCTCGTAGAGCGCGCGCAGATCGGCCTCGGAGGGCTCGAGCTGGCGCGATGTGTCTTCGAGGAAGAAGTTCATTTTCTGCGCCAGCCGGCGGCGCACGATGGTGTCGTCGCGGTCGAGCTCGAGCTCGCGCGCCTCGCGCGCCAGCAGCTCTTCGCGCAGGTACTCGACCAACAGGCCTGTGCAGCTCGCTCTCGGTCGGCGCACGCTGCCACTGGCGGGTCGAGGTCTCGACGATCCAGTTCACCTCGCGCTCGGTGATCCGCACCGTGCGCTCGGCGCCGCCGGCATCGGCCTGGCCGCGGTTCAGCCAGGAATAAGCACCGAACAGCAACGCACCCGCGACCGCGAAGTGCAGCAGCGGTTCACGCAACAGTTTCATCGGGAATCTTCGGTTAGGTCTGGTCGCTCGCGTTACGGCGTGTACCAGATCGGCGAGGTATAGGCGCGCTCTTGCGTGGTGGTCGCGGCGCCTTCCGGAATCTTGGCGCCGAAGTACTTGGCGTCGTAGGCCACCCAGCGCGGGGTCGGAATCTCGATCACCCGGGCGTAGTAGACCGCTCGCAGCGCTGGATCGAAGCCCGGATCTTTCCAAACCGTGATGAGCTCGGGCGATCCGATGGTGTTGGTCCAGGTGGCGCTCGCGACGTCCACCGTGTTGCCTACGGGCGGCAGCTTGCCGTCGGCCCCCGGCTTACGATTGTCTGACCACGCCACGTCGTAGACCTTCTCCTGCCGCGCTCCCTTGCCGTCGACCCAACCCTTGACGATCTGGATGCGGTCGAGGTTGCCGCTCATACGGGTCCTTCAAGGCCGCGACCAGGAAGGTCGGAGACTTGCCGGCCGGTGCTTTCCGCAGGTCGCCGCCCATCGGCACGCCCTTGGAGTACCCGGCTCCCGCGGGCAGCCGGCGTCTGCGCGTCGGCGGCGGTGAAATCCCAACCGCCGAAGAAGCGCACGACCATGCGCGGGCCGGTGGTGGCGTACGACTCCTTGCGCTCCATGGCGTCGAAGATTGCCTCACGGGTGTTCTCGCGTGCCCAGACCGCGGCGTAACCGGAAGCCGCCTGGGACCAGCTGGTTATGCAGTTGGTGCCGAAGCAGCCTACCGCATGCTCCATGCGATGCGGGCCGGGCTCGACGCCCGCGTGCTTGCCGAAGAAGTTGTCTTCGTCGGCGGTGGAGAGGCCGGTGTGGCTGTCGGTCGAGCCGATCATGCCGAACTTGTAGGGGTTGGTGCCGAGCTTGGCTTCGAGCTGCAGACCGACCTGGAGCGCGGTGCGGGCGTACTCGTACTGCAGCATGCCCTTCTCTTTCGGCACGCTCATGTTGAGGTTGAACTTGTCCCACAGCTCGTAACCGGCGAGCTCGTCGTTGGGCGACAGGTAGGGGTGCGACTCGCCGTCGCCCTTCATCTGCGTCGCCTCGTAGATTGGCTCCCAGCGGGCCCGGGTCTGAGCGTACTCCTTGGTCAGCGGCTTGCCGGTGAAGGAGTCGATCTCGGGGAACATGATGCCGTTCGACAGGTTGCCGTTGTGGGCGATGGCGAGGATGTTGCCGCCGGTCTTGTCCTCGTAGGCCTGGAGCACTTTCCAGAGGTCCTTGGGGTCGTCGCTGCCGACCGGCCGGATGGTGGTGTAGGGCTCGATCTGGCGCGCCTTGTCGCCGCCGTCGCGAAGAATGACCACGCGATGCAGGTTGTTGCCGCCGGTGTTCGAGGTCCACTCGTAGCCGATGAAGGCGGTGAAGCGACCGGGCTCGTTGTAGGTCTCGGCTGCCTTGATGTCCCTTTCCCACGCGGACCGGTAGGCGGGCGTGCCCGGGAGCGAAGCGAGCGCCGGCGGGAACCCGCCCTTCGAGAAGGTATCGATGACCTCGGAGGCGACCTTGACGGCCTCGGCCCCGCCTTGCTGGATCATCTCGTACCAGCGCTTGCCGGTCGGATCGGCCAGGAACTCGGGATCGCCGGCGAGGAGCTTGGGGAAGAAGCCCATGTTGTCCGAGTGGTCGGCGACCACCAGAAAATCGAGCGGACGCGAGAGCTTGACCTGCATCCCGTTCGCAGCCGTGACCTCTTCGCCGCGCGCGAAGCGGAAGGCCTCTTCCGGCCCGAGCCGCGCGCCGAACGCGCCGGCGTCCATCGACGCGCCGGTGTGAAGGTGCGTGTCACCCCAGTAGACACGGGTCGGATAGTTCCGCCCGGCATAAGGCGAATACGTCTTCTGCGGCTTGAAGGCGTGCTCATCCTGTGCGGTCGGTGTGCCCTCCTGGCTAAGGACAGGCGCGCCGAGCGAGGCGAGGAGCAAGGAAAGAATAACGACGACGACGGCTCGCTTCTGGTTCATCCCGAGGTTCTCCTTGGTGGATGCGCTCGTGAACGGCGACTGCACCGTCCTCCAAGTCGAAAATTCAGATGACAACGTTTCTGCGCGAGCCTACCCTGTCGCTGCGGAAGGGCGAATCGGACCTTGTGCCTAGCCCGGGGTTTGTGCCGGACCCCGACCTAGGCGGGCGGGACGCGCAGTTGGGCGAAGAAGCGGCGCAGAGCGGTAGCGCACTCGTCGGCGAGAATGCCGCCGGTCACCTCGACACGGTGGTTGAGCCGCGGATCGCGGGGGATGTCGCCCAGCGTGCCGCAGATAGCCGGCTTTCGGATCGGCGGCGCCGTAGACCAAGCGCTGGGTGCGGCTCAGAACCAGCGCGCCGGCGCACATGGCGCAGGGCTCGAGGGTGACGTAGAGCGCGGCGCCGACCAGGCGCCAACTTCCCAGTCGCCGTGCCGCCTCGCGAATCGCCAGCAAGCTCGGCGTGGGCGAGCGGATCCTGGTCGATCTCGCGCCGGTTCGAGCCCGCGCCGATGATCTCGCCCTCGAGCACCACCACCGCGCCCACCGGCACCTCGCCGATCGCCGCGGCGCGCTCGGCTTCCGCCAGGGCGGCGCGCATCCAATGCTCGTCGCTCACCGTGCGCTGACTTTACATCCCGGGGCGCGCGGCATACGATCGATTCTCGCGGCGGCGGACGAAGGGTTCGGGTCCTGTGCAACGTCAGGCGCTGAACCTCGTCAGGCCCGGAAGGGAGCAGCGATAAGGCGATTCGGCCGGGTGCCGCAGACACACCGGAACCCTTCGTCGGCCGCCGCTTCGAGTTTCCAATGACCTATCAGGTTCTCGCGCGCAAGTGGCGGCCGCAGCGCTTCGCCGACCTCGTCGGCCAGGAGCCGATCGTCACCGCGCTGCGCAACGCGCTCGCGCGAAGGGCGCATCGCCCAGGCCTACCTCTTCTCCGGCATCCGCGGCGTCGGCAAGACCACCGCCGCCCGCCTGCTCGCCAAGGCGCTCAACTGCGAGCGCGGGCCGACGGCCGAGCCCTGCAACGAGTGCTCGCCCTGCCTCGAGATCACCCGCGGCTCCGACCTCGACGTCATCGAGGTCGACGCCGCCACCTACTCCAAGGTCGAGCAGGTCCGCGAGCTCACCGAGAGCCTGCGCTACGGCCCGGCCCGCGACCGCTACAAGGTGGTGGTGCTCGACGAGGTCCACCGCCTGTCGCGCCAGGCCTTCGACGCGCTGCTCAAGATCGTCGAGGAGCCGCCGCCGCGCCTCGTCTTCATCTTCGCCACCACCGAGATCGACGCGGTGCCGGCGACCATCCTCTCGCGCTGCCAGGAGTACCACTTCCGCCGCGTGCCGGCGCCGAAGCCGCCGCGCACCTGCGCCACATCGCCGACGCCGAGAACGATCGCCGCGACCGACGCGGCGCTGCGCCTGATCGCGCGCGCCGGCGAGGGCAGCGTGCGCGACTCGGTGGCGCTGCTCGACCAGCTCGCGACCTTCGGCGGCGGCACGATCGCCGACGAGGAGGCGGCGCGCCTGCTGGGCGGGCTCGACACCGCGCTCTTCCATCGACCTCCTGGAGGCGATCCTCGGCGGCGACGCCGTCAAGGTGGCCGCGCTCGCCTCGCCGGGTCGAGGACGAGGGCTGGGACCCGCGCCACGTCTTCGGCCAGTTCCTCGCCTACTGCCCGCGACGCGCTGCACCTCGCGCTCGGCGCGGCGCCGGAGGCGATCGACCTGCCGGGCGAGGAGGCCGAGCGCCTGCAGGAAGCTGGCGCGGCGCGCCGGCTACGAGAACCTGCTGCGCGCTGCTGCAGCTCCTCTCTGCAGAGCGAGACCGCTGGTGCGCCGCAGCGAGGCCGGAGCGCTGGCGGTCGAGATCGCCTGGCTGCGCGCCGCCGAGCTGCCCAAGCTGATGCGGGTCGAGGAGCTTCTCTGGGGTCCCTCGGCTTCGCCGGGGAACCGGCACGACCCGAACAACCCGAGCGGCCGGCGCGTCCAGCGAGCGCGACCCGCGGGCTGCCCCGCCACCGCCCACCCGTCCCGCGACCGAGAGCAAGCCGCCGGAGCCGGCCGTGCAGCCCGCGGCGGAGAAGACCGCGGCGCCCACGGCCCCGCCGAAGCCGCCGCCGGAGAAACCCGCCGAGGCCATACCGCCGCCGGTGCCGACCGTGGCTGCCGCCGCGCCGGAAGCCGCGAGCTCGGCCGAGCCGGTGAGCGTCTTCCTCGAGGGCGTCGCCAAGCGCCGGCCCTCGCTCGCGGCGCGCCTCGCCGACGCCGCGGTCTCGGTCGAGGGCAACGTGCTGCGCATCGTCACGCGCGGCAACGGCGACTTTCGCGAGGCGTTGCGCCTGCACTCGACGGCGCTCGACGACGCGGCGCGCGAGGCCCTGGGCGCCGCGGCGACTGGCAGTTGAGCGCCGATCCCAGCGCCGCGGCCCCGGCCCCGCGGCCGGAATCGGGCGCCGCAGCGCCCAAGCCGGCGCCGGCCGCGACCTCGCATCCCACGGTCCAGACCATGCTCGAGATCTTCGGCGGCACCGTCGCGGTCGTCGAGGCGGCCAGCGACGGAGGAGTCGATGAACATGCAGAAGCTGATGCGCCAGGCGCAGGAGATGCAGGAAAAAATGCAGCGCGAGCTCGGCGAGCTCGTGGTCGAAGCCGCGGTCGGCGGCGGCATGGTGACGGTCAAGATGAGCGGCCACAAGCAGCTCCTGGGCGTGACCATCGACCCCGAGGTGATGGACCCGCAGGATCCCGCGAT
This sequence comes from Thermoanaerobaculia bacterium, assembly GCA_963821905.1. Classification (GTDB taxonomy): domain Bacteria; phylum Acidobacteriota; class Thermoanaerobaculia; order Multivoradales; family JAGPDF01; genus CAWGFP01. The sequence continues at coordinate 240,898 of CAWGFP010000001.1, read as the reverse complement.
GCTCCAGGACCTCATCCTCGCGGCGGTCAACGAGGCGGCCGCAAGGTCGACGAGACGATGCAGCGGCGGTTGGGCGCCATGGGCGCCGGCATGCCGGGATGTTTTGAGCGACGCGGCCGATCCCCTGCCGCGCCTGGTCGGCGAGCTGGCGCGGCTGCCCGGCATCGGTCCCAAGACCGCGGCGCGTCTCGCCCACCACCTGCTCAAGGTGCCGCCCGCCGAGGCCCAGGCGCTCGCCGCAGGCGATCGTCGAGGTCAAGGAGAAGCTCTTCCACTGCTCGCGCTGCAACTCGATCACCGCCGTGGATCCCTGCCGCTACTGCACCGACCCGCGGCGCGACCGCAGCGCCGCTCTGCGTCGTCGAGGAGCCGTTCAACATCCAGCCGATCGAGCGCACCGGCGAGTACCACGGCCTCTACCACGTGCTGCTCGGCGCGCTCTCGCCGCAGCGCGGCATCGGACCCGACCAGCTGGCGATCCCGCGGCCTCCTCGGCCGCCTCGACGGCGTCGAGGAGGTGATCCTCGCCACCAACCCCAACGTCGAGGGCGAGGCGACGGCGCTCTACCTCGCGCGGCTGCTCAAGCCGCGCGGCGTCGCGGGTCACCCGCCTCGCCTTCGGCATGCCGGTGGGCGGCGACATCGAGTACACCGACGAGGTGACCCTCGGCCGCTCGCTCGCCGGCCGGCGCGAGATCTGAGGCCCATGCCCGCGCGACCTCGGCCGCGGCGACCTGCTGCCGCGCATCGTCGCGCCGCCGCCCGGCCAGCGGTCGCGGGCGCTGTCGCTCGAGCTCGCCCGCCACGAGGCGCCGGCGGTCAACACGCTCTTCCGCCGGCGCGCCGGCCGATCGTCTGGGAGGAGGCGCGCGGCGCCAACGTCCTCGACGTCGACGGCAACCGCTACATCGATCTCACCTCCGGCTTCGGCGTCGCGTCGATCGGCCACCGCCATCCCCGCGTCGTCGCGGCGCTGTCGCCGCGCAGAGCGCGCCAGCTGCTCCACGGCCTGGGCGACGTCGCACGCCCACCCGGCGCGGGTCGAGCTGGCGCGGCGGCTGGCGGCCATCGCGCCGGTCGACGACGCCGCGGTCTTCTTCGCGATCTCCGGCGCCGAGGCGGTCGAGATCGCGCTCAAGACCGGCGCTGCTCGCCACCGGCCGCCCCGGCATCCTCGCCTTCGAGGGCGCCTACCACGGCTGACCCCTCGGCGCGCTCGCCGCCACCTCGCGGCCGGCGTTCCGCGCGCCCTTCGCCGCCCACCTCCACGCCCCATGTCGCGCGCCTCCCCTTCGGCGCCGCGCCGGCGCGCGATCGCCGCGACCTCGCCGGCGGCGACTCGGCTGCGTCGATCGTCGAGCCGATCGTCGGGCGCGAGGGCGTGGTGCTGCCGCCGGCCGGCTGGCTCGCCGAGCCTGGCCCGCGCTCTGCCGGCGTCACGGCGCGCTGCTCATCGCCGACGAGATCTTCACCGGCTTCGGCCGGACCGGCGACTGGTTCTTCGCGTCGAGCGCGAGGGCGTGCGCCGGACCTCCTCTGCTGCGGCAAGGCGCTGGGCGGCGGGCTGCCGATCGCCGCGGTGGTCGGGCGGCGCGACGTCTTCGCCGCCTGGGATCGCGGCGGCGAGGCGCTCCACACCGCGACCTTCCTCGCCCACCCGCTCGCCTGCGCCGCGGCGCTGGCCACCCTCGAGGTGCTCGAGCGCGAGCGCTTGCCGGCGCGCGCCGCGCGGCTCGGGCGGCGAGTTGCCACGCGCCTGCGCCGCATCGCGAAATCACGGCCGGGGCTGCAGGTGCGCGGCCGGGGTCTGCTCTGGGGCTTGGAGTTCGAGGGTGCCGAGCCGGCAGCCCGCCTGGTGGCCGAGGCGCGTCGGGCCGGACTTCTACTGCTTGCCGGCGGCGCCGGCGCTAACGTGGTGCAGATCGCGCCGCCGTTGTCGATCCATGAGCGTCAGCTCGACTTCGCGCTCGCCGAGATGGAGCGACTGCTGTGAGCCTCGGCGTCGTCATCCCGACTCACGACACACGCGAGCTCGTGATGCGCGCGGTGGCCTCGGTGCTGCGCGAGGCCGGGGCGTGGCCGGGCCCGGTCCAAATCGTCGTGGTCGACGACGGCAGCCGCGACGGCACGATCGCTGCGCTCGCCGAGGCGACGCCCGGCGTTCGCGTGCTGCGCAACGAGGTCGCCGCCGGCTTCTCGGCGGCGGCCAACCGCGGGCTCGCCGAGGCGGGGGGCGAAACCCTCCTGCTCCTCAATAGCGACGCCGAGCTCCGCTCCGGGGCTCTCGGCGCCCTCGCCGCGGCGCTCGCCGCTTCACCGGAGCTCGGCGTCGCGGGCGCCGAGCTCTATTACCCGGATGGCCGTCGCCAGTGGTCAGGGGGCCGTGAGCCTTCGCTCGCCTGGTTCTTTGGCCTGGCGAGCGGACTCGCTCCGCGGCTGCGCTCTCTACCCGGCCGCCGCGGCGGCGCCGCCGGTCACGGCGCCCGGGGCGAGGTGGTCGACTGGGTGAGCGGAGCGGCCATGGCGCTGCGCCGGGAAGCCTGGAGCCGCTGCGGCCCGCTCGACGAGAGCTACGCTTTCTACTGCCAGGATCTCGACTTCTGCTGGGCGGCGCGGCGCGCCGGCTACGCGGTGCGCGTGGTGGAGGGCTTCGCGGCCGTCCATCACCACGGCGCCACCGTCGCCCGCCGCGGCGAAGCGCTCGCCGGTCAGCGCCTCGAGCTGCTGTGGCCGGATCTTGTGCGCTGCGTGGAGAAGTATCGCGGGGTGCGCTTCGCCCGCCGCGCGACCCGTGCGCTGCGCACGGGTGCGCGGCTGCGCCTCGCCGCGCGCGCCCTTTTCTCTCCTCTCGCCGGCGACCGCGCCGGCTACGCGCGCCAGAACGCCGCGCTCACTGCGGCGCTCGCCGCGCTGCGGGCTGCCGGCCGTTGAGCGCTGCTAGAGTCGCGCCGTGAACAACTCGCGGCTGATGGCGCTCGCCGCCAGCGCCCTGGTGGTGGCCGCCCTGGTCGCCCAGGGGGCGCGAGCCCAGCGGCTCCTCGGCGCCAGCCGCCGGCTGCACACCGTCGAGGTCACCAGCATGCGCGCCGCCCAGCTCGGCGCGCGCCGAGCGCCGATCCTCGAAGCCAACCTGGCGGTCTTGCGCGACGCCCAGCGCATGGATCCGGCGGAAGTCGGCATCCCGCTGGCCCGCGGCAGCGTGCTCTACCTGCTGGGCCGCCTCGAGCCGGCGATCGCCGCCTATCGCGAAGCCCTGCGCCTCGAGCCACGGCCCGAGATCTATCTCAACCTGGGGCGCGCGCTGCGCGCTCACGGCGAGGTGGCCGAGGGCGAGCAAGCGCTGGCGCGCGCCGTCCGCCTCGACCCGCGCCTCGGCTCCGAGCTCGGGCGCTAGTCCGCCGTGTCCGGGTCCTTCAAGGTGGCGCTGATCGGCAGCCACGGCGTCGGCAAGACGACGCTTGCCTTCGGCCTCGCGGCGCGCCTCAAGGAACGCGACGTCTCGCTAGAAATGGTCCACGAGGTGGCGCGCCGCTGTCCGCTGCCGATCAACGAGGAGACCGGCGTCGCCTCCGAGTCGTGGATCCTGCACACCCAGATCGCCGAGGAGCTGGTTGCCCAGGCGCGCTATCCGGTGGTGGTCTGCGACCGCAGCGCGCTCGACAACTACGTCTACCTGCTGCTCGCCGCCGGGCCGCAGCCCGGGCTCGAGGGGCTGGTCGATTTCTGGATGTCGACGTACGACCTCCTGGTGCACGTGCCGATCGTCGCGCTGCCACAGAGCGACGGCGTGCGCGCCGAGGACCCGGCCTTCCAGCGCGCCGTGGACGTGCGGCTCGAGAGCGAGCTCGAAGCGCGCGGCTGTCATCCGCTGCGCCTCGACGCGCAGGCTCGCTCCTGCTGGCTCGACACCGTCGAGGCTGCGGTCAACGAGCGGCTGCGTCCGCCGCAGCTGCGCCTGCTCTAGCCGTGAACGTGCTCGAAGGGCTCTTTTCCGTCGCCGCACTGGTGATCACGGCGGCGGCGGCGGCTCTGGTGTGGGGCGCGCTCAAGCGGCGGAGCGGTGCGGATGAGGCCGGCGCGGCGCTCTCGAGCGGTGACTTCGGCGCCGCGCTCGCCGCCGGCGAGGGCGCCGGCGCGCCACGGCGCGAGGCCGTCGCCGCCGCCACCGCGGCCCGTCACCTGTTGCTCTTCGATCGCGCCGCGGCGATCGTCGCGCGCCTGCTGGCGGCTGATTCCGATGACGCGGATGCCCTGATCGAGCGGGCGCTGCTCGACATCTGGGGCGCCAACCGGCAGGCCGAGGCGTGGCTCGCCGCCGTGCTTTCCCGGCGACCCGATCTGGCGGAGCCGATCGCGCTGCACTCGGCTTTCTCCGCTCTGCGGCGCGGCGACTTGGATCTGGCGCGCCGCCGCTTCGAGGACATCGCGCCGGCGCTCGAAACCAAACTGCGCACCGACATCGGGCCGGGGGACGGCCTGTTCGCTGACTGGTTTCTGGAATCGGCGTTGCTGTGGGAGGCGAGCGGCGATCGCGAGCGCGCCCTCTGGTCGGCCGCCGTCTACGAGCGAAGCGCGCCGCAGAGCCGACTGCGCGAGATCTTCTGATCGTCCGCTGGCTTCAGGCCTCGACGCGCACCCGCGCCTCGTCCATGACGGGCGGGGAGACGCTGTCCCACCAGCGCACCCATTCCTGAACCAGCGTCACCCGCAGGCGGTATTCGCCAGCCTGGCCTGGCGGTCGGACGGCGATGAAGGCGCTGGTCCCCTCGCCGCTCGCGAGCGGGCGCGGCAGCCGGCTGCGCAGTTCCTCGGCCGGCACCGCACTGCCGGAATCGTCGAGCCAGCGGTAGGCAAGCTGAACCGGGAATGGCGCCTCGCTGCGAAGCACCTCGCCGCTGCCGTTGCGCAGTCTCACCCGCGCAGAGAACCGCTGTCCTGCCGCGACCGCGCGCGGGCACTCCTCGAAACGGATTTCGCAGGCGCCTATGGTGTCCTCGGCCAACGGCGACGTCGCCACGTTTTCGCGCCGCGCCCGCCATTCGGTCTCGCGGCGATTCAACCAGTCGAGCATCTGCCGGACGTAGTGCGGCCAGCCCCCGGTGGCTGCGGCCGGTGGGAGCTGCGCCCACTCCTCGAGAACTCTCTGGTGGAGAGCGCGGTAGGAGGCGAGCCAGTCGCGCAACCCGGCCGATCGGCGAATGAAACCCGAGACCGCCGCGGCGTCCTCGGGGTTGTAGCGCGCCATCTCGGCCGCGATGCGCTCCGCATCGAGCGGCCTGGTGAGCACCCGCGCGCCGAAATTCCACTGCCGCAACGCCGCCACGTCGTGCGCCTCGACCATCGGGCCGAGGCCCTCGGCACCGCACAGGACGACGGCCGCGCCCACCGCCAGCGCTTCGAGCGCGCAGCGCGCCTTGGCGAAGACGAGATCGTAGTCGCCGAGCACCGCTTCCGGCGCTCGCACCGCCGTCCCCGCGCCCTCGCCGAGGACATCCACCTCGAGGCCGATCCTGCCGCACGCTTCCCGGACGGGTTCCAGATGCGAGCCTGGCGCGGCGTAGTTACTGAAGATCAGAGCGCGCCGCGGTCGCGCGGGCAGCGCGGCGCGGCTCGCGAACCGGTCGAGATCGACGGCGTTGAGCACCAGCTCGAGCCGGTTCTCCGGGATGCCGTACGCCTCGGTCATCCGCTGGCGGCAATTGAGATCGACGGCGACGTAGCGGAGAATGCTCGGGAGCGGCGGCGGGATATCCGTTGGACTCACGCTGTCGTGACAAACGAAAAGCGCCGGAATGGCGGGAAATCGCGCGCATGCCAGCGCTGTTTCCAGGTGATGATGGCCGTGAATCAGGTCCGGAGCTCTGAGATGATCCAGTTGCGCCACTACTTCGATACCGGCGGCCGCGAGCTCCTCGACCAGCTCACCGTGCCGCGGGCTGTAGACCACCGGGTCGTCGCCCTCCGCACGCAGACCGAGCACGAGGTCGCGCACCACGATCTCGGTGCCGGTGCGCTGGTCGAGCTGGCAGTTGGTCACGAGAATGCGCAGCGGCGGGCCCGTCATGGCGCCGACTCTATGGGAGGACGGCCCGCATGACCGCGCCCGGCGCGCCGAACCGATCTGCCCTGGTCGTGGCGCATCCCGGGCACGAGCTCATGGTCTACGGCTGGATGGAGACCGCTCGGCCGCTCTACTGCTGCCTGACCGACGGCTCGGGGGGCGGTGCCAGCTCCCGCATGGACTCGACCACTCGGCTGCTGGCGAGCGTCGGCGCCAGGCAAGGGCCGGTCTACGGCCGTTTCCCGGACAAGCAGGTGTATCGGCACCTGCTCGAGGGCCAAGTCGAGATCTACGCTCGGCTCGTCGACGAGCTCGCCGACGCGTGGATTGAAAACGGCGTCGACACAGTCGCCGGTGACGCGGTCGAGGGCTTCAATCCCAGCCACGATCTCTGCCGCTTCCTGATCGATGCGGCGGTCGAGAGGGTGCGTGGACTAACCGGCAGGACGCTGCGCAACTACGACTTCGTGCTGGACTCGGCGCCCGACGCCTGCCCTGAGCCGCTGCGCCGTGAGGCGATCTGGCTGCAGCTCGATCCGTCAGCGGTCGCGCGCAAGATCGCCGCGGCGCTGGCCTATGAGGAGCTGCGCGGTGAGGTCGAAGCGGCCCTGGCGCGCTTCGGCCCGAGCGCCTACGCGGGCGAATGCCTGCGCCCATCCACCACCGCCTGGCTGGCGCGCTTCGAGGTGGAGCCGCCGCAATACGAGCGCTCGGGGGAGATCCGGGTGGGCGAGGGCCGGTACCAGGACGTGCTGCGCTATCGCGAGCACATCCTGCCGGCGCGGGCGGCGATCGAGTTGCGGGCCGGTGTCGGCACGAGTCCGTGATCTCAGGGGACCTCTCTTCGCCGTTCGCGGCATCGACCGAGCTCTCGAACCTTCGCTGGCTGGCCAAGAGAGTCCTCGACGGGACCGGCGCGCGTTTGATCGAAGACCTCCCTGATCCCGCGCTGGTGAGCCGGGCTTGCAGCCTGGACGATTTTCTGGTCCGCGACTACGTCGTCCGCTGGGCCCTGCACCCGGACCGGGGCGGGGCCTTCGCCCGGCGCACGCGCTGGTTACGAAGGCTTCCGCGACGCTGGCTGGCGCGTCTGCTGCTCCTCCTGCGCTACGACGGCGTGGTCTATCGGCGGGAGGGCAGAATCCTCGGTCACGTCTTTTTTCAGCGGCACGGCGATGCCCTGCATGGCTTCTCGACGGCGGTCGCCGAACACGGTGGCCGCGGTCAATCCGTCGTCATGATGCTCGACTACGTGGCGTTCGCTTCGCAGTTCCAGGGCATCGCCCGCGCTCGCATTGGCCGCGGCCAGAACAACGTCACACGCCGGCTCCTCGAGCGGCTGCAGAAACACGAGCTGGAGCTCGGCTGGCGAGTGCGCGTTGACGACGGCTGGATCGACTTCGCACCCCAGCAAGGCAGAGGCATTCTCCGCTAAAGCGACGCCGTCACCGGGAACGCCGGCGCCAGCGGCGCCAGGGGTGGATCCCCCGGATAGAGGACGCGCTCCAGAAAGAGTCCCGACGGCGGGGCCGTAGCCTCGGCGGGCGCGAAACCGCCCACCGCTTCGCCACGCAACAGGCGGCCGATGGCGGGCGCGGCGAGCTCGCCGGTGCCAACCGCGACCAGCGCTCCCACCAGGCGGCGCACCATCTTCCAGAGAAAGTGCGACGCCACCAGCCGGATCAGAACGAGGTCGCCGGCGGCGGCGACCTGCGCGGTCTCGACCACCACCAGGGTCGAGGTCTGCTCTTGCGGCCGCTCGCAAAAAGCGGCGTAGTCGTGTTTGCCCGTCAGGGCGCGGGCGGCATCGGCGACGGCGGTGGGGTCGAGATCGCGCTTTATCCACCAAACATAGCGCTTGGCGAAGGCGGTGCGGCGGCGCGAAATCTGGTAGAGGTAGCTGCGCGCCGTCGCCGAGTGGCGGGCGTGAAAGCGCTCGGGGGCGCGCTCGGCAGCGAGCAGATGCACGTCCTGCGGCAAGCGGTCGTTGGTTTCCCGCAGTAGCGCGTCAGGGCGGAGCTCGCGCGCCAGCCGCAAGTGCGCGGTCTGCGCCAGCGCGTGGACGCCGGCGTCGGTGCGGCCCGAGCCGCCGAGCTCGACCGCGGCGCCGAGCCAGTCCTCGAGGGCGCGGCGCAGCTCGCCCTGCACCGTGGTGGCGTTCTTCTGCTCCTGCCAGCCGCGATAGCGCGTGCCGTCGTATTCGAGGGTCAGGCGATAGGTGGGCACGGGGGGATCTTAAGCCACGCTCGCGACGAACACGTTAAGATGACCGCGGTGAATCCCGTCGAGCGGTTGCAGCGTCTCGAAGCGTTCGCGCACTTCTCCGCCGATCAGCTCGCCCAGCTGGCGCGCTGCGCCTCGTTCTCGCGCTATCCGAAGAACGTGACGGTGATCAAGGAGGGCGACTCGACCGCCGACGCCTACGTCATCGACTCGGGCAGCGTGCTGATCCAGCGCGAAACCCCCTACGGCAAGTATCCGCTCGCCACCCTGCCGGCGGGCGAGATCTTCGGCGAGACCGCGTTCGTGGACTTGGGGGCGCGCTCGGGCGACGCGTTGACGGTGGAAAAGAGCGAGCTCCTGGTGCTCAATCCGCTCGCTCTCTCGACCATCACCGAGCGCGACCAGCGCTTCACCGTGGCGCTCTACTGGACCTTCTGGAAGAGCCTGTCGCGCAAGCTGCGGGCCACCAACGAGACGCTGGCCAGGTTTTTCTCCGAGGGCGGCCTGGCGCCGCAGCTGCCGCCGCCACGGCGCGATCCGACGAGCGAGTTTCGCGTCGGCGTGGCCACCAAGAGCTCGCTCTTCGAGGAGCAGCGGCTGTCGTCGATGGAGATCCGCTTTCTCTCCACGTTGTCGCGCGAGAAGAAGCTCAAGAGCGGCGAGGTGATCTTTCGCGAGGGTGAGCCGGGCGACGCCATGTACGTGGTGCTCGAGGGCCGGGTGATGATCTCCAAGCTCATCCCGGGCGCCGGCGAGGAGGCCCTGGCGTTCCTCGAGCGCGGCGACTACTTCGGCGAGATGGCGCTGATCGACAACCAGCCGCGCTCGGCCAATGCCAAGGCGCACGACGGCGGCGCGGTGGTTCTCACCATGCCGCGCGACGTGGTCGAGGGACTCCTCGACATGAAGAAACTCTCGTCGCTGCGGCTGCTCAAGATTCTCTGCGCCCTGGTGGCCAAGCGGCTGCGGGAAGTCGACGACAAGCTGGTCGGCTGGCACATCCTCGCGGCGGGTGGCGGCACCTCGCTCGAGCCGCCTGTGCTCGAAGACTAGGCGCTGGCGCCGCGCAGCAGCTTGTCGACCAGCGACGAGCGGGCGAGGTTGCCGACCTCGGCTGGCTCCACCCAGCGGCCCTCGGTCCCTTCGGCGATCTCACCGGCGGAGCTGAGCTCGCCGCAGCACAGCTCCACCCGAAGGGCCCGATGGGTGATCTGGTGACGCGCGAGCCCTAGCCGCGGACCCAGTTTCCAGCGTCCTCCGTACCGCGCCCCCAGCGCGTCGCTCAGATCCGGCGGCGAATCGGGCTTGCGCTCCACCCAGGGCAGCTCCCAGGAGCCAGGAAGCAGCTCTTCCTCCACCGATCGTCGGAAGAGCAGGATCCGTCCCTGGTCATCGCGCACCAGCACGGAAACCAGGTCGTGGCGCTCGCTCGCCCGTCGCCGTCGCGGTGCTGGAAACTGGTCGGGTTCTCCACTGGCGAGACCAGCACAGCCTTCTGCAAGTGGACAAAGCCCACAAGTTGGTCGAATTGGCCGACAGATCGTGGCGCCCAGCTCCATCAGCGCCTGGTTCGAGTCACCGGCTCGGCCATCGACCAGCAGCACCCGGCTGGCGAGCTCGATCCGCCGACGCTCGACGGCCGACCGGGGCTCTCGAATACCGAGGCGGCGGCTTTGCACCCGCAAGACGTTCCCGTCGACCACTGGAACCGCAACTCCGAAGGCGATGCTGGCCACTGCGGCGGCGGTATAGGACCCGATGCCCGGTAGCTCCAGCCACCCCTCGAGCGTTTGGGGAAAGGCGCTGCTTTCGACGATCTTCCGCGCCGCCTGGTGGAGTTGCCGCGCCCTTCGGTAGTAGCCGAGGCCGGCCCAGTGGACTAGGACCTGCTCCTCCGGTGCCTCAGCCAATTCCTGAACCTTGGGGAACCGAGCTACGAATCGCTCGAAATAGGGGAGTGCGGTCTCGACCCGGGTCTGCTGGAGCATGACCTCCGAGACGAGCACCAAGTAGGGGTCCGGCGGGGTCGTCCGCCAGGGAAGGAGTCTACGGTGTTGCTCGTACCAAGCCAGCAGTCGATGGCCGGCATCCACGGTAACGCGATCCTATATGGCCTGCCGCTTTGGCGGGGTGGCCGTCGGAACGGCGAGCGGGGGGATTCCCCCATCTCCGGGGAGGAGATGGGGGGAGGTTCCATTCTCAGGTTGGCTTCTGTGGCTCTACCCCTGTTGTAGGGGAGTTTGGCAAGGCGAATAGAGGGGTGGAGATCGTTAGATCTCGACAAACATCAGGTAGGACAAGGTATGGAGTGTGGAACCTCCCCCACATTCTGTTGTTCTGTTAGCTCGCTGTGTGCAACACCGATGCCGCCGCCGCTATTCCCGTCAACCCGCACCGCCGGGGCGTATGATTCAGCCTCGACGTCGAGGAGCTGCGAGCGGCCGTGAAAAGACTACTCATCGTTTTCTGCGTGCTCTGTCTACTGGCGGTGATCTCGACGGCGGCCGGCATCATGTTGTCGCGCGGCAAGCTCTCGGTTGGGGGGCCGCAGGTGCTGGTGTGGCGGGTCGACGGCACGATCGCCGAGCAGGCGATGCCGGAGCTGCCGCTGCCCGGCTACGAGGCGCCGCCGTCGATCGCCGGTCTCTTTCGCGCCTTTCGCGCGGCGCGCGGCGACGGCCGCGTGCAAGGGGTCGCGGTCTACATCCAGGACACCGGGTTCGGGCTCGCCAAGGCACAGGAGCTTCGCCGGCAGCTCGAGACGCTGCGCGCCGCCGGCAAGTTCACAGAGTGCTACCTCGAGACCGCCGGCGAGGGTCGCAACGGCACGCTGGCCTACTACTTGGCGACCGCCTGCGAGGCGATCTCGCTCGCCCCGGCCGGGGAGCTCAACCTGCTCGGCCTGCGCGCCGATTCGACGTTCGTGCGTGGCACGCTGGACAAGCTCAAGATCGAACCGGCCTTTCGCCACATGGGCGAGTACAAGAGCGCCAGCGAGATCTACACCGAGACCCAACACACGCCGGCGGCGCGCGAGGCCATCGAGGCGGTGCTCGACAGCGATTTGGGCCAGATCGTGGCGGCGATCGGCGCCGCCCGCAAGCTGACGCCGGAGCGGGTGCGCGAATTGATCGACGGCGCCCCGCACAGCGCCGAGAGCGCCAAGGAGCTCGGACTGGTCGATAGCCTGGCCTATCCCGACGAATTCCGCGCCCAGGTGGAGGCTCGCGCCGGCGGCGATCCCGAGTTGGTCGATGTCGAGCACTACGGCCATCGCCGGCCCCGGACGGGCAAAAAGCTGGCGGTGGTCTTCGCGGTGGGCACCATTCTGCGCGGCTCCGGCGGCATTCAGCCCTGGACAGAGGAGACCTTTCTCGGCTCGTCCGATCTCGGCCCGCTCTTGCGCGACCTGCGCGAGGACGACGACGTGGCCGCGGTCGTGCTGCGCATCGACAGCCCGGGCGGATCGGCGCTCGCTTCCGACCTCATCCTGCGCGAAGTGGAGCGCCTGGCGGCCGAGAAGCCGCTGGTGGTGTCGATGTCGGACCTCGCGGCGTCCGGCGGTTACTACATCGCCGCCAAGGCAACCAAGATCCTCGCCGAGCCCGGCACGCTCACCGGCTCGATCGGCGTCGTGGGCGGCAAGCTCGCCACCCGCCGCTTCCAGCAGGAGCTCCTCGGCATCACCCACGACGAGATCAAGCGCGGGCGCAACGCCGACCTCTATTCCACGCTCGACGGCTTCACGCCGGAGCAGGACGCGGTCTACATGACCCAGATGCGCCGTATCTACGACACCTTCGTCGGCCACGTCGCCGCCGGCCGCAAGATGGATCCCGCGGCGGTGGAGAAGATCGCCGCCGGCCGCGTGTGGACCGGTGAGGACGCACACCGTCTGGGCTTGGTCGACGAGCTCGGCGGCCTCGACCGCGCTCTCGAGCTGGCCCAGGAGGCCGCCGGAATCCCGGCCGGCGACGAGCCGCCCCTGGCCTTCTATCCCGACGAGCCCGATTTCCTGAGCGTCCTCTTCGGGCGGCGCCGGCCGAGGCTGCCGGCGGAGCTCCAAACCCTCCTGCGCGCGGTCGCGCCGCGGCCCGCCGAAACGCTCGAACTGCCACCTGAATTGCGCGGCCTCGCGCACCCCTTCTAGGGGGTCAAGAAGTTCCTTGCGCCGTTCTTGAGGCGGGTCTATCATCCGCCTTCTGCGATCGGAGCCGCCGATGCCTCAGGTCCCCGTGAGAAGCCCGGCGGGCTTTCCACAGGCTGTGGAAATGCTGCGGATCACTCGCGCACCAAACCAATGACCCACCCGTTCTGGCCCAGTCTGCAAAAGGAACTGCTCGCCCGTCTCGAGCGTGAGGATTTCCAGACTTGGTTCAAGCCCCTGGCGGCGCGCGCCGGCGAGGACGGAGAGCTCGTCCTGGTGGCGCCCAATGCCCACTTCCTGCACACGCTGGAGGAGACCTATCGCGGGGTGGTGGACCAGGCGGCGGCGGCAACCCCGGGCTCGCCGCCGGTGGTCTTCGCCCTCGAGGAGCGCGCCACGCCGGCGGCGATCACCGCTTCCTCCGAGGCCCAGTTCAACCCGCGATACGTCTTCGAGACCTTCGTCGTCGGCAATTCGAACCAGTTCGCCCACGCCGCGGCGCGGGCGGTGGCCGAGAGCCCGTCGCACAGCTACAACCCGCTCTTCCTCTACGGCGGCGTCGGCCTCGGCAAGACCCACCTGCTGCACGCCATCGGCCACCAGATCCAGCGCGCGCCATCCGCAGCTGCGCGTGCTCTACCTCGCCGCCGAGCAGTTCGTCAACGAGCTGATCAACTCGATCCGCTTCGACCGCATGCACCGCCTTCCGCGAGCGCTACCGCACCATCGACGTGCTGCTCGTCGACGACATCCAGTTCCTCGCCAACAAGGAGCGCACGCAGGAGGAGTTCTTCCACACCTTCAACACGCTCTACACGAGCCAGAAGCAGATCATCCTCTCCTCCGACTCGCCGCCGCGCAACATCCCGACGCTCGAGGAGCGGCTGCGCAGCCGCTTCGAGTGGGGCCTGATCGCCGACATCCAGCCGCCCGACCTCGAGACCAAGGTGGCGATCCTGCGGCGCAAGGCCGACGCCGAGCGGCCTGGCGCTGCCCGACGACGTGGCGATCTTCATCGCCCACCAGGTGAAGTCGAACGTGCGCGAGCTCGAGGGGCTGCTCAACCGCGTGCTCGCCTTCTCCTCGCTCACCGGCAAGCCGCTGTCGCTCGAGCTCGCCAAGCGAGACGCTCAAGGACATCCTGCCCGAGGAGGGCCGCGGCAGCCAGCGCTGCCGACGAGATCATCAAGCTCGTGGCGCGCCACTACGGCCTCAAGGTCTCGGAGATCAAGAGCAAGAGCAACTCGCAGCAGATCGTCTTCCCGCGCCAGGTGGCGATGTACCTCTGCAAGAAGCTCACCGACCTCTCCTTCCCCGAGATCGGCAAGCTGTTCAACGACAAGCACCACTCGACGGTCATGTACTCGGTCGAGAAGATCGAGCAGCGTCGCGCCACCGACCCCGACCTCGACCGCATCGCTCAACAACATCGCAACAGCACTTCGCCTGATCCGGCCCGGGCTGCGAAATCGCTTGCGGGAAAGCGCTGCGGACGGAGCGGCGGATCTCAAACTCCCGGCGGGTCTGCGTTTTTCCGCCGCTTTCGACAGCTCCGCTCCTCCGCAGCCGTTCCGCATGACGCTGCGGACGGCGCAAACCCGCGCTCCGCGCCACCCGGCGTCGCTCTTCCGCCGTTCCACAGGCACGCTACGACTACGTTCTACGGTGTGCATATACTTCTGATCTCGTCATTACGGAGAGGAGCAGCGGCATGGAAATCCGCCTGAACCGCAGCGACTTTCTCGCCGAGCTCGCTCCCGATGCAGGGCATCGTCGAGCGGCGGACGACGATTCCGGTGCTCTCTCACCTTCTGCTGCGTCGCAAGCGACGACCGCCTGGCCTCGCCGCCACCGACCTCGACGTCTCGCTCACCTCCTGGTGTCGAGGCCGAGGTCAAGCAGGACGGCGCGCATCGCCGTCAGGCCAAGAAGTTCATCGAGATCATTCGCTCGCTGCAGGGCGAGGAGGTGCAGCTGGTGCACGACGAGTCGCGCGCTGACCATCACGCGCCGGCACGTCGCGCTTCAAGATCCACGGCCTGCCGGCGGCGACTTCCCGACCCTGCCCGACGTGTCGAAAGAGAAAGCGGTCGAGATCCCCTTCGCCGAGCTGCGCGACGATGGTGGCCAAGGTCCTGTTCGCGGTCTCGAGCGAGGAGTCGCGCTTCCAGCTCAACGGCGCGCTGCTCAAGCTCGAAGGCGAAAGGTCTCGAGATGGTGGCCACCGACGGCCACCGCCTGGCGCTCGTCGAGGGACGAGATCGAGGGCATCAGCGAAGGCGAGGAGGCGTCCTGGTGCCGCGCAAGGCGCTGCAGGAGCTGCAGCGCTTCGAGGGCGACGGCAGCGTCGGCTTTCCGCCGCGGCGAGCACCACCTCTCCTTCCGGCTCGGCAAGCGCGAGCTGATCTGCCGCATCCTCGAGGGCACCTTCCCGGACTACGAGCGGGTGATCGCCAAGGACAACGACAAGAAGGCGATCTTCGAGCGCCAGGCGCTCGCCGAGGCGGTGCGCCGCGTGGCGCTCCTGACCGGCGACCGGGCGCGCGCCGTGCGGCTCCAGTTCGCGCCGACGGCGTGCTCATCGATCTCGGCCGCCAACCCCGACCTCGGCGAGGCGGTCGAAGAGGTGCCCTGCGACTACGACCGGCGGCGAGCTCAAGCTGGGGATCAACCCCGACTACCTCGACCAGTTCCTCGGCGCGGTCGAGACCGAGAAGGTGCGCCTCGAGCTCAAGGACGAGAACACGCCAGTGCGTCGGCTACCCGGTCGAGGGCGAGCGACACAGCGCTACCTCTGCGTGATCATGCCCATGCGCATCTGACGCGCGGGCACCAGCCGTCGCCCTGCTCGGTCTCCCTCACCACCACCGACTTCCGCAACCTCGCTCCGGCGCGACTTGGTCGCCGTCGGCCGGGCCGCACCTGCTCCTCGGCGGCAACGGCGCCGGCAAGACCAGCCTGCTCGAGGCGGTCTACCTCGCTCGCCACCACCCGCAGCTTCCGCACCGCGCAGCTTGCCGACTGCGCGCGCCACGGCAGCCGACGCGTTCTCGCTCAGCGGCGAGGTCGAGGACGACCGTCGCACCGCGGCTCGAGGTCGGCTGGTCTCGCGACGGCCTGCGCGCGCGCCGCGCAACGGCCGCCAGGGCTCGCTCGCCGAGCACCTGGCGGCACTGCCGCGTGCGTCGCCTGGACGGCGGCAGACGTCGAGCTTCTCACCGGCGCCGCCCTAGCCCGCCGACGGTTTCTCGACCGCGGCGTGGTCAGCACGCAGCCCGCCAGCGCTCGAAGCGCTGGCGCGCTATCGCCGCGCGCTGGTGCAGAAAAGGCTGCTGCTCCTGCGCCGCGAGAGCGGCGTCGAGCCGTGGAACGAGCTGCTCGCCGACGCACGGCGCAGAATTGGTGCGCCGGCGTGCGCGCGCACGCGCGCGAGCTCGAAGGTGCGCTGCGCGAGCGTCGCGGCGCGGGCCGATCCGCGCTTCGTCGACGTCGATCTGAGCTACCGGCCCTCGCCCCCCGAGGCCACCGGCGGAGCGCGCCGCGCTGCTTGCCCGCCTGCAAGCGGCACAGTCCGAGCGAGCGGGCGACGGCGGCAACCTCTGCTCGGGCCGCACCGCGACGAGCTCGAGGTGCGCTGGGGCGGCCGCGAAGCACGACGCGTCGCGTCGGCCGGAGAACGCAAAGCGCTGGGCCTTGCTCCTGCTCGCGGCCCAGGGGAGGTGCTCGTCGGCGAGCGGACGCGAGCCGTCTACCTCCTCGACGACGCCGACGCCGAGCTCGACCGTACAGGCCGTCGGTCGACTCTGGAGCGCCTTCTGCGAGCGCCCGCCAATTGTTCGCCGACCTCGAACCGGCCGGAGGTCTTCGCGAACCTGGAGACCGCCGCCCGCTGGCGGCTCGGAGGACGGGCTGTTGCAGCCCGCCTGACGCACTCGAAAAACGTAAGCCTAAACCCTTTTTTTACAGTGATTTAGAGGCTTGTTGAAAGCGCCTCGTTATGGTAGTATTCGCGGGTCTCGAAACCTCCGGATTCAGGGAGTTCTCTTTCCGCCTCAAGGGACCCGAAAAGGCGAGTGAACCGTGCGGCAGAGACGAGAGCTTGGCGAGCCAAACGGCGCAGACAGCTACACCGCCGAAAACATCAAGGTCCTCAAGGGCCTCGAGGCGGTCCGCAAGCGCCCCGGCATGTACATCGGCGACACCGACGACGCCTCGGGTCTGCACCACATGGTCTTCGAGCTCGTCGACAACTCGATCGACGAGGCGCAGGCGGGCTTCTGCTCGCGTCATCGACGTCACGATCCACACCGACAACTCGGTCACCGTCGAGGACGACGGCCGCGGCATCCCGGTCGACACTGCACAAGGACGAGGGCCGCTCGGCGGCCGAGGTCATCATGACCGAGCTGCACTCGGGCGGAAAGTTCGACAAGAACTCCTACAAGGTCTCCGGCGGCCTGCACGGCGTCGGCGTGTCGGTGGTCAACGCGCTCTCCGAGACGCTCGAGCTCGAGATCAAGCGCGACGGCGCAGGTCTGGTTCCAGACCTACCACCGCGGCGTGCCCGAGTCGGCCGATCAAGGCGATCGGCAAGACCGACGAAGACCGGCACCAAGGTCCGCTTCGTGCCCGACCCGCAGATCTTCGCGGTCCTCGAGTTCAACTACGACACCCTGGCGCAGCGGCTGCGCGAGCTGTCGTTCCTCAACCGGGGCGTCCACATCCGCCTCAGGGACGAGCGCACCGACAAGGCCGCCGAGTTCGCCTACGCCGGCGGCATCGCCTCGTTCGTCGAGCACCTGAACCGCAACAAGAAGCCGCTCCACCCCAAGCCGATCTACCTCGAGGACACGCGAACGACGACGGCACCGGCGAGGAGCGGTCGAGATCGCGCTGCAGTGGAACGACGGCTACCAGGAGCTGCATCTACACGCTTCACCAACACGATCAACAACCGCGACGGCGGCACCCACCTCGAGGGCTTCAAGGCGGCGCTGACCCGCACGATCAACGCCTACGCCGCAGAGCTCCGGGCTCGCCAAGCAGCTGAAGGAGACGACGCTCTCCGGCGACGACGTCCGCGAGGGCCTGACCGCGGTCGTCTCGGTCAAGATCAAGGACCCGAAGTTCTCCTCGCAGACCAAGGACAAGCTGGTCTCCTCCGAGGTCAAGGGCTGGGTCGCAGCAGGTCGTCAACGAGCGCCTCGTCGCACTTCCTCGAGGAGAACCCGCGCGATCGCGCGGCGCATCGTCGAGAAGTGCGTCGAGGCGGCGCGGGCCCGCGAGGCGGCGCGCAAGGCGCGCGAGCTGACGCGCCGCAAGGGCGCGCTCGACGCGCTCGAACCTCCCCGGCAAGCTCGCCGACTGCTCGGAGCGCAACCCCGAGTTCGCCGAGCTCTTCCTGGTCGAGGGCGACTCCGCCGGCGGCTCCGCCAAGCAGGGCCGCGACCGCAAGCTTCCAGGCGATCCTGCCGCTCAAGGGCAAGATCCTGAACGTCGAGAAGGCGCGCTTCGACAAGATGCTGTCCTCCGAGGAGATCAAGACCATCATCACCGCCCTCGGCACCGGCATCGGCAAGGACGACTTCGACCTCGCGCAAGCTGCGCTACCACAAGCTGATCATCATGTGCGACGCCGACGTCGACGGCAGCACATCCGCACGCTGATCCTGACCTTCTTCTACCGCCAGATGCGCGAGGTCATCGCGCGCGGCCACCTCTACATCGCGCAGCCGCCGCTCTACAAGGTCGCGCAGGGCAAGAACGAGAGCTACCTGAAGGACGACCGCGAGTACCAGGCGTTCCTGGTCGAGCGCATCCAGGACAGCTGGGAGATCGGGTCGCGACCTGAACGGCGACGGCGCCAAGACCGGCTGCGCGGCGCCGCGCCTGGCGCGCTTCCGTCGAGAAGGTCGAGGCCTTCCGCGAGAACCTCGCGCAAGCTCGACGTCGCGCGGCTATCCCGGCGATGCGCTCGAGATCGCGCTGCGCCACGAGATCAAGCGACAAGAAGTCGCTCGCCGACCAGGCGCAAGCTCGAGCGAGGTCGCGCAGCTCATCGAGGCGTCCGGCTTCCACGACGTCGCGCGTCGGCCAGGACGAGGAGCACGGCACCGGCTACGTCGCGCTTCGTCTCGACGCCGCGACGGCGTCGAGCGCGAGGTGCGCATCGATTGGAACCTGCTGACCTCGGCCGAGTACCGCGCCATGACGCCAGAACACCCAGTCGGCCTCGAGGCGATCTCGGCCAAGCGGCTTCACGCTCGTGAAGTCGAGCGAGAAGGACGTCCCCGAGATGACACGAGCACGCTCGACGAGGCGCTCGACACCCTCTACGACGGCGCCAAGAAGGGCCTCACGATCCAGCGCTACAAGGGTCTCGGCGAGATGAACCCGAGCAGCTCTGGGAGACCACCATGGACCCCACGAAGCGCCGCCTCCTGCAGGTGCGCATCGAGGACGACGTCGAGGCCGACGACATCTTCACCGTCCTCATGGGCGACCAGGTCGAGCCGCGGCGCGAGTTCATCGAGGAGAACGCGCTCGACGTGCGGAACCTCGACATCTGACCGCGGCTCGAGCAGTCGAGCGCATCGTCGACTCACGAGAGCACCATGACCGATCACGATCGACATCCTCCCCTTCGAGCAGCCGATCCCGGTCGACATCGAAGACGAGATGAAGCGCAGCTATCTCGACTACGCGATGTGCGTGATCATCGGGCGCGCGCTGCCCGACGTGCGCGACGGCCTGAAGCCGGTGCACCGGCGCGTGCTCTACGGCATGTGGGAGGCGGGCAACACGCTCCGACAAGCCCTACAAGAAGTCGGCCCGCATCGTCGGCGACGTGATGGGTAAGTACCACCCGCACGGCGACACCGCGATCTACGACACGGTCGTGCGCATGGCGCAGGACTTCTCGATGCGCTACCCGCTGGTCGACGGGCAGGGCAACTTCGGCTCGATCGACGGCGACAACCCGGCGGCGATGCGGTACACCGAGGTGCGGCTCACGCAAGCTCGCCGAGGAGATGCTGAGCGACGACATCGACAAGGAGACCGTCGACTGGGTGCCGAACTACGACGGCTCGCGAGACCGAGCCGGCGGTCCTGCCGGCCAAGGTTCCGAACCTCCTGATCAACGGCGGCGCCGGCATCGCGGTCGGCATGGCGACCAACATCCCGCCGCACAACCTCGGCGAGGTGGTCGACGCGCTGCCTGATGCTGATCGACAACCCCGACGTCGCCGATCGAGGAGCTGATGCAGCGCGATCCCCGGCCCGGACTTCCCGACCGCCGGCTTCATCCACGGCCTCGACGGGCATCCGCGCGGCCTACACGACCGGCCGCGGCATCATCCAGGTGCGCGCCCAGGCCGAGCATCGAGACCCAGCGCCGCGGCGAGCAGCAGTCGATCGTCGTCACCGAGATCCCGTACCAGGTCAACAAGGCGCGGCTGATCGAGAAGATCGCCGAGCTGGTGCGCGACAAGCAGCTCGAAGGCATCTCCGACCTGCGCGACGAGTCCGACCGCGACGGCATCCGCATCGTGATCGAGGTCAAGCGCGACGAGGTGCCCGAGGTCATCCTCAACTCAGCTCTACAAGCTGACCCAGATGCAGACCGACCTTCGGCATCATCCTGCTGGCGATCGTCGACAACCAGCCGCAAGGTGCTGACGCTGAAGGAGCTGCTCGCAGCACTTCCTCGATCACCGCAAGACGGTGATCATCCGCCGCACCCGCTTCGACCTGCGCAAGGCCGAAGAGCGCGCCCACATCCTGGAAGGCCTGCTCAAGGCGCTCGATCACCTCGACGAGGTGATCACGACCATCCGCGCGAGCCAGACGCCGCCCGAGGCGCGCGAGCGCCTGATGGCCAGCTTCGCGCTTCTCGCGACGTCCAGGCGCAGGCGATCCTCGACATGCGCCTGCAGCGCCTGACCGGGCTCGAGCGCGAGAAGATCGTCGAGGAGTACCAGGAGCTGATGGCGCTGATCGAGCGCCTGCGCGCGATCCTCGGCTCCGACAAGCTGGTGCTCGAGGAGATCACGCCGCGAGCTCGCCGAGCTCAAGGAGCGCTACGGCGACAAGCGGCGCACCGAGATCATCCCCGAGACGCAGCGAGATCTCGATCGAGGACATGATCGCCGACGAGGACATGGTGATCACCGTCACCCACGCCGGCTACATCAAGCGCTCGCCGCTGTCGCTCTACCGCGCGCAGCGCCGCGGCGGCAAGGGCCGCACCGGCATGACGACCAAGGACGACGACTTCGTCGAGCACCTCTTCGTCGCCTCGGCGCACAGCTACGTCCTGGTCTTCACCGAGCGCGGCCGGGTGTACTGGCTCAAGGTGCACGAGATCCCGCAGGCCGGCCCGGCGGCGCAAGGGCAAGGCGATCGTCAACCTGCTCAACCTCGACGGCCGACGAGAGAGTCGCGACCACGGTCGCGGTGCGCGACTTCCCGGAGGACCGCTTCCTGGTCTTCGCCACCGAGAAGGGCACGATCAAGAAGACCGCGCTCGCCGCCTACGGCAACCCGCGCGCCGGCGGCATCATCGCGCATCAACATCGACGAGGGCGATCGCCTGCTCGCGGTGCAGCGTCACCGACGGCACGAAGGACATCTTCCTCGCCACCGCGCAACGGCATCGTCGATCCGCTTCCCGGAGACCGACGTGCCGGCCGATGGGCCGCGCCACCTACGGCGTGCGCGGCATCGCGCTGCGCAAGGGCGACCGGGTGGTCGGCATGGAGGTGCTCGACACGCGACGGCGCCATCCTCACCGTCGCCGAGCGCGGCTTCGGCAAGCGGACGCCGATCGACGAGTACCGCGAGCAGGGCCGCGGCGGCCTGGGCATCATCAACCTCAAGGTGACGCCGAAGACCGGCGAGGTGGTCGGCGTCGCGTCGGTGCGTGCCGAGCGACCAGGCCTGATGCTGATCACCCAGGAGGGGCATGATCATCCGCATCCACGGTCGACGGCATCCGCGAGATCGGCCGCTCGACGCAGGGCGTCAGGCTGATGAACCTCGAGGGCGAGGACCGCCTGGTGGCCATCGCCAAGGTCGCCGAGCGCGACAACGGCGACGCGGTGGTCGACGAGATCGGCCCGGAAGGCGGCCCCGACGCCGGCGGCGAAACTCCGCCGGAGCCCGACGCGGTCAACTGAGCCGGCGATGGAGATCGAGTACCGCACCGGCAATGAGCTGGACCTCGACGCGGTGCTCGATCTCTACCGAGCCTCCACCCTCGGCGAGCGCCGCCCGATCGACGATCGCGAGCGCATGGCGGACATGGTCCGCCATGCCAACCTCGTCATCACCGCCTGGGACGGCGAGCAGCTCGTGGGCATCTCGCGCGCCATCACCGACTGGGTATATGCCACCTACCTCTCGGATCTGGCGGTGCGTGTTTCCTATCAGCGTCAGGGCATTGGCAAGGAGCTGATGCGGAAGACGCAGGAAGCCGCGCCCAAGGCGATGCTTCTCCTCCTTGCCGCGCCCGCGGCGGTGGACTACTACCCGCATGTCGGGTTCTCGCACGTCCCGGTGGCGTGGGCGCTCTGGCCGGGCAACACGTTGCGCTGAGCGCGCGTGGTACGCCGAGCGCGGCGGGGGTGTTCACTCCGGGCCCGGTATTTTCATCGATCAGAGCTGGTAAGGCCGAATTCCCCGGCTCCCGGAGTGAACACCCCCGCCGCGCCCGGCTGAGTCGGCGCTAGGATGTCGTCTCCTTCATGAACGCTCCATTTCCTGCTGACGCCGTGGCCTTGCGCGGTGAGCTCGCTTACCTGGTCGACGACCCGTTCTTGGTGTCGTCGAAGCGGGCGTTCGTGCATGAGAGCGATGGCGTCGTCGTGCTTGATGGCGGTCGAATCGTCGCCGTGGGTGCGACCGCGACCTTGCGGCGTCAGCTGCGCGGCGTGCGCATCGTCGACTATCGCGGGTCGATTCTCGTTCCCGGATTCGTCGATGCCCACGTCCACTACGTGCAGACCGGAATGATCGGGGCGCGGGGCGAGAAGCTCTTGGGCTGGCTCGCCGAGTACACCTTTCCAGCCGAGCTCGAGTTCGCCGACCAGCGCCACGCGCGGCGCACCGCGGAGTTGTTTTGCGACCAGTTGCTGCGCAACGGCACCACCGCGGCGATGGTTTTCTGCAGCGTCCACCCGCATTCAGTGGACGCGTTGTTTCGCGCCGCGGCAAAGCGCGGTTTGCTCACCGTCGCCGGCAAGGTGTTGATGGACCGCAACGCGCCGCGCGCGTTGCGCGACACGGCGCAGCGCGGCTACGACGAATCGAAGGCGCTGTTGCGCAAATGGCACGGCAAGGGGCGGGCGCGCTACGCAATCACGCCACGGTTCGCGCCGAGCTGCAGCTCGGCGCAGCTCGAAGCGGCGGGTGCTTTGTGGCGTGAGCACCCCGAGGCCTCCGTGCAGACCCACATCGCGGAGAACCTGCACGAGGTCGAATGGGTGCGCCGCCTCTTCCCGCGCCGGCGCGATTACCTCGAGGTCTACGAACACGCCGGCCTGGTGGGGCCGCGGGCGGTGCTGGCGCACGCCATCCACTTGTCGACCTCGGCGCTGGGCCGGCTTCACCGCGAAGGAGCGGCGATCGCCCACTGCCCGACGTCGAATCTCTTCCTGGGGAGCGGCGTCTTCGATCTCGGTCGTGCCAAGGACCCGCGCCACCCGGTCGAGGTCGGTCTGGGCACCGACATCGGCGCTGGTACCAGCTTCTCGGCGCTGCAGACGCTCAACGAGGCCTACAAGGTCTCGCAGCTCGCCGGTCGGCCTCTGGCGGCGAGCGAGGCGCTCTATCTGGCGACTCTCGGCGGCGCCCGAGCGATGGGGCTGGGCGAGCACATCGGCAGCCTCCAACCCGGATACGATGCCGACGTGACGGTGCTCGACCCGGTTGCCACGCCGCTTCTGGCCTACCGCGCCGAGCGCGCGCAATCGATCGAGGAGCTGCTCTTCGTGCTCATGACCCTGGGCGACGACCGCGCAGTGCGCGCCACGTGGGCTGCGGGCCAGCTCGTCCACGACCGCGATGCTCCAGGGGAATAGAAAACGATGGTCGACAAGAGAAAGAAGAAGAAGGAAGCCAAACCGCCCGCAGCGGTCGCAAGACCGGCCCGCCCACAGCGGGCGTTGACCGCCGCCGAGCGCAAGCGGCTGCGCGGCCTAGCCCACTCTCTTCGCCCGCTCGTCCAGCTCGGTCGCGACGGGCTCTCGCCCGGAACGCTGCGCGAGATCGAGCGCGGCCTGGCGAGCCACGAGCTGATCAAGATCCGCCTGGTGGGCGAGCGCGAGATTCGCGCCAAGCTGGCCGATGAAATCGCGCTCGCCACGAACTCCGGCATCGCCGGCGCCATCGGCATGGTGGTGATCCTCTACCGCCAGCAACCGGATCCCGAGGAGCGGCGGATCGAGCTCGGGAGCGACCTTTACCGCTGATACAGTCGCGGCAAGGAGCAAGATCATGGAATTTTTCCTCGACACCGCCGATCTCAACGAGCTGCGCACCGGCATCGGCTGGGGCATGGTCGACGGCGTCGACCACCAATCCCAGCCTGGTGGCCAAGCAGGGCAAGCGCTATCTCGATGCCGTCAAGGAAGTCGCCGAATTGGTGCCCGGCCCGGTCTCGGGCGAAGTGTTGGCGACCGACTACGACACCATCATGGCGCAAGCGCACAAGTTGGCGGCGCTGGCCAAGAACGTCGTGGTCAAGGTGCCGCTCACCCCGGACGGTTTGCGCGCCTGCCGGACGTTGCGAGGCGAGGGCACCCAGGTCAACGTCACGCTCTGCTTCTCCGCCGCCCAGGCGCTGCTCGCCGCCAAGGCGGACGCCACCTACATCTCGCCCTTCGTCGGCCGCCTCGACGACGTCGGTCAGGACGGCATGGAGCTGATCGACGAGGTCGTCACCATCTACCGCGCCTACGGGTTCGAGACCAAGGTCCTGGTCGCCTCGGTGCGCCACCCCATGCACGTCACCACGGCCGCCAAGATGGGCGCCGACGTGGCGACCATGCCGTTCAAGGTGCTCGAGCAGCTCTACAAGCACCCGCTGACCGACTCCGGCCTCGACAAGTTCCTCAGCGACTGGAAGAAAACCGGCAAAGGGTTCGAGGACTGAACGGTCGGACCATGCAGAGATGGCTGCGGTGCGTCGCGATTCTGTTGTGCTCGACACTTCTCGCCTGTACCAGCGCCGAGCCCTGGCGCCTCCACACCGCCCCCTGGGAAACCCATGATCTGACGCGCGCCGACCAGGCGCGCATCGTGCGTACCGACGGCAGCACCGTGCTGCTCGGCGAAGTCGCCGAGGGCCAGGACGAGGTCGGCCGCTATGTGAGCGGCCGGCGCCTCGCGCATGGCGTCGAGGCGCGTGACGAGCCGCTGGTGCGAATCTATGCCTCCGACATCGCGCGGATGCAGACCCGCCAGGCCTCGGCGGGACGGATCACGGCGACCTGGGTGGCGGCGGGCATCCTGGTGGCAGGGATCATCGTCGCCTCGACGGGAGTTTTCTCCGTCAGCGGCGGGGTCAACCTGTCGTCCTCCCTCGAAGGGCGCGCCGGGACGGTGGACTGTGACCTCGCCGCGCCCTTCGCCCCCGGCGGCGTGGACGGCGCTGAAGATCCCTGTTCGTCCGCCCCAGGTCTGCCGTCGGCTGCGCGCTGATCGCGACGTACGTTTTAAGACCAAGGTCCTAGAGAACCGGCAAGGGATTCGAGGCCTGAGCCGCCGCTTCGCTCTGTTACACTGCCTCCCCCCGACGGGGCGAAGTTTTCCGCGGAGCCATCATGACTGACACTCGCAGGACGTCCTGCAGCGCATCGAACGCGAAAAAGCGCAGTACCTTGCCGAGCTCAAGGACTACATCCGGATCCCGTCGATCTCGACCGATCCGGCACTACAAGCCGCGACGTTCTGGCTTGCGCCGATTCGCTGCTGGCGCAAGATGCGCGACGCCGGGCTCAAGGCCGAGCTCATCGAGACCGCCGGCCATCCGCTGGTCTACGGCGAGTGGCTGGGCGCGCCGGGCAAGCCGACGGTCCTGTTCTACGGCCACTACGACGTGCAGCCGGTCGACCCCGTCGAGCTCTGGCGCCATCCGCCGTTCGAGCCCACCGAGTCGAGGGCGACAACTGGTCGCCCGCGGCGCGACCGACGACAAGGGACAGTCGTACACCCATCTGAAAGCCGTCGCGGCGATGCTGGCCGAGCGCGGCAAGCTGCCGGTCAACGTCAAGTTCCTGGTCGAGGGCGAGGAAGAGTCCGGCGGCCATGCCATCGACGTCTTCGTCCGCAGGACGGGGCAAGCGCCTCGCCTGCGACGCGGTGGTGGTCTCCGACTCGTCGATGTACGCGCCCGGCCAGCCGTCGCTGATCTACGGCCTGAAGGGTCTCGCCTACATGGAGATCAAGGTCACCGGCCCGAACCGCGACCTGCACTCGGGCACCTTCGGCGGCGGCGTGCAGAACCCGCTCAACGCGCTCGCCACGATCGTCGCCGGCTGCGCGATCCCGCAGACCGGCAAGATCCTGATCCCGGGCTTCTACGACGACGTGCGAGCCGCTCGCCGAGTGGGAGCGCCAGGAGTTCGCCGCTCTGCCGTTCGACGAGGCCAAGGAGCGCAAGGAGCTCGGCGTGGCGACCCTGGTCGGCGAGGAGGGCTACACCTACCGCGAGCGCACCTGGGCGCGGCCGACCTGCGACGTCAACGGCATCTTCGGCGGCTACATGGGCAAGGGCGCGAAGACCGTGCTGCCGTCCTGGGCCGGCGCCAAGGTCTCGATGCGGCTGGTGCCCGACCAGGAGCCGGAGAAGATCGCGAAGCTCTTCACCGAGTACGTCAAGTCGATCGCTCCCAAGGGCGTGAAGGTCGAGGTCGAGTACCTGCACGGCGCCGAGCCGGTGCTGGTCGAGGCCCAGGGCCCGATCGTCGAGGCCGCGATGGAGGCGATGGAGGAAGTCTGGGGCGCGCGGCCGGTGCGCATCCGCGAGGGCGGCTCGATCCCGATCGTCACCACCTTCGCCGCGGTGCTCAAGGCGCCGGTGCTGCTGCTCGGCTTCGGGCTCGCCGACGACCGGCTGCATTCGCCCAACGAGAAGTTCAACATCAGCCACTTCTACAACGGCATCCGCTCGGTGGCGCGGTTGCTGGACCGCGCTGGGCACTTGAACCGGGCGACGATGCCGGAAGCGACCGCGACCGCTACGTCGAGCGCGAGCTCAAGTTCCGCACCGAGGGACTCGAGGTGCTGCGCGAGCGCCTGGTCGAGCTCGAAGCCGAGCGGCCTGGGCCCGGCGCACTTCGAGGACAACCTGGATCCTCGACCGCGAAGGCGAGCTCGAGGGCCGCGGCTGGCTCCTGCGCCTGCGCACCGACGGCCGCGGCGCCCGGCTGACCTACAAGGGGCCGACGCGGCTGGAGGGCCACACTCAAGGTGCGCGACGAGCACGAGACTCGCGGTCGACGAGCGCCGACCAGCGCGCAGGCGCTGCTCGAGAGCCTCGGCTACGCGGTCGTGCGCCGCTACCAGAAGATGCGCGAGGAGTGGCGGCTCGGCGGCGTGACCTCGCGCTCGACCACACGCCGATCGGCGACTTCGCCGAGTTCGAGGGCGACCGCGCCGAGGTGCGTGGCCAAGCGCTGCGGCTTCGACCCCGCCAAGGCCGAGCAGCGCTCCTACCTGCGGCTCTACGAGGACTACCTCGCGACACCCCGAGGCGCCGAGACGCGCTCCCCGAGATGGTCAGTGCCGCTCGGTGAGCTCGCGGCGCGGGCTCCGAGCAGGCCGCAGCAGGCCGAAGGAGCCGCGGCTGCGGGCCCTGGTGCTCGCCGCCGGGCTCGGCACGCGGCTGCGGCCGCTGACCGATTCGATTCCCAAGCCGCTGCTGCCGGTCGCCGGCCTGCCGATCCTCGGCGCACACCCTCGAGCGCCTGCGGCGGCCGGCTGCGAGGCGGCGGCGGTCAACCTCCACCACCTCGGCGAGCAGATCCGCGCAGCGCTTCGGCGACTCCTTCGCGGGCATGCCGCTCGTCTACTCGCGAGGAGCCCGAGCTGCTCGGGCACCCTCGGCGCGCTTCACCCGCTGCGCGATTTCCTCGCGCGATGCCGACCTGGTGCTGCTGGTCAACGGCGACAGCCTCTGCCGCTGGCCGCTCGAGGCGCTGATGCGCCGCCACCGGCGCAGCGGCGCCGCGGCGACGCTGCTCCTGGTCGCGCGCGCTCCCGCCGACGAGCTTCGGCGGCGGCGTCGCGATCGACGGCGACGGCCGGGTGGTCGCTTTCGCGGCCGCGCGCCGTCGGCCGGGCCGAGACGCCGATCCGCTGCAGCGGCGGGTCTTCGCCGGCGCGCACGTGCTCTCGCCGGCGCTTCTGGAGGCGGTGCCCGAGGGCCCGGGCGACATCGTCGCCGGCCTCTACATACCGCTGCTCGATCGCGGCGGACGCGATCTCGTCGCTGGTCACCGGGCGGCGCTGGCACGACCTCGGCACGCCGCGGCGCTACCTCGACGCGGCGCTCGACGCCGGTTTGGGCTGGGGGCTGGCGCCGCTCACGAGTCGGCGGCGGCGCGGTGGTCGAGCCCGACGCGCGGCTGCGGCACTCGGTGGTCGAGGCCGGCGCGCGGGTCGGCTCCCGGGCGCGGCTCGAGCGCTGCCTGGTGCTGCCCGGAGCGCGCGTCGGAGCGGGTTGCCGGCTTTCGCGAGTCGATCGTCGGCTTCGGCGCCGCGCTGCCACCGGGCACCTGCGGTCGAGCGCCGGCTGATCACGCCGCGCGGCCCGGCTCCGCCTGTCGCCCGACGACACCGTGGTCGGTTCGCCTCGTCTTCACGCCGATCGATCCGGTTGAGGCTCTCGCCTGGCCGAGCGCGCGTCGGCGCCGCTCCTGGTCTTCGACTGGGACGGCACCCTCATGGACTCGATCGCCGCCATCGTCGCCTGCACCCAACGCGCGGTTGCTGAAGCGGGCGTGCCGGGGCCCGACGAAGCGATGGTCCGCCGCGCCATCGGCATGGGCTTGCGCGACACCATGGAGCTTTTCTTTCCCGGCGCCGACGACGAGCTGTGCGACCGTTTGATCGGCGCCTATCGCCGCCATTGGCTGGAGAGCTTCAAGGACCAGCCGCGGCTTTTTCCCGGCGTCGAGGCGACGCTCGGCGAGCTCGCTCGGTCGGGCTACCGCCTCGCCGTCGCGACCTCCAAGGGCCGCACCGGATTGGAGCGCGAGCTCGACGCCACCGGAATCGGGCGGCTGCTCGCCGCCACCCGCACGGTCGACGAGTGCCCGCCCAAGCCGCACCCGGCGATGCTGATCGACTTGATGCGCGAGCTCGACGCCGCGCCCGAGACCACGCTGATGATCGGCGACACGATCTTCGATCTCGAGATGGCGCGCAACGCCGGCGTCGCCGCGGTGGCAGTGGACAGCGGCTCCCACGCGCGCGCCGATCTGCTGGCCGCCGGGCCGAGCTGCTGCCTGAGCGGCGTCGGCGAGCTACCCGCCTGGCTCGCCAGCCAGCGCTAGGTCAGCACTTCTTCGATGACCGCCTCGACCGCGGCGATCGCGGGCGGGTCGAGGTCGAGAAACTCGATGCCCAGCTCGCTCTTGTCGCCGTGCGCCGAGACGTGGGCGACGCGGGCCGAGGCTCGCCAAGGGTGGCGCTCGTGACGGACCTCGAGCTCGAGGCGCGCCCCGGGCTCGGGCACCAGGTCGGTTTCGATCAGCATGCCCGAGCGGCTCAGCCGCCGAGCCACGAAGTCGCCGCGCGCCCCGACGTCGAGGGCGGTGTCCTGGCGCACGGTGAAGCGGCCGGCGATCCGGCGCTCGAGATCGACCACCACGTGATCCTCGATGAAGGTGAGCAGCTCGCGCGCCCGCTGATCCAGCTGATCGCGAAAATCGAGTCCGGAGTGGTAGAGCGGCCCCATTTCACCGGCGGCGTTCTGCTCGGTGCCGACCAGCTTGCACCACTGCACCACCGCCTCGAAGCGCAGCACACCGTCGCCGCCACCGCCGTCGGGCACGCGCAGTGCGTAGCGCGTGCCGGAGCGCAGCGCCACATGGGTCGAGACCAGCAGGCCGGTGAGGCTCAGGTTCAGCACCTTGGCCTCGTAGTTGAGCACCAGCGTACCGCCCACACCGGCCACGTCGTAGCGCTTGAAGCGCCGCTTCTCGGCTCCGCTCATCGGCAACCTCTCCTCGGCATCAACGCCGGCTGATCTCCGGCAGCTTGAAGAAATCGCGGATGCGGCGCAGCAGCGAGGCCTGGCTTTCCGCCGCCCGACCTTGCGCGCGGCGGTCCTCGAGTTTGGCCGACGCCTGGGCGGCGCGATCGGTGAGAGCTTGGCCGAGCTTCGCCACCAGCTCGGGATCGGCCTGGAGGATTGGGGCGAGCGCATCCTGATCGACCACCAGGACCTCGCAGCCACCCTCGGCGGAGACGGTTGCGCTGCGCGGCGCGCCGGTCAGGAGCGACATCTCGCCGAAGAAATCCCCCGGGCCCAGCTGGGCGATCTCCACCGCCGACGAGCCCGGGCCGGCGCTCGCCTTGGTCACCGAAACGCGGCCGCGATCGAGCACGAAGAGCGAATGTCCGCTCTCGCCCTCGTGCACCAGCATTTCGCGGTGGTCGTAATGATGGACGTGGGCCGCCTGGGCCAGACTCCCGATGATCTCGGGCTCGAGATCCGAGAAGAGCGGCACCTTGGCGAGCACCGCGGCGAGCCGCGCGCGTTCGCCACCCGCGTGGCGCGCGGCGGCCGCATCCACGTCGTGCAGCCGGACGCTGCGGATCGGAAACGGGATCGAGATTCCCTGCCGCTGCAGGCGGTACCAGATGCGCGACAGCACGGAGTCCTGAAAGCGCGTCAGTCCGCCGACCTGCTGGGTCCATACCCGCACCCGGTAGACGATGGCCGAGTCGCCGTAGGCCTCGAGAAAGGTTTCCGGCGCTGGGCTCTCGAGCACCCCGGGCGCGCCGCGAACCGCCGCGAAGAGCGCCGCCTTGGCGTCGTCGGGTGGCGTGTCGTAGGGCAACCCGATGCGGAACGAGAGGCCCACCGGATGATCGCCGGGCCCGAAGTTGGTCACTCGCACCGCAGCGAACGTGGCGTTGGGCTCGTAGATCTCGACGCCCTCGTTGGTGCGCAGATGGGTGGCGCGCCAGGAGATGTCGATGACCTGCGCCGGTTGGCCATCGACCATCAACCAGTCGCCGTTCTCGAACGAATGATCGGCTTGCAGCGCGATGCCGGCGAAGAAGTTCTTCAGCACGTCCTGGAGCGCGAAGCCCACCACGGCGAGGAGCGCGGTCGACGAGAGCAGCAGCTTCTCAAACGGCTGGTCGAAAATCTCGTGCGCCACGCCGAGGAAGGCGAGCGCCAGCAGCGCGATGCGCAGCGCGTCACGCGCCAGCTCGCCGATCAGCGGGCCGCCGCTGCTTCCCCAGTGGCGCACGAACAGCGTCGCCTGGAGCAGCGAAAAGACGATGTGTACGGTGAGCAGAATGACGACGGCGAGGGCGACTCTCCAGCCCAGGGCGTCGAGCGGCGCGGCGGCTTCGATGGCGCCAACGAAAACGGCCACCAGCAGCGCCCAGCCGTGGTAGAGCAGGCGTGGCCCGAAGCGGCGCACTCTGCGGCGCAGAAGAACGTAGGCGACTTCAGCCGCTGCCAGGGCGCCGAGCGCGTACGCTATGGCGCGCAGCCAATCCTGTGTGGACACGCGGCGGCAGTCTAACAGCTACAATCCGCCCACCTTGGCGCGCTTCCTGGTCTTCGCCATTCCGCTCCTGCTGCTCGCCATGGCGGGCTTCACCTTCGTGCTCGAGTCGCTCGACTTGGCGCCCGACACGGCGGTGCTCGCGCGCTGGGGGCTCGAGCGCTCCTCGCCGCCGCCGGCGTCGGTCACCCTGGTGGCCTGGCTGGTCGAGGCGGCGGCGCTGGCGGCGCTCTTTCTCGTCGTGCAGGGCCGCAGCGGCCGCTGGTGGCTCGACGGCGCGCTCACCGGCGCGCTCGCCTGGGTGTTTCGCGGGCCGTTGCTGGTCTCGACCCTCGCCACCCTGACCCTGCTGCCGCGCCAGCCTTTCGCCGAATGGGCGCGCGGCGCGCTGGTCCTGGATCTGCTCTGCGGGCTCCTGCTCGCCGGTCTGGCGCGTTTGCTGCGGGTGGAGCGCTGAGCGATGCGGCGGGCGCTCCTCCTCGTCCTCCTCGTGGCGCTAGGGATCGCGTTCTTCGCCGCGCCGGGCTGGATCGAGCGCGACCAGAACCCGGTGCTGCGCGAGCGCGGCATCGCGGTCGGAGAGCGAGCCCAGCGCCTGCACGCCTCGCTCCTGGTCGCTGATCTCCACTGCGACACCCTGCTCTGGGGACGCAACCCGCTGCGCCGCGCGAGCCGCGGCCACGTCGACGTCGAGCGGCTGGCGGATGGCAACGTGGCGCTCGAGATCTTCACCGCGGTCACCCAGAGCCCGCGCGGTCTCAACGTCGAGCGCAACGCCGCCGACACCTTCGACATGCTGCTGCCGCTCGGCATCCTCGGCCGCTGGCCGCCGCGCGCCTGGCGGAGCCCGCGCGAGCGCGCCCTGCATCAGGCGGCCCGCCTGCGCTCGGCTGCCGCGGACTCGCAGGGCGGGCTGGCTTTCATCGCCAGCCGCGCCGATCTCGCGGCGTTTCTGGAGCGCCGCCGGAGCGTGCCGCGCGCGCGCCCGGAGGTCGGCGCGCTGCTCGGCATCGAAGGCATGCACGCCGCCGAGCGCGGGATCGCCGACGTCGAGCCGCTCATCGCCGCGGGCTACCGGATGATGGGGCTGGCGCACTTTTTCGACAATCGCTTCGCGGGCTCGGCCCACGGGGTCGAGAAGCATGGCCTCACCGAGGAGGGCCGCGCGCTGGTGTCCTATCTCGAGGATCACTCGGTGCTGATCGATCTCGCCCACTCCTCGCCGCAAACCATCCGCGACGTGCTGGCGATTGCCCGCCGTCCGGTCGTCGTCTCGCACACCGGCGTGCGCGGCACTTGCCCGGGCCGGCGCAATCTCGACGACGAGGAGCTCGCCGGCATCGCCGCCACCGGTGGCGTCGTGGGCATCGGCTTCTGGGACACCGCGGTCTGCGATCCGTCCGCGCCCGGCATCGCGCGCGCCATCCGGTACGCGGTGGACAAAGTAGGCGCCGAGCACGTCGCGCTGGGCTCGGATTTCGACGGCGCGGTCGCCACGCCGTTCGACGCCGGCGGAATGGCGCAGATCACCCAGGCGCTGCTCGACAGCGGCATGGCCGAAGACGAGATCCGCCTGGTCATGGGGGGCAACGCGGAGCGCCTGCTGCGCGAAGCGCTGCCCGCCAACTGATACGCTGCAACGCGCCTTGAAGATCGCCGCAGTCGGCTCGGCTTTCCCACCCAACTACTACGATCAGGAGACCTTGCTCGCGGCGTTTCGCGAGCGCTGGGGCGGCGCCTTCTTCAATCCGGCGCGCCTCGAGCAGCTACACCGGCACGTCCTGGTGGGAGGCCGCCATCTGGCGTTGCCGATGGCCGAGTATCCCAAGCTCGAGCGCTGGGGCCAGGCCAACGACGCCTGGATTCGGGTCGCCCAGGAAGTCGGCGCCGAAGCGGTGGCTCAGGCGGTCGAGAAGGCCGGTCTCGCCCTCGCCGACGTCGACTTGCTCCTGAGCGTCACCGTCACCGGCGTCGCCACGCCCTCGCTCGAGGCGCGGCTGATGAACCGCCTGGCATTGCGCACGGACATGAAGCGCCTGCCCATTTTCGGCCTCGGCTGCGTGGCCGGCGCGGCCGGCATCGCCCGCGCCGCCGACTACGTGCGCGGCGAACCGCGTGGCGTCGCCGTGCTGCTCTCGGTCGAGCTGTGCTCACTTACGTTGCAGCCCGAAGACCTCTCGATCCCCAACCTGATCGCCTCGGGTCTGTTCGGCGATGGCGCTGCGGCCGCGGTGGTGGTGGGCGACGAGCGCCCGACCAGCGGACCGCAGATCGTCGCCACGCGCTCCGTTTTCTACCCCGACTCCGAACGCGTCATGGGATGGGACATCTCCGAGCGCGGCTTCGGCATCGTGCTCTCGGCCGAGGTGCCCGAGGTGGTGCGAGGTCACCTGCGTGGCGACGTCGACACCTTCCTCGCCGCTCACGGCCTGGCGCGCCGCGACATCGCTTCATGGGTATGTCACCCGGGCGGACCAAAGGTTCTCGAGGCGATGCAGGAGGCGCTCGAAGTGGGTCCCGACGCGTTGGCGCTCACCTGGCGCAGCCTGCAGGAGGTCGGCAACCTGTCCTCGACCTCGGTCCTGCTCGTCCTCCAGGAAACGATGGAGCGCGCCCGGCCGCCGGCGGGAAGCTGGGGCATGCTGCTGGCGCTCGGCCCCGGCTTCTGCTCGGAGCTCGTCCTGCTGCGCTGGTAGGCTTTTCGCAAGGAGAATCGGGCGGCTGCCAACCGGGGACAAATGCGCGCGAGCGAGATCGGCTTCCTCTGCCTCGTTGCCGCCGTGGCGATCGCGCGGCTCGCCGAGCTGCGTCTCGCCGGCGCCAACCGCCGGCGGGCGCTCGCTCGCGGCGGCGTCGAGTCGGGACGAGCGCATTACCCGTGGATGGTCGTACTCCACGCCCTCTTCCTCATCGCCGCGCCGCTCGAGGTCGTGCTGCTCCGGCGGCCCTGGCGGCCCGTCCTGGGAATCTCGATGCTCGTCGTCCTCGCCGGTGCGATGGTCCTGCGCTACGCCGCCATCCGCGCTCTCGGCCCGCGTTGGACGACGCGTATCGTGGTGGTGCCCGGAGAGCGGCCCGTGGTGAGCGGTCCCTACCGCTATCTGCGCCATCCGAACTATCTCGCCGTCTGCCTCGAGATCCTGGCGCTACCGCTGGTACATGGCGCCTGGTGGACCGCGCTCGCTTTCTCAGCCGCCAATGCCGAGCTCCTGCGCCGGCGCATCCGCGCCGAGGAGCGCGCGCTCGGCCAGCTCGACGGCTACGCCGAGCGCTTCGCCTCGACGCCGCGCTTCTTGCCGGGTGAGAGATGACCGAGCGCGAGATCCTGGCCGGGCTCGAGGTGATCGCCCGCGAGCGACTGGAGGTCGATCGGACGCTGACCATGCAATCGCGCTTGGTCGAGGAGCTGCGGCTCGATTCGCTGCGCCTGCTGACCCTGGCGGTGGAAGTGGAGAACCGTTTCCGCGTCCGCCTCGATCCCGAGGACGAGGGCGCGATCGAAACGGTCGGCGACCTGGTGCGGGTCGTCGAGCGCAAGCTCGCCGCGGAAGCGGAAGCGGTGCGATGAGTCGCGCCCCGGACACTCTGCTCGAGTATCTCGAGCGCGCCTCGCAAGTCGAGGAGCACGGCCTTCGCCTGCTCGATCGCCACGAGGTCGAGACCTGGCTGCCCTGGTCGCAGATCGCCCGCCGCGCTGCGCAAGTCGCCGGGCAGCTCGCCGCCGCCGGCATCGAACGCGGCGATCGCGTGGCGCTGGTTTTTCCGACCGGCGAGGAGTTTCTCGCCGCGCTCTTCGGCGTCGTGCACGCCGGCGCGGTGCCGGCGCCACTGTATCCGCCGGCCCGTCTGGGCCGGCTCGACGAGTACCGCCGCCAGAGCCAGCGGATGATGGCCGCCGCCGGCGCGCGCCTGGCGCTGGTCGGCGCCGATGTTGCCCCGGCGCTGGGCGAGGCGACCGCGTGGCCGGCGCCGCTCGGGGTGCGCAGGCTCGGCGAGCTCCCCGCGGCCCCACCGGCTCCGCCCATCCGCGTTGCCCCTGACGATCTGGGGCTGGTGCAGTTCTCATCCGGCACGACCGGCGAGCCCAAACCGGTCGGCCTGAGTCACCGCGCGATCTGCGCCCAGGTGAGGGCTCTCAATGCACATTGGCCGGACGAGCCCGGTCTGATCCACAGCGGCGTCTCCTGGCTGCCGCTCTACCACGACATGGGACTGATCGGCTGCCTGTTCACCGCTCTCGAGCGCCCCGGGACGCTCACCCTCCTGCCACCCGACGCATTCGTGGCCCGTCCAGCGCTCTGGCTGCGCGCCATCTCGCGCTACCGCGCGACCCTCTCGGCGGCCCCGAACTTCGCCTTCGCGGTGTGCGCCGAGCGCATCAGTGACGCCGAGCTCGCCGAGCTCGACCTTTCGTCGTGGCGCGTCGCCCTCAACGGCGCCGAGTCGATCGCGCCGGCGGTCCTCGAACGCTTCTGTGAACGCTTCTCCGCCTGTGGCTTTCAGCGCCAGGCGATGACCCCGGTCTACGGGCTTTCCGAAGCGGCCCTGGCGGTGACTTTCTCCGAGCTCGCCGCGCCGCCGCGGGTGCGGCGCTTCGCGCGCGCCGAGCTGCGCGACGCGGATCGCGCGATCGAGAGCCCCGACGGCACCGAGCTCGTCTCGGTGGGCAGGCCCCTGCCGGGATTCGCCGTCGAGGTGCGTGACGAGCGTCGGCGCGCGCTCGCCGAGGGCCGGGTCGGTCACGTCGCGGTGCGCGGCCCGTCGCTGATGAGCGGATATCTCGGCCAGCCCGAGGACACCGCGCGCGCTCTGCGCGACGGCTGGCTCGACACCGGCGATCTCGGATTCCTGCTCGACGGCGAGCTCTATCTCGTCGGGCGGGCCAAGGACGTGCTCATCCTGCGCGGCCGCAACCATCCGCCCGACGACGTCGAGCAGGCGGCGGGCGCGATCGCCGGCGCGCGCCCGGGCTGCGCGGTGGCGGTGAGCCATCTGCCGGAGAACGCCAGCGGCGAGCGCCTGCTGGTCTTCCTCGAGCATGCCCGGCACTCGCCGCGCGAGGCGCACGCCCTGCTCGGCGAGGCGGCGCGGCGCGCCGTCCTCGAGCGCACCGGGCTCGACGCCGACGAGGTCATCGTGCTCGCCCCCGGTTCGCTGCCACGCACCTCTTCGGGGAAGCTGCGGCGGCAAGAAGCGCTGCGCCGCCATCTGCGCGGCGAGCTCGGCGCCCGACAGGTTCACGGCGGTGCGCGCTCACTCTGAGGCGGCGCCCTGGGACGTCGCCGTGGTCGGCGGCGGTCCGGCAGGCCTGGCGGTGGCGCTCGCCGCGCGCCAGCGGGATCTGCGCGTCGCGGTCTTCGACGCCGCGACGGCGCCGCGCGACAAGGCATGCGGCGAAGGCATCCTGCCGGACGGGGTCGAGGCCCTGCGCGAGCTGGGCGTCGAGACCGCGGAGCTCGGCCTGCCCTTTCGCGGCATCCGCTTCTACGACGAGCGTCATTCTTTCGCCGCCGACTTCCCCGGCCCCCGCGGCCTGGGTGTGCGCCGCACGCGGTTGCACGGCGCCCTCGTCGCGGCAGCGGAGCGCGCCGGGGTCGAGCTTTGTTGGGGCGAGAAGGTGGAGGGTCTCGCACCGGGTGGTCTGCGCACCGCGCGCGGCGAGGTGGCGGCCCGCGCCGTGGTCGGCGCCGACGGCCTGCATTCGCGTGTCCGGCACTGGGCCGGGCTCGCCCGTACCCCGGTCGGCCGGCGGCGCTACGGTGTGCGCCGCCACTACGCGCTGGAGCCCTGGAGCGAGCACGTCGAGGTGGGATGGAGCGAGGGTTGCGAGGCCTATGTCACGCCGGTTGGAAGCGGCGAGGTGGGCGTGGCGATGCTGTGGAGCGGTGGGCCGTCGCGTTTTGATCGGCTGCTGGGGCGTTTCCCCGCGCTCTCGGCGCGGCTCGAGGGCGCAGCAACGCTTTCGCGCGATCGCGGCGCCGGCCCGTTGCGCCAGGGTGTGCGTGGCATCGTCGCCGGGCCTGTCGCGCTGGTCGGTGATGCCGCTGGCTATGTCGACGCGGTCACCGGCGAGGGCCTGGCGCTGGCGTTTCGCGAAGCGCAACTGCTGGCCGACTGTCTCGCTGCGGGCGCGCTCGAGCGTTATCCCGCCGCCTCGCGACGCTTGCGCCGGCTGCCCGAGACGCTGACCCGTCTCCTGCTGGTCGCCGAGCGACGACCGGTGCTGCGCCGGCGGCTCTTCGCCGCCCTGGCCGGCGAGCGCGGCTTGTTTTCCCGCCTGCTTGCGGTGCACTGCCGGGCCTTGCCGCCGCGGCGGCTCGGCGTCGGGCCGGCGCTGCGGCTGGCCGGCGCGCTGATGGGTGTGTGAGACAATCCGCCCCCGGCCCGATCATGGCGGCCTCTCGCTTTCCTACCGCGCTCCTCCACCTCCTCGTGGCGAGCACCCTCTGGGCCGGCGCCGCGCCGGCCGCGGGCGCGCCGCTCACCCTGCGCCTCGATCCCCGCACCTCGAGCGTGCGCTTCGACCTCGACGCGTTGGCTCACACCATCCACGGCTCGTTGCGCGTGGTGCGGGGCGAGGTGCGCTTCGATCCCGAAACCGGCGAGGCGGCGGGTGAGATCGTGCTCGATGCGAAGAGCGGCGAAACCGGCAACAGCTCGCGCGACCGCACCATGCACGCCGAGGTGCTCGAGAGCCTGCGCTATCCGGAGATCGTTTTCTCGCCGGCCCGAATCGCCGGCCGGCTGGCGGTGCCCGGCGAGAGCGACATCGAGCTCGCCGGTGCGATCCAGATCCACGGTGCCTCACACCCGGTGACCCTGAAGGTCCACGCCGTGGTCACCGGGATGGCGGTCAAGGCGACCGCGGCATTGCGCGTGCCCTACGTCGAGTGGGGTCTCGAGGACCCGTCGAATCTCATCCTGCGCGTCGCCAAACACGTCGACGTTCGCCTCGAGGCGCAGGGAGCGCTCGAATAGTCCGGCCGCTGCCGCGACGCCACGGCGGATCGGCGGCCTCTCCCCTGCGAGTCGTGCGATGAGGCGTATCGTCGAGGCGGTCCTCGCCCACCGCCGCGTCGTCCTCGCCGTGGCCGCGGTGGTGGCGCTCGCCGCGCTGCCCGGCATCGCCCGCCTGCGCAGCGACAACCGCGCCGCCATCTACTTCCAGGAGCGCGATCCCGCGCTCGAGCGCTACCGGGGGGCGCGCGCTGCCTTCGGCGGCGATGCCTCGCTGCGCATCGCGCTCGCCGGGCCGGGGCTGTGGAGCACCAGCGGCGTGGCCTACCAGGCGCGTCTCGAAGCGCAAGCCGCGCAGGTTTCCGGCGTCGACGACGTGGTGGGCCTCGCCGGACGGCACCCAGGGCTCGCGGGGGAGGAACTTCGTGACGCGGCTCTCGCGGACGTCGTCGCCAGCGGTCTCGGTCTGATCGGCCGGCAGGGCGACCGGGTCACACTCCTGCTGCGTCTCGACGCCGAGGGCGGCTCGCCGCGCACGCTCACCGGCCTGCGGGCCCTGCTCTCGACGCCGCCCCCCGGGGTCTCTGCCGGGCTCGCCGGCATGCCGGTCCTCCAGGAGGCGCTCGACGCCTCGACGCGCGAGATCTACGGCCTGTCGTTCCCTCTTCTCGTGGCGGTCAGCGCGCTGCTCTTGGCGGCGGTATTTCGCAGTCCGGGAGGTGTCTTGGTGCCGCTCGCCTTCGTGGGCCTGTGCGAGGCGACGCTCTTTGCCCTCATGGGCTACGCCGGAGCGCGCCTGAACCTGGTCCTGGCGGTGTTGCCGCCGGTGGTGTTCACCGTGGCGCTGGCGAGCGCCATCCACGTGCTGACCCGCGCCCGCGCCTTGCGCGAGAGCGGACTGGAGCGCGAGGCGGCGATCCTTGCGACTTATCGCGACAAGGGCCGGGCGCTGGCCTGGACGGCGGCCTCGACCTGCGCCGGCTTCGGCTCGCTCGCCACCAGCGCCGTGCCACCGGTGCGCCAACTCGGGTTGTGGGCGGCGCTGGCCACCGTGTTGCTCGGCGCCTACGCCTTCCTCGTCTTGCCCGCGCTCCTGGCGCTCGGCGACCGGCCCGCAGCGTCGCGCTCGAGGCCGTTGGAGCTTTTCTTCCAGCGCGCCGGCGCCCGCGTCGCCGAGGCGGCGCTGCAGCATCGCTTCGTGGTCTATGTCCTCCTCCTGGCGGCCTGCACCATCGCCGCGGCGGGTCTGCCTCGCCTGCGTGTGGAATCGAACGCGCTGCGCTATCTGGCCGCCGAGCACCCGGCGCGCGCCGTGGTCGAGGAGCTCGAGGAGAGCGGCATCGGCGTGGCGGCGGCCGAGCTGGTCGCGGCAGCCAGACCCGGATCGACGCTCGCCGGCGGCGCGGCGTTGCAGCGCCTCTCGTGGATCGCGCTGCGCCTGCGCGAGGAGACCGCGGCGCTCCACGTCTTCGGCGCCGGCGATCTGGTCGAGGCGGCGCTGCGCGCCTCGCCGGAAGGCCGAGCTGCCGCCGGCGGCAGCGAGCCCCGCGCCGCCGCGCTCGCCGCGCTCGCCGCCGAACCGCGCGGCGCGACCGAGCTGCGCCGTTTCCTCACCGCCGACGGGTCCCGCGCCCGCCTGCTCGTTTTCCTGCCGACGGCGGGCTACGAGGAGATCGATCGGCTGCTCGACAGCGCGCTCGACATCGCGCGCCAGGAGATGCCGGAGGCCGAGTGGGCGGCGACCGGCGAGTATCCGCTTCTGCTTTCGACCCAGCGTGCGCTGCTGGCGACCCTGCGCAGCTCGCTCGCCGCGACGCTGCTCTCGATCCTGCTCATCCTCTTCCTCCTCCTGCGCAGCCTGCGCGCCACCGTTCTCGCCGCCATCCCCAACCTGGTGCCGGTGCTCCTGGTGCTGGGCGCCATGGCCTGGCTCGGAGTGCCGGTCGACATCGCCACGGTGATGGTCGCGGCAACCACTCTGGGTCTCGCCCTCGACGACACCATTCACACCCTGGCTCACTACCGCGATCCCGAGCGCAGCGGTGGCGGCCCGTCGGCGGTCCTGCCGACGGTGGAGCGCAACGCGGCCGCTTACTCGATCACTGGCCTGGTGCTGGGGCTGGGCTTCGCGGTCTGCGCGCTCTCGTCGTTCGCGCCGATCTTCCGCTTCGGGACGCTGTCGGCGGTGGCGATCGCCATCGCCGTCGGCGCCGACTTCGTGCTGGTCCCGGCGCTGTTGGGGGGACCCGGCAGTGCAAGCAGGGGGACCGAAAGGGCCCCGCGCGAGCAGGCCGAAAGCGGCGCGGGATAAACTCGCGTCGCGATGAAGCGTCCACCTGCCAGCGACTGGTCCCACCACCGCCACGCCGAGCGGCCGGTGCGCCCGTTCTCGCGCCACGCCGCGCATCGTCTGGCGCTGGCCTACGCCAACAGCTATCACATCGGCATGTCCTCGCTCGCCCTGCAACGGGTGCACGAATTGGTGCACGAGCGCGAGGACTGGGCCGCCGAGCGCTTCTTCCTCGACGGCGAGGGCCTGCCGCGCTCGGTCGAGGCGGAAACGCCCCTGTCGCAATTCGGCGTGGTGGCGTTTTCGGTTTCCTTCGAGGAGGACTATCCGTAACCTGCTGCGCATGCTGGCGCGAGCCGGCATCCCGCCGCGGCGCGCGGCGCGCGGCGATGGCGACCCGCTGGTCCTGCTGGGCGGCGCCTGCGCGGCGATCAACCCCCTGCCGATGGCGGAGTTCGTCGACGTCTTCCCGCTCGGCGCCGCGGAAAACCTGCTGCCGCTCCTGCTGCCGGCGCTCGAGGAGGAGAGCGATCGCGACGCGCTGCTCGCCCGCCTCGCCGCGACGCCCGGCTTCTACGTGCCGGCGCACCACCGGCCGGAGGACCTCGACGGACCGTCCAAGCTGCGCAAACTCGAGCTCACCGCCGAGCAGATGAACCAGCCGGGGGCGCTGCCCACCACCGCCATCGTCACGCCGCACACCGAGTTCGCCAACAAGTTCCTGATCGAGATGTCGCGCGGTTGCCCCGAGAAGTGCAAGTACTGCTGGGCGACGTTCGGCATGGGCCAGTTCCGCTGGCACCCGACCGAATACATCCTCGGCGCCCTCGAGCGGGCGCGGCCGGTGACCAATCAGTTGGGTTTCGTCGCCACGGCGGTCGGTGACCATCCCGACATCGAGCCGATCCTGTTGCAGGCCAACAAGCTCGGTTTCCGCACCTCGGTGTCGTCGATCCGTATTCCGGCGGTGACCGAGGGCGTGCTGTGGGCGCTTCACCAGTCCGGCGACCGCTCGATCACGCTCGCGCCGGAGACCGGCACCGACGAGCTGCGGCGCAAGCTCAACAAGCCGATCACCAATGCCGCGCTGCTCGAGAAGGTCCGTCTGATCTACCGCGCCGGCTTCACCCAGCTGAAGCTCTACTTCCTGATCGGCCTGCCCGAGGAGACCATGGCCGACGTCGAGGGCATCCTGTCGCTCGCCGCCGAGTGCCACGCCATCATGCTCGCGGAGCTGGCGCCGACGGGGGTGATCGGGCATCTCCACCTGGGCTGCAACATCCTGGTGCCCAAGCCCTACACGCCATGGCAGCGCCAGCCGCTCGCCGACCAGGGCGAGCTCGAGGAGAAGATCGCGGTGCTCAAGCGCGGTGTGGCGCGGATGCCCAACGTCTCGCTCGGGCCGATGTCGATTCGCGAGGCGATCTGGCAGACCTATCTCTCCAAGGGCGGCCTCGAGACCGCCGACGCCATCGAGCGCCGCGCCGAGGGCGCTTCGCTCTCGGCGGTGCTGCGCGAGTTCCGCGGTCGCATCCATCCCGAGGTCTACGCCCGTCTCGAGGGCGACCTGCGCTGGCATTTCCTGCGCATGAACTAAGGCCGCCCCGCAGGGGCGGCCGTGACGCCGCGGCGCGGCCGCAAGGCCGCGGCGACGGCAACTAAGGGCGGCCGCGTCGGCAGCAACTAAGCCCTCTTTCGATCCGCGCTAGACTCGCGACATGTCACCGGCGCGGCGCGCCGTCCAGCTCGTGGGCTCGGCGGTCCTCGCGACGGCGCTGCTCGTCGGTTGCGGCGCCGGCGGCACGGCGCGGCCCTCGCGGGTAACCGTCGCCTACCCCTCGACGCTGACCTCGCTCCATCCCGCGCTGGGCTCCGACGAATTCGGCTATTCGATCCTCAGCAATGTCTTCGAGCCGCTCGTCGAGGTCGACGGCCGGCAGGCGCTGCGCCCGGGGCTGGCGGTCGCCTGGCACAGCCCGGACGATCTCACTTGGCGGTTCGATCTCCGCCCCGGCGCGCGCTTCCACGATGGCGAGCCGGTGACCGGCGCGGCGGCGGCGGCCGCGCTCGAGCAGCTGCGACGCGATCCGGCGCTGCGCCAGACCGCGGCGCTCACCGCGGTCGATTGGTTTCGCGCCGCCGGCGAGCGCACCGTGGAAGTGCGCACCCGCTTCCCGGTGCCGGAGCTCGCCGCGCGCTTGACCGAGTTCGGCATCTGGCGCCAGCCCGCGGCCGCCGGCGAGCAACCGATCGGCAGCGGCGCCTATCGCGTGGCGCGCTGGCTGCCGGCTGGAGACGTCGAGCTCGAACGGCTGCACGGCGCCGGTCCCGAGCGCCTGGTGTTTCGCGCCCTCGCCGAGGCCGGCGAGCGGCTGGCCGCGCTGCGCCGCGGCGAAGTCGACCTGATCGCGGAAGTGCCGGCGGCCGAGCTGCCCGCGCTGCGTGCCGCCGGCGACCTGCGGGTGCTCGAGAGCCGCGGATTGCGCATTCTCTTCCTGGGCATGAACTGCCGGCCCGACCCGCGTGAGGACATCGTGCCGGTCGGCAATCCGTTTCACGACCCGCGGGTGCGACGGGCCATCGCCCTGGCGCTCGATCGCCAGGCTCTCGTCGCCGGACCTCTCGGCGGCCTCGCCGAGCCGCTCGATCAGCCGCTCGCGCCCGAGGTCTTCGGCTACATCGCCGACCTGCCGGCGCTGCCGCACGACCTCGACGAGGCGCGCCGGCTGCTCGCCGACGCCGGCCTCGGCGACGGCTTCGAAACCGCGCTCGACTACGTACCCGGCAAGTACCGCGACGTCGATCGGGTGGTCGAAGCGGTGGTGGCGGATCTGGCGCTGGTCGGAGTGCGGGTGCGGCCACGCTCCTCGACGTATCCGCAGTATCTCGAGCGCCTCGACCGCGGCGACACGCCGTTTTACTTGCGCGGCTGGTCGACTTCGGTGAGCGCGGCGCAGACCTACGACTATCTGCTGCGCTCACCCGCCGACGGTTTCGGCAGCGCCAACGCCGGCGGCTACTCGAGCCCCGAGCTCGATGCCCTCCTCGGCGAAGCGGCGCGCGAACCGGACGACGCCAAGCGCCTGGTGCAGTTGCGCCATGCGGCGGAGGTCATCCGCCGTGACCTCCCGCTGGTGCCGCTCTATCGCCAATTCAACCTCTACGCCGGCAGCGCCCGGCTGCGTTTCGAGCCGCGGCTCGATCGCACGATCCGCGGCGCCGAGCTGGGCTGGCTCGACTGAGCCGGCGCCTCAGCTCGCGGGCCGGCGCACGCGCAGGCGGGCGTCAACGGCGAGCGAGGGCCTTCCCACCGGTGCGGCGAGGAAGGGATTCAAGTCGAGCTCGGCGATACGCGGGTGGCGTTCGGCGAGCAAGCGAGAGCCGCAGCAGCACGTCGACCAGCTTCTCGAGGTCGGCCGGCGGCTCGCCGCGCACGCCGGCGAGGAGCTTGAAGCCCCGGATCGCCGCGCACCATGTCGAGCGCCTCGCTGGGCATGAGCGGGGTGACCCCGAAACGCACGTCGTGGAACACCTCGACGTATTTGCCGCCAAGGCCGAACATGAGGAGCGGCCCGAACCGCGGGTCGGTCGAGATGCCGAAGATGGTCTCGCGGCCTTCGCCCGCCATTTCCTGGACCAGAAAACCCT
Organism: Thermoanaerobaculia bacterium; assembly: GCA_963821905.1. GTDB lineage: Bacteria > Acidobacteriota > Thermoanaerobaculia > Multivoradales > JAGPDF01 > CAWGFP01. The sequence goes on along the minus strand of CAWGFP010000001.1, from coordinate 196,817 downwards.
CGCTGCGCAGCCTGGCCGCTGCGAGGCGCGAGGCCATCGCCGCGACGAGGCCGCGCAGCTCGGCCTCGTCCTCGACGCCGAGCGCGCACCGCCCCCAGCTCGGTCTTGTGCACCAGGCCACGGCGCCACCGCCTTGACCGCCACCGGGTAGCCGATCGCCTGCGCCGCGGCGGCGACCTGGTCGGCGTCCGCGGCCGCTCGCCAGCGCGCCAGCGGGATGCCGTAGTGGGCGAGGACGGCGAAGGTGTCGGCCGGTCGAGAGATAGCCGTCCGCGGGATCGGCACGCTCGAGCAGCGCCGCGACTGCGGCATCGTCGAGCGGCAGGCTCCGGGCGGTTCTCGGCGAGCGGCCGGGCACGCCAAGCTGCGTAGCGCTCGAGCATCATGAGAGCCCGCGCCGCCGATTCCGGAAAACGGTAGACCGGCGGCAGCTCGCGGCGATGTTTGACCGCGGTCGTAGAACTCCTCCTGCGCCATCATCACCGCCAGGACCGGCTTGGGGAGCGCCCTGCGCCGCCTGTCCCGCCGCCTCGAGCACGTCCTGCGGATTCGCGACCAATGGCGTGACGTTGATCACCAGCGCCATATCGACGCCGGGATCGGCGAGCACCGCCTCGAGCGTGCGGCCATAGGCTCGAGCGTCGGCCGAGGCGATCATGTCCACCGGATTGGCGAGGCTCGCCTCGGCCGGCAGGAAACCGGCGAGCGTCGCGCGCGTCGCCTCGCCCAGAGTGGCGATCTCGAGCCCGAGATTGACGCAGGCGTCGGTGGCCATGATCGCCGGCCCGCCGGCGTTGGTGACGATCGCCACCCGCCGGCCGGCCGGCAGAGGACAACGCGCGAGCGCGCGCGCCACGTCGAAGAGCTCCTCGATGGTGTTGGCCCGCAGCACGCCGCAACGCTCGAGAAACGCCGACACTGTCACGTCCGCCCCGGCGAGGGCGCCGGTGTGACTCGAGGCGGCGCGGGCGCCCTCGGCGGTGCGCCCGGACTTGACGATCAGGATCGGCTTGGCGCGCGACACCCGCTTGGCGATTTCGGTGAAGCGGCGCGGGTTGCCGAACGACTCGAGGTACATGACAGATGACCTGGGTGTCGGAATCGTCCTCCCAGTGCTCGAGCAGGTCGTTGCCGGAGACGTCAGCCTTGTTGCCCATCGAGACGAACTGGGTGAGGCCGATGCCGAGTGAGCGCGCGACGTTGAGAATGGCCACCCCGAGAGCGCCCGACTGGCTGACGAAGCCTACGCCACCGCGCTCGGCGGGCACCGGTGCGAAGGTGGCGTTGAGCGAGATCGCCGGGTCGGTGTTGATGATCCCCATGCAGTTGGGTCCGATCATGCGCACTCCGGCGCGGCGTACGGTGTCGCGCAGCCGCGCCTCGCGCTCGCGGCCCTCTTCTCCCACCTCGGCGAAGCCCGCGGTGATCACCACCAGACCGCGCACGCCCTTGGCGATGGACTCCTCGACCGCGGCCTGGACCTGGCGGCGCGGCACCACGATGACCGCCAGGTCGACCGGGTCGGGAATTGCGCCGATCGAAGGATAGGCGCGCAGCGAGTGGATCGAGTGGGCCTGTGGATTGACCGGATAGACCGCGCCCTCGAACTGGTTGGCGATCAGATTGTCAACGATCGAGAAGCCGATCGAGTCCCGGCGGCGCGACGCGCCGACGACCGCGATCGAACGGGGCGAGAACAGCGGATCGAGCGGACGCGCCGTCGGCATGGCCGCGAGTCTACGTGAGCGCGACGATTGATAGACTCGGCGCGTCTCTCGGAGAGCCTCTATGAAACCCCCGATCACCGTCGTCGGTATTCCGATGGACCTCGGACAGGCCCGCCGCGGCGTCGACATGGGGCCGTCGGCCTTGCGCTACGCCGGCCTGCATTCGCGTCTGCGCGGGCTCGGCTACGAGGTCGAGGACCGCGGCAACATCGCGATCGCCGAGCGCTCCACCCTGCCGCCCGAGGGCGGCATGAGCTTCCTCGAGGCGGTGGTGCGGGCTTGCGAGCACATGTACGAGGCGGGCCGCGAGGCGATCGCCCAGGGCCGCCTGCCGCTCTTCGTCGGCGGCGACCATTCGATCTCCGCCGGCACCATCGGCGGCGTGACCCACGACGGGCCCTGCGGCGTGCTGTGGATCGATGCCCACGGCGATTTCAACACCCCTGAGACGACGCCCTCGGGCAACATCCACGGCATGCCGCTCGCCGCGCTGTGCGGCTTCGGCGCCAGCGACCTGGTCAACCTCGGCCGCCCGGGTCCCAAGCTGCAGCCGCAGGACGTGGTGGCGATCGGCGTGCGCGATCTCGACGGCGCCGAGAAGGCATTGCTCAAGGAGAGCGGCATCGCCATCTACACCATGCGCGACATCGACGACCGCGGCGTCGCCGATGTCGCCCGCGAGGCGCTCGACCGGCTGACCCACCTGCCGCGCGTCCACGTCTCGCTCGACATGGACTGCATGGATCCGCGCGAAGCGCCCGGGGTCGGCACGCCGGTCACCGGCGGACTCACCTATCGCGAGGCCCACCTGCTGATGGAGCTGATCGCCGACGAGGCGGTGGTGGGCTCGATCGACGTGGTCGAGATCAACCCCATCCTCGACCTGCGCAACCGCACCGCCGAGATCGCGCTCGAGCTGGTGGCCTCGGCGTTGGGGAAGTCGATCCTCTGATCGCCGAGCGCTTTCGGTCTATGGCGTCCGCTAGGCCCGCCCGGCAGGGCCCTCGATGCTCTCGAGCTTACTGTCGCTCGTACACCAGTTGGTTGTTCACCGTTTCGCCCTTCGCGTTCTTCCCGGTGTGCGTGATGTTGAGTGTCTTGCCGTCCTTGGACACCACGACCTGCGCCGTGATGGTCACCTTGCCGCCCACCTTCCATAAGTTCTGAAAGCTGTTGTCGTCGAGCCGCTTCGGCAACACGGTGTCGGCGTCCGGATTGCCAGTGTTGGGGACTTCCTGGCCGTCGAACTTCGACACGTACCCACCCTGCGTGGCCTTCCCCTTTGCGTCGACGCCGTCAGAGGTCAGTTTGATGCCAGCCGGCGTCGCTTCCCACTTCAGCGTCAAGCTCTTCGGCGCCGGCCCGGGGCTGAAGGTCGATTTCGCGAGGTTCAGCTTCCAGGTGCCCAGCCAGTTGTCGGCGGCGAGCGCCATGGAGCTCGAGACGAGCACGGTGGCGAGCGCCATCACCCCGGACACGAGAAGTTTCTTCCGCATCACACACCTCCTTTGGGCTTCGGTGCACGTGATCTTACACCGTACGGAGCATAGCCCTAGGCGCCTGGCGGCGCCAGCACTACCAGCTGTTCTGCCGCCAGTGTGATCTCGACCGGCAGCTCGAGCCGCAGCGGATCGCCGTCGACTTGCAGCGCGGTATCGGGTGGACCGACGACCGTGACGCGCTCGATCGGGAACGAGCGCGCCCGCGGTTCGCGGCGATCGCGCAACAGGCGCCAGTGGGTGGCGAGCGCGGCGCCGTGGCCGCGGCCGAAGAATAGGCGCAGGTCGAGTCGGCGATCGTCCCAGCGGGCTTCCGGCGCCAAGTGGTAGGGCCCGGCGTAATGGGCGATGTTGCACACCGCGATGTGGGTCGCTGCATAGCGCTCGCCGTCCGCCTCGACTTCAATCTGCGGGAAGCGATACTGCGCAAAGGCCGCCAGCGCCTGCGCCACCACGCCCGTCCTGCCCCAGCGCGACTTGACGCGGCCGTCGAGACGCGCCATGAGGAAGCCGTCGAAGCCCGCGGTCGCCTGCATGAGGAAGGCACGACCGCCGGCGAGACCAACATCGAGTGGGCGCTCGACGAGCGCGCCGGCCAGACGCGCCGCGGCGCGCGGCTCGCTCGGCAGGCCGAGAGCAAGGGCCACGACGTTGGTCGTACCGGCTGGCAGGACGCCGAGGGCGGTGCGGCTGCCGAGCAACCCCTCGGCAACTTCGCGCAACGTGCCGTCGCCGCCCAGCGCGAAGACCGCCGCCGCGCCGCCCGCCGCGGCTGCGTGTGCTAGCGGCGTCGCCTCGCCCGCCGCCGCGGTGTGCGCGATCTCGACCGCGTAGCCGCCGCCGCGAAGGGCGAGCGCGACGTCGCTTGCCACCCGCGCGCCGTGCCGGCGGCCCGCCGCGGGATTGACGATCAGGAGCGCCTGCTTCAATTTCTAGAACAACGGCCGGTTGGCGCCGCGCGGCGGCTCGAGGCCGAGATGCGCGTAGGCCTTCGGCGCCGCCACGCGGCCGCGCGGCGTGCGCTGCAGGAAACCCTCCTGGATGAGATAGGGCTCGTAGAGATCCTCGAGCGTGCCGCGGTCCTCGCCCACTCGCCGCGGCGAGCGCGCTGATGCCCGCCGGTCCGCCCTGGTACTGCGTGATGAGCGTGGTCAGCAGCCGGCGGTCGAGCTCGTCGAGACCGTACTCGTCCACCTCGAGCAGCTCGAGCGCGCGCCGGGCGGCCGCCGTCGTCGATCGAGCGCGAGCCCTCGACCTGCGCGAAATCGCGCACCCGGCGCAGCAGCCGGTTGGCGACTCGTGGCGTGCCGCGGCGAGCGGCGGGCGATCTCCTGCGCGCCACCGTCGTCGACCACGATGCCCAGCAGCCGCGCCGAGCGGTGGACGATGCGCGCCAGATGCTCCGGCCGGTAGTAGTCGAGGCGGTGCACGATGCCGAAGCGCGAGCGCAGCGGCGCGCTGAGCAGACCGGCGCGCGTCGTGGCGCCGACCAGCGTGAAGCGCGGCAGCTCGATCTTCACCGTCCGCGCCGCCGGTCCCTGGCCGATCACCAGGTCGAGATGGAAGTCCTCGAGCGCCGGATAGAGGATCTCCTCGACGGTCGGCCCGAGGCGATGGATCTCGTCGATGAACAGCACCTCGCCGGGCTCGAGATTGGTGAGGATCGCCGCGAGGTCGCCGGCCCGCTCGAGCACCGGTCCGGAGGTCGAGCGCAGCGGCGCGCCCATCTCGTGGGCGACGATGTGAGCGAGCGTGGTCTTGCCCAGACCCGGCGGTCCGAACAGCAGCACGTGGTCGAGCGGTTCGCGGCGCTCGCGCGCCGCGCGGATGAAGACCTGCAGGTTGTCGACGATCTTCTCCTGGCCGACGTAGTCGGCGAGCAGGTGCGGGCGGAGCGTGGCCTCGACTTGCAGCTCGTCGGCCGCCGGCTCGGCCGAGAGAATGCGCTCCGTGCTCACCGCGCGATCTTATGGCAACGCGCGCCGTTGCGCGGCAGAGCAATCAGGGACAGCTGGCGAAGGCGTCGGTGTCGTTGACCGTGACGTAGGTGCGATTGAGCGGGTTGATGTAGATCTTCGACTGATGCGTCTGGGTGTCGGTGACGAGGAGGGTCACTTCGACGTTGGTGACTCCCGCGGAGAACACCCAGTAGCGATCGTAGGGATGGGCGCAGGCGTCGAGCACCTTCACCATCAGCTCGGCGTTGGCGGGATCGAAGAACCAGAAATACCCGCTGTCGGGGGTCAGCCGCACGCCGGTGCCCTGACCGGATTTTCCCTGGTTGGTGCGCCAGGCCACGGTGACCTCGAAGCGGTTCTCGTTGAGACACAGGGTCGTGGGACCCGGCACGCAGCTCGACGGCGGTGGCGGCGCGGGCCGAGTGTCGCAGTCGACGTCGGCCGCGAAGCCCCAGGACTGCAGAGTGCCTTCGGACTGCGCGGCGTTTTCGATGTGCAGCGTCCAAGTGCCGTCGACGCGCTGGCCGTCGAAGACCTCGAGCTCCTCGGCCGGACGCATGACCGGGTGCGGCGGGCAGCTGTTGGCGGCGATCGGCGAGTCGCCGTCGAAACGCGTGTTGAGGCTGCTGCCGCAAGAGCTGGCCGCGGGGGCGTAGAGCGAGCGGTCCGCTTGTGCGCCGATCGCGACTGCGAGCGCGCCCACCACCGGGTGGAGGATGTTCACCGCCGCGTTGAGATCGCGAATCGTGCAGCCGGCGAAGCCGGTTTGCTCTGCGAGCTCGGCGTCGGTGATCGTCATCGTACGAATGGTCTCGCCCGACGGGATGGGCGCGCCGGGAAACTCGAAAATCATGCAGACGTCGCCCTGCAAGGGTGTCGAGCAGCCGTTCGAGGTCACGGCGTCGTCCCCCGCCAAGGGCACCGGCATCGTCTGGACGCGATAGTCACCTGCGCCGGCATCGGTCGCTGCCAGCGCGCAAAACAACAGGGTCGGCCGACGCGCCAAAACCTCCCGAACATTGCACTCTTCCTCCCCCTGCTAACGCCGATCGTGCAGGAATGGGGCCAGCGTTGGACACCTATCGATCCGGCGAACCGGGCCGCGCGGCGCGCGCGTCTCAGATCCGCGAAAGCCGCTTGAGCGACATGCGAAGCAATTCATGAAATGCCGCCTGCGGCTGTTCCTTGCGCACTTCGGCGGCGGCGCGCTCGGCCGCGGCGGCCTTGTAGCCCAGATGGACCAGGGCATCGAGCAGGTCGTCGCTCGCCTGCGGCGGCGGGACGAGCGGCCCGGTCGCGGGGCCCAGGTCGCGCATCTTGTCGCGCAGCTCGAGCACCATGCGCTCGGCGGTCTTCCGGCCCACGCCGGGAATCGTCACCAGGCGCGCCACGTCGCCCTGGGAGAGCGCCTGCACCAAGTCGTCCGGCGCCATGCCGGAGAGCACCACCTGGGCGCCGCGTGGTCCGATGCCGTTGACCGAGAGCAGCTTCTCGAAGAGCTGCTGCTCGCGCTCGCTCCAGAAGCCGTAGAGCACGATGCCGTCGTCGCGCACGTGCGTGTGCACATAGAGCCGCACCTCGCCGTGGGCGCCCGAGCGCTCGATCTCGTAGTAAGTCGAGAGCGGCACATGGACGTCGTAGCCCACTCCGCCGACGTCGACCAGCACGCGCTCCGGCGAGGAGCGCAAGAGCCGGCCCTGCAGATAGCCGATCATCCTGCCATCATCCCTGGCCGGGGCGGGGCGGTCAGCTGCTGGCGGCCTGATCCAGCATGTCGAACTGCTCGAGCAACTGACGGTTGTAGTTGACCGTCAGCTCGGCCCGCCGACGCTCGATGAGCGACTGCAGAAGGCGGCCGAACTGCTGCTGGGCGAGCGATTCGCGCAGCGCCGAGCGCTCACCGGCGAAGGCGATGGGATCGAAGCGCTTGCGCTCGCTGATCTCGTAGACCACCGCGCCCTGCGCGATCGCCACCGGCCCACCGAAGCCGCCTTGCTGGCCGGCGAGGGCCTCGGCGGCCAGCGCCGGCTGGATTCCGAGCCCACGGATCATGCCGTCGGCGCCGAACTCGCCCGATTCCTGAGGCTCGACGCCGAGGCCCTGAGCGACTTCGGCGAAGGGCTTGCCGGCATCGAGAGCGGCTCGCGCCGCGCGGCCCTGGGCGAGCGTCATCTCGGCTGCCTTGGCGCTCGTGACTGCTTGGCGAACTTGCGGCTCGGCCTCGGCGAACTCGGGCACGCGCGGCGGCTTGACCTCGCGCAAGCCGAGCAGCGCCCAGCCGCGCGGCACCTTGACCGGCTCGGAAACCCTGCCCGTCTCGAGCCCGAAGCGCGGTGGTTGAAAACGGCGTCTGGCGGCCGATCCCGGCGACCAGGTCTTCCCGGCCGAAGGGCGGTGTAGTGGCGAAGGACAGCGTCGCGGGCTCGGCGTCGGCGAGCGCCTTGAGATCCGACTGGCCCGCCGGCGCGGCCTGGATCTTGGCGTAGATCTCCTTCGCCTTGGCTTCCGCCTGGGCCTGCGCGGTTTCGCTGGCGCAGGCGGTTGAGGATTTGCGGCTGTACCTCCTCGAACGGGCGTTCACCGCCGGCGCGCTTTTCCTCGACCTGGAGGAGGTGGAGGCCGAAGCTGGTCTGGACGGGTCCGACGATGACCCCGGGCTCGGCCGAGAAAGCCGCCTGCTCGAACTCGGGAACCATCTGGCCGCGGCCGAAAAAGCCGATCTCGCCGCCGCGCGGCGCGCTCGCCGGATCTTCGGAGGTGGAGCGCGCGAGAGCCGCGAAATCCTCGCCCGCCTGGAGCCGCTTGGCGATCGCGTCGAGTTGGGCCCGCGCCTGCTCGGCGGTCCGCTGGTCGTCGACCTTGAGCAGGATGTGGCGCGCCCGCACCTGCTCGGGCTGGGTGAATTCGCTGCGGTGGCTGTCGTAGTAGGCGCGCAAGCTCTCGTCGGTGACACGGTGACGCCCTGGGCGAGGCGCGCCAGATCGACCAGCACGTAGTCGACGACCCGCTGGTCGCCGAGCCGGAACTCATCGCGATGGGCGTCGTAGTAGGCGCGCAGCTCTTCCGGCGTCACCGTGGCCTCGGCCTGGAAGCGGCCGGTGGGGAGCAGGACGTAGCGGATCGCGGCGCGCTCGGAGCGCTCACGGTAGGCCCGCTCGACCTCGTCAGTCGGTGACCTTCACCGTCTGTTCGAGCGCGCCGGTCGAGCTTCTGCACCGTCAAGTCGTCACGCACGTTGCGCTCGAAGCGGCGGGGCTCTGTCCGTTCTGGCGCAGGATGGCGGCGTATTCCTCGTCGCCCACGAAGGCGCCGTCGGCGGTCTTGAAGCCTTCGATATCCAGGATCGCCCGCGCACCTCCTCGTCGGAAGCGGTGAGGTCCATGTCCTGCGCCTCGGCGAGCAGGATCTGGCGCGCCACCAGCCGGTCGAGCGCCTGCATCGGCAGCTGCATCTGCTTGGCGACCTCGGGCGTGAAGCGCTCGCCGTAGATGTCCCGGTACTGCGCCTCGAGCTGGCGATAGGTGCGCTCGAACTCCTGCATGCTCACCGTCGAGCTCCCAACCTTGGCGGCGTAGCTGGCGCCCTGCTGGTTGTCGAGGCCTCCGATTCCCCAGTCCACGAAGATGAAGGCCACGAAAATGGCGATCACCAGCCAGAGGATCCAGTTGAGGTACTTGAGGTTCTCGCGGAAGACCTTGAGCATTGCCGTGCGCTCCTTGAGCGAAGGATGACCTTGCTCGCGCGCGGAAATGACTGCCGGGCGGAAACGCCGACTTTAACAGGGATCCTCCACCGGAGAAAGCCCGCCGGACCCGGGTTGGGTCCGTCTCGAGGGCTCCTGGTCGAAGGCCGTAACCCTCGATCTTGCCGATGCTTGTGCTATATTTCGCCCTTCACAGGGGGCACCCTTGGCAGCACCGCAACCACGTCGAGACTGGTACACCCTGTCCGTTGACACGCTGCGCGGCTGGGGTATCTTCGTCGTCGTCCTTTTGGCGGGTGTCGGCGGTTTCTTCGGCTACCGGCAATGGGAGCGCTTCGCGGTCGAGCGCGACGCCGGCGCGGTGATCGACGAAGTACGCGTGCTGCTCGAGCGGCTGTCGACCGAGACCGGCCTCGAGGCCTTCCGCAACGAGTACCAGAACGCCCAGCAGAGCTGGCAGGAGGCGCGCGCCTCCTTGCCGAGAAGCAGTGGAAGCCGGCGCTCGCCGCGGGCCGGCGCAGCCGCGCGCTGCTGCTGTCGATCAGCGACGCGTTGCGCAGCCGCGGCGCCGCCGGCGAGGCGCAGTTCGTCTCCGGCGCAGGGCGGCGTCGAGTTCCGGCGCGGCGACGGCGGCGACTGGGAGGAGGCGCGCAGCCGCGTCGTCGCTCCGCTCCGGCGACTACGTGAAGACCACCGAGCAACGGCTCGGCCGAGATCATGTTCCTCGACGGCACGCTCTACACCGTGCGGCCGAACACCCTGTTCCTGGTCACCGCGCCGCGCAGCGACGGAGCCGGGCCGAGCGGCGAGCAGGCGATCGAGATGGAGTACGGCTGGGTCAACCTCAACACCGCGCAGAGCGACCAGCCAGCGTCACGACGCCGAGCGCCGAGGCGCGGGTGCAGCAGGAGTCTCGGAGGCCTTCGTGGCCGTACGACCAGGGCGACGGCCAGCGGCCGCTTCGCGGCGCCTGCGGCGGCGCGCTCGAGGTCGGCTCCGAGGGGGGCTCGAGCGCGAGGTCAAGCGAGCTCGAGCAGGTGGTGCAGACCGGCGACCTGCTCGTCCGAGCCGGCGCCGCTGCCGGCCGGCGCCGCAGCTGCTCGAGCCGGCCGACAACCTCGAAGCTCGACCTCGACCGCGGTCGGCCAGCTGGTCGCTCGCCTGGCAGCCGGTGCCAGGCGCCGGCGCGCTACGCCCTCCAGGTCTCGCGCAACCGCCTGTTCGTCGACAACTTGATCGACGTCGACAACCGCGCCGAAGACCGCGCGCCACGCTCGGGCTGCGCGGCGAGGGCACTTTCCACTGGCGCGTCGCGGCCTTCGGCAAGGACGGCCTGCAGGGCCCCTGGAGCACGCCGCGGCAGTTCCGCGTGGCCTCGCTGCCGCGCCGGCGGCGGCGAGGCCGACAAGACGCCGCCGGCAGCTCGAGCTCGAAGACGTGCAAGTCCTACGGCTAGTATCTTCATCGTCGCCGGCCGCACCGAGCCCGGCGCCGCGGTCGAGGTCAACGGCGAGCAGGTCAAGGTCGGCGCCGACGGCGCCTTCAACAAGACCGTCCAGCTGGCGACCGAGGGCTGGAGCTTCATCGAGATCCGCGCCCGCGACGCCTGGGGCAACGAGACACTGCGCCGGCAGCGCGTCTTCGTCGAGAGATCCTGTAGACGCCCTGCGAACGTCGTCGAGGCCAGTCGCTATGGACGCCAGCCGTCCCGTGAGCGGCGCCTGCACGACCCGTTAGAACCATAGGAAATCTCGATGCCCTTCGCCTCGCTTCTGCGGTACTTCTCGAACGACCTCGCGATCGACCTCGGCACCGCCAACACCCTGGTCTTCGCGCGCAACCAGGGCATCGTGGTGCGCGAGCCCTCGGTCGTCGTGATCAACAAGCTCACCAACCGCATCGAGGCGGTGGGCAGCGAAGCCAAGGAGATGCTCGGCCGCACGCCCGGGCAACATCGAGTCGATCCGGCCGATGAAGGACGGCGTGATCGCCGACTTCGAGGTCACCGAGCGGATGCTCGAGTACTTCATCAAGAAGGCGCACGGGCGCAAGATGTACGTGCACCCGCGGATCGTCATCGGCGTGCCCGTCGGAGATCACCCAGGTCGAGAAGCGCGCGGTCGCGCGACTCGGCGATGCGCGCCGGCGCCTCCGAGGTCTTCCTGGTCGAGCAGGCGATGATGGCGGCGATCGGCGCCGGCCTGCCGATCACCGAGCCCTCGGGCAACATGATCGTCGACATCGGCGGCGGCACCACCGACGTGGCGGTGATCTCGCTCGCCGGCACCGTCTACAGCCGCTCGGTGCGCGATCGCCGGCAACGAGATGGACGAGGCGATCATCAACTACCTCAAGCGCAAGTACAACCTGCTGATCGGCGAGCGCACCGCCGAGCCGATCAAGATGGAGCTCGGCTCGGCCTTCCCGCTCAAGGAAGAGCTCAAGATGGAGATCAAGGGCCGCGACCTCGTCGAGGGCGTGCCCAAGACCCTGACCGATCTCCGACGAGGAGATCCGCGAGGCGCTCGCCGAGCCGGTGGCGACGATCGTCGAGGCGGTGCGCATGGCGCTCGAGCGCACGCCGCCCGAGCTCTCGGCCGACATCATGGACAAGGGCATCGTGCTCTCGGGCGGCGGCGCGCTGCTGCGCAACCTCGACCAGCGCCTGCGCGACGAGACCGGCCTGCCGGTGGTGCTCGCCGAGGATCCGCTGGCCTCGGTGGTGCTCGGCACCGGGCGGGTGCTCGAGGACATCGACCTGCTGCGCAAGGTTTCGATCCGCTGAGCGGCGGGCCGGGGCGCTGACGAGCGCGTCGTGACCGAGCGCCGCACCCGCGTGTGTCTTCGTTCTGGTGCTGGTCGCGCAGCTCGTCTGCTCACCTTGCGCTGCGACGGAGCGCAGCCGTCCGGCGACGCCCGCTCGAGCGCTCGGGCTGCGCCTGCTGGCCCCGTCGCCCGCCTGGTGAACCGTTCGGCGGATTCGGCCTGCCGGCCTGCGCCAGCGGCTGCGCCGGCGGGGCGAGCCTCGAGGAGGAAAACGCCCGCCTGCGCGCCGAGGTCGAGGCGCTGCGCATCGAGCGCCTGCGCGGCTGCCGACTTCGAGGACGAGGCGCGCCGGCTGGCGCCGGCGCTCGACTACTCGCGCGCCTCCGGCCGGCTACGCTTCCACGCTCGCCGACGTGGTCTACGTCGACCACGCCTCCTGGCTGCGCACGCTGGTGGTCTACACCGGCGGCTACCGGCCGCGCGACGAACCAGCCGGTGATCTCGCCGCTCGGCCTGGTCGGGCCGGGTGGTCACGGTGGCCGGGCCGCTACGCCAAGGTGCAGCTCTCACCGACCGCGCCGCCGCGGTCGGCGCCATGCTCGAGCGCACCCGGCGCCAGGGCGTGGTGCGCGGCGACGGCGCAGGGCGGTCTCGAGCTCGATTACGTGCCGCGTGCAGGCCGACGTCGCGGTCCGGCGACCGGGTGGTGACCGCGGGCATCGACGGGGTCTATCCGCGCGGCCTGCCGGTCGGCACGGTGATCCGAGTCGAGCCCGGCGGCGAGCTCTTCCACCGCATCCGAGTCGCAGCCCGCGGTCGATCTTCGGCGCCTCGACCAGGCCTATCTGCTCGAGCGCATCCCGGTGCCCGAGGCGATGAAAGAGGAGCGTCCGATTGCCCGCCCTTAGGCTCCTGCTGCTGCTCGCCGGCGCGCTCGGCATTCACTATGTCGGCACCCTGCTGGTGCCGGGGTTCTCGGCGGTGGTCGATCCCTTCCTGGTGGTGCTGGTGTTTCAGGCCCTCGACAGCGGGCCGCTTGGCGGCCTGCTCTACGGCATCCTGATCGGCGCCGTGCAGGACGCGGTGAGCGGCGGTCTCTATGGGCTCTACGGCTTCGCCGACACCCTGGTCGGCTATCTCACCGCGGCGGTGGCACAGAGGGTGGTGATCCAACGCTGGGGCGGCGTGATGCTCGCCTTCGTTGCCGCGGCGGCGGTGCAGCAATTGGCGCTGGTGACCGTCGCGCTGGTGGTGCTCGGCGATCCCGAGCTGCCCAGCCTGGCGTCGGCGGCGATCAAGCCGCTGATCAGCGCCGGGCTCGGCCTGGCGCTCTGGCTGGGAACACAGCGCGGCCGCCAGCAGTACGAGACCTGGCGCCGCAACCGCACCGCGAGGATCCACTTTCGATGAGCGCCGAGCCGGATCGCCGCTGGCCGCTCTACGCCGCCGCCGTCCTTCTGATCGGCGTGAGCGCCGCGCTGGTCGCCGCGCTCGCCGCCGGTCCGGGCGCCACCGGAACCTCGGGAGGCACGCTGCGGCCAGCCCTCGCCGCCTATGACGTGCGCCGCTACGATCTGACGCTGCGGGTGCTGCCGGAGGAGCGCCGCCTGGAGGGCCGCAACCGCGCCACCGTCGCGGCGCGCGAGCCGAGCGCGAGCTTCGAGCTGGACCTGGTCGACCGCTTCACGGTGACCAGCGCCTCGGTCGACGGCGAGAACGCGGCGTTCGAGCATGGCGACGGGCGTGTGGTCGTGCGCCTGCCGCGCGCCTGGCAGCCGGGCGAGCGCCACGAAGTCGAGATCGCGTACGGCGGCCGGCCGCGGCGCGCACCGCGCGCGCCCTGGGACGGCGGTTTCGTCTGGGCGAGCAGCCGGGACGGCGCGCCGTGGGTCGCGGTGACCGTGCAGGGCGAGGGCGCCGACGAATGGTGGCCGGCCAAGGATCATCCGAGCGACGAGGCCGACGAGGGCATGTCGATCGAGCTCACGGTGCCCGGGTCGCTGGTCGGGTTGGCCAGCGGGCGCAAGGTGTGGGAGCGCCGCGGTCCGGACACGGTGACGACGCGCTGGGAGTCCAGCTACCCGGTCAACAACTACTCGTTCTCGATTGCCGTCGGGCCCTACCTTCCGGTCGAGGAGATCTACCGCGGGGTCGACGGCGCCGGCTCCCACCCGATCGTCTTCTGGGCGGTGCCGGAGAGCGTCGAGCGGGCGCGCACCACCTGGCGCCAGGCGCCGCGCATGCTGGAAGTGCTCGGACGGCGCTTCGGCGAGTATCCCTTCTTGCGCGACAAGTACGCCGTCGCCCAGTCGCCGCACCTGGGGATGGAGCATCAGACGCTGGTCGCCTACGGCGCGCGCTTTCGCGACAACGAGTACGGCTTCGACTGGCTACTGCTGCACGAAACGGCGCACGAGTGGTGGGGCAACTCGATCACCGTCGACGACTGGGGGGATTTCTGGATTCACGAGGGCTTCGCCGCCTACGCCGAGGCGGTGTTCGTCAACGACACCCTGGGCCTCGACCGCTATCTCGATTACATGCGTGGCGAGCGCCGCGGCATCGACAACCAGCTGCCGATCATCCAGGGGCGCGAGATCGACACCAACACGGCCTACCAGGGCGACATCTACAACAAGGGCGCCTGCGTGCTGCACAGCCTGCGCTGGCTGCTCGGCGACGAAGACTTCTTCTCGCTCTTGTATCGCTTCGCGACCGATCCCCAGCGGCAGTACAAGCTCACCTCGAGCGCCGAGTTCGAAGCCGCCGCGGCCCAAGCCGCGGGCCGGGATCTGGCCTGGTTCTTCGACCGCTACCTGCGCCACGCAGAGCTGCCGCGCTGGCGTTTCGAGCGCCAGCCGGCGGGTGCCAACGAGCGCCTGGTCTTGCATTGGCGGGAGCCGGGATTCGAGCTGCCGCTCGAGGTGCTGACTGTCGACGGCTACCGGCGGGTGGAGATGCCGGGCGGACGCGGCGAGATCGAGATCGCCGCGGGCTCGCGCGTCCTGATCGATCCCCGGGGCTGGGCGCTCGCCGAAGGCGACGTCTTCTAGCGCCCTTGCGGCGGCGCGAAGCCCCGCCGCAGGCAGAGATGCGTCACTCCGTAGGCGATGCCGGCAAGCCCCAGCCAAACGCAGGCGAGATGCACGGCCGCCGGCCCGAGCTGACGCTGGAAGAACGGATCTCTAAAAGCGAAGTTGATGTTCTCCTGCGGGGTGGTGAAGAGCCGCGCCGCGAGAATCGCCAGGGCGGCGATCGCCGCCTGGAGCGCCCACGCGCGCCGGTCGTAGCCGAGGCGCCACAGCCAGTAGAGCAGCAGCAGCGGCCAGACCACGTGGTAGAGCGACAGCAGACGGGTGAAGAGCGGCAGCGAGGCATCCCACATGTACTCGGTGCCGCCGAAGAGGTGGCGCCCGGAGACCAGCCTCCAGCCGGCGTCGAGACCCCAGGCGAGGCCGATGACCGGCGCCGCGATCGCCTGGCTGGAAATCAGCAGTCGCTTCTGCGAGATCAAGCCGATCGCGCTGAGGATGACGCCCAGATTGCAGAGAAAGAGGAAATTCGCCCAGCCATAGGCCCAGGCGTAGGACGGCAGGTAGACCGCCAGCCAGAGAACTCCCAGCCAGCGCCAGCCCGTGGGCAGGCGCGCCGCGTCGCGCGAGGCCGAATCCATGTCGCGCCATCCTGCCATAGCGCTGGTATCCTTGAGCCCTCGAGCTTGCGCTTCGATCGCTCCCCACGATGATGAAAGTCGGCGAACACCGCGAAGATCTGGTACAGCGGATCAGCATGCTGCGCGGCCTCCTCGCCGTGCTGCTGGTGGGCATCGCCGCCTCCTTCTGGTTCGTACAGTTGGTGCGCGGCGAGCACTACCGGGCGCTGGCCGAGAACAACCGGCTGCGCAAACTGCCGGTGCGCGCGCCGCGCGGCTTGATCTACGACCGCCAGGGGCGGCCGCTGGTCGAGAACGTGCCGAGCTACAACCTGCTGCTGGATCGCAGCCGCACACCGAGTCTCGAGCAGAGCCTGGCCTATGCCGCCGCCGTCCTCGAGCGCCCGCCGGGAGCGCTCGACGAGGTCCTGGCGCGCTACCGCGGTACGCCGTCGTTCGCCCCCGTCCTGGTGGCGGAGAACCTCTCCCTGGCGCAGGTGGCGCGGTTGGGCGTGGAGAGCCTCGAGCATCCGGAGTTCGAGGTCTAGGTCGAGCACCAGCGTCTCTACCGCCACGCCGGTCAGACCGCGCCCGTCCTCGGCTACCTCGGTGAAGTGACCCCCGACGAGCTCCAACGGCACGGCGGCGCGCTGCAGTCGGGCGAGCTGATCGGCAAGAAGGGCATCGAGCAGACCTACGATGAGCGGCTGCGCGGACGCCAGGGCGAGCGGGTGGTGGTGGTCGACAGCCGCGGCCGGCTGCTCGAGGAGAGCCTCGGCCAGTCCGCCCAGCCCGGCGAGAGCCTCAAGCTCACCATCGATCTCGATCTCCAGCAGGCGCGCCGAGCGGGCCCTCGGCGAGCAAGTCGGCGCGGTGGTGGCGCTCGATCCGCGCTACGGGCGAGATCCTGGCGCTGGCCTCCTCGCCGTCGTTCAACCCCAACCTCTTCGCCCGCCGCCTGCAGCCCGAGGACTGGCAGGCGATCCTCACCGAACCCCTTTCATCCGCTGCAGAACCGGGCGCTCCAGAACACCTACTCGCCGGGCTCGATTTTCAAGATCGTGGTGGCGGCTCGCCGGCCTGGGCGAAGGCGTGATTACGCCGCAGGACGGCGTGCGCTGCGGCGGCGCCGCCTACTTCTACAACCATCAGTTCCGCTGCTGGAAGCGGGGCGGCCATGGCTGGGTCAACATGCGCACCGCGCTGCGCGAATCGTGCGACATCTACTTCTACACTCTCGGCCAGAAGCTGGGCATCGACCGCATCGCGCGCTACGCCCGGCTCTTCGGCATCGGGCGTCGAAACCGGCATCGACCTGAGCGGCGAGAAGGCCGGCCTGGTGCCGGACACCGAGTGGAGCCCGGGTGCGCCGCCACCCCTGGTACCCGGGCGAGACGATCTCGGTGGCGATCGGCCAGGGGCCGTTGCTGGCGACGCCGCTGCAGATGGCGGTGTTCATGGCGGCGATCGCCAACGGCGGCGAGCTGATGACGCCGCACCTGATTCGCGGCGCCGAGGTGCCCGCGCCGCGCCGGGTGCCGCTCAGCGCCGAACACGCTGGCGCACGTGCGCGAGGCGCTCTGGGCGGTGGTCAACGAAACGGGCACCGGCACCGCCGCCAAGCTGCAGGGCTTCGACATGGCGGGCAAGACCGGACGGTGCAGGTCATCGCGCAGAAGACCTGGATCCGCAGCGAAGACCTGCCCTTCGAGCAGCGCGACCACGCCTGGTTCGCGTCGTTCGCGCCCTTCCACGCCCCGCAGCTGGTGGTGGTGGTGTTCATCGAGCACGGCGGCCACGGCGGCTCGGCGGCCGCGCCGATGGCGCGCGAGGCTATATGAGACCTACTTCCGGGACCGATCTCGGCGCTGCAATCGTCGCTCCCTGACGAACGCCGCGTCGCTGCGCCGCCTGGCGGAGGTGCGCTGGGGGTTGCTGGTCGCGGCGCTATTGCTGTCGGTCGCCGGTCTGCTCACCGTGCACAGCGCCTGGCCGAGATGCCGGTCGACTATCTGCCGCGCCAGGCGGTGTTCGTCGGCATCGGCCTGCTGCTGATGCTGATCGCGTTCTCCATCGACTACCGGGTGCTGCTCGGCCTCTCGCTGCCGCTCTACCTGCTGAGCCTCGCGGCGCTGGTGGCGGTGCTCGTGGTCGGCATCAAGGCGGGCGGATCGCGCAGCTGGCTGGGGATCGGCGGCTGGCGCCTGCAGCCCTCGGAGTTCGCCAAGCTGGCGACCGCGCTTGCTGCTGGCGCGCTATCTCGAGACCGCCAACCAACGCTTCCTCGGCTTGCGCCAGATCGTCGTCGCCGTGCTGATCGTGGCGGTGCCGATGGCGCTGGTGGTGGTGCGAGCCGGACCTCGGCGGCGCCGGCGATGTTCGTGCCGATGCTGGCCGGGGCGCTCCTGGTGGCCGGGGTCCGGCTGCGCGTCCTGGTCGCGGCCGCCTGATCAGCGCTCATCCTCGGCGGTGTGATCTGGGCTTTCGGCATGCGCGACTACCAGCGCGAGCGCGTGCTCACCTTCCTGCAGCCGGAGCGCGATCCGCTGGGCGCCGGCTACCAGGTGCGGCAGAGCAAGATCGCGGTCGGCTCGGGCGAGTTGGTCGGCAAGGGCTACATGCAGGGCACCCAGAGCCAGCTGCGCTTCCTGCCGGCGCGCCACACCGACTTCATCTTCGCCGTGCTGGCCGAGGAGTGGGGCTTCCTCGGCGTCTCGGCGACGCTGACGCTCTTCGGGCTCTATCTCTTTTCGGGCGCCCAGGTGGCGATGCGGGCCCGCGACCGGGCGGGCATCCTGCTGGTGGTCGGCCTGCTCTCGATGACCACCGTGCACGTGCTCTACAACACCGCGATGGTGGTGGGGTTGGTGCCGATCACCGGCATTCCCTTGCCCTTCCTCTCCTACGGCGGCAGCTTCATGCTCGCCAACTTCATCGCCACCGGCATCATCCTGGGGGTCGACTTCCGGCGCTACGTCAACCGCTGAGCCCGTTTGTGGCCGAGATACGCTTCGCAGCGCGAGGAGGCGCTGCCGCTGGCCAACAAGATGCTCGTCGAGACCGATCCGCACCAGACGCGGATCGCGGTGCTGGAGGAAGACCGGCTGACCGAGATCTTCGTCGAGCGCCACCGCCACCGCGGCCTGGTGGGCAACGTCTACAAGGGCCGGGTCAACCGGGTGCTGCCCGGCATGCAGGCGGCGTTCGTCGACATCGGACTCGAGCGCGACGCCTTCCTCTACGTCTGCGACGTGGCCGAGAACGTCGCCCTGCTGGAGGAGAACGAGGGCGGGGCGGTGGAGGACGAGAACGGTCACGGCGGCGGCGAGACCCCGCCGCAGGCCTCGATCGACGAGCTGCTGCGGGTCGGGCAGGAGATGTTGGTGCAGGTGATCAAGGATCCGCTGCCTAGCAAGGGAGCGCGGGTCTCGACCCACATCACGCTCCCCGGCCGCTACCTGGTGCTCCTGCCCACCGTGCGCCACCTCGGGGTCTCGCGCCGGATCGAGGACGAGGCCGAGCGCGCGCGCCTGCGCGGCATCCTCGACGCGCTGGCGGACGTCGCTCGGCGGTCTCATCGTGCGCACCGCCGGCGAGGGCCGCGGCGCGGAGGAGTTCGAGCCCGATCGCGCACTACCTCGCGCGCCTGTGGGAGCGCATCCGCCAGCGCGCCGAGCACGGCCGCGAGCGCCGACGCTCCTCCACCAGGACCTCGACCTGGCGCTGCGCGTGGTGCGCGACCTCTTCAGCGCTCGGACTACTCCGTGCTCTGGGTGGACGGCGAGGAGACCTACGAGCGCATCGTCGAGTTCCTCGACCAGGTGCAGCCGCAGCTCGTCGCCAACGCGTGCGCCTCTTCCGCCAGGACGCGTCGCTCTTCGAGCACTTCGGCATCGAGCGACGAGATCGAGGCGGCGCTCGAGAGCAAGGTCTGGCTCAAGTCCGGCGGCTACATCGTGATCAATCCCGACCGAGGCGCTGGTGGCGATCGACGTCAACACCGGCCGCTTCGTCGGCCAGCACAACCTCGAGGACACGGTGCTCGCGCACCAACCTCGAGGCGGTCGCAGGAGATCGTGCGCCAGATCCGGCTGCGCGACCTCGGCGGCATCATCGTGATCGACCTGATCGACATGGTCGAGCAGGAGAACCGCGAGCGCGGTCTTCGCCGCCCTCGAAGCCGAACTGCGCAAGGACCGGGCGAAGAACAAGGTGCTCAACATCTCCGAGTTCGGCCTGGTCGAGCTCACCCGCAAGCGCAGCCGCGCCAACCTCGAGCGCCTGCTCACCCAGCCCTGCCCGTACTGCGCGGGCAGCGGCCGCATCAATCGGTCGCCACGATCTGCCTGAACCTGCGCCGCGAAGCTGCTCCAGCCTGCGCGACCGGCCGCAGCTGCGCGAGCTGCTGCTGCGCGTCCACCCCGACGTCGCGCGCGCGCTGCAGGGGGAGGAGCGGGCGATCCTCGACGAGCTGGAGCGCGCGCTGGGCGCGCCGATCCTGCTGCGAGCCGACCCCGAGCTCCACCACGAGCGCTTCGACGTCCTCGAGGTCTGAAGCTCGACCGCCCGGGCCGGACGTGGAGACCTTCACTCCGTTCTCCTTCGACGCCTGGAGCGGCGAGGTGGCGAGCGCGCTCGTGCCCGCCGACCTCGAGGCCGCTCGTGCGCGTCGCGGTCGATCGCGGCTCGGCGAAGCAAGACCCTCCACTGGGGACGCAACTACCTCTACGTCGTCGATTGGCCGGCGCCGCGCGGCACGGTCGAGGTGGTGGTCAAGCAGTTCCGCCACGACTCGCTGCGGGCCCGGCTGCGGCGCGGTTCGCGCGGCTCGCAGGCCCGGCGGAGCTGGACGCTGCCCGGGCTGTCGAGGCGGCGGGCCTGCGCACGGCGCAGCCGGTGGTGCTGGTCGAATCGCGCGACCCGCGCGCGCCGGCCTTGTATCTGAGCCGCGCCCAGCCGCACGATTTCGAGCCGCGCTACTTCCTGCGCGCCCGCAACGCCGGCAGCGACGCGCGAGGCCTTTCCCGAGGTCGACTCCGAGCGCCTCCTCGACGCCTTGGGACGCATGGCGCGCAGACTCCACGACGCCGGCATCTGGCACCGCGATCTGACCAGCGGCAACGTCCTGGTGACGTGGCGCGGCGCCGACGAGCCCGAGCTCGTCCTGCTGGATCTCAACCGCGCCCGCCTCGGCCACCGGTTGACGGTCCCCCAGCGCATGCGCGAGCTCTGCCGCATGCCGATCCATCGCGCCGCCGATCAAGCGCGCTACCTGGCGGCCTACTGGGGTCGTTCGCCGCATTCCCTCGAGCGCGCCTGCTACCGGGTGGCTACGGCGCGTTTCACGCCAAGCAGCGCTGGAAGCCAAAGCTGCGCGCTGTGGGGCAGAAGCTCAAGGGATTCGCCTTCACGCGCTCGACCCACGCCCACATCCCGCCGCCGCCGGCCGGCGCCGCGGTGCGCGACCGGATCGTCTGGGACCCGCTCTCCGACCAGCCGCACCAGCACGCCGGCCGCGGTCGACAAGCTGGGCGTGCGGCTCGCCGACGCCCGGCGCATCTCGGCGAGCTGCGCGGTCGTGCTGGCGGCCGCGCCGCGCATCGCCCGGCGCTACCGCGAGCTGCGCGCGCGAGCTCTACCGCCGGCCGGTCCCGTTCGGCGGCCTCGGCGTCGCCCTGCGCCCCTGGCGGCGCTCACCCGAGGCGCTGCTCGCCGAGCTCGACGACGCTGGGCGTGCGCCAGGCCCTCCTGCGGCTGCATCCCTGGGAGGAGGACCACGACGACGAGGAAGAGCTGGCGCGGGCGCTCCACGCGCGCGGCTTCGAGCTCGCCTTCGCGCTGCCGCAGAACCGCGAGCTGGTCAGCGACCCCGCGCGCTGGCGGGCCGCGGTGGACGAGCTCGGCGCGCGCTTCGCGCCCTACGGCCGAGCCTTCCAGATCGGCCAGGCGATCAACCGCAGCAAGTGGGGGGTCTGGAACCTGCGCGAATACGCGCGGCTGGCGGAGATCGCCGACGAGGTGCTGCGCCGCCACCCCGGCGTGCGAGCTGCTCGGACCGTCGGTGATCGACTTCGAGTACCACTCAGACCGCGGCGGCGCTCAACCTGCCGGCGCGGCGCTCTCGCTTCGACGCCGTCTCCGCCCTGCTCTACGTCGACCGCCGCGGCGCGCCCGAGAACCCGCAGGCCGGCCTCGACACGGTCGGCAAGGTGGTGCTGCTGAAGGCGATCGCCGAGACCGCGCGCCGCGTACGGCGCTACGGCTGGGGGCCGAGCCGCTGCTGGGATCACCGAGGTCAACTGGCCGCTGCGCGAAGGCCCGCACTCGCCGGCCGGCCGCGCGGTGTCGGTCGACGAGGAACGCCAGGCCGACTACCTGGTGCGCTACTGACCTCACCCAGGCGACCGGGCTGGTCGAGCGCGTCTTCTGGTGGCAGCCGATCGCCAAGGGCTACGGCCTGGTCGATGCCGATCCAGCGACCGGTGACTTGCGCCGCCGCGCGGCGTTCTGGGCGTTCGCGCATCTCGCCCGCCGGCTCGAGGGGTGGAAGTCGCTGGGTCCGGTCGCCGCGGCGCCGGACCAGCGGGTCTTCGCTTTCGAGGACCCGCAGGGCGGCTCGTGGTGGGTCGCCTGGTCGCTGCGGGAGCGGTCGATGCTCGCTCTCGAGCGGCCACTCAGTGAGGCCTTCGGCCGCGACGGCGAAACCTTGGCGCTCCCCGGCGGACCGGAGATCGCCCTCGGGTCGGCGCCCCTCTATCTTCGTCTCGCGACCGCAGACTAACCCTACCCTGGCCCCTCCTCGTCCACTTTGTCGTAAAGGACGGCGAGGAGGTCGCTCGTCATGGCTTGGTATCGGTCGTTGTGCATGCTCGGGATGCTCACTCTGGGCTCCTCTTCGCTCGCGGCGGCGGGTTCGTTCAGCGCCGCTGTCACCTATCTGCCTCCCGCCTGCAGCGCGCCGCCCTACGGCGACGTCTTGCCCGGTGACCCGGCCTGCCGGTGGATCCAGCAGTTCAAAACCGATCTGATCTCAGCCGGCTGCGGCGGCGGCAACTACTGTCCCGACGGCGTCGTCACCCGGCGCCAGCTCGCGGTGGCGCTCGAGCGTTCGATGCGGGGCACGGCCGAGTGGAATCCCTGGGAGGGTTCTTATCGGCGGACCCTGATCGTCAACCCGGTGCTGGTGGGCGATCCGCCGCAGGTCGATCCCTCGGCGAGCGGAGACCGGCTGGTCGAGGTACTCGCGTCCATTCCCGCCGATTCCGAGGAGTACCTGGTCATCGTCGAGCCCGGCGTCTACCACGTCGGCGATGCGACGATTCCCATGCGCTCCAACCTCACGCTGCGCGGCGCTGGCCGGCGCCGGACGAGCATCGTGTCCGACAGTCCAATGCTGGGCGCCACCTTCGTGGGCGAGGAGGAGATCATGACGTTCGCCGACCTCAGTCTGGATGTGGTGGGCGGCAATGGAACCCTGGCGGGCCTGCGGACGGTCGACGGCTTCCTGGACCTCTACGACGTGGACATCGACGTCGCCAACTCCGGCACGGCGCATGCCGTCGAAGTCGAGGACGGCGGCACCGTCAGCGTGAAGGACAGCTCGCTGCGTGCCACCTCGAACGGGACCCTTGCTGCCGCCGTCTTCGTGAGAGGTGATTTCGGGAGCTTGCAGATGCACCGCTCGACGGCCCTCGGCAACGCTTTCCGCAGCGGTTTCCCCGGCAGCGGCGGCGCCTCGCGCGGGGTGGTGATCGAGAACGGCTCGGCCGAGATCTACGACAGCCGGATCAACGCGCAGGCAGGCACCGGGACCAATTACAGCTTGGCGCTGACCGACAGCGCTCAGGCCATCATTCAGGGCGGTGGCATGCGCGCCGGTGGCGGAACAACCGCCGTGGCGCTGTATATCGAAGACAGCAGCGCGGACGTCGACGGCGGCGAGTTCGTGGCCTACAGCGGCACCAACCGGCGCGCCGCGCAGTGCATCTCCACCGGGCTCAGTGGATCGCTCGAGCTGGTGCGGGTGCGTCTCTCCGGCAGCCAGGCCCTGCGCGGCGGCGCCTCGTGCCCCATCGAGGTCAGCTTCAGCCAGCTGCAGGGCGCGGTAGTCCTCAACGGCGGCACGGTCGACTGCGCCGCGGTCACCGACAGCGGCGGAGCGTTTCACGCCGCAAGCTGCTCGTAGACGGCTGGATCGTCGAGCCCGCCAGAAAATCGCCCGGCGCCCAGAACGGCGCGCCTCGCCGTGCGGAACGGCGAGCCCTCGGCGGTGCTATCTTCCGGCCAAATACGGAGGGATCATCATGACGCGCCTCGGCTGGGTTTCCGCCGTCGTTCTCATCCTCCCGCTCGCCTCCTCGTCCCTCGCCGCCGGCTTCGATCCGCCGGAGTGCATCGCCGGTCCGTTCACCGACGTCCCGCCGTCCCATCCTTACTGCGCGTGGATCCAACAGCTCAAGCTGGATGCAGTCACCTCCCCGAGCGGATGCGGCGGCGGCAACTACTGTCCGGATGCGCCGGTGACGCGCGCCCAGCTGGCGATGCATCTCGAGCGCGCCGTGCGCGGCACCGCGACCTGGGACCCTCCAGGCACCTTCAAGCGCACGCTGATCGTGCGCCCGGTCCTCAGCGGCGATCCTCCCGTCGTCGACCAGGTGGCAAGCGGCGCTCATCTGATGTCGGTGCTCGACTCGATTCCCAACAACAACGACCCCTGGATGGTGCAGATCGAACCCGGAATCTACGACGTCGGAGCCGACTCGTTCACACAAATCAACCTGTTGCTGGTGATTAAGGGCGCTCCCGGACCGGCAACGATCATCAAGGGTTCCTTGACCTCCGGCGCTTTCTTCGCCACCGACAAGAATTTGTGGCTCCAGGACGTCGGGCTGCTCGTCGCCGGGAGCGGAGTGGGCGATCTGATAGCGCTCCACAACATCGGCGGCAACATCACGCTCGACGGAGCCTTTCTCGGTGCCAGCGGGACCGGCGACGCCTATGGCCTGCGTGTCGACGGTGGCGGCGTCACGGGGCGCGACTCGCTGCTCGAGGCGAGCTCGACCTCCAGCCTCGCCGCCGCCGCTTTCGTCAACAACAGCGGTAGCAATCTGACGCTGCGAACCAGCCATCTGCAATCGTTCTCCGGCGACGAAACCCGCGCCCTCCTGGTGGAGGAAGGATTCGCCCAGCTGAGCGAGAGCACCTTCGGCGTCGGCAACGGTACTTCGAACAGCCACGGCGTCCACGTCGACAACAGCGGCCAAGTCAGCATCAGCGGCGGCAATGGCGTGGCCAACGACAGCCCTTCGGTGGCGCTCTATGTCGAGCGGGGTGCCATCAGGGTGAACGGGGGCAGCTTCCAAGGCGACATCGCCGCCCAGTGCGCCTTCGACGTCAACTCCGATCTCACCGTCATTCGGGCGACCCTCAACGGTAGTCCGGCCTTCAAAGCCAGCGCCGGCTGCGACGCCGAGGCCGGCTTCACGCGGCTGGAGGGCTTCGTCGACCCGAGCGACGATGTAACGATTCGCTGCCTGGCGGTCACCAACGCAGGGACCTTCTACCCGAGCACCTGCCCGTAGGCGAGGCGCCTAGAACGCCGGGTCGTCCAGCCCGCCGCAGAAGTTGCCCGGCGGGTTGTGGTAGGTGTTGCGGGCTCCGGTGGCGAGGTCGGTGACGGTGATCGTGTACTCGAGGTCGGAGAGCGTGCCGTAGAAGAAGGCGATGCGGTCGCCGAAGTCGATCAGCTTGGTGAGCAATTCGAGGTTCGACTTCTCGGTGAAGTAGAAAGCGCCGGTCAGATCCGACAAACCCACCGCGCCGCCATGTCCGCTGGTGCCGTTGCCCGGGTTACTCCAATCGACCTGGATCTCGAAGCGTCCCTTCTGCAGGCAGAGTCGGGTGCCGGCGGTGCGGCAGGTGGCGGCCGCGGCGCCCGCGCTCCGGGCCGGCGCTGCGAACGCCGCCGCCTCGAGCGGGGCCAGCGAGTCGAACGCCTCCTGGTCGATGTCACCGCAGTTGCCGGTGGTGTTGCGATAGGTGTTGGTGACTCCCGAGCGGGTGTCGGTGACGGTGAGCGTGAACTGAAGGTTGGTGAGCTGACCGTAGAAAAGTTTGACCGTGCCGCCGAAGTCGAGCATCTTCACCAAGAGCTCGATGTTCTTGGGATCGCCGAAGGAGAAAAAGCCCGTGACGTCGGTTTGCGGCAGCGCCAACCCGACGCCGCTCGAGCCGTCGAACTGGTTCTGCCAGACGACCTCCGCCCGGAACCGGTTCTTCATCAGGCAGATGGTGTTGCGGCCGGGCTTGCACGGACCTCCGGCCGGAGCGCTGCCGCCGGCCTGGCGCGCGGCGGCGTCGACGTTGAGCAGGCCGTGGCCGAAGGTGGTGTTGAAGCCGCCGCCCACCGGCGTCGCGGTGCGCTGGAGGATCGACACCACCGCGTCTCGCGACAGCGACGGATTGAGGGCGAGCAGGATCGCTGCCGCGCCCGCGACGTGCGGCGACGCGAACGAGGTGCCGGAAGACGTCGCCCAATCGCTCGCCGCGTTGACCAGCCGCGCCGCTCCACCCGTCTCGCGCACCAGGGTTCGCCCGGCGGCGTCGGTGACGCTGATCGCCGGGATCCAGGCCGCGCCGCCGGCGGCGGTGCGATCCTGCAGGGTGCCCGAGAAGGCGCCCACTTCGTGGTTGTAGATCACCGCGCCGGCGGCGCCGGCATTCATCGCGTTCTGGACCTTGAGCGAAAAGAACTCGACGCCGCGCTGGATGAGCGCGATCTGGCCGCGCACCTCGGCGGGAAAGGCCGCCGCCGAGTTGCCGTCGCCGCAGTTGACCAGCGTGCCGCGCAAGTCGCTGGTCTGGCCGGCGAACTCCATTCCCAGTCCGGAGAACAGCGTGCGCGCCTGGATCGAGGCCTCGCTGCCGTGGCCGCGGGCAACCGCCGAGAGATTGTCGACGCCGGGCGCGGAGAGCGCGATGCCGAGGCCGGTATTGGAGAAACTGGCGTGGACGTTGCGGCGGTCGACGGCGCCGACCGCGATCACGCCGGGATAGGCGGCCGGGAAGCCGATGGTGTCGGCGCCCTCGTTGCCCGCGGCGGCGGTGATCACCACTCCGCGCGCCGCCATGTCGGCGTAGAAGCGTTCTTCGATCGTCGAGGGCTCGGTGCCGCCCAGGCTCATGTTCACCACCCGGCAGCCGCGCTCCTCGACCAGCCGGCGCACCCCGGCCATGATGTCGCTTTGCGGACCGGAGCCCGTGTCCGGCAGCACCCGGCCGTGAATGATGCCGGCACCGTAGGCCACGCCGCGCACGCCGATGCCGTTGAGCGCGCCGGCGGCGATCGCCGCCACCGCCGTGCCGTGGGTCGGAGCCCCGGGCCCGTTGCCGGTCGCCGGATCCGAATCGTCGTCCACGGTGTCGATACCGCCGAGATAGTTGGGCGCGATGTCGGGGTGGCTGGCATCGATGCCGGTGTCCGCGACGCACACCACGGTGCCCCTGCCGACCGCGCCCCGGCCGTGGGCGGTGGTGGCGCGGCTGGTGAGCAGGCCGTAGAGACCGTTGTCGGCCGTCGGCACCAGCTCGCCGCCGCTCTGCAGGATGTGCCGCTCGAGATCGGGCTCGACCAGCTCGACCCGGGGATCGCGGCGCAGCGCGTCGATTCTGTCCACCGGCAGCTCGAGGGCCAGGGTCGAGATCTCGCCGAACTCGTGGCGCACTCCGCCTTCGGCATCGGCGACCAGACGCCGCTCGGCGGGTCCCGGCGCCGAGCGAAACGCCACCAACACCCGGGCGCGCTCGCCCGCGGGGGCGGCCGGGGCGTGCAGCGGCACGAGCGAGGCGAGCGCGGCCGCCAGGCCGGCGAGCAGGATCTGACGACGAGGGAGCACGAACGAGAACTCTGCGACGACTCCGCCCCGCCGTCAAGCGCGGATCGCCCCGGACCAAGCGCTCGAATTCGCTGCCTGTCCCGGGTTTTCGCTTCGCATCGGTCGACGGCGTCCCATAGAATCCCGGCGCAGCGCCCGAGCCGCCCTTGGCCAGCAATCCCGACAACGCCGTCGTCCCACGCGCCGTGGCGCCACCGCCGCCTCCGGCCGCGAAAGGGTCGACGCTGCGCCAGCTGGTGACGATCGCCTGGCTGGCGATTCTCCTCGGCATGGCGATGGAGGCGGTGATGCTGGCGGTGGCCGCCGGCTACCGGGCCGCCGTGACGCCGGCCCCCTTCGTGGCCGATCTGGCACAGAAGGTGTCATGGGCCTTCGTGGTTTGCGTCGGTCTTGGCATCGGCAGCGCCCTCGGGCGGGCGAAACCGGCCGCGATGGGGGTGCTCGGGCTGATCGCCGCGCCGCTCGGTTTCAACGTCGCCCGCGTCTTGCACAAGGGCCTGGCCGCCGCGCTCGGGGTGGCGGTGATGGCCGGGCCGGCGCCGTTCGCGATCGCGGCGCTCAAAGCCAGCCAGTACGCGCTGCTCGGTTTTGCCCTCGGCCATCTCGGGAGGCGCGGGGCCGGCGCCCTGGCCCACGCCGCCACTGGACTGCTGGCGGGAGCCCTCTTCGGCGTGCCGGTCATCGCCCTCACCACTCTCGAGTCCAGCGCCGGACAGGCGGTGCTCGTGGCGCGCTCCCTCAACGAGCTTCTCTTCCCTCTCGGCTGCTCCCTGGTGATCTACGCCGCCGAGGTGCTGAGCCTGCGCCGCGCCTGAGCGGTCGCGCTTCGGCACTGATTTCGCACACAGGCGCTGCCATGTCTTGTCCTCCAGCTGTCCGCGTTGCCGCCCTCGCCCTCCTCGCCGCCGCCCCGCTGGCGGCGCAGAATGTCCGTCGCACTCTGGTCGTCGAGGTGGTCGAGCGCGTCAGCTCGGCGGTGGTCAATGTCTCGGCCGAGGCGACGGTGCGCGAGGTCGATCCGTTCTTCGGCGGTCTCTTCGGGGGCCGCAACCGGCGCGCGCAATCGCTGGGCTCGGGGCTGATCATCGACAGCAAGGGCCTGGTGGTCACCAATGCCCACGTCATCGAAGGGGCGTCGCGCATCGTGGTGGTGACGCTCGATGGCCAGGAGCTCGAGGCCGAGGTCGTGGGCTCGGACGCCGACGCCGACCTCGCCATCCTGAAGGTGAGCGGCCGCGGGTTGCCGGCGGTGCCGCTGGGCTCGAACCAGGGCGTGCTGATCGGCGAGACGGTGGTCGCGATCGGCAACCCCTTCGGGCTCTCGCACACCGTGACCCAGGGGGTGCTCTCGGCGCGTGGCCGCGCGGTGCCGGCCGAATCCGGCGGCCGCGTGTTCACCGACTTCCTGCAAACCGACGCCTCGATCAATCCGGGTAACTCCGGCGGCCCGCTGGTCAACCTGGCCGGCGAGGTGATCGGCATCAACACCGCGGTGATCCAGGGCGCGAGCGGCATCGGCTTCGCCATTCCCGCCGACCGCGCCCGACGGGTGATCGACGATCTGCTGCGCTTCGGCGAGCTGCAGCCGCTGTGGACCGGCCTGCGAATGTCCTCGCTCGACGCCGAGCGCGCTCGCCAGCGCGGCTTCAGCGAAACCCGCGGCGCACTGGTCGAGCGCGTCTACGAGGATTCCCCGGGTGAGCGAGCCGGGCTGCGCGAGGGCGATCTCATCGTCGCGGCGGGCGGCGGTGTGGTCGCCAGCCGCGAGGATTTCTCGACCGCGCTCTACTCGATCGCCGTCTCCACGCCGCTGTCGCTGCGCGTACGCCGCGGCGCCGACCTGCGCGAGCTCGAGCTGCGTCCCGAGCGGCCGCCGCGCGGGCGCGGTCAGGCGTTGCTGCAGGCGGCTCTGGGAATCGAAGTGGGCGAGGACGGCGAAGGACTGGTGGTCGAGCGCATCACCAGCGGCGGCGCCGCGGCGCGGCGCGGCGTGCGCGCCGGCGACGCCGTGCTGGGGGCCAATGGCCGCGAGCTCTCGACGCTCGAAGATCTCGGCCGCGAGGCGCTGCGCGGCGTCGAGCGCGGCGGCATCCTGCTCGCCGTCGGCCGCGGTCGCTACGTTTACAACCTGAACTTCGCGCTCTAGCGCGACGGCGCAGTAGGAAAACTCAGTCGAGGTCGAACGGCCGCTTCGGAGGTCCCTGGTCGGGGTCCTCCTGGGCACGCTTCATGGCTTCGCGGAATTTCTCTTCCATCAAGCGGTCGCGGTCGCCGAAGGCGGCCTTCTCGCGTTCGAAAATTTCGTCGGCGCGAGTGCGCTGGGTTTCGAGATCGGCGAAGAGCGAGTCGAAATCC
This sequence comes from Thermoanaerobaculia bacterium, assembly GCA_963821905.1. Classification (GTDB taxonomy): domain Bacteria; phylum Acidobacteriota; class Thermoanaerobaculia; order Multivoradales; family JAGPDF01; genus CAWGFP01. Next base: position 167,263 of record CAWGFP010000001.1, on the reverse strand, counting down.
TTGCCCCCGGCGATCGGTTCCTTGGCCTTGCGGTGAAAGAGCACCTCACCGGTTTCGGCGTCGACGGTGAGGTCGCTGCCGCAGTCCGGGCAGCGCAGCTGGAGTTTGCGCGAGGTCGTCACCGGTCGATTGTACGCCCGAAGCCGGGCTGTGCCCCCAGCCGTATTGGGGGTCCGAAGCCGGCGTCGATTCGCGGCGGCCGCGCGATGGTCACTTGCCGCCGGGGCGGCGGGAGCAACCAGGCGAGCGCACCGGCGGCGGCCAACGCGGCGAGCGCCAGTCCGCGCAGGAAGATCGCCGGGCGATAGATCAGCTCGAGCCGATGGCGGCCGCTGTCGAGCGGCGCCGCGATGAGCGGGCCACGGGTGCGCACGATCGAACGCTCGTCGAGCAGGCGCCAGCCCGCTTCGCCGAGGATCGAGACGCCGAGGAAGCGCGGCGCCTCGAGCGCCGAGGCGAGCTGCAATCGCTGCGGCCCGAGCTGACGCCAGGCCAAGCGCTGAGCATCCCCTGCCTGGTGCGGCAGCAGCGTGACCAGGTCGGGCGCGCGCGGCCGCTCCCACACCCAGGCGTCCGGTTCGGCGTAGAGGAGGATCGCGTCGCCGGGCACCGCGCGCTCGGGAGCGGCGAGGAGATAGCGCACCGCGAGCGAGTCGTAGAGCGCGTGATCGTCGGCGCGGAACTCGTGTGGCGCAGCGGCGGGGCCGTTGAGCGGGCGCACCAGCCGGGCGTAGCTCGCGGGCGTGGCGGGATCGTAGAGCCGCGCGTCACGCAGCCCCCACAGGCCGGCGAGATTGGCGGGCAACGCATCGTCGAGCGCCGCCAGCCGGCCGCCCGAGCCCTGTTCCGCGACGAAGGCGAGAGCGAGTGAAGGTGGCGGAAAGCTCTCGCGCGGCGCGAGCGGATTCGCCGCGACCTGCAACACGAGTAGCTCGGCAGCCGCCAAGCCCGCGAGCCCGACCGCCGTGGCGCGCACGCGTGCCGCCGCCCAAAGGAGCAGTGCGCCGGCGACCAGCAGCTTGAGCTGCAGCTTCAGCCAGCCGATGCGCAAGACCGCGAGCGCCTCGGGGTGCTCGGGGTGCGAATGTCCGAGCGTGGCCCAGAGCAGCAACCCGGCGAGCGCACCGCCGGCGAGCGCCAGCCGTTGCCAGCTCAGCTGACCGCGAACCGCGCGCTCGACGCCGCAGGCTCCGAGCCAGGCGAGCGACCAGGAGACCAGCATCAGCAGCCGGTGATGACCATTCGCCGACAGCTGCCACAGTGGCAACCGCGCGAGCCAACCGCCGACCACCGGCGGTGGGGCGAGAGCGAAGAGCGCCAGGGCGAGCAGCAGCCAAGCGAAGCGCTCATGGGCGAATCGGCGGCGGGCGCCGAGGCTCGCGGTGGCGGCGAGCAACGCGAGTGTGCCGGCAAAACCGCTCGCGTCCTCGTTGAAGTTCGTCGCTCCCCAGTAGACCGCGCCGCTCGGGTCGCCGTAGCGGCCGTTGCCGAAGGCATTCGGCGCGACCGCCTGCAGCCAGCGCAGGCGGGCGGTCTGGCGCCAGCCCGGCGCTTCGACGACGTCATCGGTCAGGGAGCGATCGGCGGCGCGCAGCGTGCGCGGCAGGAGCTCCATCGCCGGCCCGAGCAGCGGAGCCGCAAGAGCCAGGGCGAGAGCGCCGGCCGCGGCGAGACGCCGCATCGCGGACCGCCGACTGCCCGGCGCCACGTGGCGCAGCCGGACCAGCGCGAAGAGCAACAGAGTGAGGAGCGCGTAGAGGACGGACTCGGGTTGCCCGCCGAGGAGGATCGCGACCAGCGCGCCAAGGCAGAGGGCGACGTCGCCGCGCGAGCCGCGTTCGTAGACGCCGCAGATCGCGTAGAGGCCCAGAGGCAGCAGCGCCGCGGCGTTGCCGAGCGGCCATCCCAGCCACAGCCCGACGAAACCGCCGAGCGCGTACGAGATCCCGCCGAACGCCGCGGCCGACTCGCCGAGACCCAGGCGACGAAAGAAAAGCCATCCGAACAGCAGCGCGCAGAGAATGCGCAGCGCGGCCGAGATCGCCGCGCCCCGGTCGACCCCGAAGGGCAGCGCCGCGACGGCCAATGGTTGCCCGACCTGCGCTTGCGGATTGGCGAGCAGCGGCATGCCCGCGCCCGCGGCGCCGTTCCACAGCGGCCAGCGACCCTCGGCCCAGGCGTTGCGCACCTGCTGCTGGAGCGGCGCGATGAGCGTCAGGAGATCGCCGCGCAGCGCGTTACCGTGCGGCTCGGTCGGCGCGCGATCGCGAAACGGCGCGTGGCCGCGCAGGTTGTCGAGCGGCAGAAACGAGCGGCCGGCGAAAAGAGCCGGACCGAGCAGCAGCGCGAGAACCACGGCGATCGTCGCCCAAACCCTCCAGGAGACGCGCTCGCCCAGACGGCGGAGAATCAGGTGGACTCCGAGCGCGATCGCCGAGACGTAGAGACCCGGAGCTAGGCCTGCAGATCTGCCAGGGAGTCACGGGCGGGAGTCTAGTGGACAAGAATCGGCGGCAGGCAATTCCGTTGTCATCCTGAGCGCCAGCGAGGCATCTGGGTGGGGGCGGCGACCCACCCCCAGATCCTTCGCTTCGCTCAGGATGACAGTCCTAGAGAGGGCTGATCACCAGACGCTGGGATATCCTGCCGAGCGACCATGCTCGCGATGGCGCGTCAGATCTTTGGCTACCGGGACCTCCTGCGCTCGTTGATCGCGCGCGAGCTCAAGGCGCGCTATCGCGGCTCGCTGCTGGGGTTCTTCTGGTCGCTGGTGAATCCGGCGCTCCTCCTGTCGGTCTACACCTTTGTCTTCGGCATCGTCTTCCGGCCGCGCATCGAGGACGCCGCCACGTCGCCCTATGCGCTCTTCCTGGTCACCGGGCTCTTTCCCTGGATCTGGGTTTCCTCCTCGCTGCTCGAGGGCACGGTGGCCTTGGTGCAGAACGCCGGCCTGCTGCGCAAGGCGGTGTTTCCGGCGGCGCTCCTGCCGCTCGTCGCGGTGGGCTCGCATCTGGTGCACTTTCTCCTCGCCCTGCCGATCCTCGGCGCGGCGCTCATCGGCGGCCGCCTGCTCGGTCACCCTGTCGGCGGCTGGCCGGCGATCCTGCTGCCGATCATCGTGGCTGCTCGAGCTCCCACTGATCGCCGGCCTGGCGCTCGGCCTGGCGGCGCTCGAGGCCCACTTCAAGGACGTGCGCGACCTCCTCGCCAACCTGCTCACCCTGCTCTTCTTTCTCACCCCGGTGACTCTATCCGCTCGCCGCGGTGACCTACGAGCCACTGTGGTGGCTGATTCGCCTGAATCCCTTTACTCCTTTCACCCTGGCGTACCAGCAGGCCCTTTTCGGCGGCATCTGGCCGTCGGCGAATCTCTGGCTGCAGATGGCAGGCTGCGCGGCGGTGGGTTGGGCGATCGGCTCGTGGCTCTTCGGCCGCCTCCAGGACACTCTGGTGGAGGCGGTGTGAGCGAGCGCCCGCCGAACACCGCCGCGATCACCGTCGACCGGGTGACCAAGCTCTATCGCCGCGCGGCGCCGGGCTTCAAGCTGCGCACGCTGAAGAGCGCGCTGCTCGACCGCAACTTGACCGGCGGGCTGCGGCCCGATGAAGCGATCGCGGCGCTCGAAGAGACCTCGTTCAGCGTCGCGCGCGGCGAGGCCTTCGGAGTCATCGGCGGCAACGGCTCGGGCAAGTCGACGCTGCTCAAGCTGCTGGCCCGGATCCTCAAGCCCAGCTCCGGCACGCTGACGGTCGACGGCAGGCTGTCGGCGCTGATCGAGCTCGGCGCCGGCTTCCATCCCGAGATCTCGGGGCGCGAGAACGTCTTCATCAACGGCGCCGTGCTCGGCCTGTCGCGCGCCGAGATCGAGCGCCGCTACGAGGAGATCGTCGAGTTCTCCGGCCTCGGCGACTTTCTCGAGGAGCCGGTGAAGAACTACTCGTCGGGCATGTACGTGCGCTTGGGGTTCGCGGTGGCGGTGCACACCAACCCCGACGTCCTGCTGGTCGACGAAGTCCTGGCGGTGGGCGACGAGGCCTTCGCCCATCGTTGCCTGCGCCATATCGAGGAGATGCTGCGGGCCGGCAAGACCATCCTCTTCGTCAGCCATTCGCTCGACCTGGTCGAAGGGCTCTGCGACCGCGTGCTGTGGCTCGACCGCGGCCGGCCGCGGCTGGTGGGCGAGCCGCGGCGGGTGATCGACGCCTACCGCATGGCGGTCGCCGAGGAGGAAGCGCGCGGCCATCGCGAAGCGAAGAGCGAGCCGGTCGCCGCTGGGCCCCCAGCCGTATTGGGGGAGGCGCCGGGGGAGACGCTGCGCTGGGGATCGGGCGCGGCGGAGATCGTCAACGCCCGCTTGCTCGACTCGGCCGGTGAGGAGCGCTACCACTTCGCCTCCGGCGAGGAGGTGCGCTTCGAGATCACCGCCCGCGCCGCCGCGCCGCTCGCCGACTTCGTCTTCGGGGTGGCGATCTCGACGCCGCGGGGCCAGGAGTGTTTGCGGCACCAACACCGACCTCGGCGGCTACCAGCCCGGCTTCGTGGCTGGGCGAGGCGACGGCGACGCTCGCCTGCCCGGCGCTGCGGCTGGGGCCGGGCGAGTACATGGTCGACGTCGCGGTCCACGCCCGTGACGGGGCGCCGTACGACTATCGGCGGCGCGCCCTGTCGTTCACCGTCACCTCCGCCGAGCGCGGCGTCGGCGTCTATTTTCCCGAGCACCGCTGGCAGTTCCGCGGCCCGCTCTCCTGGCAGAGCGGCTAGCCGCGATAAAGGAGCCCCACCGATGGCCGAGAACACTCCGGTCGAGATCAAGATCTCCGACGACGAGCTCAAGGGACGCTATTCCAACCTGCTGCGCATCACCCACACGCGCGAAGAGTTCATCCTCGATTTCATCAACCTGGTGCCGCCGCAGGGCATGGTGGTGGCGCGCATCGCCACCAGCCCCGGCCACCTGAAGCGCATCATCGCCGCCCTGCAACAGAATCTGGTGCGCTACGAGACCGCCTTCGGCACCGTCGCCGAGGCCCCCGAGCCGATGGGCGACGCGAACTGAAGCGGCGGTTGCTAAGATTCGGAGCGCAGTGGTCGACTCCGGCCCGCGGGCCGGATGGAAACGTCGTATGCGCCTAACCGCCCGGCTCGCGATCGCGGGCGTTCTCGCGATCTCTCTCGCGGCTTCCCCAGCGCTCGCCGCGCCGCAACGGGTGCGCGTGCCGGGGGACGCCAAGGATCTCCAGACGGCGATCGGACTGGTCGCCGACGGCGGCGTGATCGAGCTGGCGGCAGGCACCTATGCGACACCGCCGCGCGGCTTCACGATCGCCAACCTGCGCAAGGCGTTCACCGTGCGCGCCGCGGGCGCCGTGGTGCTGGACGGCGCGGGTTCCCACATGCTGCTGCGCTTCGAGAACGGCAAGCGCGAACGCGGCAAGCTCGTCACCTTCGAGGGGATCGCTTTCCGCGACGGCAGCTCGCTCGACGAGGGCCTGGGCGGCGCCGTCACGCTGAAAGCGGCGCAAGCGCGCTTCGTGGGCTGCCTTTTCGAGCAGAACCGGGCAACCGGGCGGACGACCGGGGGCGGGGCGGTACGCGTCCTGGCGGGTAGTGACGCCACCTTCGTCAACACAACGTTTCGCGGCAACTCGTCGCTGAACCGCGGCGGGGCCGTCGAGATCAATCGTTTCGACGGCGACATTCCATGGCGGCCTGCTGGCAGACAACAGGACCAACCTGCCGGGTCACAAGGCGACGCGCGTCGGGCGGCGCCATCTTCGCCGTCGACTCGACGCTGAGCCTGACCGGCGTTCGCCTGGAGGGCAATCAAGCCGCCTGGGCGGGCGGCGCCATCTACGCCTTCGGCCACTGGACGGCACCGGAATCGACGCCGCGCACCTTGATCGAGGTGCGCCGCTCCACGTTCGCCGGCAATCTTCTCGGCGGGAGCCATCCCGGCCCCGGGACCGACCTCAGGGGGCGCGATCCACGTCGAGGACCACACGACGCTGGAGGTCGACGCCGCGGTCTTCAGCGACAACGTCGCCGAGTTCGGCGGCGCCGTGGACAGCTACCGCGCCCTGGTTGCCATCCGCGGCTCGCGCTTCGAGAGGAACCGCACGCCGCTAGCCGGATCAGTGGACGCCGGTGGTGCCATCCTCGTGCAATCGGCGGACTTCTCGGATCCGTCCACCGATTTCGGCGCGATCAATCGCCGGCCGGCCCGCCTGGTCGTTTCCGACACCCTGTTCCAGGGGAGCGGCGGACCGGTGGCGCATACCGGAGGCTGTGTCTACGCGGCGGGCGACGAGAACCGCGTCTACGGCGCGAACGGTGTCGCGCCCGCCGGCACGCTGGAGGAGAACCGCGTTCGCCTCGAGCTCCGCCGGACGGTGTTCTCCGGTTGCCAAGTCGAAAACGCCGCCGACGGTGGTGGCGGCTCGGGGGGCGCGATCCAGCTCGTCCTCGGCGACGTGCAGGTGGAGGATGTGCTGGTGATCGACTCCCGCTCGACCACTTCCGGCGGCGCCATGGCGATCGGCCGGGCTCGAGCGGGTTCGTCACCCACAGCACCTTCGCCAACAACACCTCGCAAGCGGGTGGTGCGATCGTCCTGCTCGGCTCGGCGGTGGAGATCGCCGATTCGGTGTTCATCGGCAATCAGGCCGGCGATGGCCGCGGCGGCGCGATCTTCGCGCGGCCCGCCACCGATCCGGCGGGACCTCGCGCTGTCGGCGGTGTCGTCGCGAATTCGATTTTCACCGCCAACCTCGGCACCCCGCTCTTCGACAACGAGCCGCCGGCCGGACCGGACAATACGGTGCGTTACAGCGGCAACCAGTTTCACCTCGCGTCCGGCACGACGGTCTACATGCACAATCTCCTCGCACCCGGCGGCCTGAGCGCGCCGGAGCTCAACAACCTGGCGAACAAGAGTGCGGGCGGCAACACGCGCCTCACCAGCGCGCCGCGCCTGGGCACTGTTCTCGGAACCCCGCCCTTCCTCGGCGCCGGCGTGCCCGGCTCGCCGGCCACGTCGTTTCTGGGCTACGCCTGGAGCGGCCGCTCGGCCAGCCTGCTCGGGCAGCCCTTGACCGCCAAGGCCGGGCTCAAGACCGTCGCGACACCCGGCGAGCACGAGCTCATCGTCGACGGCGGAGCCGATCGATTCCGCGCGCGTCGCCGCTTCAGCCTGCACCTCGGGACCGGCCCTCTGTCTCGGCGGCGACCGCTTCGTCGCCGAGGTCAGGTTCGTCGCCCAGGGCCAGGCGGCTTCCGGCAAGGCGGCGGCGCTCAGCGGCGACACCGGCACCTTCTGGTTCTTCGACCAGGCCAACGTCGAGCTGGTGGTCAAGGTGCTCGACGGCCGCGCCATCAACGGAAACTTCTGGGTTTTCTACGGCGCGTTGACCGATGTCGAATACACGTTGAAGATCACCGACACGGCGACCGGCCGCGTGCGCACCTATCGCAACCCGCCGGCAAGATGGCGAGCGTCGGCGGACACAACGGCGTTTCCGGCGGGCAACGCGCCCGCGGCGGTGGCTGCGGTCGAGCGCCTCTCTGGCCGCGCATCCTCTCGGTCCGGAAGCTGCATCGGGGGCGGCCGCCACTTGCGTGCCTGGCGCCACGGATCTGTGCGTGGGCGGGCGCTTTCGGGTGACGCTCGCCTGGAAGGCGCAGGGTCAACAGGGCAGCGGGAAAGCCGTTGCGCTGACATCGGATACCGGGTACTTCTGGTTCTTCCAGCCGACGAACGTGGAAGTGATCATCAAGATCCTCGACGGGAGACCCCTCAACGGCTACTTCTGGGTGTTCTACGGCGCGCTCTCCGACGTCGAGTACCAGATCAAGGTGTTCGATACCCAGACCGGACGGCAGAAGGTCTACTCGAACCCGGCGGGCAGGATGGCAAGCGTCGGCGACACCTCGGCGCTGCCGGAGTAGATGGTGAGCCTGCGCCTCCATCTCCTACGTCACGGCCAGACGCCTCACAGTCGCGCCAATCTCTTCTGCGGCGCCGGCAGTGACCCTGGTCTCACGCCCGATGGTGCGGCCATGGCCGAAGCGATCGCCAGCGCGTTGGCGAGCGAGAGCTGGGCGGCGATCTACTCGAGCCCGCAGCGCCGCGCGCGCGAAACCGCGGCGCCGCTCGCCGCGCGGCTCGGCGTCGAGGTCACGATCGCCGCCGGTCTGCGCGAGATCGCGTACGGAGAATGGGAGGGCCTGAGCTCCGGCGAGGCCGCGGCGCGCGACCACGACCTGCACCAGGCCTGGAACGCCGACCCGGCGCTCCACGCTCCCCCGGGCGGCGAAACCGCTCCCGAAGTCGCGCGTCGCGCTCTGACCGAGATCGAGGGCGTGCGCAGCGCCGTTCCCGCCGGCGACGTGCTCGCCGTGACCCACAAGGCGACCATCCGCATCATCCTCTGCGCTCTCTTGGGGATCGATCTCGGCCGCTTCCGCCAGCGGCTCGCCTGCCCGGTGGGCTCGATCACGACCGTCGAATGGGGCACGGTCGGCCCGCAGCTCCTGCGGCTGGCCGATCGCGCGCACCTGCCGCGCGAGCTGCGCGAGCTGCCCGGTACCTAGAGCTCGCCGGCCAGTGAGCGAAGGTGGCGGTAGATCGAGTCCGGCACGGGCATCACCGACAAGCGCGGCAAGCGGGCGAGCTCCCACTTGGCGAAAGCCGACTCGGCCTTGATCTCCGCCAGGGCGACCGGCCGCTTCAGCCGGCGCAGCGGCTGCAGGTCGACCACCGCCAACGCGGTGTCGTTGGGATCCGGGTAAGCGTCGCTCGTCGCCCGCGCCACGCCGATCACCGACTTGACGTCGCCGGTGTGGTAGACGAGAACTTCATCGCCCTTGCGGATGGCGCGCAGATGCTTGAGCGCCACGGCGTTGCGCACCCCGTCCCAGACCGCCTTGCCGGCGCGTTCGAGGTCGTCGTAGCTGTAGTCGGAGGGTTCGGTCTTGAGCAGCCAGCGGTTCATCCCGCGATGCTACACCGGCTTGCCCGGCGCGGCCGATATGAAACAATTCGCCCCCTTACGGCAAGGAGCCAACCCATGCGTCAAATCATGATTTTCTGTCTCATTCTGGCGGCTGCCGCGTGTGCCCGCGCGCCGCAGGGCGAGGCGCCCGCAGCTCCCGACGCGGCGCCCACGGCCGCCGCGACGTCCCAGCCCATCGCCGCGGACGTCGAGGCGCGGCTCGCGAAGCTGGCGCGCACCGAGCTGAAAGCCGACCTCGCCGCGCTGTCGCCGGCTGAGCAGACGATCCTCGAGCACCTGATCGCCGCGGCGCGCGAGATGGACCCGATCTTCCTGCGCCAGGCGTGGGAGGGAAACCCCGCGCTGTGGCAGGAGATGCAGAGCTGGCAGGGCAAGCAGGCCGAGGCGGCGCGCCAGATACTTCGCATCAACTTCGGCCCCTGGGACCGGCTCGGCGAGCTGGCGCCGTTCGTCGGCACCAAGCCCCATCCCGAAGGCGCGGGCTACTACCCCGAGGACATGACCAAGGAGGAGTTCGAGGACTGGATCGCCAAGCATCCCGAGCGAGAAGGAGGCGTTCACCTCGACTCACCACGGTCGATCCGCCGCGACGGCCGGCGGGCTGGTGGCCGTGCCGTACTCCAAGGAGTACGCCGCATGGCTCGAGCCCGCCGCGCAGCTCCTGCGCGAGGCCGCCGCGCTGACCGCGAACGCCTCGCTCGAAGAAGTTCCTGCTGACCCGCGCCGAGGCGTTCTTCGAGCGACGACTACTACGAGAGCGACATGGCCTGGATGGACCTCGACGCGCCGGTCGAGGTCACCATCGGCCCCTACGAGACCTACGAGGACGGGCTCTTCGGCTACAAGGCCGCCTTCGAGGCCTTCGTCACGGTGGCGCTGCCCAAGGAGTCCGCGGCGCTCGCGCGCTACAAGGAGCGGCTCCCCTGGCTGGAGCAGAACCTGCCGATCCCGGACGAGCACAAGAACCTGAAGCGCGGCAGCGAGAGCCCGATCCGCGTGGTCGACCCGGTCTTCACCTCGGGCGACAGCCGCGCCGGCGTGCAGACCATCGCCTTCAACCTGCCCAACGACGAGCGGGTGCGCGAGGCCAAGGGCTCGAAGAAGGTCCTGCTGCGCAACGTCATCCGCGCCAAGTACGACCAGATCCTGGTGCCGATCGCCGAGCGCGTGCTCGCCCAGGCCGAGGTCACGCGACGTCTCCTTCGACGCCTTCTTCAACGAGGTCCTGCACCACGAGCTGTCCCACGGCCTCGGCCCGGGCACCATCACCAAGAACGGCAAGAAGACCGAGGTGCGCCTGGAGCTCAAGGAGCTCTACTCGACGCTCGAGGAGGCCAAGGCCGACGTGATGGGGGTCTACAACATCCTCGCCCTGATCGAGAAGGGCGACATGCCGGAGGAGCTGCGCGACACCCTCGAGCCGACCTACGTCGCCGGCCTCTTCCGCGCCGCCCGCTTCGGCGTCCACGAGGCGCACGGCCAGGGCATCGTGGCGCAGTTCAACTACCTGCTCGAGAAGGGCGCCCTCGAGGTCGACGCCGAGGGCCGCTTCCGCGCCGTCTCCGAGAAGTTCCCCGGCGCCATCAGGACCTGCTCCACGACATGCTGATGCTCCAGGCCACCGGCGACTACGAGGGCACCAAGGCGTTCCTCGACAAGTACGGCAAAGCCACGCCGGCGCTCGAAGCCGCGATCGGCAAGCTCGGCGATGTGGTGGTCGACATCAGCCCCGTTTACACCCAGGCCGGCGAGACGCTGTAGACGATTTTTCCCAGCCTGCGCGTCGCTTGCAGCGGCGCGCAGGTTGCCATCTCAAATCGGCGGAAACTTCCGCGGGTCGCTCTCGTGCATCAGCTCGTAGACCGCCTCGAAGATCGTCTCGCGATTCGGCTTCGACCAGTAGTCGCCGTCCGAGCCGTAGGCCGGGCGGTGCTCCTTGGCGGCGAGGCGTGCGCGGCGGCGGCGTCGAGCCAGTCGTAGCCGCCCTGCGCGTCGAGCGACCTGCTGCATCATGTAGGCCGTGGCGCCGCCCGGGACGTCCTCGTCGAGGAACGAGGATGCGGTTGGTCTTCCGCAGCGACTCGACGATCACGCGCCGGGCGGTCGAACGGCAGCGAGCGTCTGCACGTCGACGACCTCGGCGTCGATGCCGCAGCTGCGCGAGCAGCTCGGCCGCCTCGAGGGCGATCGCGGCAGCAGGCGCCGTAGGTCACCACGCGTGACGTCGCGTGCCCGCGCGCAGGACCTCGGGCACGCCGAGCGGCACGCGTGAACTCGCCGATGTTCGCCGGCAGCCGCTCCTTGATGCGGTAGCCGTTCAGCACCTCGACCACGATCGCCGGGTCGTCGCGCGGCGAGCAGGGTGTTGTAGATGCCCGCGGCCTGGGTCATGTTGCGCGGCACGCAGACGTAGATGCCGCGCACCAGGTTGAGGATGCCGGCCATCGGCGAGCCGGAGTGCCAGATGCCTTCGAGCCGGTGGCCGCGGGTGCGCACGATGACCGGCGCCTTCTGGCCGCCGGCGGTGCGCCAGCGCAGCGTGGCCAGATCGTCGGAGAGGATCTGCAGGCAGTAGAGGATGTAGTCGAGATACTGGATCTCGGCGATCGGCCGCAGGCCGCGCATGCGCCAGGCCGATCGCCTGGCCGAGGATCGTGGTCTCGCGGATGCCGGTGTCGGCGACGCGCAGCGGCGCCGTACTTCGCCTGCAGGCCGAGGAAGCCCTGGTTGACGTCGCCGAGCTGGCCGACGTCCTCGCCGAAGGCGATCAGGTCGCGGATCGCGCCGAGAGCGCGCGTCGAAGCAGGCGTTGAGGACCTCGAAGCCGTTGACGCTCGGCGCGTCGGCGGCGTAGCGCGGCGGCGACCGGCGTGCGACCGACGAGGCGCCGGCGCGCGGCGTGCTGCTGTAGAGGTCGCGAGCCGTAGCGCGTCCGCGGTCGACGCGGTCGTGCTGCCGTTGCCAGTCGCGAGCGCGCGCGGTGCCGCTCGGCAGCTCGTTCGCCGCGCGTCGCGACCAGAGCGCTCGTGCAGCCGCGACCATCGAGGTCGCGGCGCATGCGGCGTCGGGCTGCGCGCGCAAGCTCGCCGGCGGACCTTCTCGCACCGCGCTCTCGGCGCGACTCGCCGCGGCGAGCTCGGTCGAGCAGGCCGAGCGCCGTCTTCCGCTCCTCGCTCGATGCGGCGCGCGGAACGCCTCCCAGGCGCGCCGCTGGGCCTCGCGCACGCGCCTCGCGGTCCTCGCTTCTCGAGCGCCGTCGAGCTCGGCCGCGGTGGCGATCCCCTGCGTCGATCATCCACTCGCGCATGCTCGCGCAGCCGGTCGTGCTCCTCCTCCCAGGCCAGCCGCTCCTTGGACTTGTAGCGCTCGTGGCTGCCGGAGGTCGAGTGGCCCTGCGGCTGCGTCATCTCGATGACGTGGACGATCGCCGGCACGTGCTCGCGTGCGCACGATCTGCGGCGGCGGCGAGATAGGTCTCGCACAGCGCCGGGTAGTCCCAGCCGCGCACCGTGTAGAGGTCGTAGCCGCGCGTGGTTCCGCGGCTCGCGCCGGAAGCCGGAGAGCATGCGCCGAGAGGTCGCCCTTGGTGATCTGGCAGCTCGTTGGGCACCGAGATGCCGTAGCCGTCGTCCCAGATCGAGACCACCATCGGGACGCCGAGCACGCCGGCCGCGTTGATCGACTCCCAGAACATGCCCTCGGCGCAGTCGAGGCGTTGCCGATGGTGCCCCAGGCGATCTCGTCGCCGTTGCGCGAGAAGCCCGGCAGCGCCGCGGCCAGGCCGGGAATCTCGCGGTAGAGCTTCGAGGCCTACGCCAGGCCGACCAGGCGCGGCATCTGCGAGCCGGTGGGCGAGACGTCCGACGAGGTGTTGCGGCGCTGCGGTCAGGTCGCGCAGCGCGCCGTCCTGCGTCGAGCAGGCGGGTCGCGAAGTGGGCGTTCATCGAGCGGCCGCCCGAGTGCGGATCGCGCGCCGACGTCGGGGTCGGCGTAGAGCTGGGCGAAGAACTCCTCGAGCGTGGCGATGCCGAGCGCGAACATCAGCGTCTGGTCGCGGTAGTAGCCGGAGCGGAAGTCGCCGGGGCGGAAGGCGCGCGCCAGCGCCACCTGGGCCACCTCCTTGCCGTCGCCGAAGATGCCGAACTTGGCCTTGCCGGTGAGCACCTCGCTTGCGGCCGATGCAGGCTCGCCTGGCGGCTGCGGAAGGCGATCCGGTAGTCGCGGGCGATCGAGGCGGGAGAGAAATCGACCCCGGGTTGGCTGAGCTCGAACGGTCGGGAAAGGGTCATCGAAGGCTCCGCGGCGAGGGTGGTGCGGCGCGATCATACCGCGCGCCTCGCGGCCCGGGCCAGACGCGGGCACGGGCCTTGCTCTCCTGGGCGGTGATCGGGAGCGGAACCGCGGGGGAGAAGCAGGATGGCCACGGCAGATCCAGAGTCCACAGCGAGCGAGCCCGACGCACAGCCGTCGTTTGGCTCGCCGGCCACGAGTGCCTTGCTGCTGCTGGCGGCGGTTTTCGGCCTGCAGTGGGCGCAGGACTTTTTCCTACCCGTCGTGCTGGCGCTCTTGTTGAGCTTCGTTTTTGCGCCGCTCGTGCGCATGTTGCGCCGGGCCCGGCTGCCTCCGGCGGTCGGCGCCGCGGTGGTGGTGATCGCGGCCCTCGGCGCCCTGATCTTCGGGATCTATCAGCTGGCGCAACCGGCGGCCGAGTGGGTGGCGCGGGCGCCGCAGGAGCTGCGCACCGTCGAACGCCGACTGCGGCCCTGGCGCCTGCCGGTCGAGCGCGTACAGGAGGCCACCGAGGAGGTGGGTCGGATCGCCGGCAACGATCCCGAAGGAGAGACCGTGGCGGTGAAGCCCAACGGCCTGGGCTGGCGCCTGGTGGTGCGGACCGGCTCGTTTCTCGCCACCACGGCGGCGGTCATCATGCTGCTCTACTTTCTCCTCGCCTCAGGTGACTTCTTTCTTCGCAAGCTGATTCGCATACTGCCCAATCATGAGGCGCGCGCCGATGCGGTCGAGATCGCGCGGCGAGTGGAGGCCGAAGTTTCGAAGTACCTCTTCATGGTCAGCGCCATCAACGTCGGAGTCGGGGTGATCCTGGCCGGCGTCTTCGCCTGGGTCGGCCTGCCCAACCCTCTCCTCTGGGGCGCCGTCGCCGGCAGCCTGGCGTTCATTCCCTATCTCGGGCACTGGATCGGCATCGCCGCGGTCGGCGCCGCCGGCCTGGTGACGGTCGACGATCCGCGCAAGGTCGTGCTGGCGATGGGCCTCTACGCGTTGGTGGCGTTTCTCGAGGGCAACGTGGTCACGCCGATGTTGATGGGCCGGCGCATGGTGCTCAACCCGGTGGCGGTGTTCGTCGGGCTGCTGCTGTGGACCTGGATCTGGGGCGTGCCGGGAGCCTTTCTCGCGGTGCCCATCCTGGCGACCGTCAAGATCCTCTGCGATCACCTGCCGAACTGGGGCACGCTGGGAGAATTCCTCGGCCGCTGACCCTGCGCCGCGCGATCTATACTCGCCGGCCGTGCGGACGTTCGTCGTCACTCTCGGGCTGACCCTCGCGGCTCTCGCGGCGCACGGCGCCGAGCCCCCAATACGGCTGGGGGCACAGCCCGAAGTCGCCCCGGGGGTGCCGCGCGAGACGGCGGCCGTCGTGGTCGGCGGCGGCCGCGTCGCGGTCACCTACGGGCGCCCGAGCATGCGCGGGCGGCCGATCTTCGGGGCGCTCGTACCGTGGAACGAAGTCTGGCGCACCGGTGCCGACCAGGCGACGCGGCTGGCGACCGAGCTCGAGCTGCGCTTCGGCGACGTTGCCGTCCCCGCAGGCGAGTACGCGCTCTTCACCATCCCAGGCGAGCGCGGCTGGCAACTGGTGCTGAACAAGGCTGCGGATCAGTGGGGCGCCTTCAACTACGACCCGGCGCTCGACGTGGCGCGGGTGCCGATGCTGGTCGAGCGGATCCCGTCGCCGCTCGAGCGTCTATCGATCGCGCTTTCCGTCCATGGCGAAACGGGTGGCACACTGTGGATCGGCTGGGAGTCGACGGTGGCGAGCGTGCGCTTCGAAGCGATACCGCTGGGGCCGCCGAGCCCTCCGAGCCCGCCTCAGTAGATCTCGGCAACGCAGCAGCGCAGGCTGCCGCCGGCTTTCTCGATCTCATCGAGCCGCGCCGTGCGCAGCGCGAAGCCCCAACGTGCGAGCGCGGCGCGACTCTCCTCGCGCAGGTCGCCGGCCGCCCGCTCGCTCATCCACACCGAGTCTGCGCGCAACGAGATGGCGTTGCCGGCGAAGGCCTTCTTCTCGCGGTCGTCGAGCCACAGCACGCGATCCGGATAGACCGCCGAGATCGCCGCCGCGGCCTCTTCGCCGGTCGACGGACGGTGAGCGATGGCGGCGCGGCCGGCGAGGACCGCGAGGAGCACGTTGAGGTGGTACTCGCCGGCGGCGAGGGGGAAAGCGAAGGTGAGCGCGAGGTCGAAGGCGTCGTGCATGGCCCGAGCGCCCTCGAGATCGCAACGTTCCGAGAGCCCGCAGTAGCCGATGCGCCGGGCGCGATCAATGACCAGAGCGCCCGTCGAGCTCGGCGACTCCTTGCGGCAGCTCGTGGGTGTCGTACCCCAGCACGCGCTCGAAGAAGTCGCGAATGTCGCGGCGCTCGCTCTCACGTCGGCGCACGGCGTGGCGCATGCGGCCGACGACGAGGTGACCGCGGGTGGTGCCCCAGACGTTGTTGGGAAAGACCGCGTCCGGCGTGGCCGGGTTGCCGGGGAAAGTCACCACCGGCAGTTCCTCGGCGAGCGCCCGGGCGAGCGCGGCGTGCTCGGCGAGCGCGCGATTCGGGTCGGTCGCCTCGGCCATACGCATGTAGACGTTGTCCTGCGCCGATTCCGCGGCGAGCGAGAAACCCTCGGGACTGACCAGAAACGCCGCGCGTGCGGTGGCCGGATCGCGCGGCGGGAAGCGCTCGGGGGAGTACGCGGCGAGGAAGTCGGCGGCGGAGGTGGTGAACATTGCGTGAGGAGAACGGATTGCCCTCTCCCGGAGGGAGAGGGCGAAGGAAAGGTCCTACTTGACGATCTCCACTAGCTCGACATCGAAGAGCAGCGTCGCGTTCGGCGGAATCGCTCCCGGATAGCCACGTTCGCCGTAGCCGAGGCTGGGCGGAATGGTGAGCTTGCGCTTGCCGCCCACCTTCATGCCGACGATGCCCTCGTCCCAGCCGGCGATGACCTCGGAGTTGCCGAGCTTGAACCTGTAGGGCTGCTTGCCGGCCGACGAATCGAACTTCGTGCCATTGGTGAGCCAGCCGGTGTAGGCCACGCGCACGGTCTGGCCGGTCTTGGCCTCGTCGCCGGTGCCGATCTTCACCTCTTCGTACTGCAGGCCGGAGGCGGTGGTCACGGTCTTGGTCTCCTTGCTCGCCTCAGCCGGCTTGGTCTCGTCGGCGCGAGCGGGAAGAGTGGCCGCGGCGATGAGGGCCGCGATCGCGATGGAAAGAGTGATGCGCTTCATTGCGGTCTCCTTGAGTGACCGCCGCCCGGAGCGGCGGAGAGTGAATATTACTCGCCGCCGTCCAGGCGTTGCGACTTGAGGTACAGCGAGGCGATGGTCGAGCCGTGGCGCTCGGCGATCGCCCGGCGGCGCAGCTTCATGGTCGGCGTGAGCTCGCCCGCGGCGACCGTCAGCTCGGCGGGCAGGACTCGGATGCGCCGCACCCGCTCGTGCTCGGCGAGGTGGGCGTTGACCGAATCGACCGCGGCGTCCAAGCGGGCCTCGACGCGCGGATCCTCGCGCAACGCGACGGAGTCGGCGACGCCGAGCTCGGCGCCGAGGAGCTCCCAGTTCGGCACCACCAGCGCGGTGATGTAGGGATAGCGATCGCCGATCGCCACCGCCTGGACGAACGCTCCGGTGCCGATGAGAGCTTCCTCGATCGGCTGCGGCGCCACGTTCTTGCCGCCCGAGGTCACCAGCATGTCCTTCTTGCGATCGGTGATGAAGAGGAAGCCGTCGGTGTCGAGGTGCCCGATGTCCCCGGTGTGAAACCAGCCCTCGGCGTCGATCGCCTCCGCGGTCGCTTCGGGCTTGCGCCAGTAGCCGCGCATGAGGGCGGGCGTCTTGGCCAGGATCTCGCCATCCGCGGCGATGCGAATCTCGACTCCCGGCAGCGGCCGTCCCACCGAGCCGAGGCGATGCGCCGCGGGGTGGTTGACGGTGAGCACGGGCGCGGTCTCGGTGAGGCCGTAGCCCTGATAGACGACGACGCCCATGGCGGCGAAGAACTCGCCGACCTCGCGCGGCAGCGGCGCGCCGCCCGAGATCGCGAAGCGCATACGCCCACCGAATCGCGACTGGATCTTGCGGAATACGAGGCGCGCGGCGAGCTTCTCCTTCAAGCTCAAAAACGGACCGACACGCCGGCCGGCTTCGCGGCGGGCCAGCGCCCGCTTGCCGGTCGCGAGCGCCCAGGCGAAGAGCTTGCGCTTGCGCGGCGACTCTTTGGCGAGCTGGCTCTGGATCTTGAGATAGGCGCGCTCATAGAGCCGCGGCACCGAAGGCAGCACCGTCGGCCGTACCTCGAGCAGCGCCGGAGGCACACGCTCGACCGCGGGCACGTAGTGAATGGCGACGCCGCGATAGAAAAACAGGTGGTCCGCGGTGCGCTCGAAGACGTGCGAGAGCGGCAGGAACGACAGCGCGAGATCTTCCGGGCCGGCCGGGAAAACCGCGGCAACGGCGAGGAAATTTGCCACGAAGGCGCGGTGGGTGAGCTCGACGCCTTTCGGATCACCGCCGGTGCCGCTGGTGTAGATGAGCGAGGCGAGATCCTCCGGCGCCACGCGGCCAGCGAAGCGCTCGAGCGGTGCGCGCTCGCGCTGGGGCTGGCCCGCGGCGATGATTTCTCTCCAGGTAGCGGCGCCGGCGCTATCGGCGCGCGCGTCCTCCTCGATCGCCACCAGCAGCGGTGAACGGGCGCCGTCGAGCGCCGCGCGCAGCACCTCCCGTTTCTCCGTGTCGCTGTAGACCACTGCGCTCGCCTGCGCGTCGCGCAGGATCGCGCCGACCTGCGCCGGGGGCAGCGTCGGATAGAGCGGCACGCTGACCACGCCGAGAAGCTGACAGGCGAAGTCCGCCGCGTGCCATTCCGGACAGTTCTCGGCGTAGATCGCCAGCCGGTCGCCGCGGCGCAGGCCGCGCGCTTCGAGCTCGAGCGCCGCGGCGTGGATCTCGTCCAAGAATCGCGAGGTCGACCAGCGCTCAACACCGCCTCGGCGCTTGATCGCCAGGAGATCGGGGCGCGGCGGGTGCGCGTCGCGGATGTGCCACACTAGATCGGCCAGCGTGCGTGGCGTCTCGCTCATCGCGCGACGATTCTACGGCCGCGCCGGAGACTCACGATGAAAGAGAGCGCCGTCGCCTTCGAGGTCACCTCGCCGCACGGCTTCCAGAAAACCGTGACGCGCTGCCGCGCCGCCCTCGCCGACGAGGGTTTCGGCGTCCTCACCGAGATCGACCTGCGCGCCAAACTGAAAGAGAAGCTCGACGTCGACATTCCGCCCCAGCTCATCCTCGGCGCCTGCCACCCACCCTCGGCCTACCGCGCCCTCCTCGCGGCGCCGGAAGTCGCGGTGCTCCTGCCGTGCAACGTCGTGGTGGCGGAAGAGAACGACACGGTCGTGGTGCGCGCCATGAACCCGCAAGGCGCCCTGCAGATGATCCCCAGCGCCGCCCTGGCCGCCGTCGCCCTAGAAGTCGGGGCGGCGCTACGGCGTGTGCTGCTGAACGTCAGCGGCTAGCTTCTGCGGTAGCCCGAGGTGCCGCGCGAGGTGCCAGTCGATTCGTAGTCAAACAGCCCTACTGCTGACTACGCCGACTCGGCCGTCGACAAATACCTGAAAAGACTTGAGTTACGTCGTCAACCGCCCGCTCGCTTCATCGCTGCTACGAATCGACTGGCACCTCGTTTCGCGCTGCGCGAGTAGCGCTTCAGAATCCCGGAACGCGGTGTACGACCTGGCCGTTCTTCACCACCGCGGCGACCGGGTTGATGCCGTAGTGGTAGACCAGATGCAGCACGTTCGGGGCTGTCGAGCAGCACCAGGTCGGCGCGCTTGCCGACTTCGATCGAGCCGATCTCCTCGCCCAGGCCGAGGGAGCAGGCGGCGTTGAGGGTGGCGGCGGTCAGGGCTTCCTCGATGGTGAGCCCCAGCTGCAGCACGGCGAGCACCATGACCATCGGCATCGACTCGGTGTGCGAGGAGCCCGGGTTGCAGTCGGTGCCGAGCGCCACCGGCACGCCGGCCTCGATCAGGCGGCGGGCGGGGGCGTAGTTGGTTTTCATGAGGAAGAAGCTGGTGCCCGGGAGAAGCACCGCGGTGACGCCGGCCAGCGCCAGGGCCTCGATGCCCGCGGGCGACACCGCCATCAGGTGATCGGCCGAGAGGGCTCCGAGCTCGGCCGCCAGCTCGGCGCCGCCGGAGTCGACGAACTCGTCGGCGTGGAGGCGCGGGCGCAGGCCGTGCTCCTTGCCCGCTTCCAGCACCCGTCGCGATTCGGCGGCCGAGAACACGCCGCTCTCGCAGAAGACGTCGCAGAAACGGCGCCAGCTTTTCGCGCGCCGCCTGCGGCACGATCTCCTTGCAGATCAGCTCGAGGTAGTCGTGGCGCTTCTTGCGGTACTCGGGCGGCACCTCGTGCGCCGCGAGGAGCGTCGGCACGAGGTCGACCGGATGGTTCTCGGCCGCGCGGCGGATGGCGCGCAGCTGCTTGAGCTCGTCCTCGAGCGACAGGCCGTAGCCGCTCTTCGCCTCGGCGGTGGTGGTGCCCCAGGCGAGCAGATGATTCATCCGCCGCACCGTCGCCGCGGCGAGCTCGCTCCTCGGGTGCCTGCCGCGTCGAGCGCACGGTGGAGAGGATGCCGCCGCCCGCCGCCGCGATCTCCTGGTAGGTCCTGCCGGCGAGCCGCATCGCGAACTCGTCCTCGCGCGTCCCGGCCCACGGCAGGTGGGTGTGCGGGTCGACGAAGCCCGGAATCAGCGTGCCGCCGCGGCCGTCGAGCGCGGTGGCGTCGCGGCAGCGACTCGAACGCCTGCTCGCGCTCGGCGCGCGAGCCCACGAAGGCGATGCGGCCGTCGCGGCAGACCACCTCGGCGCCGGCGTGGCGCGCCACCTGACCCTGTTTGGGTCCGATGCGCGACGAGCGCCCGCGTGGGCGTCGCCACCTCGGCGAGGTTGTGAATCAACAGCGTGCTCATGGCCGCTGTTGAGGGAGTCTAACCAATCGGTCGGCGCCTCGGAGAGCCCTACCCGCGCCCGCGCCAGCTCGCGCACCTCGGTCCGCAGCCAGTCCTCGACCTCCCGCCAATCGAGCGGCCGCGCCAGGCGCGGCATCGGCTCGCCGCCCATCGCGGAGAGGTCGGCGAGCGACTTCAGCGCCTGGAGCGGGAAATCGCCGACGTGGCCGAACTTGTCCTCGGCGCGAGTCAGGAGCTCGCCGAGCGGCGATGCGCCGGGTCAGAAGATAGAGGTCGACGAAGTCGCGCCGCTCGCCGCGCGAGATGATCGCGGCGAGCTTCATCAGTCCGAGATCGGCCAGCGAAGCAACGCGAGACCGAGGCACGCCTCCTCGGGCTCGACCAGCGGATAGGGGTAGTAGAAGAAGCGCAACCCGACGCCGTTCTCCGAACGGGCGAAGAGGTAGCCGTCGCGCGCCGTCTCGACCGTCGTCCCCGGGTCGCTCTGCCGCAGGTCGCCGAGCAGGTCGCGGCGTTCCTGCGGCGCCAGGCGGTTGCTGCCGAGCATCAAGTCGAGGTCGCGCACCGGGCGGTGGCCGACGTGGAGCGCCAGCGCTGCCGAGCCGGCGAGGTAGGCCTCGCTCGCCCAGGGCCGCGCTGCCAGGCGCTGGCAGGATCTCCTGACTCGGGAGGCGAGAGCGGCGCGGAGAGAGGCTCATCGCGGTCAGGCGAGCGGCCAGAGCTCGTGAGCGAGCGGCCGGCGCGGGCGGCGGATCCAGACCCAGCACGAGCCCCCAGAAAGCGCGGCTGCGCCGCGACAGGGCGCGCCCGGCGCGCGCCGGCGAACCAGTCGCGCACCGCGACCTCGTCGACCTCGACGAAGAGCGCACTCAGATCGTCCGCCGTCGCCGTCTTCGAGCAGGCGGGCGAGCACGAGGGCTCGCCTCGGGCGCCGCGAGGGCTTCGGAGTCGTAGTGGGGAAAGAGCCGCGCCGCGGGCGGCGACAGCGGCGCCACCTTAGCTTCGCGCTTGCGCGGCAGGGTGTGGAGCGTGCCGCCGCGCGGTTCCTCTTCCGACATGTCGGCCTCGAGGATGCGCGCGAAGAGGTCGAGGGTGTTCTTGAACTTGAGCTGCATCTCGCGCCGCCCGATGCGCAGCTCGGCTGATCTTGCCCTCGATGCGGGTCGACTGCTCGATCGCCTGGTCCACGATCTTGTCGCCGGTGAGCTCGGCTTCCTTGACCAGCAACTGGGCCTCGCGCCGCGCGGTGGCGACGATCTCGTCGGCGACGCGCTGGGCGCGCAGGAGCGTCTCCTGGAGCTGCTTCTCTCCTCGTCCGAGACCCGCAGACGCTCGCGCTGCTCGCGCGTTCTCCCGCTGCAGGCGCTCGTTGTCGCCCAGCGTCTGCTGCAACTCCTCGGCGGCCAGCGCCAGGAAGCTCTCCACCTCCTGCGGGTCGTAGCCCCGCATTTTCTGGGTGAAGCGCATGTTCTGCACGTCGCGCGGCGTCATGGCCATGTCGAGACTCCTAGAAAAGACTCGCCGGTGTGCCGTAGACCGTGTAGACGATGGTCGAGCGCACCAGCTGAATGAGCAGGATGAGGATGAGCGGCGAAAGATCGAGCCCGCCCAGCTTGTAGGGCGGCACCAGCTTGCGGATCGGGCGCAGCACCGGCTCGGTGAGCTGGTAGAGGATGCGCACGATCGGGTTGTGGGGATCGGGATTCACCCAGGTGATCACCGCCCGGATGATCACCACCCAGGTATACGCCCACAACAGGCTCAAGACGAGCTGGAGGACGGAGAAGCCGAAGCCGCGGGCGAAGTTCATTGCTCAATAATCTGTGCTGCACAGAGAAGTGTGCATGTTACCACGGCCGGCCACTAGGCCGGGACGGCGCGGGCGCCGAACAACGCGGTGCCGACCCGCACGTGGGTGGCGCCCTCTTCGACCGCGATCTCGAAGTCGCCGCTCATGCCCATCGACAGCGCGCCGGGGAAGCCGCGATCGCGCAGCTGCGGCTGATGCGCGACTTCGTCGCGGAGCGCGGCGAGGGTGCGGAACCAGGAGCGCATGCGCTCGGCCGTTTCCTCTTCCGGCGGGATTGCCATCAGGCCGAGCAGCCGCAGGCCGGGCAGACCGCTGATCTCGCGCGCCGCTGCAGCCACGGCGCCCGGGGCGAAGCCATGCTTGGTGGGCTCGGCGCCGACGTTCACCTCGAGAAAGATGTCGAGCGGCGTGGTGTTCCGGTCGTACTCCGCCGACAACGCGTGCGCGACCTTCAGACGATCGACGGCGTGGAGAACACGGAATAGTTGCGCGGCGACCTTGGCCTTGTTGGTTTGCAGCGGACCGAGCAGATGCCAGACGACGTCTTCCGGAAGCTCCGGCGCTTTGCGCTGCGCCTCTTGCACGCGGTTTTCACCGAAGTGGCGCAAGCCCGCGGCGTAGGCGGCGCTGAGCGCCTCGACCGGCTGCAGCTTCGAGGCGCCGATCAAGGTGACGCCCGCCGGATCGCGACCGACCCGGCCGCAGGCGCCGGCGATGCGGGCGCTAATCGCGGCCAGGTTCTGCGCGATCGAAGCGGCGGTCTCGCTCACCGCCCTACTCTACCGGTTGGATCCGCTCGCCTAGGTCCCGAGCCAGTCGGGCGGCGGCGTGCGCTCGTCCATGGCGCGGTTGGCGAGCGCGTCGGCTTGCTTGTTCTCTTCGCGGCGCACATGGCGGATCGAAAGCTGCGGGATGCGGCGGCGCAGCGCCGAGGCACGCGCGAACAGCGGCACGAGATGCGGCGCCTTGACCTTGTACTGCCCGGATAGCTGCTTGACCAGGAGCTCGCTGTCGCTGCGCAAGTCGAGCCGCTCGACGCCCTGGCGCGCCGCCCACTCGAGCGCCGCCAGCAGGCCGGTGTACTCGGCGACGTTGTTGGTGGTGGAGCCGAGAAAGCCGTAGATCTCGGTCGGCTCGACGCCGTCGGCGGTCTCGAGCTCGGCGAAGACTCCGAAGCCGGCCGGTCCCGGGTTGCCGCGCGCCCCGCCGTCGATCCAGGCGCGCGCCACCCGCGGGGCGTGGCTCAGAGGATCCCCTCGACGAACAGGATGCGCTTGCAGCTATCGCACTCGATGAGCGAGCCCTGGGTGCGGATCTCGACCACCACCTGCGGCCGCACGCGGTAGTTGCAGGCGCCGCACGACCAGGATTCCATGCCCCCGGCACGCGCCGAGCTTGCGGATCGGCGCCAAAGCCGCGCCGCTGGTAGCGCACGAAAAGCCGGTTGAACTGCGAGAGCAGCGGCAGCGGTACTTGAGCCCGTAGATCGGCGACCGTGCCGCGCACGCTCTCGACCTCGGCCCTGCACCGCCGGCTTCTCCGCCTCCCACTTTGCGAGCTCGGCGGCGTAGCGCTCGTCGAGCTCGCGCGAACGCCTCGCGCGCCTCGCCAAGCTGGGACTGCGCCTGCTCGGCGCGCTCGAGGGCGCCGAGCGCCTGCTCCTCGAGCCCCTTCACCGACGCCTTGACGCCGTCGATCTCCTGCAGCAGCGCGCCGTACTCGCGCTGGGTGCGTACCAGCCCGATCTGCTGCTGGTAGTGCTTGAGCTTCTCCTGCGCGTCCTCGATCTGGCGCTCGGCGCCGCGCCGATCCTGGGCGGCGGTCTCGGCCTGGGCTTCGAGGGCTGCGATCTCGCCGCGTCGCCCGGCGTGCTCGGTCGTGCAGCTCCTGCATCCAGTCCGGAATGCCGGAGAGGCGCGCTTCGCCCTCGGCGAGCCGGCGCAGGGCCTGTTGGAGCGCGACGATGGTGTCGAGTGGCTGCGTCGTCATGGTCGTCATAGTCTCGAAAAATGAATCGAGGGGGTGCCGAAGCACCCCCTCGTGGGATTGCAAGAGCGGGCCAACCCGCTGGCGGACGGCTGCTTGCCGCGCGCGGGCCTGGTGCCGTGAATGGGAGTGTCGTTCAAGCCGCGTGGTCCCTTCGTGGGTCCACCTGGATTCGAACCAGGGACCTGCCGGTTATGAGCCGGATGCTCTCACCGCTGAGCTATGGACCCCTAGCAACCCTTCCAGGAACCCGGCACTATATCACCGCCGGTCACCGCGTGGTGCCGCGCCCCGCCTCCTCGACGGCGGGCGCGCGCTCTTCGTCCACGAAGGCGTAGTAGGCGCGGTCGAGCGCCGCCGCCAGCTCGGCGAGCCGGTCCGCGTTCTCCAAGGGCTCGGCCGAGCCGCGCTCCGGCCAGCGTTCCAGGCGGAGCGAGATCTCGCCGCCGGAGTACGGCGGGGTGCGCACGAAGGCGTGCTCGACCCGCCGCAGGATGCGCCGCGCCGTGTCGCCGGTGGGTGCGGCGCCACGGCCGGCCGCGTGGGTGCGCGCCGCGTCCCATTCGGGCTCGGACTCGGCGAAGCGCAGCGTCCTCACCAGCCGCAGGTCGCCTTCGACGAGCGAGAACTCGTTGATGCCGTTGCCGCCGAAGCGCTCGGAGAGGGCGCCCGCCGGAGCGTCGCGAAAGAGGCTCGCCGCGGCCGCCGGGAGGGCTTGCACCCCCGCCGCCTCGACCAAGGTGGCGAAGATCCGCCTGGCGCTCGCCCGCTCGGTGGGCGCGAGCGCGATCTGTGCCGGCGGCTCTTTCGGCAGCTTGATCAGCAGCGGCACTTCGAGCGCCGCGCGGTCGAACACTCCGCCGCGGCTCCGGCTCAACTCCGGGCTCCAGCCGGTCACTCCCACCACCACCACGAGCGTGCGGTCCCAGGGGCCGTGCTCGCGCAGCTCGGCGAGCAGCGCGCCGGTTTCCAGATCCGCCTGGGCGACGTTCGAGGCGTAGAGCGCGTTGCGGGCCGCATCGTCGGAGATCGACTCCCCGCCGCCTTGCCGCAGGCGGCGCGGCAGGGGCTCGGGTGCCGCCGGCAGCCGCTCGTGGAAGCGGTCTCGCAGCACCAGGGTTTCGCCGCCGGGCAGGCTCGAGTGCAGCCAGATGAAGTCGCGGGACGCGCGCAGAGTGCGCAGCGCGGCCAGCACGCGGGGGCGCGGATTGAGCGGCTGGTAGAGGTCGTAACCGCGCGCCAGGCTCAGCTGGTGACGCACCAGATCGCCCTCGCGGTATCCGGCGGTGCGGTAACCCGCCCGGCGCAGAGCTTCCGGCAGGCTCTCGAGATCGGCGGGCAGGCGCGGGCGGCCCGAGCTCCAGTCGGCGAACTGGTGGGGCGCGAGGCCGCTGAGCAGGGCGACCAGCGCCGGACCCGGCGCGCTCGAGACGGCGACCGCGCGGCCCTGCCAGTCAGCCTCGGCGGCGAAGCGCTCGAGCGCCGGCGCCAGGTCGCCCTTGCCGCCGAAGCGCGCCAGGACGTCAGGGCGCAGACCCTCGAGCGTCACCAGGACGATCGGCGGCGGTTCGGCGGCGGGCTTGGCGCGGCAGCCGGCGCTGGCGAGGGCGGCGAACACGATCCCGGCGCCGAGCGCGAGGCCCGCGCGGACACGGCCTCGAAAACGCATGCTCAGGATCCGGGGTTGAGACGCCGGTAGCTGTCGCTCGCCACCAGAATGCGCTTGACGTACAGGCGCGGCTCGTCGAGCTGCAGATCCTCGACGAAGAGGTCGATGTCGCGCACCGGCGCCTCGCGCCAGAGGCGTTGAATTCGAAACGGACCCGAGTTGTAGCCCGCCAGCGCCAGCTCGACGTTGCCGTCGAACATGTCCAGCACTTGCCGGAAGTACGAGGTCCCGAGGCGCAGGCTGAAGTCCGGCTCGGAGAGCCGCGCCGTCGAGTACGGCAAGCCGAGTTTCTTCGCCAGCTCGCGCGCGGTCGGCGGCATGAGCTGCATCAGCCCGCGGGCGCCGGACCGCGACACCGCCTGGGCGTCGAAGCCGCTTTCCTGGTGGACGATGCCGAACACCAGCTCCACCGGCACCGCCTGACGACCCGCCTCCCGAGCGATGGCGTCGGAGTAGTCGCGTGGGTAGAAGAGCGCCAGTGCTTCGGCCGGCGCGGCCCCCTGGTCGGGTCCGCCGAGCTCGGGGAAGGCTTGGCGCAGGAGCCGCAGCGACTCGCGGGTGGATCCCTGACGGGAGAGGACGCGGGCGCGCAGCGCCACTTGCGGCACCGCCGCCGACTCCTCCGGTGAGCGCGCCACTCGCGCGTCGAGCTCGGCGAGCGCCAGGGCGTCGAGCCCGAGATCGCTGAGCCGCTCGGCGCGCTGCCACTGCGGACCACTCGGCCAGGGCGTGCTCACCACCGCCACCGCGGGAGTCGCGCCGCCGAGACGGTTGGCGGCGTGGCGGCGATAGAAGTCGTTGGCCGAGGCCGCCGCCACCTGGCGGTAGATGGCGAGTGCCCGCTCGCGCTCGCCCAGCTTCTCGAAAGCACGTCCCGTCCAGTACTGGGCGGCGCGCGCCAGCCGGGCCTCGGGATAGAACTCGCGCAGCCGGCTCCAACTGCCGATCGCGCCGGTGGCGTTACCGGTGCGGAACTCTCCCCAGCCGAGGTCGAAAAGGAAGCGGGCGCCGCTGGTGTCGGTTGGATCGAGCTGGCGCAGCAGTGCGAGAGCCTGCATCGCCTCTTCGAATTGACCATCGTCCTCGAGCTCGGTCCACAGCTCACGCAGCGCCGGGCGCGCGAGCTCGGGGTCGGCGTCGAGCCGCACCACGCTCCACAAGTGCCGGCGATACTCGACGCGCAGGCGGGCGCGCTCGCTCGACGGCAGGGTCTTGGCCCCGCGGCGCGCCGTGGCGCTGTCGAGCGCGGCCTGGGCGCGCCCGTACTCCAGCGCCGCTTCCTCGGCGGGGTCGACACCGCGC
Source organism: Thermoanaerobaculia bacterium (assembly GCA_963821905.1). GTDB lineage: Bacteria > Acidobacteriota > Thermoanaerobaculia > Multivoradales > JAGPDF01 > CAWGFP01. The sequence goes on along the minus strand of CAWGFP010000001.1, from coordinate 140,225 downwards.
CGGCCGGCGAGCAGCGCGAGCGCCTCGCCGCCGCGATGATCGAGCGTCAGGGCGCGAGCCCGTTCGACGTGCCAGCGGTTGTCGCGTTCGGCGAGCGGAAAGGCGTCGAGGGTCTGCAGCGCGCCGGTCGTGATGCCGGCGTCGAGCAGCGCCCGCGCCCGCTGGTGGCGTTCCTCGCGGTTCAGGAAGGTCCAGTCGAGCGTCCCACCCGGGCCGCGGAAGACGTCGACCACTTGCAGGTCGGAAGCGACGAAGGGCGCCTTGACCAGCAGATACCGCGCCGCCCGGCGGGCCTCTGCGTCGTCGCCGCTCTTGCTGGCCACCTGCCAGGCGAAGGCCTCGAGGCTCGCCGCCGACTCCGCGGGCAGCTGCGCCGCGCGCCCGGCGGCGACCAGCTCGCGGGCGCGAGCCGGGTTGTCGTTGGTCGCGGCGAGCTCGAGCGCACGCAGCAGGGCCCGCGGCCAGAGCGGCGAGTCACGATGCGCTCCCAGCAGCTCGTGCAGGGCCGCCTCGGCGGCCGGCTGATGGCCGGCGGCCGCGGCGCTGTCGGCGAGCAGCTGCAAGCGCCAATCGTCGAGCTCGCCGCCGGAGACCGCGAAGAGGCCGGCCTCGGCCCGCGCCGGATCGTCGCAGGCGTGCGCGTAGAGCCCGAGCAGGAGTTGGGCTGGAGCGGCGAGCGCCGGGTCGAGTCGCGCGGCCTGGCCGAGCTCGTGGTAGGCGCGAGTGCAATCGCGTTCGCGCAGCGCCTGGGCCGCCGCCGCGAACGGTTCGACGGCGATCGGCGCGACCACCGCAAGAGCCGGTGCAGAGGATTGCTGCGCGGCCGGCGCCAGCAGGAGCGAGGCCGCGCTGAGGAACAGGAGAACGAGGGCTTTCACGTCCGCGCTGCGGGTGCCGCGCTGCTCAAATGCCCATTGCCCGGGGATCGCCCCCGGCCAGAATGCGCACCAGCTCCTGGTAGAAGTAATCCGTGGTGTTGCGTATGCGCTCCTCGACGCGCTCCTCGTACATCTGGCGCGAACGATCGATGTCTTCCTTCAGACGCTCGTAGATGTCGCGGTTGCGCCGTCCGTCTTCGACCTGCTCCTCGTTGTAGAGCTTGATCTCGCTCACCAGCAGACGCGCCAGTCGCCGCGCCTCGTCGTGACTCGCGTCTTCGGGCGCCGCCTGCACAGTCGGGATGCGGGTGGTCGCGAAAGCCCAGCCCGGGCCCTGCAGGTCGGGCGGAGGCGCAACCTCGGTGCTGCCACCACTCTGCCAGCCCGACTTGGCTGGCTGGGGCACGGCGGCAGTCACCACCGGCGACGGCACGATGCCGGGATGGGTCACATCCTCGTCGACCGACGGCATCTCCTGGGTGGCGGACGCGGTGGGAGCGGGCTCGGCAACCGGCGGCGGCGGCGGCACCGCGGCGGTGCGCGGCTCGCGCGACAGCAAGTACGTGTCGTCCTCGCTCATGTCGAGGGCCGACGGGCGCGGCTCCTCGCGAGTGACGGGAGGCAGCGGCGGCGGCTCCGGTACCTCGAGATCGACGGGCGGCTCCGGTGGCGGCGCCGGAACGGGCTCGGGTTGGGGGCGCCAGGCCTCGAAGGCGACCGTGGCGGCCGGCTCCACCAGCGCCGGCGGCGGTGGCTCGGGCGCCGGCGCCTCCTCGTACATCCACTCGCCGGCGATCTCAGCCGGCTCTTCGACAGCCGGGGCCTCTACGACCGGCGCCGGCGGCTCTACCTCGACGTACGATGGTTCGTCGAAGGCGAAACCCGCCGCTGCGGTCACTTCCGGCAACGGCTCGGCTTCCCAGGACACGGCCTCGCGGACCGCATCGAATGGCGAGGGTGCGGGCTCTTCGACCGTGCCGGCTTCGAGCTCGACGACCTCTTCGAAGGCGACCGCCACTGGCTCCGGCTCGGTTTCGATGACCGTCTGCGGGTCCCACAGCGCCAGCCCGCTTTCCCCTTCCGCGTCGGCGAGCGAGCGCAGGGTGGGTGTCGAGGAGCGTTCGCGAAACGGCAGTGTCTCGAGCGCCAGCGCGGCGGCCCAGGTCAGGGTCTGCAGGGCTGGCAGCGACCAAACCGCCTGCTCGTCGAGCCGGTCGGCATAGATCGCCGCCGCCACGCGATCGCGCAGCACGAGCGGCAGGAGCGCGCCACCCAGCGGCAGCGAATCCTCGGCTCGGGCCAGCAGACGCGTGCAGTCGGCGGCGGTGAGCTCGACCGAACCGAGCCCCTGGCGCAGCTCGAGCCAAGTCTCGTCCTCGTACCAGGTCGCGGACAACTCGGTCATCTTGCCGTCGTCGGCGAAACCGGCGGCGGACCAGCCACGGACGCCATCGGGCGAAACCAGGAAGAGCGCGACCCGCGAGGCGTGCTGGATCGCGCCGGCGAGCAAGGCGCGCAGGATGTCGCCCTGCTGGCGGGCCCGGTCGATCGCCGCCACCGCATCGCGCAGCTCGGCGAGGCCGTGCGCGCGCGCGCTCTGCGCCGCCTGGTTGGCGGCCTCGCTGGTCAATGGTTCGATGTCGGCAGCGGCGAGATACGAGGGCGGCAGATTCGCTGGCGGTAGCTCCTGCGCGAGCGAGCGCTTGAGCTCGTCGCCGAGCCGGTCGAGACGGCCCTGGAATTCGGCCCGCATGCCGGCGACGGCGCGCTCGACGGCGGCAGCAATCTGGCGGTCAAGCTCCGCGATGCGTTCGGGAAAAGCCATCTAGATCCTCCGCGACCCAGTCGCCGGCCGCTCCGTCTCGAGCCACACGAATCCCGAATGATTATTCCCGCGCGACCTCCGGGTGTCAAGAAGACACCAGGCCAAAACCCTTGATCGGCGGGCATTTAGCCGTCCGTGGCCGGCGTCTCGAGCGCGCCTCGGATTGACATCTCCGGGGGGACTGGGACACAATGCCCCTTTCCCGCAGGGATGTCGGCGGGTCGAGTCGTGAGGAGGTGAGTTCAGCATGCCGGTCGTGCACGTGCGCGAAGAAGAGAGCTTCGAGAACGCGTTGCGGCGCTTCAAGCGCAAGTGTGAGAAAGCAGGAATCCTCACCGAGTTGAAGAAGCGTCAGCACTACGAGAAGCCCTCAGTGAAGCGTAAGCGCAAGGAGATCCAGGCGCGCAAGAAGACGTTGCGTAAGTTGGCGGAGGAGCGCCGTTCGGGTCTCGCCTGAACCACCTCTCGTCTGAAGAATGAACTCTCGCAAGCGGGCCGTTCGGCCCGCTTTCGTTTTTCTCCGGCCTACTTCTTGGTCACCCGCCTGGCCTGCACCAGACAATGCCACTGAATGACCAGTTGCTCTTTGCCGCGCGGCAGGCTGCCGGTTCGCCATACGTCGCGCAGCGCGGTCAACAGTTCGTAGGCGGCGACGGCGATCTTCTGCTGCAACAGCCGCCGATACGCGGCGTAGAAATCGGCCGTCTCCCACAGCAACGGTCGCTTGCCGCGCAGCGCGCGCCAGCCGGCGCGCAGGGCGTCGACCCGGCGCCGCGACAAGTCGTGATCGCGATAGAAGACGCGCAGGCGGCCCACCTCGGGTAACTCGTCGAAGACCGATTCCTCCGGCAGCGCACGAGTCGGCAGCGGCTGCCAGTGCTGCGGCAGCAGCTCCTCTTTGCGGATCTGGGTGACGAGGAGATCGAACTTGGCGAGGTCGAGCTGGTCGAAGAGCGCGCTGATCAGCGGCACCTCTTCACCGTTCGCCCAGCGCTCGATGTCGTCCTCGTTGGGCAACGGGCGCGGCGGCGGCGCCGGTTTGACTGCCGGCGCGGCGGGCGCGACGGAAGAGGTCGGCGCAGCGGGGGGCGTAGGCTCGCTCATGGCGTCGGATGTTCCTCCTGCAACCAATCTACCGCACCATGGCGGCGATGCCCGGTTCGCACCGGAACGCGGTGTCTAGCCGCGCATGACGTTGCGGGCTTGCAACCCTTTGGGCCCGGTCACCACCTCGAACGACACCCGCTCGCCCTCGTTGAGAGTGCGAAAGCCATCGCCCGAGATCGCGGTGTGATGGACGAAAACGTCCTCCCCGTTGTCGCGCGAGATGAAGCCGTAGCCCTTGGTGTTGTTGAACCACTTGACGGTGCCGGTCTCAGCCATGACGGGTTCTTCCTCCCAGAACTCGGTTGCGGACTGCTATGAAACACCCTCTCCTCTGTGGCGGACGCACCCCTCCCCGAAAGGGTGCGGCTCACGCTGCGGTCGGCTCCGGAATCAACGGGGGGTACGCGACCCTACACGGGCGTAAGACAAGCGGCCAAGCACGACATGGATGACGTGCGATCAGAATCGCACCAAAGGTGGGAAAAATCAAGAGTCCCCGGGGTGCCGGGGACTCGTCGAACGGTCAGGAGGGTTGGTGCCGAAGGCCGGACTCGAACCGGCACGGGTTACCCCACACGCCCCTCAAACGTGCGCGTCTACCAATTCCGCCACTTCGGCATCGAAGAACATTCTAGCATGCGCCGGCGGACTCGCCGGACGGCTCGGCCGGGCGCTGCTCGGCGGCGGCGTGGCCGCCGGCGGCTGCGGCGGGCGCCGGCTGCGCGGGCGCCGCGGGCGTTTCGCTCGGCGCCGCGGCCGGATCGGCGGGCGCCGTGGCGGGCGCCTCGGCGCCCTTCCATCACCGACGAGCCGCTGCGGCGGCCCTGCATGATGGCGATCGACGAGCGTCGTCAGGATGAAGACGACGAACGAGCCGACGGTCAGCTTGTGGAGCAGCGTCGTCGCGCCGCGCGCGCCGAAGGCCGCCTGCGTCGTGCCACCGCCGAAGACCGAGAGATCCGCGCCCTTGCCCTGCTGGAGCAGGACGACGAGGATCAGGAAGACACAGACGAGACGTGGAGGAGTACAGCAGATAGATCACGGTTCAGACCTCCGGGAAGCCGTCACGGCGGAGCCGCGACGCGTACTCGGCGGGCGCCGCTAGCCGGAAGCAGCGAATGATAGCGAGGAATTTCCCGGGGTCAAGGCTCGCGCCGCCGACGAGGAAGCCGTCGATGTCCGGCTGGGCGATCAGAGCCGGCGGCGTTGTCCGGCGTCACCGAGCCGCCGTAGAGGATGCGCGACGCCCGCTCGCCGGCGCTCCACAGAGCTCGCCGAGCGACTCGCGCAGGAAGGCGTGGGCCTCCTGGGCGATCTCCGGGGTGGCGGTCTCGCCGGTGCCGATCGCCCAGACCGGCTCGTAGGCCAGGGCGAAGCGGCCCGGCCGGGAGGCCAGACGCCGCGCTCGCAGCTGCCGGTCGAGGACCGCGAAAGTCTCGCCCGGCCTGGCGCTCGTCGCGGCGTCTCGCCGACGCAGACCAGGGGCACCAGGCCGGCGCGCACCGCCGCCGCGGCCTTGCGGCCGACCAGCTCGTCCGCTCTCGCCGTGGTCGCGCCGGCGCTCGCTGTGGCCGCAGAGCACCCAGGCGCAGCCGGCGTCGGCGAGCTGCGCGCCGGAGACGTCGCCGGTGTGGGCGCCCTTCTCCTCGGGGTGGAGATCCTGGCCGCCGACGGCGACGCCGGCTGCCCGTCGAGCGCCTCGGACGACCGCCGGGAGCAGCGGGAAGCGAGGGGAAGACCACCACCTCCGCCGCCGGCGCGCACCGCAGCCCGTCGCGCAAGCGACGCGGCAGTAGCCGACCGCCTCGCCGGCGCAGGAGGTGCATCTTCCAGTTGGCGGCGACCAGCGGCCGGCGTCTCGGTCGATCGCTCATGCCTGCCAGCACCGCGACGCCGGGCAGCGTCGTGCCCGGCGAGGAACTCGAGCGAGGCGCCGCCGCCGGTCGAGACGTGGCCGATCCGGTCGAGCACGCCGGCCTGGCGCGCGGCGGCGACGGTCTCGCCGCCGCCGATCACGGTGAAGCCCGGGCAGCTCGGCGAGCGCCGCGGCCACCTCGCGCGTGCCGGCATCGAAGGGCGGCTTCTCGAAGACGCCCAGCGGCCCGTTCCAGAACAGCGTCCGCGCGCGGCCGCATGCGCCTGCGGCGAACGGCCTGGCGGGTCGCCGGACCGACGTCGAGCGCCTTCATGCCGGCGGGAATCGGATCGACGGCGACGGTCTCGATCCGCCCGGGCTCGGCGAGATCGTCCGCCACCACCAGGTCGGTGGGCAGGAACACTTCGATGCCGCGGCTCTCGGCGCGCTCGAGGATGTCCGCGCGCCAGCTCCACCGCCTCGGCCTCGACGAGCGAGCCTGCGAGGTCGCAGCCCCTGCGCCGCGAGGAAGGTGTTCGCCATGCCGCCGCCGATGAGCAGCACGTCGAGCCGCGGCAGGAGGTTCTCCAGGGTGTCGATCTTGCCCTCGATCTTGGCGCCGCCGAGCAGGGCGGCGAACGGCTTCTCGGGCTCGCCGAGCAGGCGTGCCCAGCGCTTCGACCTCGCGCACCAGGAGGCGGCCGGCGGCCTTGCGCGGCGAGGCGCGACGGCACGCCGACGATCGAGGCGTGGGCGCGGTGGGCGCGCCGAAGGCGTCGTCGACGTAGACCTCGGCGAGCGCGGCGAGCGCGTCGGCGAACGCCGGATCGTTCTCCTCCTCGCCGCCGTGGAAGCGCAGGTTCTCGAGCAGACAGACGCCGCCCGGGGCGAGCGCCGCGGCAGCCGACGCGCGCCGGCTCGCCGACGCAGTCCGTCGGCGAAGCGAGACTCCGCCGTCCGAGGAGCTCGGCGAGCTTGGCCGCCACCGGGCGCAGGCGTGTACTTGGGATCGGGCTTGCCCTTCGGGCCGGCCGCAGTGGGAGGCGAGCAGCAGCGCGGGCGCCGGCGCTGCTGCAGCTCGCGGATCGTCGGCAGCGCCTCTTCGATCCGCGTGGCGTCGGTCACCTCGGCCGTCGTTCGACAGCGGCACGTTGAAGTCGACGCGCACGAAGACGCGCCGCTCCGCGAGCGCGGCCAGGTCGAGATCGTCGAGCGTGCAGCAGCTTCGCCATCGTCATCCTCCGCTGAGGCGTCTCTGACTTCACTCGACGCTCGCGCCGATGCAGCTCGAGCAGATCGGCGAGCCGGTTGGCGTAGCCCCATTCGTTGTCGTACCAGGCGACCACCCGCACCAGGCGCTCGCCGACCGCTTCGAGCAGCGGCAGGTCGACCACCGCCGAGCGCGGGTCGCCGATGAAATCCGACGACACCAGCTCCTCGTCGGTGATGCCGAGAATGCCCGCCAGGTCGCCCGCTTCGGCGGCGCGAAAGGCGTCCGCCATGGCGGCGCGGGAGGCCGGGCGCTCGAGCTCGGCGGTCAAGTCGACGAGCGACCCCGCCACCACCGGCACGCGCATGGCGAGGCCGTCGATGCGGCCGGCGAGCGCGCGGCAGCACCATGCCGATCGAGGGGATGGCGTCGGTGGTGGTCGGAATGATGTTGTGCGCCGGCGGCGCGCGCCCGGCGCGGATCGGCGTGCGCCATGTCGACCAGGTTCTGGCTGTTGGTGTAGCAGTGCACGGTGTTCATCAGGCCGCGCTCGAGCCCGAAGTGGCGATCGAGGACCAGCGCCATCGGCGCCAGGCAGTTGGTGGTGCACGAGGCGTTGCGAGATCACCGGTGCCGGGCGGGGTCGTAGTCGCGGTGGTTGATGCCGACGCAGAACGTGGCGTCGACGTCCGGCGGCCACCGCCGAGACGATCACCCGCTCGACCGGGCCGCCGAGATGCGCCGCGGCGAGGCGCGCGCGAACGAAAGCGCCCGGTCGCCTCGACCACGATGCGAGCGCCGCTCTGCCGCCCAGGGAATCCTCCCCGGCTCGGCTTCGCGATGCAGCGCCACGCGCCGGCCGTCGAGCACCAGCGCGCCCGCGTCGCAGCCGACGCCGCCGGGCAGCTTGCCGTGCACCGTGTCGTGGCGCAGCAGGCGCGCGAGCTGCTCGCGGCTCGGCGGATCGTTGGCGGCGACCAGCTCGAGCCCCGGCCGCTCGTGCGCGACCCGCACCAGGGCGCGGCCGATGCGGCCGAGGCCGTTGATCGCGAAAGGCACCGGCATGAGCCGGGAGTTTACGTTAGTGGAAGTGAATGATGACCTGGCGCCGGCAGCGCTCTCCCTACGGGAACCACAGGGGCGGGTTGGCCTCGCCGGAACTGGTACTCCCCCAGAAGGAAACCGCGCCGCTGGTCTGCAAGCCACACGAGAAAGCACCGCCCGCCGAAACCTGCGCGTAGGTTCCTGCCGGCACGGGACTCACCTGGCCCGAGAAGTTCAACCCCCAGCAGGCCACGGCACCGTTGGTTTGCACGCCACAGTTGTGACTGTGGCCCGCCGTGACCTGCGCGTAGGTGCCCGGCGGCACCGGGCTCACTTGGCCCGAACCGTTGTTCCCCCGAGCAGGCCACGGTGCCGTTGGTCTGTAAGCCGCACGTGTGGGTGAAACCCGCCGAAACCTGCGCGTAGGTGCCGGGCGGCACGGGGCTCACCTGGCCATTGCTGTTGCCCCCCCAGCAAACCACGGCGCCTCCGGTTTGCACGCCGCAACTGTGAAACTGGCCCGTCGCGACGTCGATGTACGTTCCCGGCGGCACCGGGCTCACCTGGCCCGAACCGTTGCTCCCCCAGCAGGCCACGGTGCTGTTGGTCTGCAAACCACACGTGTGCGCTGCCTCCCGCCGAGACTCGTGTGTAGGCCCCCGCCGTCACCGGGCTGACTTGCGCCGAGGTGTTGAGCCCCCAGCAGACCACGGTGCCGTTGGTCAGCACGCCACACGCGTGAGAACTGCCCGCCGAGATCTGGGTGTAGGTTCCCGGAGGTACCGGGCTCACCTGGCCGTCGCCGTTGAACCCCCAGCAGACGACTCTGCCGTCGCTCTTGATGCCACAGGCGAACTCGCCACCCGCGTCGATCTGCAGAGCGTCCTTGGCGTGGAATGCCTTCTCTAGAAACAGCGCCACATGCTTGCGCAACACTGGCAGGTCGGGGCAAAAACGCAGCGGTCCGGTGGCGCAGCCGGCGGTCAGCTGATCCGCGTAGAGCTGCTGAATCGCGGCGCAGTAGGGACTCGATGCGGCGACGTCGGCGAAGACTTCCTGGCCTGCCTGGCATGGAGCCGGCGTGAAGGCCGCCTCGGCGAGCGGTTGCGGACCCTTGCCGCCAGACGGCGAGTAGTTCGAGAGTGGCACTGAGCGCAACGCATTGGCTTCGGCAAGCGGGATGCGCTTCTCGGTTAGCCATTCGGCGAGCACGTCCTCGACCACCTTGCGCAGCTCGGCGGACGAGGAGCCCGTCTTCACCTCGAAGTGCCGGGGCTCGGACCAGTCGCGTCCAGCCACTTCTGTCCGCGCGCGCACCACCCACGCGTAGCGGCCGGCTTCAAGGCACGCGTCGAGATCTGGAGTCCAGGAGAACGTCGCTGGGACGCGCTGCGTGAGCACCGGATCCTCTGCCGCGTTCGCCGCGTTGCCGGTGAAGCGGTAGACCGCGAGCTCGTGCGCCTGCGCGCCCGGCACGGCAGCCCAACTGAAGGTCGGACAGCCGTCGCGAATCGGTGCGACACGTTCACGATCGCCGGGGGACACCCCCTCGAGCGGTGGCCTCAGCCCGGATGCCGCGAACCCCGCCGCGGCGAAGCACAGGCACGTCGCGACGGTGACGATGATCGGCGAGAACCGGTTAGATCGGAGTCGAAGGGCGCTCGGATATCGCTGCATGCGAGGTTCCTCCCCATCGAGGCCGATCGCCTTCGGCACAATTCTCATGGCCTAGCATACGCCAGCCCACCGCCGGATGAGGAGTCTTCCCCCGCTCACCGCACGCCGAAGCGGCCCTGATAGACTCTGCTCGCTGCCCGACTCCCACGGCCGGTAGCGATTGGCGAAGTCGATGCGCTCGCCGAGCGGCGGGTGCGAGGCACGCCAGATCTTGTAGAGCAGGCCCGGGCGAGGGTTGGAGAGATTCTCCTGCTGCAGCTTGACGAAGGCCATCGCCATGGCGCGGTTGTCGCGGGTGAGCTCGAGCGCGAAGCGGTCGGACTCGTGCTCGATGTGCCGTGACCAGGCGAGGCCGAGCGGCTGGATGAGAAAGGTCGCCAGACCGACCAGCAGCACGATCAGCGGCAACGCCGCCGGGTCGTCGAGGCGAGTGAAGCCGAAGCGGTGGGAGAAGCGGCGGATCAACCGGTGGGCGGTGCGGTCCACCGCCCAGCAGGCGAAGAGCACCACCGCGACTCCGAGCAGCACGCCCTTCCAGATGTGCTGCAGGATGTAGTGGCCCATCTCGTGGCCCATCACCCCGAGAACTTCCTCGGGCGAGAGCTTGGCGAGCAGCGTGTCCCAGAGCACGATGCGCTTGCTGCCGAAAAGCCCGGTGACGTAGGCGTTGACCGCCTTGGTGTCGACGCTCTTCTCGACTTCGAAGACCCGCGAGCCCTCGATGCCGGCGCGCTCGGCGAGCGTCAGGATGCGCTGCTCGAGCGCCTTGTCCTTCATCGGGCCGAACTTGTTGAACAGCGGGTCGATGAAGATCGGGCTCACCAGGAGGCCGAAGATCATCACCGGCGCGGCGGCCACCGCGGTCCAGATCCACCAGCGGCGCGGGCTCTTGCGCAGCAGGAGAAACGGGATCCACACCACCAGCGCGCCGCCGATCACGCCGACTCCGAGCCCCTTGACCGCGTCGCTCGTCCACTTGGCGAGGGTCTGGTTCGAAAGGCCGTAGGCGTGCTGGCGAACGAACCCGAAGAGATAGCCGAGCGGCAGGTCGGCGAGCCAGTTGACCACCGTGTAGAGCGCGAAATAGAGCACCAACTGGACGTAGAAGCGCGGCGAGATGCGAGCCGCGAGATCGCGCATGCGCGCCGAGAAGCCGCTCCACAGGAGAAGGGCCGGCACCGCCAAGCCCCAGAGCAGATAGGTCGCCCACACCCAGTGTCCGGTGCGGTAGTAGCGCATCGCCTTCTCGGAGGGTTGCGGGACTTCGACCGGAGCGGCTGTGCCCCCAGCCGTATTGGGGGTGTCGTCGGCCGGCGCGGCCGAGGCCGATGCGGCAGGCTCCGGGACGGGTTCCGGCGTCTGGGCCGGCAACCCGGTGCGGCGGTGCCGAGCGCGAGCAGCGCAAGGAGCGCGAGAACGGCGGCGGCGCAGTTTGGTCACCGGGTTCCTCCTGGCGGCGCCGCATCCTGACACATTCAATTCGCGCCGCCAGCCACTGCGCCCATGCGCTCGATCAGCACCCCGACGGCGCGATCGAGCAGTCGGTCCTTGGCCGGTCCGTGGGCCGGCGCGATCGGCGAGTCGAGGAGGATGAAGTCGGCGAACCACGCGTCGTACTCCTCGCCCTCGACCACCACTTCCAGGCCGGGATCCGGGGCGACGCCGGGATCCGTCGAGCCCGCGGGAGCTTCGTGACGATCGAGGGTGGTCCCCGACGGGCGCTGGAACGAAGCCACGGTGATCTTCAGCCCGCCTTGGTGTTCGCCGAGCGGAAAGAGATTGCCCACGTACCCCTTGCCGAACGTGCGCTGCCCGACCAGGGCCGCTCGGTCATGATCCTGGAGCGCGGCGGCGAGAATCTCGCAAGCTGACGCGGTCTCCTGGTTGATCAGCACGGCAAGCGGCATTCGGGTCGCGACGCCGGGCTGGGCGTCGTAGGCCCGCGGCGCCGCGCTGCGCGAGGTCACGGTGAGAATCCGCCCGCGCTCGAGAAAGAGGTCCGCCACACCGACGCCGGCCTCGAGGTAGCCGCCGACGCATTCGCGCAGATCGAGCACCAGGGCGCCGAGGCCGCTGCGCGCCATCTTCTGCAGAACCTCCTCGACCCTCGGCAGGGTGTCGCTCGTCATGTGCACGACATGCAGGTAGCCAATCCCGCGGTGCTCGTCGAGCCGGTACTCGTCGTTGCCTCTCGCGTCGCGCCGGATGCCGCGCACGCTCGGTGTCTTGATCAGGCGCCGGACGACGGTGATCGACTTCGGGAAGCGCTCCCGGCATGGAGAACCGAGACGTCCACTGGCGTGTCGATCGCGCCGCGCAGGAGCTGGCGCACGCGGTCCATACCGAGTCCCTCGGTCGATTGGCCGTCGACAGCGAGCAGCAGGTCGCCGGCCCGCAGTCCCGCCGCCTTGGCCGGAGAACCGAGCAGTGCCTGCGCGATCACCGGCCGCGTGCCGGCGGTATCCATGGCGAGTTGGACGCCGATGCCCGCGAACTCGGCGCGCAGGCTGGAGTGGAACTCGCGCCACTCGTTCTCGTCGAGATACTCGCTGTAGGGATCGAGCTCGCGCACCATCCCTTCGAGCGCGCCCGCCACGAGCTGCTCCCGGCTGACCGGCTCGCGGTAGTGCTGCTCGATGATCGCTAGCGCCGCCCTTATTGGAACGATGGGATCGATGGGATCGGCGCCCTCGGCGGGACTCGTCTCGGTGGCGGGCGTCGGGGACTGCGCGGCGACGGCGGACCCGAGGAGAATCGCGAGCCCGCAGACAGTCAAGGCGCCGCGGCGGATCCGGGTCGAGAATGGGGACATGGCTCACCTCGCTTCGGTTTGCCCCCCGGGAGTGCATTGAACCGACATCCTCCCTCCGGCCCGGCGCTCTTGTGGCCGCGATACGCTCGTGCCGTGAGTCACGCCGCGCCCCTCGTGCTGGGTATCGAGACCTCCTGCGACGACACCGCCTGCGCGGTGCTCGACGCGCGGGGACGCGTCCTCGCGTCGGTGGTGTCGAGCCAGCTCGCGGCGCACCAGCCCTTCGGCGGCGTGGTGCCCGAGATCGCCTCGCGCGAGCATCTGCGCAATTGGCCGTTGGTGCGCGACGAGGCGTTCCAGCGCGCCGGCTGTGAGGTGCGGGACATCGACGTCGTCGCCGCGACCCGCGGACCCGGGCTGGTGGGTGCGCTGCTCGTCGGCCTCTCGATCGGCCGCGCCATGGCCTGGGCGTTGGGGAAGAGCTTCCACGCCGTGCACCATCTCGAGGGCCACCTCTATTCGCCCTTTCTCGCCGCCGACGGCGGGCCGGCGGAGCCCATTCCGGAGCGCTTCGTCGGCCTGGTGGTGTCGGGCGGACACACGACGCTCTTCGAGGTCGAGCGCGGCGCCGTCACGACTCTCGCCGAGACCCGTGACGACGCGATCGGCGAGGCCTTCGACAAGCTCGGCAAGCGGCTCGGCCTGCCCTATCCGCAGGGTCCGCACGTCGACCGGCTCGCCGAACGAGGCGACGCGTCCCGCGTCCCGCTGCCCATCGCCGGCCACGGCAGCGAGCTGTATTTCTCGTATTCGGGTCTCAAGACCCAGGCCCTCACCGAGCTCGAGCGGCTCGGCTTCACACCCTCGGCGAGCGGCGATTTTCCTCAACCCGTTCTCGACGTCATCGCCGGCTTTCGCGCCGCGGCCGTCGGACAGATCGTGCATCGCGTGGGCCGTCTGCACCGCCGGCGCCCGATCCCGCTCCTCGCCGTCTCCGGCGGTGTGGCGGCCAACCGGTTGCTGCGTGCCGAGCTCGAGCGCTGGGCGGCGAAAGAGGGAGTCGCACTGCGCCTCGTGCCGCTGGTTTTCTCGGGCGACAACGCGGCGATGATCGCCCACGCCGCCCTCGAGCGCGAACGCCGCGGCCTGCGTGACGACCCCCGCGCGGTGAGCGCCGAGAGCCGGATCGCCATCTGAGATGATCCGCGAGTTGCCCATGAACTCCAAGGAGAGACTCACCATGAAACTCACGACCGCCCTGGCGTGCGCCGGCCTCCTCGCCGCCGCCCTGCCGGCGCTTGCCGACAACCCGCCGCAGGAGCTGCAGATCGTGGAGCCAGTTGGGACCGAGGACGCGGGCAAGTTTCCGCCGGAGGTCGCGGAGTCGGTGCTCTCGGCGATGAACTCGAAGATCGACCCCTGCATCGACTTCTACCGAGTACGCCTGCGGCGGCTGGATGGCGACCACCCAGCGGCCGCCGGACCGCAACCGCTGGGTGCGTTCGTTCTCGGTCATCGACGACCGCAACCAGACGCTCCTGCGCGAGATGCTCGAGGACGCCGGCAAGAATCCCGGCAGCGATCCGGATCGCCAGAGGGTCGGCAACTACTACGCCTCCTGCATGGACGAGGCGGCGGTCGAAAAGCGGGGTAAGGAGCCGCTCACGCCGTGGCTCGCCGAGATCGCCAAGGTCAAGGATCAGAAAACGCTGATGGCGCTCGCCGGCCGCATGAACGCGGAGGGTCCCTGGGGTCCGCTCTTCAACCTGGGCGTGATCGGCGACTTCAAGCGGCCGGACATGATGGTCGCCTTCCTTTCGCAGGGCGGCCTGGGTCTTCCCGACCGCGACTACTACGTCAGCGAGGACCCCAACAAGAAAGAGCTCCTGGCGGGTTACGGCCTCTTCCTCACCGACCTCTTCAAGCTGCTCGGTGAGCCGCAGGAAGAGGCGGCCAAGCACGCCCAGGCGGTGGTCGCCTTCGAAACCGAGCTCGCCAAGGCCGCGCGCCCGCGTCAGGAGATGCGCCAGGTCGACAAGCTCTACAACAAGCTCGATATCTCCGGCGTCAAGAAGCTGGCGCCCGGGCTGGACTGGGACGCCTTCTTGAAGGGCCTCGGTTATCCCGGCCTGGTGGAGATCAATGTCTTCACCCCCGAGTTCTTCAGCGCGCTCGAGAAGACCGTCCAGGCGACCCCGGTCGAGACGCTGCAGGCCTACCTCAAGACCGACCTGGCGCGCGGCGCGGCGCCGCATCTCTCGCAGGCATGGGTGGACACCAATTTCGAGTTCTACGGCAAGGCGCTCGGCGGTCAGGAGGAGATCGAGCCGCGCTGGAAACGCTGCGTCGACGCCACCGAGAACGCGCTCGGCGAGGCGGTGGGCAAGCTCTACGTCGACAAGGCCTTCGCCGGCGAATCGAAGGAAGTGGCGCTCGAGATGATCCACGACATCGAGAAGGCCTTCGAGCAGAGCCTGCCGTCGCTCGCCTGGATGGACGACGCCACCCGCCAGCGCGCCGTCGGGAAGAAGAACGCACTGGCCAACAAGATCGGCTACCCCGAGAAATTCCGCGACTACTCGAAGATGAAGGTGACGCGGGGCGACTATTTCGCCAACGTGCTGGGCGGCGTGGCGTTCGAGTTCCAGCGTCAGGCGGCGAAGGTCGGCAAGGCGAAAGACGCGAAAGAGTGGGGAATGACACCGCAGCAGGTCAACGCCTACTACAGTCCGCTCAACAACGAGATCGTCTTTCCCGCCGGTATCCTGCAGCCGCCCTTCTTCAGCAAGGACTTCCCGGCGGCGATGAACTACGGCGCCATCGGCATGGTGGTGGGGCACGAGCTCAGCCACGGCTTCGACGACCAGGGCCGCAAGTTCTCGCCCACCGGCAAGCTCGAAGAGTGGTGGGCGCCGGAAGTGTCGAAGAAGTTCGAGGAGCGCGCCAAGTGCGTGGCCGATCAGTACTCGGCGCTCGAAGTCGAGCCCGGCGTCAAGGTGAACGGTCAGCTGACATTAGGCGAGAACATCGCCGATGTCGGCGGCTTGAAACAGGCCCACGCGGCTTACAAGCTGTGGGAGGCGCGCCACGGAGGCAACGGCCCGACGTTCGGCGGCCTGACGGACGAGCAACTCTTCTTCGTCGCCCACGCCCAGGCTTGGTGCTCGCTGCAGACGCCGGAGTTCCAGCGCATGCAGGTCACCGTCGACTCGCACTCGCCGTCGAGATTTCGCGGCTCGGTGCCGGAGATGAATAACGCAGCCTTCGCCGAGGCCTTCGCGTGCAAGGCGGGAACGCCGATGAATCCGCCGAATCGGTGCGAGGTGTGGTGACGGACTAGCTTCCCCCACCCAGATCCTTCGCTGCGCTCAGGATGACATCCGGAGCGGCAGGCGTTTCGCTGTCATCCTGAGCGCAGCGAAGGATCTGGGTGGGGGTCTATCCGTTCGCAGCAGCGCGAGATCGCGGCTCATCGTGGCGGTCGCGCCCTCGAGCTCTTCCAGCCTCACTCGTTCGGCCCGCCTGGCGCCACGATAGCTCGACGCCAGCAAATCCTCGAGCCCGGCGCGATCGAGCTCGAGCTGCCAGCGCAGTGTGCGTTGCGTTACGACCTCGAAACCGGCCGCGCAGCCCGCCAGCGCGCTCTCGAGACGCGGCCGCAGGACACCCTCGCCCTTCGCCGCGGCGCGCAGCTCGACGAGGTCGTCGGCGCCCGGAACCGCGAGCACGAACACACCGCCCGGCACCAGCACGCGGCGAAACTCCGCCGGCTGCAGGCGTGAGGTGACCGAGAGCAGGCTGTCGAAGGAACCCTCGTCGTAGGGCAACCGGCGATCGGCATTGGCGATCACCCAGGTGGCCTGCGGCCAGGCGCGCGCCGCGAGCTCGATCGACGGGCGCGAGAGGTCGACGCCGTGGGCGACGAAGCCCGGCGAGCGCGCCACCGCTTCGAGAACGGAGCCTTCGCCGCAACCGACGTCGAGAACCGCCGCGCCGCGCGCCAGCCGCGCGCCGTCGAGCAACGCGCCGAGGCCGTCGAAGAGCGGGCGCAGGTGTCCGGCGGCTGCCAGCCGCCGGCGCGCCAACGCGGCTGCCCGGGTGTCGCCGGCGGCGAGCGATCGACGGTCTTGCGGCTGGAGGAGATTCCAGTACCGCTTGGCGGCGCGATCGAAGACGTGGCCGCGCGGGCAGCGCGCCACCCGCTCCTCGAGCCAGAGCGCCGCGCCGCAGCCGCGCACGGTACAGGCGAGTGTCGGGGTCGCAGACACGGCCGGGATGCTAACCCCGAGTGCTAAAGTGCGGCTAACTTCCGGAGCAAATTGGGATGAAGAAACGGCGCGAGCCGAAGCTCGGCTGGGGACCGGCAGTCGCCATCGCTGTGGCCGTCGCCGCGGCTCTCGGGGTGGCGAAACGCGATCGCGTCGCGCCGCCGCCAGCGCCACCGAGCAGCGAAGAGGTCGAGGTCGTGGCGGCGCATACACCGAGACCCCTGCGCGACGTTGTGTTCGAGCCCAGCGAAGCCCGCCGCGATCGCGGCAGCTATCTGGTCAACGGCCTCCTGCAGTGTTTCGTCTGCCATTCCGAGCGCGATTGGACGCAGCCGGGTGGGCCGCCGGTCGCCGGCAAGGAGGGAGCCGGCGCGGTGTGGTGGGACAAGCCCTGGCTGGTGGCCCCCAACCTCACGCCTGACGCGGAGACCGGCATCGGCCGTTGGACCGACGACATGCTGGCGCGGGCGATTCGCGAGGGCGTTTCGCACGACGGACGGACGCTGCATCCGCAGATGTGGTACGCAACCTTCCGCTCGCTCGCCGACGAGGATCTCGCCGCCGTCATCGTCTATCTGCGTTCCCTCCCGGCGGTGCGCAATCCCCTGCCGTCCACCCAGATTCCGCCCGAGCGCGCCGCGCAGATCCCGGTTCCCGAGCCACTCCTCGCGCTGGTGCCGATGCCCGACCTCGCCGATCCAGTGGAGCGTGCGCGCTACTACGTGCGGCTCGCCGACTGCTCCGGCTGCCACACCTCGTGGTACACGCCGCGCAATCCCGGATTCTTCGGCGGCGGCAACCCCATCGAACGCGCCGGCGGCACTTCCTACAGCTCCAACATCACCTGGGATCCGTCGGGGATTCCCTACTACGACGCGGCGCTCTTCCGCGAGGTGATGCGCACCGGGCGGGTGAAGGCGCGCGAGCTCGACGGTTCGATGCCTTGGGTGGCGTTTCGCAACCTCTCCCACGAGGACCTCGACGCCATCTTCGAGTTGTTCCGCGATCACGTGACGCCGGTGCGTCATGGCGTCGGCAACGCCGATCCGGCGACCGACTGCGCGATCTGCGGCGGCAAGCATCCGTTGGGCGACCGCAACCGGCCGCTCGAGCTCCAGCCCATCACGATCGATCCGGATCTCGCCGCCGCGGCGGTGGGAAACTACCGCTTCGCCGACGGGTTCCCGGTGGAGTTCGCGCTCGACCAGGGCAAGCTGGTGGTGCGCTTTGCGGGTGGCGAGCCGCGCGAGGTGTTCACAACCGACGGTCGCACCTTCCGCGCCCACGGCGAGCCCGACGCCGTGGTCTTCGAGCGCGACGCCGAGGGCCGCGTGGTGGGTTTCACCGCCTCCGGCTTCGACGTGGCGCGCAGGGTGCCCGACGCGCAGCCGGCCGGAGGCTCCTAGGGTGAAGACCGCTGCGCCGGGAGCGCTGGAGCGCCGGCTCGATGAGCTCCACGCGCGGGCGCGCCGCAGCCTGTTCCTGCGCCGGCTCGCCACCGTGACCCGCATCCTGATCGCGGTCGGCTTCATCCCCACCGGCCTGGTCAAGGTGCTCGGCGAGCGCTTCACGACCATTTCGATCGAGTCGCCGATCGGCTTCTTTTTCGAAGGGCTCTATCGCAGCGGGATGTATTGGCGATTCCTCGGCTTGGCGCAGCTCGCGACCGGCGTCCTGTTGCTGCTGCCGGTCACCGCCACGCTGGGCGCGGTGGCGTTTTTCGCCATCATGCTCAACATCTTCGTGATCACCGTCGCGATGGATTTCCGCGGCACACCCGTGATCACGGGTCTGATGCTCCTGGCGGCGATCTTTCTCCTCTGCTGGGACTACCACCGGCTGAAGGGTCTGCTCTTCGAGCCTCCGCAGGGCGCGCTCGGGCCGGTGCCGCGGGTCTGGCGAGGGCTCGAATGGTCCGGCTACGGCGCCGCCACCACCGGCGCCTTGCTGGTCTCGGCGGCGACCCGCGGGATGGTGCCGCGGCCGGCGGTGGTGGTGGGTCTCGCGCTGGGCGTGCTAGGCGGCGCGGCGGCGCTCGTTGCCTGGCTCCTGCAGTGGCGCGCCGCGCGGCTCAGTTGACCGTCGCCCGCTCGCGCGCCTCTTCGAGCCGGCGCTCGAGATAGCGCCGCTCGGTGGCTTGTCCGGCGAGGACGAGCGCTTGCTCGTAGGCGCGCGCCGCGTCGGCGAAGCGGCCGGCACGGCGCAGTAGATCCGCGCGGGCCGCGGGCAGGAGGTGATAGCCGTCGAGCTCGCCGGTGGCCGTCAACGCGTCGAGCTCGACCAGACCGGCCTGCGGTCCGCGCGCCATGCCGATGGCCGCGGCGCGGTTGAGCGCCACCACGGGCGAGGGATGGAAGCGCGCCAGGAGATCGTAGAGCGCGACGATCTGCGCCCAGTCGGTGGCCGCGGCTTGGGGCGCCGCGGCATGGAGCGCCGCGATCGCGGCTTGCAAGGCGTAGAACCCGGGTCCGCCGGCGCGCAGCGCCCGCTGGGCAAGCAGGGTGCCTTCGCGAATCTCGGCGGCGTCCCAGCGTCCGCGGTCCTGTTGCTCGAGAGTCAACATCTCGCCGCGCTCGTCGAGGCGAGCGGCGCGCCGCGAGTCCTGCAAGAGGAGCAGCCCGAGCAGTCCGCCGGTCTCCGCTTCCCGTGGCAGCAGGCCGGTGAGCAACCGCGCCGAAGCGGATCGCTTCGTCGCAAAGGTCGGCTCGCACCATGGCCTCGCCGCTGGTCGCGGCGTAGCCCTCCGTGAAGACCAGATAGATGACCCGCAGGACGCCGTCGAGCCGTTCGCCGAGCGTCGAGCGCTCCGGCACCACGTAGGGAATGCGCGCCGCGCGAATCTTCGCCTTGGCACGCACCAGACGCTGCGCCATGGTCGGCGTTTCGACCAGGAAGGCGCGGGCGATCTCCGGCACTTCGAGCCCGCAGAGCGTTTTCAGGGTCAGCGCGATCTGGCCCTCGAGCGCGAGCGCCGGATGACAGCAGGTGAAGATCAGCCGCAGCCGGTCGTCGGGCAGCTCATGGTCGGACGGCATCTCGGGTTCCTGCGCCCGCGGCAGCTCGGCGCGGATCGCGTCCTGTTTGTCGGCGAAGTTCTGCTCGCGACGGATGCGATCGATGCCCTTGTGGCGGGCGGTCGAGACCAGCCAGGCGCACGGTGCCAGCGGCACTCCGTCGCGCGGCCAGCGCTCGACGGCGAGCGTGAAGGCCTCTTGGAGCATCTCCTCGGCGAGGTCGAAATCGCCCAGCAGCCGGATGAGCGTGGCGAGCGCCCGCGGGCGCTCGGCGGTGAAGATGGCGGAGTAGTCCATGCGCCGCCCGGCAGTCTAAACCGCCGGGCGGCGCGCATCGTCAGTCCTTGGGAGTCGGGCATGATCGGGCGCACCTCGATCGAGCCTTGCTTGGCGCCCGGGATGCGAGCGGCCAGCCCGATCGCCTCGTCGAGGTCTTTGGCTTCCACCAGGTAGTAGCCGCCGAGCTGCTCGCGGGTCTCGGCGAACGGACCGTCGGTGGTCACGGTCTTGCCGTTCTGCACCCGCACCGTCGAGGCGGTCGACACCGGCTCGAGCGCCTCGCCGCCGATGTAGTTGCCGCTCTTCTTGATGTCGGTCGTGTACTGCATGTACTCGCCGAAGATCTGGCCCTGCTCGGCCTCGGAGAGGTTTGCCCAGTCGCCTTCGTTGCCGTAGATGAGAAGCAGATACTGCATGAGGTGGTCTCCTTTCGCCTTCGTTCGCCCGGTTGGGCGGTTCAGTTGGTCTTGCGGACGGTGTGCATCGAGACCACCATCGCGGTCTTGCCGTGCTCGAGCTCGGTCCATTCGCTCTTGAGCTCGTCCTTGCCGACGAATTCGATCCACGCCGAGTGCATGTGCTTCGAGTGCCCGGGCTCGATGTTCGAGCCGCCGTCGAAGGCGAACTCGTAGCGCGTCCCGGCGGGCGCCTTGGCGCGCATGCGCGGGGAGTTGGCGTTGAGACAGTAGTGGTCGAGGACCACGTCCTTGCCCTCGGCGGTGTAGACCGTGACCATCTCGTGCTCGGAGCCGGGGAAAAGCGTCTCGACCACCGCCGAGCCGCCGGCGGTCAGGGCGTAGCGGGCCACCAGACCGCCCTTCTTGACCAATAGCGTGTCCTCGGCAGCCACCCATTCGCCCGCCAAGCCGCGAAACCTCTCGAAGGCCTCGGAGTCGGTCGGCGGGGACGAAGCGGCCCGCGCCGCGCCGGCGACGAAGAGCAGGGCCAGAGCCCATGACAGCGAATGCCCACCAAGGCGATTCATGACGTTCTCCTCATACCAAGAATGGAAGCGGGGATCGCTTCCTGCACACTAGTCGAACGGTCCCGGCCGAATTCGACAGCTGGTCCACCGGCCAGTTGACGGGTTGTAGGCTTTCGCGGTGCTGCCCGTCGTCCTGGTCTACGCCGGCTTCGCGCTCGGGGTTGCGGGCGCGCTCGGATTCGCCCGCCCTGCCTCCTTCGTCGCCGCGGCCTCGGCGCTCGTTCTCGGATTGGTCTGGCCGGCCCCGGACCGGCGCGCTGTGCTCGCCGAATCCCGCCTCGATCAGCTGGTGCCGGTCTGGCAGTTCGACGAACGCCATCGCCGGCGTATGCGGATCCCGCACGAGCGCCTTCGAGCCGCGGTCCTGGCGGTCACGGCGCGCGAGATCGCCGGCTTCCGGCTGCTCACCTGGCTGCGCAACCCGCCCTGGCCGGGCCGCCAGCGCGAGGAGAACATCCTGGCGGCGCCGCCCGACCAGCCGTTGCTGGAGGTGGCGCTGCGCAGCGGCTTCTCCGCGCTCGCCGAGCGTCCGGGCGAGGTGGTGGTCGGCATGCTGGTGATCGCGCCGAGGTCGCTCGGCGATGCCGCCGGGCGCTGCAGGTTTCAAGCCGGACTGGCCCCCGAGGCCTGGCCTGAGCTGACCGCGCCGGGCTTTGCCAAGGCGGCGATGAACTTCCGCTGGCGCGACGCCGGCGAGGGCTGGACCGAGGTGACGACCGAGACGCGCATCTGCGCCACCGACTCCGGGTCGCGGCGGCGATTCGCCCGGTATTGGCGCCTCATCTACCCCGGCTCGAGCCTGCTGCGGCACACCTGGCTGCGCGCCATCGAACGGCGCGCCCGGCGCGACGCCCAGATGGATAAGTCTAAGGCGCGCCCAGCGCTTCGACTTCTCCACGCTCCGTCGACCCGGACCAGGCGAACGGGAATCCGTCCGCGCCCGCCCTTCGCCGCGGTCTCGATCGGCACCGCGTCGGCGGTGGCGCGATCGCCTTCGACGTGCACCGCCGTGGCGACGTAGCCGAGGCGAAATTCGGAGTCCGACGCGTGCGCGGGGCCGAGCTCGGGCGCTGCGCGGCCCTCGAGCCAATCGGCGAAGGCCTGCTCGACCGCGACGCCGATGGCCGCGCCGCTGTCGTCGAGCAGGCGATAGCGGCCGTTCTCGAACACGTAACGCTGTGCGACGGTGGGTAGGGCGACCGGCGCGCTCTCGCCGACTTCGACTCGGATCTCGACCACGAGGTCGTCGAGCTCGCGCTCGCCGCGCTCGAAGGCGTAGGTCGCATGGCGAGTGCAGGGGAGAGAGGCGGGCGCCCCGTGGCCACAGCCGCGATAGACCGCGCCGGCGCCGGCGCCGCGATGATCGGTGGGCAGGGTGAGGAGGGCGGAGAACCCTCCGTCGCCGTCGATCGCGAAGGTGGAGAACGAGCTCGAACCCGCCGCCGAGGCTCGGGTCTCTTGGATTACGAAGCCGCGCCGCCCGGCCGAAAACCGCACCAAACGCGCCGCGCCGCGTCCGCTACCTGGCCGCAGGCGGACGGCATCCGGCCGCTTCGCGACCGTGACCCACGCCGCGTCGCGCAGCGCGAAGAGCACGGCGCCGATCTCGCCTCCCACTGCCGCATCCGTCGCGCGCATCTGGGTGACGAAGAGTCGCCGCGGCTCGCGGCTCTCCTGGAACTGGGCATCGAGCAGCACTACGACCTCGCGGCCGCCGACCCGCCAGGCGTCGGCGACCGGCTCGAGCGGAGTGCCCGGGTAAAGCGCTGCCAGCACGCCGCGCTCGTCTAGCGCCGGCTGGGCGCTCGCGGCGCTGGCGACGACGAGAAGTGTCGCGAGCCACGAATGGCAGTAACGGATCACGGCCGGCACTGTAGTGCCGTGGCCGGTGGGCGGGAAATGGAGTTCGTCCCGGCGGCCCTAGGACTCTTCGCGCGGCGAGCCGAGCTCCAGCGTCACTTCGCGCCGGCGGCCGTTGCGCTCCAGGGTGAGTTTCACGGTCTCGCCGCGCTTGCGCTTCTCGAGCAGCAGGATGAGATCCCCCGACGAAGTGATCTTCTGGTCGTCCAGGGCGATGATCGTGTCGCCGAGCCGGTTGCGAGTGAAGCCCTCGACGCCGGCCCGTTCGGCGCCACTACGCGGAATGACGCGCGCCACCAGCGCTCCCTCGAGGCCGAGCTCGCGGGCCCAGGCATCCGGTGCCACTTGGATGCCGAGAGTCGGGCGCTGAATCTCGCCATACGCGATGAGATCGGTGATCACCCAGCGCACGGTGTCGACCGGGATCGCGAAGCCCACCCCGGCGTAGGCGCCCGAGGGGCTGTAGATCGCGGTGTTGACGCCGATCAGCCGTCCCGCCGAGTCGAGCAGCGGACCGCCCGAGTTGCCGGGATTGATCGCCGCGTCGGTCTGGATGGCGTCGCGAATCGGCACGCCGCTCACCGACTCGATCTCGCGCCCGAGCGCCGAGATGATCCCGGTGGTGAGGGTGTGGTCGAGCCCGAAGGGATTGCCGATCGCGTACACCTTCTGGCCGACCTGGAGATCCGCCGAGGCGCCGACGAGGAGCGGCGGCAGCCGGTTGGCCGGGGCCTCGATGCGCAGCACCGCGAGATCCTTGTCCGGCGCCGCCCCCACCACCTTCGCGTCCCAGCTCGAGTGATCGTCGAGCGTCACCTGAAGGCTGCTGCCACCCTGGATGACGTGGAAGTTGGTCACCACGTGGCCCTGCGCATCCCACACGAAGCCGGAGCCGGCGCCCTGGGGGACCTCGAGCGGGCGCAGGGTGAAGGCGTCGCGACGTATCGCCGAGGTTGGTGACGAAAACGACCGAGGGCGAGGCGGCGTGGAAGAGCTCGATGGTCGAGCGCTCGTCCTCGGCGAGGTCGCCGCGCGCCACGATCGGGATCGCGCGCGGCGCCGCCGGAGCTTCCGGTCCGGCGGCGCGCTGCGGGGCCTGAGTGCCGCGGGGCCGGCAGCCCGCCGTACTCAGCAGAAGGACAGCGACCAACAGGAAGCCGCGACGAACCATGATCAGCTCCTCCTCGGCCTCTTGCGGCGGGGCTCAGTCGCGCCGCACCACCCGGCCCTCGTACATCACGAAGCGGACGCGCTCCATGGCGGTGATGTCTTGCAAAGGGTTGCCGGGCACCGCCACGATGTCGGCCGCCTTGCCCGCCCGCAGGGCGCCGATGCGCGCTGCGAGACCGAGCAGGTCGGCGGCGCCGGAGGTTGCCGAGCGCAGCGCGGCAGCGGGCGTCATGCCGTGATCGACCAGCAGCTTGAACTCCTTGGCGTTCATGCCGTGCGGTGAGACGCCGGAGTCGGTGCCGAAAGCGACCTTGACGCCCATCGCCAGCGCCCGCTTGAAGACCGCCGAGCGCGCTTCGACCGCGGCCTTCGCCTTGGCGGCGATCTCCGGCGGATAGGTGCGCGGCACCACGCGGCCGGAAACATACTCGCCGGCGAGGAGCGTCGGGACGAGATAGGTGCCCTGCTCTTTCATCATCCGCAGCGTCGCGTCGTCGAGAAACGAACCGTGCTCGACCGAGTCGGCTCCCGCTCGACTCGCGACCTTGGCGCCGCCGGACCCGTGGGCGTGCACCGCGACGCGCTTGCGCAGGCGATGAGCTTCTTCGACGATGGCGTCCATCTCGTCCTGGGTGATCTGCGGCGTGTCGACCTCGTCGCCGGGCGAGAGCACGCCACCGGTGCCGCACACCTTGATGACATCGGCGCCGTACTTCACCTGGTAGCGCACCGCGTCGCGGAAGCCGTCGGCGCCGGAAGCGATACCTTGACGCGCTCCGGTCTCTTCGCCGAAGGTGCCCGCCGGAAAGCCGGTGACGTCGCAATGCCCGCCGCGGGCGCCGAGCGCGTAGCCGGCCGCCTGGATGCGCGGACCGATCGCCATGCCTGAGGCGACGGCGTTGCGTAAACCGACGTCGATGCCCTCGTCGGCGCCGAGGTTGCGCACCGTCGTGAAGCCAGCCTCGAGGGTACGCCGCGCGTAGGTCGTGGCGCGGATGGCACGCTCCGCGACGTTGCGACGCAGGTCGGCGACGAAGTCGTCGGCCCAGTCGTCGCCCGATTCACCGCTCAGGTGCACGTGGGCGTCGATCAGGCCTGGCAAGAGCGTGGAGTCTCCGAGATCGATGACCTCCGCCCCTTCGGGGACTGCAAGACCACTGCCCACGGCGCGAATCGTGTCGCCTTCCACCAGCACGACGGCGTCGGAAACCAGCTTGTCCGAGGTGCCGTCGAAAAGCCGCGCGGCGCGCAGCGCGGTGACCTTCGGAGTCTGCGCCGGCGCCGTCTCCTGCGCGCTGAGCGGAGCGGCCAAAGCGAGGGCAAGCAAGACCACGGCGGCTCGTTGCATCTGTGCCTCCCGGAGGCTGCGGATTGTCATCCTGAGCGTAGCGAAGGATCTGGACCACTCCCGGTGCTTCGACCTCTGGGGTCGTCGCAAGGATCGTGGTTCAGATCCTTCGCTTCGCTCAGGATGACATGGTGGGGCAATTCTTGGCTAGGCGGGCGCCCCGGATAGAGTTCTCACGCTGTGACCGAGTTTTTCCAGGACGGCCCCCAGCTCCACGACACCTATGCCGGAGATCCGGCGTTGCGCGCCGGATTGAAGCGACTCCTTCCGCCCGAGGTGATGCGCGACCTCGCGCCGGGTCTCGAGCGCCTGGGTCTGCGAGCGGCGGGCGACATCGCGACACTCGGAGACGAAGCTGAGGCGCAGCCGCCGCGGCACGTGCCGTTCGATGCCTGGGGGCGCCGTATCGATCGCATCGAAGTCTCCGATGCCTGGCGCAGGCTCCACGCCGTCGCGGCCGAGGAGGGCATCGTGGCCGGCGCCTACGAGCGCCGTCATGGCCCGTGGTCGCGCCTCGAGCAGTGCGCCAAGCTCTACCTTTT
Organism: Thermoanaerobaculia bacterium; assembly: GCA_963821905.1. Lineage (GTDB taxonomy): Bacteria > Acidobacteriota > Thermoanaerobaculia > Multivoradales > JAGPDF01 > CAWGFP01. Next base: position 114,411 of record CAWGFP010000001.1, on the reverse strand, counting down.
CCATCCCTCCTCGGCGATCGCCAGTTGCCCGTTGGCGATGACCGACGGCGCAGCGAGGGTGCTGGACCTCCACGCCGACCCGGCGCTGCGCGCTCGCATCGTGCCGCACCTGGTGAGCCACGACCCGGAGTTCTTCTGGACTGCCGGCCAATGGATGACCGAGCGCACCGGCGGCTCGGACATCTCGCGGACCTCGACAGTTGCCCGCCGCGAAGGCGACGCTTTCCGGCTCTTCGGCAGCAAGTGGTTCACGTCCGCCACGACTTCAGAGATCGCCCTCGCGCTGGCGCGGATCGGGGGCGCCCCCGAGGGCAGCCGCGGGCTGACGCTGTTTCTGATCGAGCTGAGAGACGCCGCGGGGGCCTTGCGCGGCATTCGGATCCAACGCTTGAAGGACAAGCTCGGCACGCGCGCCCTGCCGACCGCCGAGCTCGAGCTCGAAGGCGCGCCGGCGGTGCGGGTCGGCGACGAGGGCCGCGGCGTGGCGACGGTGGCCGCGATGCTCAATATCACGCGCTACTACAACGCCACCTGCGCCGCGGCCTCGATCGCACGCGGCCTACAGCTCGCCACCGACTACGCCGGACGGCGCCTCGCCTTCGGCAAGAAGCTCGCCGAGCATCCCCTCCACCAGGAAACCCTCGCCGATCTCGCCGCGGAGCATCAACTGGCGCTCCAGCTCGTGCTGCGCGTCGCCGAATTGCTCGGCCGCGAGGAGACCGGTGCGGCGACCGGCGACGAGCGTCTCGTGCTCCGGCTGCTCACCCCGCTCGTCAAGCTCGCGACCGGCAAGCAGGCCGTCGCTTGCGCCAGCGAGACGCTCGAGTGCTTCGGCGGCGCCGGCTACATCGAGGACACCGGCCTGCCGCGCCTCTTGCGCGACGCCCAGGTGCTCTCGATCTGGGAGGGCACCACCAATGTGCTGGCGCTCGACGCCTTGCGGGTCATCGCCCGCGAGGGTGGGCACGGACCGCTCTTCGCCGACACCTGGCGGCGGCTGGAGCGTGTCGAGTCGGTGCTAGCGCGCCCCGCGGCACGGGCCCGCGCGGCGCTCGACCAGCAGGCGCGATGGCTCGCCGCTGCGAACCGAGAGGGCGGCGCGGAGCTCGAGCGCGGCGCGCGGCGCTTCGCCTTGGGTCTCGCCCGCGCCTACGGCGCGGTGCTCCTGCTCGAGCAGGCAGCCTGGGAAGCTGCCGCCGGCGAGGACTGCGGGGCCCTCGACGCCGCGCGGCGCATCCTCGGCGGCGCGGCGATGGACGAGCCTGCGTGGCCCGTCCATGCCTCCTGAGCGGTACTCGCACGTCGTCGGCTTCGACGACGGCTCGTTCGAACGCCATCATCGCGGCGACGTGGTGGTGGTCGGCGCGGTCTTCTCGAACATGCGCCTCGAGGGCATGCTCGCCGGCCGCGTGCGCCGCGACGGCGCGAACGCCGCGTCGCGCCTCGCCGCGATGATCGGCGGCTCGCAGTTCGCCAGCCAGCTGCGCTTGATCCTCCTGCAGGGCGTCGCCCTCGCCGGCTTCAACGTCGTGGACGTCGAGGCTCTTCGCCGCGCCACCGGTCTCCCGGTGTTGGTAGTGGCGCGCCGCCGCCCCGACTACCCCGCCATCCGCCGCGCGCTACAGCGCCTGCCGAGCGGAGCGCGCAAATGGGCCCTCATCGAGCGCCTCGGAGAGATGGAGCCTGCGGCCGGGCTCTACATCCAGCGCGCCGGCATCGAGCATCCCGACGCCGAGCGCGTGCTCCGACGCCTGGCGCTGCATTCCCATCTGCCCGAGCCGCTGCGGGTGGCCCATCTGGTGGCCGGTGCGTTGGCGCGGGGACGCAGCCGCGGACGCGTGTAGGTCGATTGGTAGTGTGATCCCCAGCAGGGCATTGCAAAGGGAGACCTGATGCAGTTTGGACATCCAATCCTCGGGGAGTTCCAGCTCGATCCCACGATCACCTATCTCAACCACGGCACGGTCGGGGTCACGCCGCGGCGCATGCTGGAGGCGCAGCGGGCGATTCGGGACGAGATCGAGCTGCAGCCGGCTCGCTTCCTATTGCGTGAGTTGACCGCGGTGCGGGTGGGAGGGGAGCGCAGCGATCTGCCGCGGTTGCGGGTGGCCGCGCAGGCGGTGGGCGAGTTCGTCGGGGCGCGCGGTGAAGATCTGGTGTTCGTCGACAACGCGACCTCCGGCGCGATGGCGGTCTTGCGCTCGCTGCCCTTGTCGCCCGGGGACGAGATCCTGGTGACCGACCAGGGCTACGGCGGAGTGACCAACGGCGCTCGCTTCGTGGCGCACCGGAGTGGCGCCACCGTGCGGGCGGCGAAGATTCCGTTTCCGGAGATCTCCCCGCAGGGCGTCCTCGCCGCCGTTGCCGAGGCGATCCGCGACACCACGCGCCTGGCCGTCATCGATCACATCTCGTCGGAGTCCGCGCTGATCCTGCCCATCCGTGAGATCGCCGCGCTTTGCCGCGAGCGCGGTGTGCCGCTGCTGGTCGACGGCGCGCATGCTCCGGGCGCGATCGCGCTCGACATCTCCGCGATCGGCGCCGACTGGTACGTGGCCAACCTCCACAAGTGGACCTTCACGCCGCGCTCGAGCGGCATCCTCTGGGCCTCGCCGGCGCGCCAAGGCGGTCTCTATCCCACGGTCATCTCCTGGGGCCTCGACCAGGGCTTTACGACCGAGTTCGATCTCCCGGGGACCCGCGATCCCTCGCCGCATCTGACCGCGCCGCAGGCCATTGCGCTGTTGCGCGAGTGGGGTATCGACGAGATCCGGAGCTGGAACCACGAGCTCGTCTGGCGCGCCGCACAGCATCTCAGCCGGCGCTGGCAGGTCGAGTTCCGCACCCCCAAGGCGATGCTCGGTCCGATGGCCACGCTGGCGTTGCCCGGTGCGCTCGGCTCGCAAGTCGAAGATGCCGCCCGCCTGCGCGATGGCCTGCTGTTCGAGGACGGCTTCGAGGTTCAGATCCACGCCCGCTACGGGCGGCTCTGGACGCGCATCGCGGCGCAGATCTACAACGAGATGGAGGACTTCGAACGCCTCGGCGAGGCGGTGGCCCGCCGTGCGGCGGCCCGCACCTGACGGCCTATTGCCAGCGGAAGAGCTTGAGGGCGAACACGAAGGCCACGACGCCCCAGACCGCCAGGATGCCGAGCTCCGGCGCGATCACCCGCAGGCTGTCGCCGTGCAGCATCACCGCCCGCAACGCATCGTTCAAGGCGGTGAGCGGCAGGGCCTGCACGAAGGGCTGGGCGGCCTGCGGGAAGCGCTCGGTCGAAAAGAAGGTGCCCGAGCCGATCCACATCGGAAACATCACCAGGTTCATCAGGCCCGAGACGCCCTCGATGGTGCGCGGCCGGGCGGCGATCAAGAGACCGATGCCGACGAAGGCCATGGCCCCGATCACCGCCACGAGCGCCAGCAGCGCGACCGAGCCGCGCAGCGGCACGTCGAGCACCCACACTGCGAAGGCGATCAGGATCGCCACCTCGAGGGTGAGAAACACCAGGCGCCCGAGGACCTGCGCCGCCAAGAGGTGCCAGCGGCGCATCGGCGAGGCGACGAAGAGCTTGAGCAGCTTGCCGTTTCTCTGCTGCACCAGCGAGAAGCCGATCGCCCACATGCCGGTGCCCATGAGGTTCATGCCCAGGAGCCCGGGGACCAGGAAGTCGATGTAGCGCGAGCCGCGCGCGGTGAGCAGCTCCTCGCGCGGCTGCAGCGGGTCCTGACGTCCGGCGGCGCGTTGCAGCGCGTCGTCGGCATGGAGGCGGGCCTCGCGGCTCTCGGGCCGCGTCAAGTCGAGCCAGAAGGTCGGCGGATCGGTGTCGCGCACGATCACCGCCACCTTGCCGGTCGCGAGAGCGCGTTCGGCGTCGGCCGGCGCCAGCACCACGACGGTGAGCGCGGGCGAGGCGGCGAGCGCGGCGCGGCGGGACTCGGCATGAACGCCCGCCTCGACGCCCACCGGCAGCGGCTTGGGAGCCTGGCTGCGAAAGGCCACGCCGAGCGCCAGCGCCAGCAGGAGCGGAAAGATGAACACCCAGAAGACCGCCTCCGGCTCGCGCAGGAACTCGAGCACTCTGGCGCGGGTGAGCTGGTAGAGCGGCTTGGAGCGCAGGCCGGAGAAGGACGGGTCGCTCATTGTCCTTCCAGGCTGCGGCCGGTGTGGGCGAGGAAGACGTCCTCGAGCGTCGCGTGGTGGGTGGCGAGCCGCTTCGGCTCGAGTCCCCGATTCGCCAGCAGTTGGAGAAGCGGCGGCACAGCGCGCGCCACGTCGCCCACCGTGAGTCGCCACGCCCTTTCGGTCGATTCGCCGCCGTTCGCTCCGGCCATCGGTTTGACCGCCTCGACCCCGGGCAGCGCGGCCAGGTCGTCGTCGGCAAGCGCTCCGTCGACGGCCACCTCCACCACGTGCTCGGCGCCGAGCGAGGCAATGAGCTCGCGTGGCGAGCCGAGCGCCAGGAGCTTGCCGTGGTCGATGATCCCGACCCGGTCGCAGAGCCGCTCGGCCTCTTCCATGTAGTGCGTGGTCAGGAGCACGGTGCGTCCGCGGCGCTTCAAGTCCTCGACGATCTCCCAGATCTGGCGTCGCGACACCGGATCGAGACCGGTGGTGGGTTCGTCGAGAAACAGCACCTCGGGATCGCCGACCAGCGCGCAGGCGAGAGACAGCCGCTGCTTCTGGCCGCCGGAGAGCGTGCGTACCCGTGCGTCGGATTTCTCGGAGAGATTTACCAGGTCGAGTGCCTCGCTCGGCGCGAGGCCTTTGGGATAGAGGCTGCGAAAGACGGTGATGAGCTCGCTTACCTTGAGCTTCTCGGGGAAGCGGGTCTCCTGGAGCTGCACCCCGAGCCGGGCGCGCAACGCCAGGCCGTCACCGCGCCAGCGCTCGCCCAGCACCTCGACCTCGCCGCTCGTCGGCTGGTTCAAACCCTCGAAGATCTCGACCGTCGTGGTCTTGCCGGCGCCGTTGGGGCCGAGCAGTCCGAAGCACTCGCCGGCGTAGACCTCGAGGTCGAGCCCGTCCACGGCAACGACATCGGGCGGGTAGAGTTTGCGCAGCGCGCGGCAAGCGAGGGCGACCGGCGGCATGAGCCGCTTACGATACCGCGGCTCCGCGAGCCCGGCGATCATTTCGGTCAGTGGGCTCTCGGACAGGACGCCACGTCCTGCTACGATTACCGGCTCCGATGCCCGCCCCGAACCGCATCCGCAACTTCTCGATCATCGCCCACATCGACCACGGGAAGTCCACCCTCGCCGACCGCATCCTGGAGCAGACCGGCGCGCTCATCCGAGCGCGAGATGATGGACCAGGTGCTCGACGACATGGACCTCGAGCGCGAGCGCGGCATCACCATCAAGGCCCGCGCCGTGCGCCTCGCCTACACCGGCCAAGGACGGCGAGGACGTACCAGCTTCAACCTCATCGACACGCCCGGCCACGTCGACTTCTCCTACGAGGTGTCGCGCAGCCTCGCCGCCTGCGAGGGGGCGCTCCTGGTGGTCGACGCCGCGCAGGGGGTCGAGGCGCAGACCCTCGCCAACGCCTACCTGGCGGTCAACGGCAACCTCGAGCTGCTCCCGGTGATCAACAAGATCGACCTGCCCGTCGGCCGACCCCGACCGGGTCAAGGAGCAGATCGAGAACGTCGATCGGCATCGACGCCCACGACGCGCGTCCTGACGTCTCGGCCAAGGCCGGGATCGGCATCGAGGACGTGCTCGAGCGGATCGTCGCGCGACGTGCCGCCGCCCGAGGGCGATCCCGAGGCGCCGCTCAAGGCCCTGCTCTTCGACTCCTGGTACGACCCCTACCGCGGGCGTCGCCTGCATGGTGCGGGTGGTCGACGGCACGCTGCGCAAGGGCGACCAGCGTGCAGTTCATGGCCTGCCGGCAGCATGCTACCAGGTCGACGAGCTCGGCATCTTCCACCCCAAGGCGCGCGTCGGTCGACCGAGCTCTCGGTGGGCGAGGTCGGCTTCCTCTTCGCCGGCATCAAGGACCTGATCCAGGCGCAGATCGGCGACACCGTCACCCACGCCGACCGCCCGGCCGCCGACGCCCTGCCCCGGCTTCCAGGAGGTCAAGCCGATGGTCTTCGCCGGCCTCTACCCGATCGTCGTCGGACGACTACGAGGACCTGCGCGACGCGGTCGACAAGCTGCGCCTGAACGACGCCTCGTTCTCCTTCGAGCCGGAGAGCTCGGGCGCCCTCGGCTTCGGCTTCCGCTGCGGCTTCCTCGGGCTGCTCCACATGGAGATCATCCAGGAGCGGCTGGAGCGCGAGTTCAACCTCGACCTCATCACCACCGCGCCCGGGCGTGCGCTATCGCGTCACACACCACCGACGGCGAGACGACCGAGATCGACAGCCCGGCAAGCTGCCGACCCCGGGCAGCATCGACTACCTCGAGGAGCCCTACATCCGCGCCACCATCGTCACCCGCTGACGAGTACGTGGGCGGCATCCTGGCGCTCGCCGAGGAGCGCCGCGGCGAGCAGCAGAGCGCTGCAGTACCTGACCTCGGACCGCGTGCTGATCGAGTACGACTTCCCGCTCGCCGAGGTGATCCACGACTTCTACGACCGGCTGAAGTCGGTGTCGCGCGGCTACGCCTCGTTCGACTACGAGCTGGCCGGCTACCGGCGGAGCGAGCTGGTCGAAGCTCGACATCCTGGTCAACGGCGAGCCGGTCGATGCGCTGTCGCTGATCGTCCACCGCGACAAGGCCTACGCGCGGGGCAAGGCGCTGGTCGAGAAGATGAAGGAGCTCATCCCCCGCCAGCTCTTCGAGGTCGTGCTCCAGGCCGCCATCGGCTCGCGCATCATCGCCCGCGAGACCGTCAAGGCGCTGCGCAAGAACGTGCATCGCCAAGTGCTACGGCGGCGACATCATCCGCAAGCGGAAGCTGCTCGAGAAGCAGAAGGAAGGCAAGAAGCGCATGAAGTCGGTGGGCAGCGTCGACATCCCGCAGGAGGCCTTCCTGGCGGTGCTCAAAGTCGAAGACTGAAGGCGGGCTGGTTTCAGCCCATGAAGCCGAGATCTCGGCTGCGAAATCTCCCCAAGTTCGGCAGCACCACCCCCATGTCGCTTTCCGCGACCCCGAACCAGCGCGCCAGCGTCGCCGCGTATTCGTCGACCGAGGTCGACGGGATCCAGCGCCCGTCCTCGGTGTCGTCGGGACCTTCGATCGCGAGGACCGGCATCTCGCCGTAGATGCGGCCGCCGCGCACGGCGCCGCCGAGGACGAAGTGGTGGCCGCCCCAGCCGTGGTCGGAGCCGTCGCCGTTCGAGGAGTAGGTGCGGCCGAAGTCGGAGGCGGTGAAGGTGGTGACCTGGTCTTGCACGCCGAGCTCGGCGGTGGCGGCGTAGAAGGCGCCGAGCGCGCCGTCGAGCTCGCCGAGCAGCTCGGCGTGGGCGCCCTGCGTCGCCTGGCCGTCGATCTGGCCGCCGTGCGTGTCGTAGCCATCGGCCGGCGCAGAAGAAGACCTGGCGGCGCAGGCCGAGCGCCTGGCGCGCCGAGATCAGCCGCGCGACCATGCGGAGCTGGCTGCCCAGGTCGGTTTCCGGAAAGGCGGTGCCGAGCGCCGCCGTCGTCTCGAGCACGTCGCGCAGCAGGCGGCTCTGGTCGAGGCCGCGGCGGAAGATGTCGCGGTAGCCCTGGGCGAAGAGGTTGCCGTAACTCTGCGCAAGTCAGCGAGCGGATGGCGGTGGAGGGCGGGTGGTTCCAGTCGTTGCCGTCGTAGTACCAGCCCAGGCCGACTGCCCCCGTCGGACGACATCTGGTACGGCGTCACCGCGTCGCCGACCTGGAAGGTGTTCGATGCCGCCGAGCGAGATCGCCATCGAGATCTGGGCGTTCTCGTTGGCCGCCGCGAGCAGGTCCGCCGCCCGGCCGCCCCAGCCGGTGCGCGCCGGCTGGTCGGGCAGCGAGGTCTGCCAGTGCACCGTCTGGTCGCTGTGCGAGAAGAGCTGCGGCGGCAACGCCGCCGAGCCGGCCAGCCACTCGCGTCGCGTCGACCGGCGCCGACCAGCGGGCCGACGTTGGCGAGCAGCGCCGCGCGCTGCTCGGCGAAGAGGCGGCGCACCTGCACCAGGCTCGGGTGGAGTCCCCATTCGCCGGCCGTCGCCCTGCTGCGGCGAGATCGCGAGCAGCGCATTGCGCGGCAGGGCCAGGGTCGACGCGCGCCGTGGCGTAGCCGGCGTAGTCGGCGCCGCGCGGCACGATCAGGTTGTTGCTGTCGTTGCCGCCGTAGAGGAAGACGCAGACCAGCGCCCGATAGTCGCCCGCCAGCGGTGCCGCGGCGGCGATGCGGCGCAGATCGAAGACCGTGGAGGCGAGCGAGGTCATGCCCACCGCGCCGCAGACCGAGCTGCGCAGGAAACGGCGGCGGGTAATGGCCGGAGTGTCGGTCATCGGCTCGAAACCTCCACTTCTGCACCGCGAACTCGGGCGAGAGCGCCACCAGCCAGACCAACGTGCGCACGCGCTCGGCCTTGTCCGCGGAAAGTCGCGGTCGGCGAGCGCGCGGGCGAAGACGGCGCGGGTCTCCGCCGGCATGCGGCCGGCCGAAGAAGAGCAGTGTCGACGCGGTCGAGCAGCTCGGCGTCGTTGCCGCGCCAGGATCAGCCAGGAGTAGTCGAGGCGGATCGCGCTGTCCTCGTTGTCCCAGCCGTCGAACAGCACGGCGTGGAGGAAGTTGGCGTTGCCGAAGACCGACGTCTCGGTGGTGATCTGGAATTCCGGCGAGACCAGGCCGGCGGCGGTGATCGCGCCGGGCCGCGCGTAGGTCGGCTCGAAGAAGTTGAACACCGTCGGCGCGCGCAGCGGCGCCTGGCCGACACCCCACTCGTCGCTGTCGATGCCAGTAGTAGCGGAAGCGGCCGTCGGCGGGCGGCTTCGCCTCGAGGGCGCGCAGCAGCGCTACGAAGCGCACGATCGGCTCGCGCAGCCTGGCCGTAGCCGGGTTCCGCGATGAGCCCCGGGTCGCGCGCCTCCCAGTCGAGCAGGATCGCCCTCACCACCGCCTTCATGTCGCCGCGCACGCCGCGTCCGTTGTCGGCGAAGGCGCTGGCCGCAGCGGTAGACGTAGGCCGGGCTCGGGTTGCTGGTCACCAGCCGCTGGATGAGCTGGCGGCAGATGAACGGTCCGACGTTGGGATGGCGGAAGATGCTGTCGAGCGCCGCGTCGAGGTCGGCGGCGGCGGTCTGCCCGGCCGGCAGGACACTGCCCGCCGAGGAGCGCTTTGGTGCCCGCGCTCGTGGTGCTCGGGCCACACCTCCATCGGCCGCCGCCAGCGCGGCTCCGGCCAGTAGAAGCGCCACTCCTCGCTGCGGTCCTGGCCGGCGAACGTCCAGCCGGTGAAGACGCGCGCGTAGCCCTCGACCGTCGTCCTGGTCGTAGGTCGGGATCGGCGCGCCCTCGCCGTCGAGCCGCAAGGTGCCGTCGGGATGGAGCTCGTAGAGGCCGATCGAGAAGAGCTGCAGGATCTCGCGCGGGAAGTTCTCGTTCGGCTTGCGGCCGGTCTCGGGATCCTCCTTGGCGCTGCCCAGCATGTCGAGGTAGGCGCCCATCGCCGGCGACAGGGTGACGTCGCGCAGGAGGCCGCGGAAGTTGCCGAAGGCGTGGCGCGACAGGAGATCCATGTAGGCCGCGATGCCCTCGACGCCGCTCAGGTCGTCGTCGCGGTCGGAGACGACGAAGATCTCCGACAGAGCCAGCGCGACGCGCTGGCGGAGTTGATCGGGTCCGAGGATCGCCTGCTGCCAGATCGACTCGCGCGCGTGTTCGCTCGGCAGGTCTTCGCCGGGGAGCGCGTCGACGTAGTCCAGGTGCGAGTGGATCGGCAGCTTGAATTGATCCTCGATCCAGCCGGCGTAGCCGCGCTGGCGCAGCCGCGCGATCTCGGCGCTGGACGGGCCGTAGGTTGCCTGCACCAGGAAGCGCGCCGCGTCGCGCGGGTTGGGCTGGCCGCCTGGGAGCGCCGGCGGCGGCGGCGGCGGGGTGAAGGTCGTCGAGCCGCTGGTCGGGCGCAGAAATCCCTTGATCTCGCCGCTCGGGTACTTGCCGGTGTGCAGGTTGAGATAGCACTCGCCGGCCCGCAGTGCGTCGAGCAGGCGATCGCGCGGCCAGGCGCCGGTCGTGGCGACCGTCCAGACGCGCGTGCCGTCTTCGCCCGCGGGATTCGTGTCGAGGTCGAAAACGATCGCGCCGTCGGGGGCGTGGATGTGCGCCCCGGTCAGCCCGCCGCTGAGATTGGAGTACTGAACGCGCAGCGTCCCCTGGCGCTCTCCGTCGTCGACCTGCAGGACGGCACGGCCAGCGCCCAGGCTCACGGCGTCGCCCTGAGGGGCCAGCGCCGCGACGTACAACGAAGCGCCGGCGGCAGCGGAATCCGCCCCTACCCAGGCAACGAACACCGCCACGACGATGCCCGCGCGGCTCGCACGCCACCGCCGGCGCCATTGGACCGAATCAGCCATGCGCCCCCGTTGCCTCCTGGTTCAACGTTCACCGCCATGCTGCGGTGCGCGCTACGGCATTGTCTACGACCTGCGTCACGTCGGGAATGTGAACTGCGCAACAGCGGCGCGCGGGGTGTTTCTGCGCGCGCACCAAGCCTGATTTGCCCGCCGACCCCCGGCGCGGTTAGCCTTGGCGCAGCTCGGGAGGAGGAGTCATGCGCCGCGCGATGCTCGTAGCCGGCCTCGCTGCCATAGCCGTGGCCGTTCCCGCTCAGGAGCGGGACTGGAGCAAGGTCGAGATCCAGAGCGAGCCGCTCGGCTCCGGGATCTACATGCTCACCGGGGCGGGCGGCAACATCGGACTCTCGGTGGGCGAGGACGGCGCGGTACTGATCGACGATCAGTTCGCGCCGCTGTCGGAGAAGATCAAGGCGGCAGTGGCCGCCGTCTCGCCCAAGCCCATCCGTTTCGTCATCAACACCCACTGGCATGGCGATCACACCGGAGGCAACGAGCCGCTGGGCCGCGCCGGCGCGGTGATCATCGCGCACGACAACGTGCGCAAACGGATGTCGGTCGAGCAGTTCCAGGAGCTGTGGAATCGCACCACGCCGCCGGCGCCACCGGTGGCCCTGCCGGTCGTCACCTTCAGCGAGGATGTCACGCTGCACGTCAACGGACGCGCGCTCCACGTCGTCCATCTGCCGCCCGCCCACACCGACGGCGACTCGATCGTGGTCTTCGAGGGCGCCGACGTGATCCACACCGGCGATCTCTTCTTCAACGGCCGCTATCCGGTGCTCGACGTGTCCACCGGCGGAACCATCACCGGCTGGATCGCGGTCTGCGAGCAGTTGCTCGCGATGACCGGGCCGTCGACCAAGCTCATTCCCGGGCATGGCAAGCTGGCCGGGGCGAGCGAGCTGCGCGCCTTTCGCGACATGCTGGTGCGGGCGAAAACCCGTCTCCAGCCGCTGGTCGCCGCCGGCCAGAGCGCCGACGACCTGGTGAAGGCCAAGCCACTCGCTGACCTCGACGCCGTGTGGGGCCAGGGCGGAATGAACCCCGAGGGCTTCCTGCGCGCCGTCCACATGAGCCTGCAGCGCGAAGCCGGGGCGCCTCGCTGACGCCACCCGCGCCCGGCGGATCTCGCCCTTGCTGAATTGGGTGCCGCTCGCGGTGTTCGTGGCGACCTACGCGGCGATCGCCGTCGGTCGCGTTCCCGGACTGGCGCTCGATCGCACCGGATTCGCGCTGCTCGGAGCGCTCGCCTTCATCGGTCTGGGCACGGTCACGCTCGATGACGCGAAAACCGCGGTCGACGCGGGGACCATGGCGCTGCTCTTCGGCATGATGGTCTTGTCGGCGCTCTATCAACAATCCGGTCTCTACAGGCGCATCGGTGAGCGGCTGGCGCGCAGCCGCAGTCCCCGCCGGTTACTGGCCGGCGCCATCGCGGTGTCGGCTGCGCTCTCGGCGGTGCTGACCAACGACGTCGTCTGCTTCGCCATGACGCCTCTCCTGGCGGGCGCCGTGCTGGGCGCCGGGCTGCCGCCCCTGCCCTATCTGCTGGCGCTCGCCTGCGCCAGCAACATCGGGAGCGCGCTGACCCCGATCGGCAACCCGCAGAACATCCTGGTCAGCCAACGATTGGGGCTGCCTTTCGCGCCGTTCGTCGCCGCGTGCGCTGCCCCGGTCATGGTGTCGCTGCTCTTTCTCTATGCGCTGCTCTCGCGCGCCGTGCCGCGCGAAGCGCCTCTCGACCGCGAGCCGCGCGGCCTGCCGATCGACGGCGTCCCCTACGACCGGCAGCAGGCCGCCAAGGCCCTCGTGCTGACCGCCGTCGCGCTGGTGCTGTTTCTCTCTCCGGTGCCGGCGCACTGGACGGCGCTGGGGGTGGCGGCGCTGGTGCTGACCAGCCGGAGGATGTACACCCGGCCCACCCTCGCTCTGGTCGACTGGCACTTGCTGGCTCTGTTCTGCGGGCTCTTCGTGGTCAATCGAGGGCTGGAGGCCTCCGGCTGGACGGCCGCCCTGATCGCCTGGGTCGAGCGCGCCGGCGTCGATCTCTCCGCCGGCGGCGTGCTGGTCGGAGCGGTGGCGGGTTTGGGACTCCTGGTCGGCAATGTGCCCGCGACCATGCTGCTCCTGCCGATCGTGCCGAGCGACCTCGAGGTCGGCTACGCCATCGCGCTCGCCTCGACCTTCGCCGGCAACGCCATCCTCTTCGGCTCGATCGCCAACCTGATCGTCGCGGAGCGGGCCGAATCGCTCGGCGTCACGGTGGGTTTTCGCGATCACCTGCGCGTCGGCGTGCCGGTCACCTTGGTCTCGCTCGCCGCCGCGGCTTTGGCGATGGCCCTGTGGTGAGGCAGCGATGAGACGAGGCCGCCGCCGTAGCCTTCGTTTCTGGCGGCCGGTGCCGCGCCCGCTCGCGGGCACGCGATTGCCCCGCGAGCTGCGTCCGCGCCGGGTGCCGCGATTGGCTGCGGCGCTGGCCGAGGGTGTGCGCGATGCCGGGTTTCAAACGCTCCTCCAGCGCATCGATCGCTCGCCGCTGCACCAAGCCTCCGAGGTTCAGATCTACGCCCGCGGCATCAATGCCTTCGCGGCCATGGCGGCGGCGGTGCAGGCGGCGCGACGCGAGGTGCTGCTCGAGTCCTACATCTTCAAAGACGACCGGCTGGGCAAGGCGGCGGCGGAGTTCCTGCGCGCCGCGGCCGAGCGTGGCGTCGCGGTCAAAGTGCTCGCCGACGCGGTCGGCTCGTGGAGCACCAACGCGGCGTTCTGGGGCCACCTCGGCGAGCACGGCATCGAGGTCCGCCTCTTTCATTCCCTGGTGAGCCACCCGTTGTTGCACGCCTACCGCGACCATCGCAAGATCCTGGTGGTCGACCGCGAGGTGGCATTCACCGGCGGGATGAACATCGGCGATGAATACGCGGTGGGAGAGGGAAACACACCGGCTTGGCGCGACACCCACGCGCGGGTCTGCGGCTCGCCGGCCTGGGAGATGGCGGTGGTGTTCGACGAGGGCTGGCGCCGCGCCGGCGGCACGCCGCTCGAGCACGACCGCCAGCCCGCCGACCAAGCGGCGGGTCTGCCCGTGCAAGTCCTCGACTCGCGGCCGGGGCGCGGTCACGTCGAGTCGGCATCGGTCCTCGGCGCCATCACCGGCGCGGCGCGGGAACGGCTGTGGATCACCAACTCCTACTTCGCGCCGCGCCGAACGGTGGTCGATCTGCTCGGCGAGGCGGTCGAGCGCGGAGTCGACGTCCGCTTGCTCTTGCCCGGCCGCACCGACGTCCCGCTAGTTCGCCACGCCGGGCACGGTCTCTACGCCAGGCTGCTGCGCAAGGGCGTGCGTTTGTGGGAGTACCAGCGCTCGGTCCTCCACGCCAAGACGCTGGTCGCCGACGACTTCGTTTCGGTGGTGGGCTCGTCGAATCTCGACTACCGCTCGTTTCGGTTCAACGCCGAATGCAACCTGCTGATCCTGGGAGACGATCCCGCGGCCAGCCTCTCCGCCGCGTTCGCCGCCGACCTCGACGACTCGCTCGAGATCACCGCCGCCGAATGGCGGGCACGGCGTTTTTCCCACCGTCTGGGCGACCGGCTGGCGAGCGCTCTCGCCCCCCTGCTGTGAAGGCAGGGGCACGGGCGCTCCGCCTGGGTTACGCTTGCCCGGTGAGACTTCCGTCGCCGTCACAATGGCTGGCCGCCGCGTTGGGCGCGGCGATCTGCGCTGCGGCTTGCGGCGATGGCCGCCCGGCGGGCGAGCCGAACGAGCCGGCGGCGGAGATCTCGACACCGGCGCCCGCCCCTCCGGCGGCGCCCGCTCCCGCGCCCCCTCCCGTCGAGGCCGCTGACGTGGCGCCGTCTGCCGAGGAGTTCGAGCGCCTGGAGATCGCCTGGGCCGAAGCGTTGTCGCGCAAGGACGTCGTGGCCCTGGATCGCTTGGTTGCCCCCGAATTCCTGGTCACCGGCGTCGGCTCCTCGCTCGACGATCCGGTCGGCGGCCGCACCGACTGGCTGCAGGCGGTCGACAAGTACCCTTGGCCGCTCCACCAGGTGACCGACGTGCGGATTGCGGTGGCGGCTCCGGAGACAGTGGTCGTCAAGTGCGTGTGGAGCGGCCACTATCCACCCGAGAGCCTGACCCCGCAGGGTGGCGTGGTGCGCCTGCTGATCACCGACGTGTGGACGCTGCGCGACGGGGAGTGGAAGGTGGTAGCTCGCCACACCAGCTTGCCGCGCGCCGGGTGAGCGCGTGACGGCGGTGAGCTTTCCCTTCCGGCCGTGGGTGCGCCGCGCCTGCGTCAAGGCGGCGCTGGGTGGCTTGGTCGTCGTCGCCGTGGTGGCCGCTGCCGGGGCGTGGCTCGCCGAGCCGGAAGATTTCGCCTGGCGGCGGGCGGTCGAGGTCCTCGCCGCCTACGGCGCGCTCTTCCTCATCAGCCTGGCAAAGATCTGGTGGACGGCGCGCCGGCCGGCGGTGGTGCTCGACGCCGAGGCACTCACTTGGCAGCCATTGCACGGTTTCCGGCCGCGGGCGGCGAGTTTCTCGAGCGTGCTCGCGATCGGCCAGCGCACCGGCACCGAGTCGCTGCGGCTGGTGGTCGCCGAGCCCGGGGGCCGCGCCCGCGAGCTGTTTCTAAACCTCGGGCTGGTCGACGGGCGCAACGAATTGCTCGCCGGACTGGCGGCGAGACTGCGCGGCGCAGGTCTCGAGCCGGCCCCTGGATCGCACGCCCTGCGCCGTCCGGAATTCACCGACCCCGGTCTCGGCCTCGGCGGCTGACCGCGCCGGAGCCGTAGAATAGGCCGCTCATGTCGCCAGGAGATCCCCGGGGGGCCGCGATCTCGCCGTTTCTCAACGCGGTCGCCGAGTTCCTCATCGATCTTTCGACCGCGCTCAAGCAGGATGCGGTCTACGGCGCCACGCACCCCATCGCCCGCCATCACCGCGAGCGGCTCTACGCCAAGCTACTCTCGACGTTCCGGCTGCAGCCCCAGATCGACCTCCACTTCGCCGGCGAGACGATCCTCTGCCAGGATCATTTCCTCGACCGGCGCAACCCGATCTATCGCCAGCTGGCGAAAACCATCTCCGGCATCGGTGTGGCGGGAGTCACCTTCAGCCAGGGCCTCCTGCCGCAGGAGATGGCCGCTTTCCTCGGCACCTTGAATGCGGTCCGCGCCGAACGGCTGGCTCCCGATCAGGCGCGAGCGCGCATTGCCGCGGTGGCGGGCGACGCGCTGCGCATCGACTTCCTGCGCGACCTCATCGCCTTCACTCCGGCCGACACCGTCACGGTCGGCAGCGAGGGCGAGGTTGAGCGGCTGTGGAAGCCCTTCCTGCTCGGGGTGCGGGCATCGCAGGCAGAGGACGCCGAGGCCGACGACGCGGCAGCTCCCGCCGAGGAGGGTGGGGCGAAGGACTACGCGGAGGCGGTCATCGACTACCTCAAGCTGGTCGATCGTTCGCAGCGCGAGAAGCTGGTGCTGCGCGGCCAGCTTGCCGGCGTCAAGCTCGGCGAGCTGATGGGGGCGTTGCGCCCCGAGCTGCGCCAGCAGATCGTCTCCTCGGTGTTGTCGAACGAACGGATGTCACCCGAATTGCGCGGCACGTTCGTTCACCTGGTGGGGCACGAGCATCTGGTCGAAGTGCTCGACCGCTTGAATGCCGCCGGCCGCTCGCTGCCGGCGGGGATCGCGGGCACCGTGGCGCTGCTCTCGCTCGCCAAGCCGCAGGTCGATCTGCCGGTCGTGCCGACGCCGGGCCAGGGCGGCGGCGCCGCAGCACAGGTCGTCGAGCGCCTGTTCGAGGATGAGCGCCGGCAGGATTACATGCCCGGGGAGTACGAGCGCAAGCTCCAGGATCTCGAGGGCTGGGCCCGGCGCACAACGCGGCGGGCGCCCGAGCGCGAGCCACAGGCGCCGCCGCTTTCCGCCGCCGAAGCGGAGCGCCATTTCCTCGACGTGGCGCAGGACCTGCTGACCATGGAGCCCGAGGAGACCGTCGTCGAGGGCATCACCGGCCATGCCGGCCGGGCCTTCGCGCGCGCCTTCGAGAACACCGACAAGCACCAGCGCCAGCGCGCTCTGGCGATCCTCTCTCTCGGCCAGCGGCTGCGGCGCATGCGCCGGGCTGGCGCGGCGTTGCCTTGGGAGCAGCCGGAGAACCTCGAGCAGCTGGTGACGGCGCTGGCGAGCAAGGATCCTGATCTCGCCGACACCGCGGGCGCGGTGCTCGCAGCGATCGGGCGGCCCGCGATCGCCGCTCTGCTCGGCGTTTTCGGCTCGCACGACATCGCCATTCGGCACCGCGCCTTCAACGCTCTGGTGGCGATGTCCGAGGACCCGGCGGCCGACCTGCTGCTGCGACTCGGCCCGGTGGACGTCTGGTACGTTCAGCGCAACGTGCTCGCCGTGCTGCGCGAGCGCGGCGACCACAGCGGGCTCACCGCGGCGAAGCGCTTGTGGCTCGCCGCCCACCCGAAAGTAAAAGTCGAGATCCTCCACTACCTGCACGCCGCGCAGGACCCCGAGGCCCTGACGCTCTGGGAAACCGCCCTCGCCGACCGCTCGCAGGAGCTCTCGGCCGCCGCTGCGCGATTGTTGTTGCGTTGGCCCTGGCCCGAAGCGGCCGCCCGCCTGGTCGAGCGGGTGCGGGCGATGCCCGCCTGGCAGGCGGGTTCCGACCATCATCTCGAGCTCCTACGGGTTCTCGCCCGCTGCGGCGATGCCGAGGCGCGGCGCTACGTCGAACAGCTACCCGGTTCGCTGCGCGCGCTTCCGTGGCGCAGCAACCGCTTGCGCGGCGAGCTCGAGCGGCTGTTGCGAGGAGGCGAGCCATCGATCTCCAATTGATCGAGACCTTCTGCGTCATGCTGGTCGCCACCGCGACGCGCTCACGGCTCTACGGCCGCGACCACCGGCTGACCAGCGAGGCGCTCGACGGGACGCTGACGGCGCTCGCCGAGCTGCGGCCAGAGGCCGGCGTCTTGCGCCTCGCCGTGGGCGGCAACGAGATCCTGGTCAACGACCATGCGTTGCCGGTGACCATGGGCCCGACCTATTCGCTGGCCCGCCGATTGACGGCGAAGGGCATCGGCCTCATCGAGCTCGAGATCGGGCTCGGGCGCGACGAGCTGCTCGATTTCTGTCTCGCCCTCGGCGACGTCTCGACCACCTCGATGAGCTCGCAGCCGCACCTGCGGTTGGGCGAGGCGCTGGTCTTGCCGCGAGGCGTCGGCAGCGAGCTCGAAACTCTGCGGGTGCAGAACCTCGCCGGCGGACGCAGCGACGCGGTGCCCGAGGAAGTGCGTTTCGTACAGAGCATGGCGGTGCACTTCGCCGAGAACCGCGAAGTGCGGTTCCAGGATGCCGACGAGGTGGTCTATCACTTCCTGTCGCGTATGGCGCAGGAAGAGAACCTGTTCATGAACCTGGCCGAGGTGCGCGACCACAATCTCTTCACTTATCTCCACACCACCAACGTCGCCGCCCTGAGCATGGGGTTCGCGATCCGCCTCGGCCTGCGCGATCGCGACGTCCACGATCTGGGCGTCGCGGCCCTGCTCCACGACCTCGGCAAGAGCTTGGTGCCGGAGAGCATCCTCAACAAGCCGGGCAAGCTGACCGCGGAGGAGTGGGAAGTCGTGGAGCGTCACCCGGTGGAGGGCGCGCTCCTGCTGGTGCGCCAGCCGGAGGTGCCACGCCTGGCGGTGGTGGTGGCCTACGAGCATCACCTGCATGCGCAAGGCCCGGGCGGCTACCCGCGCATGGACCCGGTCCGCCGGCCGAGCTCGCATGCCCAGTTGGTGTCGATCGCCGACACCTTCGACGCGCTCTTCGCGCGACGCTCGTATCACCGCAACCACGACATCCTCGAGGCGCTCGAGCTGCTCCAGGACGGCGCCGGCACGCAGCACGATCCCTGGATGGTGGACGCCTTCACCCGCTTCCTGCTGGTCGATCTCGAATCCCGCGCCCCGCTCGACTTCTGGTCGGCGCGGCGCGACACCTGGCAGAGCTAACCGCCGGTGGAGGTGAGCGCCGAGCACCGAGGGTTCTCGAACCTCGCCGCTCTCGGCGGCGCGCTGCTCTTGCTTGTCGCCCACCTGGCCCGGGCGCCGTTTCACGAGTGGTGGCGGGACGAATGGCAGACCTGGCTCACCGTCTCCGCGAGCGCCGACCTCTCGCAGCTGCTCTGGAACACTCGCTTCGACGGGCATCCCGTCTTCTGGCCCTGGCTGGTCTGGCTCGCCTGGCGGGTGCTGCCCGAGCCGTGGATGATGCAGGGGCTCCACGCCGCGATCGCCGCGGCGTGGTCCTTCACCGTGCTGCGCTGGGCACCGTTTCCGCGCTGGGCGAGCGTGCTCGTCGTCCTCGGGTACTTCCCCTTCTTCGAGTACGCGGTGATCAACCGCAACTACGCCCTGGGTGGACTGCTGGCTTCCACCGCGTGCGTGCTGATGACCAGCGCCAGGTTCCGACCGCTGCTCTTCGGCACGGTGCTTGGATTGCTCGCCTGGACCAGCGTCTTCGGCGTGCTCCTGTCGCTCTCGTTGCTCCTGGTTCTTGGCGCCGAGGCGGCATTCGGCGCGCGCTTGCCGGCTCTGCGCGAGGTTCCTCGCCGGCGGATCCTCGCGGCTCTCGCGCTGGGCGTCGCGCTCACCGGCCTGGCGATCCTGGACGGCCTGCCCGCCGCTGGCACCGGCTTCGCCACCGGCTGGCGGACGGGCTGGGATGCCCGCCAGGCAGCGATCACCGCGCGCGGGATTTTTCGCGCTTTCCTGCCCGTGCCGGCGCCGGGCATTCACTTCTGGAACAGCAACTGGCTGGACGGTCACGGCCGCGTGCAGCCCATTCTCGGCATCACGATCGTGGGACTGATCTGGGCTGCGCTCCGCGGCCGTCCGCGGGCCCGCCTGCTGTGGATCACCGGCGTCGCGGCGCTCGGTGGCTTCGGCTACGTGAAAGGGCCGGCCTTCATGCGGCACTGCGGTTTCTACGTGCTCTGCGCGCTCTGCGCCGGCTGGCTGGCGGCGGCGCGCAGCGAGGGCGAGCCGCCGGCCCGGCCGGCGGGCTGGCGGGGCCCGCTCACAGCGGCCGTGCTCGGGCTCCACGCCGTAGTGGCGCTCTACGCCAGCTGGATGGATCTGCGCCATCCATTCTCCGCCAATGCGGCGGCCGCCGCCTGGATAGCGTCGGAGGGTCTGGAGAAGTTGCCGATCGTGGCGGACAAGGACACGCGCGTCTCCCCGCTCGCCGGGCTGCTCGAGAAACCGCTCTTCTACGTCCGCGGACGGCGCTGGGGAACGTTCGTCATCTTCGACCAGCTCCATGCGCGCGACCCCACGGCAGAGGAGGTCCGAGCCTGCGTCGAGCAGGTCGCCGCCGAGACCGGCGGCCCGGTGCTGGTCGTCCTTAGCGACCCGCTACGGGTGGTGCCGCCTGGCTGGCGCCGGGTGGCCGCCTTCGGTGAATCGGTGGTGGCAGACGAGAGCTACGTCATCTACCTGGCGGAGCCGCCCGATCAAGAAAACGGCCGGCCCCTGGCGGGGCCGGCCGAAGGATCAGCGCCGGCGAGCTTCTACTTCTGGGCCGCGAAGCCGGTCACCACGTAGGTGCCGGAACGCTGGTCCTTGCGCAGCTTGACGATGCCCTTGCGCTCGGCGTCCTGGAGCAGCTCGGAGAAGGTCGAGTAGCCGTAGTAGCCCTCGTTGAAGGACGGCTTCTTGCGCTGCATCGTCTGCTTGATCATCGAGCCCCAGAGCACGTCCTTGTTCTCGCGCATCAGGGCGCCGGATCGAGTCGATCAGCAGCGTGAAGACCTCGGCCTGCTTCTTGCGCCAGGCCCGTCGAGCGCCGGGCCCTTGTGCTGCGTCGCGCCAGACGTCCTCGTAGTAGATGAACTCGTCGCAGTTGTCGATCAGGAGGTTCGACGACGAGTTCTTCACCCCGATGCCGATGACGTACTTGTTGTTCTCCTTGAGCTTGGAGACCAGCGGCGAGAAGTCGCGAGTCGCCCGAGAGCACGACGAAGGTGTCGAGGTGCTCCTTCGCGTAGCAGAGGTCCATGGCGTCGACCACCATCTTGATGTCGGCCGAGTTCTTGCCCGAGTAGTACTTCTGCGGAATGTCGATCAGCTCGATCGCCGCCTCGTGGAAGGCGCGCTTGTAGTCGCTGTAGCGCTCCCAGTCGGCAGTAGGCCTTCTTGACGATGATCTTGCCCTTCTCGAGCAGGCGCTCGAGCACCAGGTCGATGTCGAACTTCTTGACCTCGGAGTCGCGCACGCCGAGGGCGATGTTCTCGAGGTCGCAGAACAACGCGATCTTTCTCTCGTCCTGGGCGGTGTGCGGCCGCTCGGTCACGTAGATCGGCATCTGCGGCGCCTGGGTCATGGCCTGGAAATCGACCGGCGGCAGCTCTTGGACCTCGGCGCGCTCGACGCGGCGTGGGCGCTCTTCGCGGCGCGGCCGCTCCTCACGCTGCGGCTCGGCGCTCTCGCGGGCGCCGTTGCCGTTGGCCGCCTTCTCGCCACCGCGGCGGCGGCGGCCGCCGCGCCGGCGCCGGCGCTTGGTGGGCGCCTCGCCCTCGGCGGCACCCGGAGCCGCTGCTTCGGCCGAGCCGTCGCCGTCGGCTTCGGCATAGCCGGCCTCGTCCTCGTCCTCCTCGTCGTCCTCGTCGTCATCTCGCTCGTCGTGAGCGTCGTGCGTCCAGGGCTCTTCTTCGAAGTCTTCGGCGGGAGCCTCGGGAAGGGCGTCGAGGGGAGTGAACGGCGCGAGCTGTTGGGCTGGCTCGAGCGCCGAAGTGCTAGGCAGAGCTGGGTCAGCCGGGCTCTCGGGGTTTGCAGATTGCGGGGTTTCGGTTTCGTTGCGTTGGTCGTCGGGGGCGCCGTCGGCCGTGGGCCGTAGCCACCAGGGGCTCATGCCGCCACCCGGCGTGCTTTGTGCTGACTTTTCACAGTGTCAACTCCTTGGAACAGAACGGTTTATGTATTCACGGGGTGCCGGCCGGGCAGATCGCCTCGCGGCCTGAAGTCCCGCGGTCGGAATCGTTGGGAAGCGCATTCTACCACTGCGCCTGGTAAGGCTCGAAAAACGGGCCGGCTAGCGGTGGGGCTGAGCCCGGCGCCGGCGAGCCGGCCGGCGGATGGTCCAGCGGGCCGCTGCGACCGCCAGTCCGCAACACGCTGCGCCGGCGAGGAAGCCGATCCAGGGAGAAGCCTGCGCCGGCGGTGGCGCCGGTTCGAGTACCGGCGCGCCGTTGCTGGCGACGGCTGTGACCGGCTGGAGCAGCCGATAGCCGCGCCGCGGAATGGTCTCGATGTAGCGCGGCTGGTGGGCGTCGTCGCCCAGGCTGCGTCGCAGCTCGGCAACGGTGCGCGACAGCGCCGATTCGGCGACGAACGAGCTCCCCCAGACCTCGCGCAACAACTGGGTCCTGCTGATGACCTCACCCGGGCGCGCCGCAAGCGCGTTGAGAATGTCCATCCATTTCGGCTCGAGGCGGACCGTTTCGCCCTCGCGCTCCATCCGGTCGAGGCTGGGTAGGACGAGCCAGTCGCCCAATTGATAGG
This sequence comes from Thermoanaerobaculia bacterium, assembly GCA_963821905.1. GTDB lineage: Bacteria > Acidobacteriota > Thermoanaerobaculia > Multivoradales > JAGPDF01 > CAWGFP01. The sequence goes on along the minus strand of CAWGFP010000001.1, from coordinate 92,349 downwards.
GCAGCGGCAGCGAGGGTTCGAGGGTCGGTTCCTTCACTCTATTAAGGCTCTACGCCCCACCGGTCCCTGGGTTACGTCGTTTCGGCCCACGCTCGTCCTATGCCCGCTCCCTGCGCGCAAAAACCGAATCGATAGCGAGGCGCTTCCGAACAACTTCGAGCCCCCCCGGCCGATTAGCTCCTATGAAGGGAGATCGGTCCATGAGATTCCGGCAGCGCGCTTTCCTGCTTTCCTCGCTTCTCACTTTCGGCACCGCGGCGCTCCAAGCGTCCCCGGCTGACAGTTGCGTCGCCCTGTTCCAGCGCTCCTCGAGCAGCGCCTCCGCCCTCGGCCTGCGCTTTCTCGACGACGACGCCCGCCGCGTCGCCGAAGGCGCCCTGGATTTCTGGCGCTCCTGCGGCAGTTACGGCGGCGGCTTCCCCAGCTTCACCACCGGACCCGGTGCGCACCGCGTCGTGACCGTGCGTTTCGAGGCGGCGAGCGGCAAGAACATCTGCGGCCTCTTGAGCGGTAGCGAGATCGTGCTTTACGCCTTCGCCCAACTCCCCGGTGGCCGCCTGGTGCGCTGCGAGCCGGTCTCCGAAACCCTCGCCCACGAGCTCGGCCATCTTCTGGGTCTGCTCGACGCCCCGTCCTCGCACGCCTGCGCCGATCACATCATGGCCGCCCTCCCAGCGGTGCGTTCGCGCCGCCAGGTGCGGGCCGAGGAGTGCGCGGCTGTGGACCGGCGATGGGACACCCCGGACGAGCGCGTGGCGAGCCTGGTCAGTCCGGCGGGTGTGGAGTCTTCCTGGTGATTCTGGAGTGGGCGTGGGGCGCGAGCAGCCGACGCTTCTCAGTAGTGCGGCGCTGCTCTTTCAACGCAATGACCGCCCTGGAGGCGGGTTTCGTGGCCGGTGGGCCCGGGTGGTGATTTCTTCGATCTCCGGCAGGTCGAAGCGGCGTAGCAGATCGCGGAAGCGCGGATCGTCTCGGAGAGGATCGAGGAGCCGATCCCAGGCCATGTACTCCACGTCCGCCCCACCTCTCGCGGCCTGCTCGAGCTCGGCGATCGCGCGGTCGAAATCGCCCAGCTGTGCGTAGACATCGGCGTTGTTTCCGTCCGGCACATCCTTCTCGACGGCTTCCACCGTCGCCCGCGCCTCGTCACGCTCGCCCGCGAGGGCGAGCGCCAGGGCGACGGGACCGCGAGCCAGCTTGGCGATCGGCGACGTCGACCAGTCCAGCCCGCGAATCAGAGCCAGGCCTTCGTCGATCCGGCCCTGCTCGATGAGGGTCAGGCCCAGATAGAACGTCGCGGGCCGATAGTCCGGATAGAGGCTGACGGTGCGTTCGCCCTGGCTGCGCGCTTCATCGAAGCGTTCCATCTGCCAGTAGTGAAACTGCAGACGGAGGTTGGCGTTGCGGCTTACCGGATCGAGCTCGACCGCCCGCCGGTAGTACACCAGTTTCTCGGCCAGAGGCAACGAAAGGACGTGGCCGTAGTTGATGTTCACGCCCGCGGAGTTGGGTGCGGCGTCGAGCGCCGCGCGGTTGTATTTTTTTGCGGCCTCCCAGTCGCGGCGAGACTCCGCCACGTCGCCGAGGATAACGAGCGCTTCGGCGTGACCGGGATCGTGCGCGAGGGCTTTGAGCGCCGCCGTCTCCGCGGCGGCTAGCTCTGCCTCCGCCTGTGCGGCGTCGCCGGTGGGCTCAAGCTCGGTGGAGATCCAGTTGCGTTTGATGTGAACGTCCGCCAGCCCGGTCAAGGCCTCGACATAGTCCGGCTGGATGTCGAGCGCGCGCTGGTAATACTGCCGTGCCTGCTCGACGGCGGCGGCCTCGGCGCCGTGTCCGCGCAGGAAGTGATTGGCGCGGAGAGTAAGGTCGCGCGCCTCGGGATCGACGGCCTCGCGGACAGCGAGAAGCTCGACTTCCTCCGGTGTGACCTGGGCGCGGATCTCCTGAGTGATGGTGTGGGCAATCTCGCTCTGGAGCTCGAGCAGGGCGGAGAAGTCCCGGTCATAGCTCTGCGACCAGGTGTAACGCTCGCTCTCCGGCGAAACCAGCGTGGCGAGAACGCGAAGCCTGCCGCCTTCTCGGATCACGGAGCCGGCGACAAGGCCATCGAGCTTCAGGGCGCGAGCGATCTCAGGCAGCGGCTTACCCGAATCCAGGTAGTACTGGACCGAGGTTCGTGAGATGACACGAAGTGAACGGATGCGAGCGAGATCGCCGATGAGCATTTCGGTCATGGCCTCGGCGATGTAGTCCTGCTCGGGGTCGCCGGAGAGGTTCTTCAACGGAGCCACCGCGATCACGCGTATCCCCGGCTCGGCGCCGACGGAAACCGCGGCGGTGCGAAAACGAAACGCCACAGCGAGCACCGCGGCACCGACCAGCAGTATGACTGCGGCGAGGTAGGCGAACCGCCGTGAAGCTCGAACCGTCTCCGGCGCGGCGGATGTGCCGCTGACGGTCGATGCGGGCGCCGCCGGGCGCTCGACTGGCGCGATCAGGCGGTAGCCGCGGCGGGGGATCGTCTCGATGAAACGCGGCGAGTGGGCGTCATCGCCGAGAGCACGGCGTAGCTCGGCGATGGCGCGGCTGAGCGTCGACTCGGCGACGAACTGGTTGGGCCAGACCGCTTCTAGGATCTGGTCTTTGGAGACCACGTGCTGCGGGTGCTGGGCGAGAAACAGCAGGACCTCGGTGAGCTTGAGCTCGAGATGGATGGTGACGCCGTTGCGGTTGAGGCGATCGAGCTCGGGTTCGATCCAAACATCGAGCAGCCGGAAAGCGGCGCGAGACGAAGGCTCCTCATCACTGGGCGATTGCACTGGCTCAATCCGCCGGGCGTGAAGCCTCTGCGAGAGCGGACCCCCCCAAAGTCAGGTTTCGTAGTTTCATCATATCCCGCTATCAGCAGAGGGGCTGCCGACCCCGGTGGTATCGCCGGCGGCGGAGGCCGTCCCTCAAGCACCTGATCCACCAACTCCAACCACCTTTAGGCGACACCTAGGAGCCGCTTAGGGCTCGCCTAAGGACTCCGGCGAGCGGGCGGACAAACCTCGCACTCGTAACCCGAGCATCCCGTGGCAGGGCGCTTCTGAGCTTGCTTGTCGACGAGGTGACCCACCCCTCGCCGCTGCGGATGCGAAGGCCGACCGTGAAAGGAGAAGACGATGGTCCACACTGCGCAGTCCCACACCCGCCACCGCCCGATCGCCCGCCGTTTCGTCACCATCCTGCTCGCGCTTGCCACCGCCGGCACGGCGTCGCCACGCACGGCGCTCGCCGACGCCGTCACCAGCTGGAACGAAGTCAGCAGCACGGTGATCGCCGTACTCGCCAAGCGCCCGACGCCGGCGGCGATACTCGAGCTGGCGTACGTGCATGCCGCGATCTACGACGCCGTCAACGCCATCGACGGACGCTACACGGTCTTTGCCGTCACCCCGACGTCGCCGTCTGCCGGAGCGTCCCTCGACGCCGCCGTGGCTGGCAGCGCCTATGGTGTCTTGCTGGCCTTCTTTCCTTCGCAGAAACCGTATCTCGACGTCGAGTACGCCGCCGCGCTGGCGTTGATTCCGGACGGCGAAGCCAAAACCAAGGGTCTCGCCGTCGGGCAAGAAGTCGCCGCCGCCTTCCTGGCCCTTCGCGCCGGGGATGGCCGCAACGCCACCGTGCCGTACACGCCGGGCAGCGGACCGGGCGCCTGGCAGCCGACGCCGCCGGCCTTCGCCGCCCCCCGTGACCCCCTGGTTGGGGGCGATGAAGCCTTTCGCTCTGCTCCATGCTGCCCAGTTCCGCCCCGGCGGTCCGCCGGCCCTGTCGAGTCCACAGTACGCCGCCGACCTGGCGGAGGTGCAGTCCTACGGCGCACTGGCGAGCCCCGTCCGCACTCCCGCGCAGACCGTCTACGCCCGCTCTCTCCTCGAGCACGGCGGCACCCAGTATTCGCGGATCGTGCGCTGGTTCGCTTTGCAGCGCGGCATGAACCTGGCGGACAACGCGCGCTTCTTTGCCCAGATGCATGTTTCGCTCGCGGATGCGGCCATCGCCTGCTGGGAGGCGAAGTACCACTACAACTTCTGGCGGCCGATCACCGCTATCCGCGCCGCGGATAGTGACGGCAACGCCGCCACCATCGCCGATCCCGCCTGGGTACCCCTGGCGCCCACCGCGCCTCATCCCGAGTATCCGTCGGGACACAGCACCGCGACCGGTGCCTTGACGGAGACCCTGCGGCTATTCTTCGGCTCGGGCCAGATCGAACTCGACTCCACGAGCTCGACCACCGGCACGACTTCGCATTACAGCCACACCAACCAGATGGTCAAGGACGTGGTCGATGCCCGGGTGAACATCGGCTACCATTTCCGCACCTCGAACGTTCACGGGAGGGTCCTCGGCCAGAGGGTCGCTCGCTGGGTCGCGGCGCAGTACTTCCTTCCCAAGTAAGGGTCGAATGGACGGGCCCGAACACCCGGGCCCGTCCGCACGCCACTTGCAGGAGTTGGGCCCTTGTTGGTTCGCGTAGTCCCGTGTTCGACTCGCGGAGCTCGCGAGTCTGCGCTAGCCTTCCGTCGCCATGGTCCCGGACGTCGAGGTGGCTCGCGGCGTGAGCTCGCCGCCGCGAACGGAGTCGTCTTCCTCGAACGCAGGAGCGCTCGCTCTGCGAGCGGGCGCGGCGCTCGTCTGGGCGACCGTGTTCAAGCTCGTGGCGATCTGGCTCTCGACGCAGCCGATCCTCTCCCTGCTCGCGGGCACCTCGGTGACGTTCGTCAGCACGTCCATCCTGTTCGGCTGGGTCGGCGTCGCGGCGGCGACCGCCGTCCACCTCATCGCGCTCGCCGTGCGGCAAGGGCTCTCCGGCGTCTATCCCTGGGCGACGACGGCTTCCTACGCCGCCGCGGGTGCACTCGCCTGGGCCGCCTTCCGCTACCTGCCGGGGTTGCGCCGCGACTTCCAGGGGATGCGGACGATCTCGTGGTTCGCCGCCGCGGCCGCGGTCGGGGGCGTGCTTTCGCCAATCGTGATCTCGACCGTAGCCGGTGTGGGCAATCTGCTCGAGTCGATCGCGACCTGGTCGCGGAGCACGATCGTCTCGGTCTGGGTCTTCGCGCCGCCGCTGGTCCTCGCCGGGCGCCGGTTTCTCGGCCGCGCGCTCGCCACGCTCCCGGGGGAGCGATATGACCGGGTGCCGCGGCGGGTAGCGCTGATTCGCTCGGTGCTCCCGGGCGAAGCCGAGCGAGTCGTCGGCGTCGAGACTCGCGACTCGGCAGCCGCCCGCGACATCGTCCTCGGCCTGGCCGCGGTGGCCGCGATCACCGTGGGAAAGGTGATGTTTGCGGAAGGCTCGAACGCCGCCGCATCGTGGTGGAACTTCCTTTTCGTGGGTGTGATCTGGTGGCAAGCGGGGGCTCTCCGGCTTCCGGGCGCGCTGATCGCGGCGGGGGCCGCGGCGGTCGGCATCCTGGTCGGCGGCGTCTCGTCGGCGCCGATGGCCCCGACTACCGACCTCTCGTCCGCGGAGACGCTCGTGATCTACGCGCAGATCCTCGGCCTCTGGCTGCTCGCGGTCTTCCTCGGCGTGGGCGCCGAGCGGGAAGCGCACCTGCTCGAGGAGGTCGTGGCGTTGAACGCGCGGCTGGCGCTGGACCTCCGGCGCGTCGTTCAGGCGCTCACCGGCGCGGTCGAGGTGAAGGACGAGTACACCGGCGGCCACCTGCAGCGCGTGCAGGCGTTTGCGCGCGATGTCGGGCTCCGGCTCGGGCTGGCCGAACGCGAGCTCGAGCTCCTCGAGATCGCCAGCACGCTGCACGACATCGGGAAGATCGCGGTCCCGGAGTCGATCCTCAACAAGCCGGGCCCACTCGACGAGGAGGAGCGCGCGGTCATCCAGCGCCATCCCGAAGTCGGCGCGCGCATGCTGGAGACGATCGACGGACTGCGCGAGGCGGCGCCGTTCGTGCTGCACCATCAGGAGCGCTGGGACGGAGGACGCGACGGCCCGTTCCCGGGCTATCCAGCCGGGCTCGCCGGTGAAGCGATTCCACTCGGCGCCCGGATCATCGCAGTCGTCGACTGCTTCGACGCCATGACGACCGATCGCCCCTACCGCCGCGCCCTCGGCAAGAGCGCGGCGCGCGACGCGCTCCTCGCCGAGCGCGGCCGACAGTTCGACCCGCGCGTCGTCGACACCTTCCTTCATGTCCTGGAACAGCAGCCCTGGCGGTGAGCCGCGGGTGTGATCGACTCTCACGAACTCGAGTTCCAACCCGCCACCGGCGCCTTGCGCGGCGCCGCGCCGCCGCATAGCATCGCGCCAGGTTTCCGCTTGCCGAGTCACTAATTTCCGGGAGGTTCCATGGCATCTTCGAGCCCCGCGAAGTTCGAGCCCTTCATCCCCGCCTCGCAAACCATGGCGGAGTTCACGCCCAAGGCGATCATCCTGGGCTCCATCTTCGGGCTGATCTTCGGCGCCGCGACGGTCTACCTGGCGCTGACCGCCGGGCTGACGGTCTCGGCCTCGATCCCGATCGCGGTGCTGGCGATCGGGGTCTTCAAGTACATCGGCAAGTCGACCATCCTCGAGAACAACATCGTGCAGACGATCGGCTCGGCCGGCGAGTCGATCGCCGCCGGCGTGGCCTTCACCATCCCGGCGCTCATCTTCCTCGCCAACGGCGAGGGCTTCTTCAACTACTTCAACATCTTCACCCTGGCGCTGGTCGGCGGCGTCCTCGGCGTGCTGTTCATGATTCCGCTGCGCCGCGCGCTGATCGTCAACGAGCACGGCGTGCTGCCGTATCCCGAAGGCACCGCCTGCGCCGACGTGCTGATCGCCGGCGAGAAGGGCGGCTCGCTCGCCAAGATGGTGTTCCAGGGCCTCGGCATCGCTACCCTCTACAAAGGCCTGATGGAGATCCTCGGCCTGTGGAAGGCGACCCCGATCTACTCGGCGGCGCGCGACTCGGCCTTTCCCCGCGCCACCGTCGACTGTCGACGTCGACCCCCGAGTACCTCGGCGTCGGCTACATCATCGGGCCCAAGATCGCCGGCGTCCTGGTGGCCGGCGGCATCCTTTCGCAGCTCGTCCTGGTGCCGCTGATCGCGATCCTCGGCGACACCATCGCGACCGCGCTGCCGCCGGGCGCGATCCCGATCGGCGAGATGACCTTCAACCAGATCCGCCTCTCCTACGTGCGCTACATCGGCGCCGGAGCGGTGGCCGCGGCCGGTCTGATCACCCTGATCAAGACCCTGCCGACGATCGCCGCCGCCTTCCGCGAGAGCTTCAAGAGCCTGCGCGAGCGCCGCGCCGGCGGCGGCGGCGCCGTCGGCGCACCGAGCAGGACCTGCCGATCACCTGGGTGATCGTCGGCTCGATCGATCCTGGTCGGCGTCATCGCGCTGCTGCCGCAGCTGCCCGGCGAGGGCATCGGCTCGCGGCTCCTGATGGGTCTCCTGGTGGTCATCTTCGGATTCTTCTTCGTCACCGTCTCCTCGCGCATCGTCGGCATCATCGGCACCTCGTCGAACCCGGTGTCCGGCATGACGATCGCGACCCTGATGGGCACCTGCCTGCTCTTCGTCGCGCTCGGCTGGACCGGCGACGCCTACCAGGCGGTCGCGCTCTGCGTCGGCGCCATGGTCTGCATCGCGGCGTCGAACGCCGGCAACACCTCGCAGGACCTGAAGACCGGCTACATCGTCGGCGCGACGCCGCGCCTGCAGCAGCTCGGCCTGATCATCGGCGTCGCGGTCTCGGTGATCGCGGTCGGCTTCACCATCAAGCTGATCGACAACGCCCAGGTCGCCGATCCGATCGTCCAGGGCCACGCCATCGGCTCGTCCGATTACCCGGCGCCGCAGGCGAACCTGATGGCGACGATCATCCGCGGCCTGCTGGCGCAGGACCTGCCCTGGGGCCTGGTCTTCGCCGGCATGGCGATCGCGGTGGTGATCGAGCTCTGCGGCATCAAGTCGCTGTCGTTCGCGGTCGGCCTCTACCTGCCGCTCTCGACCACCATGCCGATCTTCATCGGCGGCTTCCTGCGCGGCTGGATGGACCGCCGGAGCGGCGTCGCGCACGACGAGTCCGAGGTTTCCTCCGGCATGCTCTACGCCACCGGCCTGGTGGCCGGAGGCTCGCTCACCGGCGTGCTCATCGCCGGCCTGCAGGGAATTCGCACCGCGCCTGGCCGCAGCCTGGCCAACGACATCCTCGACAAGGTCGGCGTTCACGAATGGGCGAGCTTGGGCGGCTGGGCCGACATCATCGGCCTCACGATGTTCGCGCTGCTGGCGTTCACGCTGGTGCGAGCGGCGACCAAGAAGCTCGCCTGATCGCGGCGCACCGCGAAAACTGAACGGGCGGCTCTCGCGGGCCGCCCGTTTTCTTTTCAGCTACCGAGTTGTGAGACCGAGGTCGCGGTCAGATCGACGCCTACTCGTCCCAGCAGGTCGCGGTACGGCTTGAGCGCGCGCAGCGGGTGCAAACGGGGATCGGTGCGTAGCGAGCCTCCCGAGACGATCGAGCGCTCGGCGTAGGCCCGCTCCAGCCAGGTGAGGGCGTCGTCGGTGGCGTCCAGTCCGGCGTAGACGACCGCGAAATCGAAAGCCGCGACGTAGCGCTCGCGCGCCATAGCCGCCAAGCGGTCGAGCGCCGACTGGGCGCCGGCGCGATCGCCCGATCGGGCGCAGAGATGGCCGAGGGCGGCGATGGTCTGGGGGTTGCCCGCCGAGAGCTCGATCGCCTTCTCGAGCTCGGCTCTCGCGGCCGCGCTGTCGCCGCTTGCCTCGAGCGCCCTGCCGAGCATCCAGCGCGCCGGCCAGAACGAGGGTTCGAGCTCGAGAGCGCGGCGAAAGCGGCCCATGGCCTCTTCCTGGCGACCCTGGTAGTGCGGGCCGAGGCCGGCGGTGGCGGCGATCATGAGCGACAAGGGGTCGAGGCTCTGGGCGCGGCGCATCTCGGCCGCGGCCTCTTCGTAACGCCCACGCTCGAGCAGGTAGAGCGCGTACCACTGGTGCGCGGTGGCGTAGCTCGGCGCCAGCTCCAGTGCAGCGCGGAACTCGCCCTCCGCGCCCGCCCAGTCGAAGTCATAGAAGGCCCGGATCCAACCGCGTGCCACGTGCGCCTCGCCGAGCTCGGGGTCGAGCTCGAGGGCCCGGTCGGCGGCGGCACGCGCGCGCGGGTAGGCCTCGGTGGGAGGCGCGAAGCTGAAGACGCCGATCACGCACCAGACCTCGGCGAGGCCGGCGTGGGCGAGCGCGAAACCGGGATCCGCTGCAAGCGCTTCCTGGAAGAGCGCGATGGCGCGCTGCAGGCCGTCGGCGGTGCGGCGATTCCAGTGGTGACGGCCCTTGAGATAGGCCTCGTGCGCCGCCGGGTCGACCTCGACGCCCGAAGCGAGCCGCGCTTGCTCTTTCGGCGTCAGCGTGACCTTCACTTGCGCCGCGATGTCGCGCGCCACCTCGCGTTGCATGGCGAGGACGCCCTGCGCCGCGCGATCGTAGCTCTCCGCCCACAGGTGGCGGTCGCTGCGCGTATCGACCAGTTGGGCGGTGATGCGCACCTCGTCACCCACCCGCAACACCGAGCCCTCGACCACCGCCTCGACGCCGAGCTCGCGGGCGATCTCGGCCAGGGTCTTCTCGGTGTTCTTGTAGCGCATGACCGAAGTGCGCGAGATGATCCGCAGCGAGCGGATCTTGGCGAGATCGGTAATCAGCGCCTCGGTCATGCCGTCGACGAAGAACTCCTCCTCGGGCCGGCCCGAGAGATTGCGCAGCGGCAGCACCGCCAGCGAGGCCACGGTTTCGATCGAGCTGCTCGGCACCCCGCGGCTAGCGTTGGCGGAGGCCAGGATGCCGGTCGGCGGCGTCACGCCCTGGCCGTCGGAGTGCGCCGACAGCATCTCGAGCGCCAGCGCCAGATCGTGGGCGCTGCGGAAGCGGTCGGCGGGAGATTTCTCGAGACAACGCCGCAGCACGTGCTCGAGGCCCGGCGGCACGGCGCGCTCGGAGAGCCGCGGCGGATCCTCGTGCAGGACCGCGGTCATGGTCTCCACCGGAGTCCCCCCGGAGAAGGCACGCCGGCCGGAGATCATCTCGTAGATCACTGCGCCGAAAGAGAAAAGATCGGAGCGCGCATCGGCGCCGAACCCCCGCACCTGCTCCGGCGCCATGTAGGGCGCCGTGCCGAGGAGCAGCCCGGGCTGAGTGCGCGGCATCGAATCGTCGTCGGGCGGCGCCGGCTCGTCGTGGAGGAGTTTGGCGAGACCGAAGTCGAGAATCTTGGCGCGACCGTCGGTGGTCAGGAAGAGGTTGTCGGGCTTGATGTCGCGGTGCACGATGCCCTTGTCGTGCGCCGCCGCCAGGCCGCGCGCGATCTGGACGCCGAGGTCCGAGACCTTGCTCGCCGAGAGCGGTCCGCGGGCGAGACGCTGTCGCAGGGTCTCGCCCTCGAGCAGTTCGGTGACCAGGTACGGCGCTCCCTCGTGATCGCCGATGTCGTGCACCACCAGCACGTTGGGGTGGGACAGCGCGCCGGCGGCGGCGGCTTCCTGCTCGAAGCGGCGCCGGCGTTCCTCGTTCCGGGCTAGCGCCGGCGGCAGGATCTTGACCGCCACGTCGCGACCCAGACGGCCGTCCCGCGCCCGGTAGACCTCGCCCATGCCGCCCGCACCGAGCAGCGAGACGATCTCGTAGGGCCCGATCCGTTGGCCCGCCTGCAATCCCATGGCGAGATTCTAGCGGGCCGAGTCGTGGTCTGGGCGCCATGAACCATGCAACTGAGCGCCGAGCTGAGCGTTATGGCTGAACGTTTTTGGGGTCTTGGAAAGTGAAGACAACTGTCATTTCAAGACCTGACCCCAAATGTGGGGCCAGAATGCGGTTCAAGGAGCTTCCATCGAGGGGGTCGCGACGCTGGCGCCGACCAGACGCACGAAGCGTGGATCGTCGCGCAGCTTCTCCCACTCGGGCTCGAGCCGGGCGCGCTCGCGCATGAAGGCCGGGCGGGCCTCTATCGATTGGGCGAGGAGGCGCAGCGCCTCGTCGGCTTCGCCGCGCAGCGCGTGCGTGGCGGCCGCGTAGTAGCGCGTGAAGGGCTCGTCAGCGCCCAGCGCCACGCGCCGCTCGTAAGCCTCGAGCGCGATGGTGTGCGCCTCCTCGCCGCGCCGGGTTTCGCCCAGGGCGAGGTGCGCGGCGCCGAGGCGCATGTGGAGCTCGATCAGGATGCGCGAGCGCAGGGCGTGGTCGGCCTTCTCGAGGTAAGTGACCTCGTTGGTAAAAGCCTTGCGCGCCTCGACGTGATCGCCGCGCAACGCCGCCAGATGGCCGAAGCGCATGTAGCCGCCGACGATGTGCACTCCTTGCTGACCCGAGAGCGCCGCCTCCTGGAGCGCGATCGCCCGGCGCGCGGCGCGCTCGCCGCGAGTGAAGTGGCGCAATAGCGCCGCGCAGTGCGCCAGTTGGAGGAAGTACCAGCCGGCGCCGGGATTGCGCAACGTGGCGCGCTCGAAGAAATCGGCGGCGAGAGCGAAATCGGCGGTGCCGAGAAAATGTGCGCGGCCCATTGCGCCGATCACCGTCGGCTCGTCGGGGGCGAGCGCTAGAGCGCGTCCGAGCGCCTGCACGCCTTCGTCGATCCTGCCGCTGGCGATCAGCGTGGCGCCGAACTCGCGCCAGGCGCGGGGCAATCGCGGTCGCCGCTCGATCACCCGGCGCAAGACCGCCAGCGCGCGCTCCTGGAGCTCGGGTGAAACGAGATGCTCGGCTTTCTGCGCCAGCGCGTTGCCCAACTCGAGCTGGGCGCGCACGTACTCTGGATCGAGCTGCAGGGCGCGCTCGAAGAACAGGATGGCGCGCTCGAGGGACTCGTAGGTGTCGGAGCGCATGTTGAGCAGGCCCTTCGAGAGCGCCTCGAAGGCCGGCACCACCCGCGTCTCGTCGCCCTCGTGCAGCGCCGCCACGCTGGTGCGCAGGTCCGTGATCAGCTCGGAGATGACGCGGTCCTGAAGGGCGAAGATCGCGTCGGCGCGGCCGTCGGCGCGCACCGCGCGCGCCACCCGGCCGCTCTCGACCTCGACCAGCTGCGCGGTGGCGCGGACCTGCTCGCCCGAGCGTTGCGTGCCGCCCGAGAGCACCCAGCGTGCGCCCACCAGTCGTCCGAGCCGAGCCGCGCTCTCGCCGCCCAGCTCGCCGCCTTCGATACCCAGCTTGCGCAGCTGCTCGGTGACTCGCTCGCGGCCCAGGATCTCCAACCCCTCGACTTCGCGCAGCGCCGCGGTTACCGTCTCGGTCATGCCGGTGGCGATCCATTCGTCTTCGCCTTGGCGGGTGATGTTGGCGAACCCCACCACCGCCACCGACAGCGTCCCCGGCGCGATGGCGGGCGCCGCCTGTTCCTGGAGCCGGCTGAGCTCGACGTAGATCTCACCCAGGTCGGCGGCGCGCTCGGCAGGATCCTTGGCCAGCATGCGCCGCAGCAGGGCGTCGATCTCCGGCAGCCGGGAATCGGCGAAGCGCGGCCGCAGCGGCGGTGGCTCGCGGTGGAGAATGGCGTCGAGCAGCTCGGCGGTATTGGCACCGTTGAACGGCCGCTCCCCGGCGAGCAGCTCGTAGAGCACCACGCCGAGCGAGAAGACGTCCGAGCGCGCGTCGATGGGGCGCCCGAGCGCCTGCTCGGGCGACATGTAGAAGGGCGTGCCCACCATCTCGCCGCGCGCGCCCGCGGCGGCGGGATCTCGGCTCCAGGTCAAGGCGTCGTCGGCGGTATTCGGTCGCTGCAGCGCGAGGCCGAAATCCAGCACCTTCAGCCGGCCCTGGGCGACCATCAGGTTCGAGGGCTTGATGTCGCGATGCACGATGCCGCGCCGGTGCGCCTCGCCGAGCGCCGATGCCGCCTGGCTGGCGTAGTCGAGGATCTCGTCGAGGGTGAGAGTCCCTTCACGCGCCAACTCGGCGAGCGTCTTTCCGGCAACGTACTCCATCGCCAGAAGCCACGCCGGTCCGTCCGGCCCGGTGGTCTCCTCGACGTCGTAGATCACCGCGATATTGGGATGGGTCAACGCCGACGCGGCGCGCGCCTCGCGCAGGAGCATGCTGCGCTCCTCTTCGGCGCAACAGAGCCCCGGGCGCAGAATCTTGAGCGCCACCGGGCGATGCAAGCGCAGGTCCTCGGCGAGGAAAACCTCGCCCATGCCTCCCTCGCCGAGCTTCTCGAGGATCTTGTAGTGCGACAGCGTGGTGCCGATCATGGCGGTGACTCCGGGCAAGCCTAGCGCAGCCGCGGATGCCGCTTCATCGTAAGCTCCAAACATGGCTGCATATTCCCGCCGGGCGGCTCTTCTGGTCGCGCTGCTGTCCGCCGGAGCGGCGGTCGGCTCGCAGCCACCCGAGGCTGGCACTCCGAGCGCCGACCTCGGTCCGGTTTTCGCGAGCTGGCCGGCCTGGGAAGCCGGGGCCGAGGACCTCGACCGCGCGATCACGCGCTGCAACGCGGAGACCACCGCCTGGAATCGGCCGGAAGACCTGCTGCGCGCGCTGCGCGCCAAGGACGACGTCCACCGTCTGGCCGCTGAAGTCGACGGCTACCTTCATCTGCGCCTCGCTTGGGAGCCCACCAACGCCGACGCTCTCGCCCACCGCCCCCGCATGCAGAAACTCGGCGAGCGCTGGGAGGGCGACGTCTCGATCCGGTTCCGCGACGCGCTGCGAGCGCTGGGCGCGGCGCGCATCGAGGCGTGGCTGGCCGCCGAACCCGCCCTGGGCCCCTATCGCTTTCTCCTGCGCCAGGTGGGCGTCGAACCACCGCGGCGGCTGCCCGGAGAAGAGGAGCGGGTCTTCGCGCAGCTCACCGCCGAGCGCGAGGCGACGCGGCGCATCCATAGCGCCCTCAACTTCGTCGAGGGCCCAGTGGCCGAGGTCCGGCTCGCTGCGGGCACGACGCTCGAGATCACCCCGGCGGTGGCCCGAAACCTTTCACTCGAGATCGCCGATCCCGCCGATCGCCGCGCCGCCCGCGCGGCTTGGCTCGAAGCGCTGGGCAAGCGCGCGGCCACCAACGCCGCGTTGCTCGAGAGCGTCGTGCGTCGAGAGCGCTTCGCCAGCCGGGAGCAAGGATTCGCGAGCCCGCTGCAAGCTTCCTTCGCGCAGGAGGGAGTCGGCGATGCCTCCGTGCGTCAGACTCTCGACGAAACCCGAGCCGCCGGAAAGACCGTGGCACGCTGGCATGCTGTCCGGCGCTCGCGACTCGGCATCGACGGCTACGGCACCGGCGACATCCGGGCCCCCCTCCCCGGATTGCCGGGCGGGCTTTCGTGGCTGCAGGCACGCGAGATCGTCCTCACCTCCGCGGCGCCACTCGGTCCGCAGGTGGTCGCGGTTCTCGAGCGCGCCTTCGCCGAGAACTGGATCGACGCCGTGGAGCGCCCCGGCAAGTCCCCGGTCGGCTTCTCGACCTTCGTCTACGGTGACCGGCCGTTCGTATCGCTGGTCTACCGCGGCTCGGTGCTCGACCTTCTGCGGCTCGCCCACGAGCTCGGCCACGCCGTCCACCATCGATTGGCCTTCGAGGCGCAGCCCTTCGCAGCGGCGCGGCCGTCGGTGCTGGTCGGCGAAGTGGTGGCGGCGGTGCACGAAGGGCTGGTGGTGCGGCACCTGGCGGCGCGAGCCGGCAGCGCGAGCGAGCGGCGCGCGGTGCTCGACTTCGAGGCCCAGCTCATCCATCGCAGCTTCATCGCCACCGCGCTCGACGCCGATTTCGAGCTCGCCGCGCACGGCGAGGACGCGGAGTTCTCGCCGCCGGCTCTCGCCGCGCTTTACCGCGCCCGCTTGGAAGCCTTTCACGGCGGCGCTTTGCGCCTCGACGCGAACGACGGCAACGGCTGGATGGAGGCGCCGCATTTTTTCTCGGCGCCATTCACCATGGCCCGCTACCCGCTTTCCTTCGCCGCCTCGGCCCGCTTGGCCGAGGCCCTGACCGATTCCGATCCGGCACGCGCCGAGGCAGCGCAGGCGCGCTACCTGGCGCTGCTTCGCGCCGGTGGCAGTGAGGCGCCGCTCGCGCTCCTGGCCGCGGCCGGCGCCGACCTCGGCGACCCGGAGACGGCGCGCGCCGTCCCACGGCGGCTCGATGCCATCGCGGCAGCGCTCGAGGCGGGAGAGTAGGCGACATGCAGGCACCCATCGCTCTCCTGGTCAGCGGCGCCTCCGGGATGTTGCTCCCCCGACACCTCCTGGCCGTCCTGGCGCGCCACTCAGCGGTCGAGCGGATTCATCTGGTGGTCTCTGCCGGAGCGAGCCAGGTGCTGGCGCACGAGCTCGGCCGCGAGCAGACCGGCGCGGTCGACCTCATCGAGGCATCGGGCCTGGACCAACATCTCGTGTCGAAGGTAGTGACCCACCGCGACAACGAGCTCGACGCGCCGATCTCCTCCGGGTCCTACCGCCTGCGGGGCACCGTGGTCTTGCCGGCGAGCGCCGGCACGATCGGCGCCCTCTCCTCGGGCTCGGCGCGCACCCTGGTGCACCGGGCCGGCGCGGTGGCGCTCAAGGAGGGCTGGCCGTTGGTCTTGGGGTTTCGCGAAACGCCGTTGTCGATCGTGCATCTGGAGAATTTGCGCCGTTTGTCCTACGCCGGCGCGATCATCCTGCCGCCGATTCCCGCCTTTTACATCGGCGGTGAGGACATGACGCGCTTTCTCGACCACTATGCGCTGCGCGTTCTCGACCGCCTCGGGCTCGACGCGGCCGGCGATCCGGGATTGCGCTGGTCATGACCAGGATCCGTCACCCGCATCGGGCCGCCGCGCTTCTAGTCGCCGCGCTGCTCCTCGCCGCCGCGGGCTGCGCATCCTCCGCATCGGCCCCTTCGGGGCCGCCGCGCGAGGCCGGCCCGTTCCGCACGCCCGACCTGGTCGAGCTGGTGAGGCTGGACCCCACGATCCGGCTAGACATCCGCTACGCCACCGCCAACAACTTCACCGGCCGCGCGGTCTACCGCCAGCCGCGCGCCTTTCTCCAGCGTCCCGCGGCTGAGGCTCTGGTCCGCGTCAACACCTGGCTGCGAGAGCAGGGTTACGGCGTCCTGGTCTTCGACGGCTACCGGCCTTGGCGGGTGACTAAACTGTTCTGGGACATCACGCCTGCGGACAAGAAGGAGTTCGTCGCGGACCCCAGTAAGGGCTCTCGTCACAATCGTGGCTGCGCCGTCGACCTGTCGCTCTACGATCTCGCAACCGGCCGTGAAGTCGAGATGCCAGGAGAGTACGACGAGATGTCCGAGCGCTCTCATCCCGACTATGCCGGCGGCCCGGCGGAGGCGCGGGCCCGCCGCGATCTGCTCCGTGCGGCGATGGAGAGCGAGGGCTTCACGGTCTACGAGGTCGAGTGGTGGCATTTCGATTACCGCGACTGGCGCGAGTACCCGATCCTCGATGTGCCGTTCGAGCGCCTGTCAACCACCGGCGCTCGTTGAGCCACGGGCGCGAGCCGCCTCGTGCCCTGCGTTATATTTCCGCAAATATAAGGGTCGCTCCACCCTGCCCATGCGCCGCTTCCTCCTCCTCTGCCTCCTCGCCGGCGTTGCCGGGCGCGCGCTGCCTGCGAGCGCCGCGGAGGTCACGGTCTTCGCCGCCGCCAGCCTGACCAATGTGCTGCGCGAGTTGGCCCCGGTCCACGAGCAGGCGAGCGGCGACCGCGTGCTGTTCAATTTCGCCGCCTCCTCGACGCTGGCTCGCCAGATCGAAGAGGGTGCGCCGGCCGATGTCTTCTTCTCCGCCGACGAAGCGAAGATGGAGGCGCTCGAGCGCGCCGGGGACCTGGTCCCGGGCACCCGCCGCTCGCTGCTCTCGAACACGCTGGTGGTGGTGACGCCCGCGGACAGCAAGCTGGCGATCCGCGGAGCGCAGGATCTGGGCCGCGCCGCGGTGCGCATCCTGGCGCTTGCCGAGCCGCGCTCGGTGCCGGCCGGCATCTACGCTCAGGAGTATCTGCGCGCGGCAGGCGTCTGGCCGGCGGTGAGCGACAAGGTCGTGCCCACCGAGAACGTGCGCGCGGCGCTCGCCGCGGTGGAGTCGGGCAACGCCGACGCGGCGATCGTCTACAAGACCGATGCGGCGATCTCGAGCCGGGTCAAGGTGATCTACGAAGTGCCGGCGGCCGAAGGGCCCGAGATTTCGTATCCGATCGCCGTCGTCCGGCACGGACGCGAGATCGAGCGCGGCAAGGCCTTCGCGGCGTTTCTCGCCTCCGCCCCGGCGCGGGCTGTGTTCGAGCGCCATGGCTTCATCGTCCTTCCGGTCGTGGCGGTGACCGGGCGGTGACGGCGCCGTTGCGCGAGGCGCCGCGCTGAGCGAGACCTGGGAGGTTCTCGCCCTCACCCTGCGCACGGCGCTCCTGGCCGTGGCGCTGATTCTTCCCCCCGGTCTGGCGATCGCCTGGCTTCTCGCCCGGCGTTCCTGGCCTGGCAAGAGCGTGGTCGAGACCGTCCTTGCCCTGCCGCTGGTGATGCCGCCGGTGGCGACCGGGCTCCTGCTGCTGCGACTCCTGGGCCGGCGCGGCGCCCTCGGCGGCTGGCTGGATCGCGGCTGGGGCGTGGAGATCGTCTTCACCTGGCGGGCGGTGGTCGTGGCCATGGCCGTGATGTCGATGCCGCTCCTGGTGCGCTCGGCGCGCCACGCCTTCGAGAGCGTCGATCCGCGGCTCGAGCAGGTGGCGCGCACGCTCGGCGCCTCGTGGCCGCGCATCTGGCGCCAGCTCACCCTGCCGCTGGCGCTGCGCGGCATCGTCGGTGGGACGTTGCTCGCTTTCGCGCGCGCTCTCGGCGAGTTCGGCGCCACCATCCTGGTGGCGGGTGACATTCCCGGGCGCACCCGCACCCTGGCGCTCGCCATTTACGGCCACGTGCAACTGGGCGAGGACGCACAGGCGTATCGACTGCTGTTGATCTCCGTGGTGATCGCATTTTCCGCGCTGTGGATCTCGGAGTGGTTCCTGCGTCGGCGTGGTCCGTCATGAGGCTCGAGCTCGAAGGACTGCGCTATTCCGTGGGGCGCTTCACCCTCGCCCTCGACGCCCGCTTGCAGTCGCCGGTGACGGTGATCTGCGGCCCATCGGGTGCGGGCAAGACGACACTGCTCGAGACCCTCGCCGGCTTGCGCCGCGTCCAAGCCGGCCTCATCCGCCTCGACGGCGAGGAGCTCGCCGTGGCCAAGGTCGGCCTGCACCTCCCACCGCCCCGACGCAGACTCGGCTACGTGCCCCAGGACCTGGCGCTTTTTCCCAATCTCGACGTCGGCGAGAACCTCGACTTCGGCCGCCTCTCCCGAGCGGCGACTCCGAAGGCGGCCGCGCGCGACGAAGTCATCGCCGTGCTCGAGCTCGACGGCATGCTGCGCCGGAGCATCTCGACGCTTTCCGGCGGCGAACGCCAGCGGGTGGCGCTCGGCCGCGCTCTGCTTTCGGCGCCGCGCCTGCTGCTGCTCGACGAGCCGCTCGCCGCCCTCGACTCCGAGCGCCGCGAGCGCCTGCTCGAATACTTGCGCCGAGTGCGCGATCACTTCGCGGTGCCGATCCTCTACGTCACCCACGACGCCGGCGACGCCGCGGCGCTCGCCGGCGAGATCGTCCGCCTCGAGGGCGGACGCATCGTCGGCCGCGGGTCGCCCGGCGAGATGCTCGAGCCGGATCCCGGCGCCCGCCGATTTCGCCGGTCATAGCTGCCGCTCGTCCCGGGGGGCTTGACAAGACCGGAACGCCGTCTCTATGCTTAACGCCGTTAAGTTACGGAGACACGTTACATGGGCACCAAGGAACGCCGCGAGAGAGAACGCCGGGAGCTGCGCAAGAAGATCCTCGACGCGGCGCGCGAGCTGTTCGTCGAACAGGGTTACGACGCGGTGACCATGCGCAAGATCGCCCAGGCGATCGAGTACTCGCCGACCGCGATCTACCTGCACTTCAAGGACAAGATGGCCGTCATGCGGGCGCTCTGCGACGCAGGACTTCCTGGCGCTCGCCAAGCGCTTCCGCAAGATCGCCGTCGTCGCCGACCCGATCGAGCGCCTTCGCCAGACCGGCCTCGCCTACGCCGAGTTCGGCCTCAAGCACCCCAACCACTACCGGCTGATGTTCATGACTCCGCACCCGCACAACCGCCCGGAAGACAGCGCTCTCGAGCACGGCAATCCAGAGCAGGACGCCTACGCCTTCCTCAAGGGCACAGTGGCCGAGGCGATCGCCGCCGGCCGCTTCCGCGCGCGAGCTCGCCGATCCCGAGCTCGTGGCGCAGGTCGATCTGGGCAGGTGTCCACGGCGTGGTTTCGCTGCGCATCGCCAAGTGCAACGACGCCTGGGTGGACTGGCGGCCGGCGAGCGCAAGTCGGTCGAGACCATGGTCGACACGCTGGTACGCGGCCTGCTGCGCGAGGAAGGCGTGAGCGATGCCGAACCTGGCGCTGCAAGAATCTGCTGCACGACAAGCTGCGCTTCGTCGATCACCGTCGCCGGCGTCGCCTTCGCGGTGACGCTGGTCCTCGTGCAGGTCGGGCTCTTCCTCGGCCTGCTCGACAACGCCACGGTGACCATCGAGCACATCGACGCCGACCTCTGGGTGACCTCGCGCAACACGCCGAACGTCGACTTCGCGCACGCCTTCCCGGAGACGCGCGTGCAGCGCGTGCGCTCGGTGCCGGGCGTCGAGCGCGCCGACAACCTGATCGTCCAGTTCATGAACATCCCTGCCGACGGGCGCCGAGGAGGGCATGCTGGTCTACGCGCTCGAGGACTTCGAGCGCTGGGAACCTGCCCTGGAACGTGACGAGGGCAACCTCGCCGACCTGCGCGCGCGGCGACTTCATCTTCATCGACGACTCGGCCGAGCGGCGCTTCGGCGCCGTTCGCGGTCGGCGAGTACCGCGAGATCCTGGGCCGGCGGCTGAAGATCATCGGCACGCACGCAGCGACGCCGCGTCGTTCACCACCACGCCCATCGTCTTCATGGACTATCGGCAGCGCGCAGGAGCTGTCAGCAGACGCAGCTGGACGGCAGCACGACCTACATCCTGGTGAAGCTCGCGCCCGGCGCCGATCGCGCAGGCGGTGCGCGCGCGAGATCCGCGCGGCGCCTGCCCTACAACGACGTCTACACGCGCGACGAGTGGGCGAAGCGCTCGCGCACGCTACTGGGTCGCGTCCACCGGCCTCGGCCTGAACATGGGCATCACCGTCTTCCTCGGCTGCCTGGTCGGCATCGTGGTCGTGGCGCAGACGCTCTACACCTCGGCCATGGAGCACATCAAGGAGTTCGGCACGGTCAAGGCGATCGGCGGCTCGAACTGGGACATCTACCGGATCCTGGGCGAGCAGGCGCTGATCGCCGCGGTGGTCGGCTTCGCGCTGGGCGGCGCATGGCCTCGTCGCCCTGCGCCGGCTGATGGCGAAGCTCGCCTGAAGCTGATCATCCCGCCGAGCTTCGCGGCCGCCGTCTTCGTCGGCACGCGTGCTCATGTGCCTGGCCGCCGCCATGCTCTCGTTCCGCCAGGTGGCCGCGCATCGACCCGGCGCTCGTGTTCCGGACCTGAGGAGCATCCGATGAAGCAGAGCCAGCGTGCTCGGCCGGTGCGCAGCGACGTGACGCAAGATCGTTCCGCGAAGGGCGCGAGGACGTGTCGAGGTGCTGCAGCGGCGTCGACCTCTCGCGTCGGCGCCGGGCGAGGTGGTCGCGCTCGAGGGGCCGTCGGGCTCGGGCAAGACCACGCTTCTCTCGATCCTGGGCTGCATCCTCACGCCGACCTCCGGCACGCGTCGATGGTCGACGGCGAGGAGGTCGACGCCGCGGCGGCCCGGCCGGCTGCCGCGAGGTCCGGCGAGCGCTCGATCGGCTTCGTCTTCCAGCAGTACAACCTGTTCCCGGCGCTGACGCGCTCGAGAACGTCGAGTACGCGCTGAACGTGAAGGGCGTGCGCGGCCGCGACGCGCGCGCGCCGAGGCCGCAGCGCGCGCTCGAGGCGGTCGGCCTCGGCGACCGCCTGCACTTCCTGCCGCGCGACCTGTCGGGCGGACAGAAGCAGCGCGTCGCCATCGCGCGCGCGCTCGCCGGCGCGCCGCGCGATCCTGCTCGCCGACGAGCCGACCGCGAACCTCGACACCGCCGTCGGCACGCAGATCCTCGAGCTGTTCCGCGACCTCGCCAAGCGCGAGAACCGCGCGCCTGGTGATCGTCACCCACGACCCCAAGGTGCGCGCCGTCGCGGACCGCGTGGTCGGCATCCGCGACGGCCGCATCGTGCCCCGCCGATCGTCGACCGCTGTGCCCCCAGCCTCATTGGGCGGCTCCGGCGCGTCAAGGAGTACGCCGTGAAGCGTTCGGTCTGCGTCTTGCTCTCGCCCGTCGCCGGTCTCGCCGCCGCGGTCGTCGCGCTCGCCGTTCAGCTCGCGCGGTCCCGCTCGCGCGCGAGCTCGCGCTCGCCGCCGACGCCCGCCCGCTCCCGGTCGCGAGTCGTCGCCGAAGGACGCCTGGTGACCTATCCCGGGCGCCGAAGTGCTGGTCGCGACCGAGGTCGCCGGCACGATCGTCGCGCTGCCGGTGGAGGAGAAGCAGACGGTGAAGAAGGGGCAAGCTCGTCGCCGAGCTGCGCGCCGACGATTGGCGCGCCGAGCTCGCCGAGGCCCGCGCCCGCTCGTGCCGCCGAGGCGGAAGTCCGGCTGGCGACCTACGAGTCCGGGCGCGCCGAGGACCTGCTCGCCAAGCAGGTCGATACCGCCTCGCGCCGCGACCGCGCCCCGCGCGACCTCGAAGTCGCCACCGCGCGGCGTGATTCCGCGAAGGCGGCCATCGTGCGCTTCGACGCCGAGATCGCCAAGCGGCGCATCGTGGCGCCGATCGACGGCGTGGTGCTGATGCGGCCCGTCGACCCCGGCGAAACGGTCGAGGCACGCGCGCCGATCCTCACTCTGGCCGATCTCTCACGCGTGCGGATCGAGGCGGAGGTGGACGAGTTCGACACCTCCCGCGTGCTGCTCGGCGCCGAAGTGAGCATCACCGCCGAGGGCTTCGACGACGCCCGCTGGCGTGGCGAGGTCGAGGAGATCCCCGACGCCGTATCGGGCCGCAGACTCAAGCCCCAGGATCCCGGGAAACCGTCCGACACCCGCGTCCTCTTGGTCAAGGTCAAGCTCGCGGAACCGACGCCCCTCAAACTGGGCCAACGCGTCCTGGTCGAGATCTCCCCCGGCCGCACCTAGAAAATCGGAAGAAATCGGTGACCGTCACCGAATTGATGAAGCGCAAGTCTATTGGGGCCATAGAGTTGTGGGACATCGATGCGGTGACGGTCACTGTGGTTTTCCGCGGTGTTTTCCGCAGGGTGGTCAGCGGACCCGCTCGTAGCGGATGTCTTCCATCCAGGTTTCCTTGCCGTCCTGGTACCAGGTCCAGCGGGACTTGAATCGGTTGTCGTCGACGAACTCGAGGATCATCGAGTCCATGTGGCCGCGGTCACGGGTGGGCAGGTTGACGCCGTCGCGGAAAGTGAAGAGCACCTTGTCGCTGCCGTTCTCGAAGCGGGTGGCGGCCAGACGGGGCGCGTTCTTGGCCTCGCAGTAGTGGGTGAGCAGGAGCGTGTCGCCGTCCATCTGGTAGGTGGAGGCCATGGCGTGCCGGCCCTCCGGATCGTCAACGAAGCGCGAGGTCTCGAGCAGCGCCGAGCCGTCGGCGATGACGCGTAGCTCCATGGTCTCCTCCCAGCCCTTGGTGCTCCATCCCTTCCAGGTGCCGCTGAGCCGCGTCAGGCGCTCGAAGGTGGCCTGAGCCGGCGAGGTGGGCGCCGGTGCGGGCGCTTCCTCCGCCGCGGCGGCGAGCATGCCGCCGAGTCCCACGAAAACAACCGCCAGCGCCGTGCCGAGTCGTTGCATTTGCATGGGATTCTCCTCTCGTCATCGGCTGAGTGCGGACCGGCGCCGCGATGGTTGCCTGCAACCTTCGGCCGTGGCCCGCGCACTCATAGCCGATGAACCAACCCGCCGGCCTCGCCTCGACCGATGAAGCGCTCATCGCCGCCTTCCTGCGCGATCGCGATCCGGCCGCGTTCGGCGGTCTGTTCGATCGCCATTCGCCGGCCCTCTACGCGCTTGCCGTGCGGTTGGTCGGCGGTGCCGGACGCGAAGCCGAGGACGTGGTGCAAGAGACCTGGGTGCGCGCCGTCGAGCGCTTCGAGGGTTTCGGCTGGCGCTCGCAGCTGCGCACGTGGCTGCTCGGCATCGCGATCAATTGCGCCCGCGAGCTGCTCCGCCGCCGTTCGCCCGGCTTCCCGCTCGAGTCAGTGGCGGAGCCCGCCCCGGCTTCACCGCCGCCGCTTCCCGAGCGCATCGACCTCGAACGTGCCCTGCGCGCCCTGCCCGACGGTTATCGCGTCATCGTGGTGCTGCACGACGTCCTGGGCCTCACCCACGCGGAGATCGGCGAGCGGCTGGCGATCGCTCCCGGGACTTCGAAGAGCCAGCTCTCGCGCGCCCGCCGCGCGCTGCGCGCCTACTGGCGCGCCGCACCGCAAGCCGGCAAGGAGTGACCATGTCCAACCTGCCCCCTGACGACTCCGAGCTGAGCCCTGACGAGCGCGCCGCCTTTGCCGCGCTGCCCGCTGAATTGGCAGTTCCCGCCGAGCTCGCGCCGAGGGTTCGCGCAGCGATCGCTGCGGTTGCCGAGGCCGGCTCCGAATCCCGCGTCCCCCGGCGCCGCCGGTCGCTGCAGCTGCTGGGCGGAATTGCGGCAACGATCGCCGTCTTTCTAGCTGGGGCATGGCTGGGCCCGAGGGTGAATCGCTCGTCGCCGCCTGCGGAGACGGGCGAGCGTTACGTCCTCTTGCTGCACGAGGACGCGACCTTCGCCGGTGGCGAAACCCACGACCTGGTCGCCGAGTACCGGGACTGGGCGATCGCCTGGCGTCGCCGGGGTGCGCTCGAGATGGGCGAGAAGCTCGCGAGCCGGAGCTGGCTCCTCGACCGAGCCACCGTCGGCGAGCGCGCCTCGGCCGGCGGCGACACGATCAGCGGGCTCTTCGTCATCCGCGCCGCGAGCGAGCAACAGGCCCTCGAGATCGCCGGCAGCTGCCCGCACCTTCGCCACGGCGGCCGCGTCGAGCTGCGCCGCATCGAAGAGACCTGATCCACGCGGCTTGTGCGCAGCAGGGTTTGGCCGCAAGATCCGGGGTGCGAGCACGGTCCGGTTCGACCTACCGTTGTGCCACGGAGGAACCGAGCCATGACCGAGATCCTGATGAGCCCCAAGCCCGCCGCCGTGCTGAACGAGGATTCCTGCTGGCGCGCCGTCGCCGCCCGCGACGGAAGCGCCGACGGTCGATTCGTATTCGCGGTGCACTCGACGCGCGTCTATTGCCGTCCGTCGTGCCCGGCGCGCCGGCCGCGCCGCGACGGCGTGTCGTACTTCGTTGCGCCGGACCTCGCCGAGCGCGCCGGCTTCCGCGCCTGCAAGAGATGCGAGCCGCGCGAGAAGCTGGCGCCGGGAGCGCGCAAAGTCGAAGCCGCGCGGCGCTTTCTCGACCAGCATCTCGACGAGGCGGTGACGCTCACCGACCTCGGCCGCGTGGTCGGGATGTCGCCCGCCCACCTGCAGCGCGCCTTCAAGCAGCTGGTCGGCTTGTCGCCCAAGGAATGGATCGCGGCGCGGCGTGCCGAGCGTTTCCGCAACGAGCTGCGCTCGGGCTCGACGGTGACCGACGCGGTCTACGCCGCCGGCTTCAGCGGGCCGAGCCGGGCCTACGAGGGGGCGGCGTCCCGGTTGGGCATGAAGCCGTCGCGCTACCGCAAGGGTGGGGACGGCGAGGTGGTGCGTTGGGCGAGCGCGGCGACGCCGGTGGGCCGCATCCTCCTCGCCGCGACCGAGCGCGGCATCTGCAGGGTGCTCCTCGGAAAGCACGAGGGCGAGCTGGTCGACAGCTTGCGCGAGGAGCTGCCGCGGGCCTCGTTCCGCCGCGACGCCGGCGATCTGCGCCAGGCGGTTCGCGCCGTGGCCGCTGCCCTGCGCGCCGGCGACGCGGTCCCCGAGCTGCCGCTCGACGTGCGTGGCACGGCGCTCCAGGAGCGTGTCTGGCGCGCCCTGCGCTCGATCCCGCGCGGCGAGACGCGCAGCTATTCGGAGATCGCCGCCGCGGTCGGCAAGCCGCGCGCGGTGCGGGCCGTAGCCCAGGCCTGCGCTCGAAACCCGGTGGCGGTGCTGGTGCCGTGCCATCGCGTGGTGGGCAAGGACGGCTCCCTGACGGGGTACCGCTGGGGACTGGGGCGCAAGCGCCGGCTGCTCGCCGCCGAAACGCCACCGCCGGCCCCGGGAGGCTGACCGCAGCCCGTCCCTGCAACATCCCACTCTCCCCATCGTAGAGTCATCTTGCGGACCGGCAAGGGCCGGACGGGGTCATTTTCCTGGGGGGAAGCATCGTGAAGCGCAAGCGTTGGATCTGGATCACGATCATCGTCGTGGTGCTCCTCGGCGTGGTGGGGTTGAGTCTCTCGAAGCGGGGCAAGAAGGGCGCCGAGGTGCAGGTTGCCAAGGTCGCGCGCGAAGATCTCCAGGCCAAAGTCACGGCCAACGGCAAGATCCAGGCGCAGAAGAAGGTCGACCTCTCGGCCACCGTGCCCGGCCAGATCACCCAGTTGGCGGTCGAAGAGGGCGACCGGGTGGCCAAGGACCAGTTCCTGCTCCAGATCGACCCGGTCTCCGAGCGCACCGCCGCGCAGTCCACCGCCCACTCGCTCGAAGCGCTCGAGCGCGAGGTCGAATCGGCGCGGGCGAGCCTCGAGCAGGCCAAGGCCGACTACCGGCGCACCGAGGGCAATCACCAGGCGCAGATCGTCTCCACCGCCGAGCTCGAGCGCGCCTCGACCGCGGTCAAGACCGCCGAGTCGACGCTGCGCGCTGCCGAACGCCGGGTGGCGCAGACCGGCGCCTCGCTCGCCGGCGCGCAGTACAGCCTGGCCAAGACCACCGTGCGCTCGCCGATGGACGGCATCGTCACCGCCAAGCGAGTCGAAGAGGGCGAGGTGGCGGTGATCGGCGTGCTCAACAATCCCGGCACCATCTTGCTCACCATCTCCGACATGTCGGTGGTCGAGGCCGAGCTCGAGGTCGACGAGACCTCGATTCCCAACGTCAAGCTCGACCAGGAAGCGCGGGTGCGCATCGACGCCTACCCCAACAAGACCTTCGACGGCGTGGTCACCGAAGTCGGGTCGAGCCCGATCAACCTCACCACCACCGGCCAGCAACAGACCGAGGCGATCAAGTTCAAGGTCAAGGTCCAGCTCGAGAACCCGCCGGCTGACATCAAGCCCGGCCTTTCGGTGCAGGCCGACCTCCTGACCGGCGCGCGCACCCAGGTGATCGCGGTGCCGATCCAGGCCCTGGTGGTGCGCGACATCGAGCGCAAGCCGGACGAGAAGCCGGCGCCCGACGCGCCCAAGGACGAAGAGGGCGTCTACGTGATCGAGGACGGCAAGGCGAAGTTCTTGCCGATCAAGACCGACTTGATGGGTGAGCTGTCGGTCGAGGTGACGGAAGGGCTCGAAGAGGGCGCGTCGATCATCACCGGACCGTTCCGCGTCCTGCGCTCGCTCAAGCCCGGCGACCAGGTGCGCGAGGAAAAGAAGAAGAAGGACGGCGGTCCCGACGGCCCGAGCGCCAGCCCGCCGGGTGAAGCGGACTAGCACCGGCGATACGCGGAGCAGCCGATGCAACTGCGAGAGATGTTCCGCGAGGTGGTGCGCACCCTGCGCGCGCACGGCCTGCGCTCGTTCCTGACGCTGCTCGGCATCATCATCGGCGTGTCCACGCTGGTCGGTGTGGTCTCGGTGATCTCCGGGCTCAACAAGTACGTCAAGGAAAAGGTCTTCGCGCTGGCGCCCGACGTCTACGTGATCACCAAGTTCGGCATCATCCGCTCGCGCGAAGAGTTCCTCGCCGCCCTGAAGCGCAAGGACATCGACTTCGCCGAATACGAGCGCCTGCGACAGCTGATGACCAAGGCGTCCGGCGTCGCCGCCCAGACCTCCACCCGGCTGGCGGTGAAGTACGCCGACCGCCGGCTCGCCGACATGACGATCAACGGCACCACTTCCAACTTCGGAGCCATGACCGGCATCGACATCCTCGACGGCCGCTACTTCCTCGACAGTGAGGCGCAGGCCGGCCAGCAGGTGGCGATCATCGGCTGGGACATCAAGGACGAGCTGTTCCCGCAGCTCGATCCGATCGGCCGCAGCTTCACCGTCGGCGGCGTGCCGTTCCGCATCATCGGCGTGGTGGCGCAGCAGGGCCGCACGCTCGGCCAGAGCCAGGACGACCAGGTCTACATCCCGCTGCGCGCCTTCCAGAATAACTTCGGGGTGCGCCGCGGCTTGGGCATCTTCGTCAAGGCCCTCGGCGGCCCGGAGGGCGTCGACGCCTCGGTCGACGAGGCCCGAGCGCTCACCCGCGCGCTTCGCCACACCGGCTTTCGCGATCCCGATCCGCTGTCGTTCGTCACCGCCGAGAGCCTGCAGGATCTCTGGCGCCAGATCTCCGCCGCCGCCTTCATCCTGATGGTGCTGATCGCCTCGGTGTCCTTGGGCGTCGGCGGCATCGTGATCATGAACATCATGCTGGTGGCGGTGGTCGAGCGCACGCGCGAGATCGGCGTGCGCATGGCGGTGGGGGCGCGCAAGAAAGACATCCGGCGCCAGTTCCTCATCGAAGCGGCGATGCTCTCGCTGGCCGGCGGCCTGATCGGCGTGCTGATCGGCTCGGCGATCGCGCTGGGAGTGCGCGGCCTGCTGAATTTCCCCTCGCAGCCCGGCCCCGGCATCGTCGTGCTCGGTCTCTTGCTCTCCGCCATGGTGGGCATCGCCGCCGGCTACTGGCCGGCGCGCTCGGCCTCCAACCTGCCGGTGGTCGACGCTCTGCGAGCCGAGTGATGGCCAACCTCGTGCGGGTCCTCTTCTTCGAGAACGTGCGCTTCGCGATCACCGCGATGCGGGCGCAGAAGCTGCGCTCGTTTCTCACCCTCCTGGGCATCGTCGCCGGGGTGGCGACGGTGATCATGATGGTGTCGTTCGTGGTCGGCTTCAACAACCAGATCGTCAAGTCCTTCACCAGCTTCGGCGCCCAGCTGGTGCAGTTCCAGAAGTTCGAGCCCCGCTTCGGTGGGGGTGGCGGTGCGCCGGAAGAGCAGCGCAACCGGCGCGACCTGACGCTCGAGGACGCCTATGCCTTGAAGCGGCTCGCGACGCTCGCCGGCGCGGTCTCACCGGAGCGCTACATGTTCAATGCCGTGCCGGTGCGCAACGGCAAGGAGGAGGCCTCCGGCCAGACCGTTTTCGGCGCGGCGCCCGACTATTGCCGGGCCAACGATCACTACGTCCAGGACGGTCGCTTCCTCACCGAGGCCGACCTGAGTCACGCCGCCAAAGTCGCGGTGGTGGGCAACGATCTCGCGACGTCCCTCTTCCCGATGCGCGATCCCATCGGCCGGCGGATCACGATCGGCGCCGAGACCTACGAGATCGTCGGCCTCTTCGAGCACAAGGGCGGCTTCCTGGGCGGCGGCGGCGCCGACAACCTGCTCGCCATCCCGATCACCACCTTCGACAACCAGTTCCCGCAGGTGAAAAACGGCGGCGGCGACACCATCCACATCGCCACCGTGCCGAAGCGGCCGGAAGACTACGAGGCGCTGATCGAGCAGGAGACCGCCATCCTGCGCGCCCGCCGCCAGCTGCGCGCCGATCAGGAGAACGACTTCGCGACCTTCACCAGCCAGGCCCAGCTGAAGGCCTTCCAGCAGATCACCGGCGGTATCGCGCTGACCATGATCTTCATCGCCGGCATCGCGCTGCTGGTGGGCGGCGTCGGAGTGATGAACATCATGCTGGTCAACGTCACCCAGAGAACGCGCGAGATCGGCCTGCGCAAGGCCCTGGGCGGCACGCGGCGCGACATCGCCATGCAGTTTCTCTCCGAGGCGGTGACCCTCACCGGCGTCGGCGGCGCGCTCGGCATCGGCGTCGGCCTCGGCGTCGCTTTCCTCGCCCGCGTGCTGTTCGACTTCCAGGCCGCGGCGCCGCTTTGGTCGATCGTCCTCGGCTTCGGTGTATCGACCGCGATCGGGCTCACCTTCGGTATGTGGCCGGCGATGAAGGCGGCGAAGCAGGATCCCATCGAAGCGTTGCGCTACGAGTAGCGGCGCGGCTTGACAGCGCCTTACGATTGGCGATAATTGGTAAGGATGCCCAAGTCTACGCTGACCCACAAGTATCAGACCACGGTGCCTAAAGCAGTGCGAGAGCGCCTCGGGCTGGAGCCGAGCGACGTGCTGTCCTGGGAGATCCGCGAGCACGGTGTCGAGGTCGTCGCGGCCTCGAACGCCTTTCTCGGCCGCCGCGGATCACTGCGCGTGGGGCGCGGTTCGGTCGCCGCCGATCTTCGCCGCGCGCGCACCCTGCGCGGTCGAGGCGGGGCGTGAGCCGACTGCTGCTCGACACCAACGTCCTGGTTTCTTTTCTCACCGATCGCGATCCCAAGCAACAAGAGAGGGCGGCCGAGCTCTTTGCGGCGGCCGCGCGTGGCGAGTCCCTGATACTTCTCCATCAGGCGGTGATCAGCGAGCTGGTATTCGTGCTGACGAACCTCTATGACCAGCGTGTGGAAGCAGCCTCCGCCATCGTGCGCGATTTGCTCGCCATGCCGGGAGTCGAGACCGTCGATGCGCTCAGTTGGCCGCGCGTTCTCGACCTCTGGCCGAACCGCCTGCGGGATTTCGCGGACGCCGTGCTGCTAGCGGCGAGTCTGTCCCTGCGCTGCGATGGCGTCGCCACGTTCGACCGTCGCCTGGCAAGGGTGGCCGGGGCGCTGGGCGTCAGCTCCTACTGGTAGCCGGCGGTTCCGGGGTCGCCCTTCTACCCGGTGAACTTGTAGCCCAGCCGGTGCACGGTGAGATGTAGCCGGGGTCGTGCGGGATCGGCCTCGATCTTCTTGCGCAGCTTGGCGATGTGCATGTCGACGGTGCGGGTGAAGGCGGATGGCGTTGTAGTCCCAGACCTCGTCGAGCAGCGTCTCGCGGGTCACCACCTCGCCGCGGTGGCGGGCGAAGAAGGCGAGCAGCCGGAACTCGCGCGGCGAGAGCTCGAGCGGCTCGCCCGCGCTGCTTCGCCTCGTGGCGCGTGAAGTCGAGCGTCGACGTCGCCGAAGCGGAGTGGCTCGGCGCGCCGCGGCCGCCCGGCCGGCGCCGCGGCGCAGCACCGCCTCGACGCGCGCCATCAGCTCCATGAAGCCGAACGGCTTGGTGACGTAGTCGTCGGCGCCGAGCTTCAGGCCCAGCACCTTGTCGATCTCCTGGCCGCGCGCGGTCAGCATGATGATCGGCACGCTGTTGCCGTCGGCGCGCAGCTGCTTGCAGACGTCGAGGCCGGTCATCTTGGGCAGCATGACGTCGAGGATCATCAGGTCGGGCGGCTCGGCGCGCGGCCAGGCGCAGGCCGGCCTCGCCGTCGCGCGCCAGCGTCCACCGCGTAGCCCTCGTACTCGAAGCCGTCGCGCAGCGCGACCGACATCGCCTCGTCGTCTTCGACGATCAGGACTCTGCGGCATCGTCAGGCCTCGCGAGCTCGGACGCTCGGCCGAGCGACGCGGCTGCCGCGGCGTCGCCGCGGCCGGATCGAGCGGCAGGAGGATGGAGAAGGTGCTCCCCTCGCCCGGCGCGCTCTCGACCGTCGACCCGGCCGCCGTGCGCCTCGACGATGTGGCTGCACGATCGACAGCCCGAGGCCGCTGCCCTTGACGTCGTGCACCAGGCCGGTGCGCCACGCGGTGGAACCGCTCGAAGATCTTCTCCTGCTCGTCGCGCGGGATGCCGATGCCGTGGTCGCGCACCGAGACCACCGCCCAGCTCGCCGTCGCGGCGCACGCCGACCTCGATGTCGCGCGCTGCGCCCGAGTACTTGACCGCGTTGTCGAGCAGGTTGCCGAGCGCCTGGCGCGATCGCCGCGGCGTCGATCGAGACCGGCGGCAGCGGCTCGGCCGGCGGCCGTCGAAGGACGATGCGGAAGCCGCTCTGGCGCAGGCGCACGCCGGAAGGTGCGCAGCGTCTCGCGCGACCACCTCCTCGAGGTCGGCCGCGCTCGAAGTCGGTAGCTCTTGCGGCCCGACTCGATGCGCGAGAAGTCGAGGATGTTGTTGATGAGCTGGGTCAGGCGCCGGCTCTCGGTCTCGATGTACTCGCCGTACTCGCGCACCTTCTCCGGGCTCGTCCACCCGGCCGAGCCGCAGGAGCTCGCCGAAGACGCGGATCGAGGCGAGCGGCGTGCGCAGCTCGTGCGAGACGTTGGAGACGAAGTCGCTCTTCATCTGCGAGAGCCGCATCTCGCGCGACGCGGCGCGCAGCGCGAAGCACGACGCCGCCCGCGACCACCGCGGCGAGCAGCAGCCGACAGGCCGAGGTTGAACACGAAGTTGCGCCGCGCCCACGTCGGCCGGCGTCGTCGTGGCGGCTGTGGATGCCGAGCTCGTCCAGTCGGTGAAGACGAAGCGCAGGCGGCCGCGTCGCCTCGTCCGGGCGCCGGCTGCGCGTCTCGGCGGCGAAGCAGATCTCGCGGCCGCCGCCGTCGCGCACCGTCACCACCGGCAGCTCGGCCGCGGTCGTCGGCGAAGAACTTGGGCAGCGAGTTGCCGACCGCGGCGGCAGCACCTTGTTCTCGAAGTAAGCGCCTGATCGAGGATCATCCCGGCGAGCCCGACCACCTGGCCGGCTTCGTCGGTGATCGGGTTGAGGAGCATGCGGTGCTCGCTGTCGCGCTCGTCGACCTCGAGCTCCGGCTTCGCGAGCTCGCCGCCCTTCTCGCCAGGATCTTCCAGGGCGCGATCGCCACGTACACGGCGCGCATCTCCTCCGACCAGGGCGGGGCGTAGAGCGGGTGGTCTCGGGGTCGTAGAAGAGCGGCTAGCCCGCCTTCTTGCCGACTAGCGGACGACGAAGAGCTGCCGCGCGCCGTCGGTCTCCTTCTTCTTGAAGTAGTGGGCGGCCTTCTGGATGCGCTCCGGGGTGAAAATGCGCCGCCGGCAGGTTGAGCGCCCGTTCGCCGAGCGAGCGGTAGTGCACCTCGACGCCGGCCGCCACCGCTTCGAGGTAGTTCTCGAGCGTGGCGCGATGGGCGACCGCCGAAACGCGCTGGAGCCGCTCGAGCCAGCGGTACTGGAGGGCGAGCAGCAGGAGAAGCGGCAGGAAGGCCGCCGCGAAAACGATCCACGGCCGCCGCGACAGGGTGCGGCCGTTGCCGTTGGTCAGCTCGCCGGATGGGCGTTTCATCGCCGCTCTTTAGACCACAGATGTCCGCCCCGCGCCAGCCGGGAGCCGCCTTTTTACGCCGTTTTGACAAGTCCTGACTACCTTTTACGCCGCGGCGCGGACATTTACAACGCCGCCGCGTAAGTTCTCTCCGTGGGCGCCAACGACCAAACCAGCAACCGCCGCGAGGACTCGCCGCGGCGCCCGGCGAGAACGCGGAGAACCAAGGAGGTACGACCGATGCGCAACAACCTGCTTCACTTCACCGTCGCCGTCGCCGTGGTGGTCGTCGTGGGCGGTGGCTCGCTCGCGGTCGCGGGCGGCGCCAAGTGCGCCGAGCAGCACGCTCAGGCCGACTACCAGAAGATGGCCGAGAAGATGGCCGCCAAGGGCTGGCTCGGCATCGAGACCGAGAAGACCGCGAGCGGCGGCTACGCCGTCTCGGCGATCACCAAGGGCAGCCCGGCCGAGAAGGCCGGCTTCCAGGTCGGTGACGTGCTGGTGGCGTTCAACGGCGTCAAGCTCGCCGACGACAACAAGGACGCCATCTACAAGGCCAAGTCCACCCTCGGCCCCGGCAAGGCGGTCAACTACACCGTCGCGCGCGCCGGCTCCGAGAAGCAGATCAACGCCACCCTCGGTGACGTCCCCCGTGAAGTCCTCGCCGAATGGCTGGGTGAGCACGTCCTCGACCACACCTCGGTGGCCGTGGCGGCAACCAACTAACACTCCCACCTCTCCTCCCTCCTCCTCGCGGGCTGGCGGTTCGCCGCCAGCCCGGCGCACTCTTAAGCGCGCGGCCGAGCGGCGCGCCAGAGGAAGAAGCACAGCAAGAGCAGCGTCGCCGCCGCAGCGAGCTCGCCGGGTAATCCCCCGAGGCGCGGCGCCATGCTCTTGGGCGCCATGCCGAGCGCGACGAGTGCCGCCACCAGGACGCCGGCCAGGCCCTCGCCGGCGACCAGGCCCGAGGCCGCGAGGATGCCGGGATTTCCCTCGCCGTCGCGGGTCGTGCGGCCGCGCTCGGCGAAGAGCCGCACGCAGCCGCCGACGTAGATCGGCGCCATGGTCGAGAGCGGCAGGTAGACGCCGATCGCGAAGGCGAGGCCGGAGACGCCGCAGAGCATCGCGCCGATCGCGAGGCCGCCGCCGGTCAGCACCAGGCCCCAGGGCAGCGCGCCGGCCAGCACGCCCTCGATGATGGTCTTCATCAGCGTCGCCTGCGGCGCGGGGATCTCCTTGTCGCCGAAGGTGTAGGTGCTGCCGAGGAGGAGCACGGTGCCGGCCACCGCCCAGCAGGCGAAGGCGGCGCCGATGAGCTGGCCGAGCTGCTGCTTGGCCGGCGTGGCGCCCACCAGGAAGCCGGTCTTCAGGTCCTGCGAGATGTCGCCCGCCTTCGAGGCGGCGATCGCCACGATGGTGCCGACGGTGAGCACCGCGGCGCGCGCACCGGGATCGGTCCAGCCCATGGCGGCGAAGACCGAGGCGGTGCCGAGCAGCGTGACCAGCGCGATGCCGGAGGTCGGCTGCGACGAGACGCCGACGATGCCGACGATGCGCGCCGCGACGGTGACGAAGAGCACGCCGAAGACGCCCACGCCGAGCGCGCAGACCGCGCGCTGCACCGGCGTCAGGTTGCCGGCGAAGACGCCCGGCACCAGGCCGGCGACCAGGACGACGGTGACGATGCCGGCGATGACGAAGGCCGGCGGCAGGTCGCGGTCGCGCTCGCCAGCCAGGATCTTGGCGGTGGACGTCCGAGCCGCGCTTCATCAAGCCGCGGGCGACCGCGGTGAACGAGCCGACCATGGTCGGCGCGTTCTTCAGCACGGTGAGGATGCCGGCCGTCGCCACCGCGCCGGCGCCGATGTAGCGCACGTAGCTGCGCCAGATGTGTGTCGCTCGTCATCTCGGCGATGCGCGTCGTGCCCGGGAAGAGCGGCCTCCGGCAGGCCGCCGCCCAGCCAGGCGATGAGCGGGATCAGGACCAGCGAGGAGACGATCGAGCCCGGCGACCAGCACGCCCGACTGCCGGTAGCCGAGGATGTAGCCGACCGCGAGCAGCGCCGGCGCCAGCTCGAGCGCCAGCTCCGCCTTGGGCAGGAAGGGCAGCTCGTAGTGGAGGCCGCTCGGCATCAGGAACCAGAGCGCCAGAGCCGAGCTTGATCAGGCGCGCCCACCGCCATGCCGCGGAAGATCCAGGCGCCGCCGGAGGCGCCCTCGGTGGTGGCGCGCAGCACCTCGGCGCAGGCCGTGCCCTCGGGGTAGGGCAGCTCGGCGTGGGCCTCGACGATCAGCAGCCGGCGCAGCGGGATCATCGCCGAGAGCCCGAGCAGCGCGCCGAGGAAGCAGAGCGCGACCACCTGCAGGTAGGGCGGCGCCATGCCCCAGAGGAAGAGCGCCGGGATGGTGAAGATCGTGCCGGTGGCGAGCGAGGTCGAGGCCGAGCCGATGGTCTGCGAGAGGTTGGCCTCGAGGATCGTCGCCTTGCAGCCGGAACGCCTTGAACAGCGCCACCGTCATCACCGCCGCCGGAATCGACGCCGAGACCGTCATGCCGACGCGCAGCCCGAGGTAGGCGTTGGCGGCGCCGAACAGCAACGCCGAGCAGCGACGCCGGCGACCACCGCCTTGAGCGTGAACTCGGGGATCGACTCCCGAATGTTCGCGGTCACGCGCGCATTCTTAACCAATCAGGGGCAAGTGTCGAAGGCGTTGGCGTCTTGCAGGGGCAGGTAGGGCTGATTCAAGGGGTTGGTGTAGGTCCGGAGCTGGCCAGTAGCCGTGTCGGTGACGCGCAGCGTGACCTCGACGTTGGTGAGCCCGCCGGAGAAGACCCAGAAACGGTCGAAGGGGCCGCAGGCATCGAGGACTTTCACCACCAGCTCGATGTTGCTGTCGCCGAAGAACCAGAAGTACCCCGAATCCCCGGTGAGCGAGACCGCCGTGCCCTGGCCCGACTCGCCGTCCGGCGTCCTCCAGTCCGCCTCGACGCGGAACCGGCCACCCTGGAGGCAGAGCGCGAGCGTCTCGGTCGCGCAGGCCGCGGCGGAGACGGTCGGGACGGGCAGGGGCACCGCTGCCGCGCGAACCGTTGCCGTCGCCGCGCTGCCGGCGTTGCAGGTGCTGAAGGCCGAGGTGTCCTGGAGCGGCTGGAAGGCCTGGCCCTGGTTGTTGAAGTAGGTCCTCTCCTGCTGGGTGACGGTGTCTTTGACCGTGATCGTCGTCCTGACGTTGGTCAAGCCGGTGGCGAACACCCAGAAACTGTTGTTGATGGCGCAGCCGTCGAGCACCTTGGCGACCACCTCGATGTTGTCGGGGAGAAAGAACCAGAAGTAGGCGGAATCCCCGGTAAGGGTCACCGGGTGGGCGACGCCCTGGGTCGCGTCCGGCGTTTCCCAGGCGATGCTCACCGCGAAGCGGCCCTGATTGAGGCAGACCGTATCGGGATCGCCGCCGTCGCACGACTCCGGCGTCGAGGCGCTGGCGACATTGGTGTACGCCGAGTCGCCAGCCGAGTTGCGGGCGCGAACACGGAAGTCGTAATGGACCCCGGGCGTCAACCCGCCGACCGAAGTCGAATTGACGTTGGGGAGCGTCGTGGCGACCTCGCCGAAGACCGCCGCCTCGGAGCGCATCTCGATCCGGAACGAGTCCTCGTTCGAGGAATTGTCGCTCCAGCTCAGGTTGACCAGGTTGGACGAACCTGCCACTGCCGATAGGTTGGTAGGGGCCGCTGGTGGCGTCAGGGCGCCGGGGAGGGTTGTGGCGCTGGCCTCGTTCGACGGGCTCGAGTCGCCGCCGGCATTGCGCGCCTTGACCCGGAACGTGGCGCTCGTGCTCGGCGTAAACCCGCTGACGTTGACCGCCGTGGAGTTCGCCCCGACGGTGCCGATCTCGACGAACGACACCCCGACTTTCTGCTCGACCGCGAAGGCAGTCTCGTCGTTCGAGTTGTCGAGCCAGGAGAGCTGGATGGTGCTCGAAGACAGAGGGGCGGCGACGAGATTGCTCGGCGGGTTCGGTGGCGAGACCGCCGCGAGTGTGGTGGCGCTGGCGGTGTTGCTGTAGGCCGAGTCGCCGCCCGCGTTGCGCGCTCGAACGCGGACGTCGTAGCTGGTCGCCGCGCTCAGGCCGCTGACGTTGATCGAGGTCGCGTTGGCCGCCGCGCTGCCGATCTCGTTGAATGAGCCGCCGCCGGTCGGGCGCAGCTCGATCCGGAAGGAAGCCTCGTTGTTGGAGTTGTCGTTCCAGGTCAAGTGAATCGAGGAGGTCGAGAGCGGCGAGGCGGCGAGATTCGAGGGCGCCGCGGGCGGTGTCACCGGGGCGCCGCTGGGGTAGAGCAACGCCACCGCCGCGGACTCGTCGGCCGAAGGACTCGCGCCGAGAGGCGGTGTGTGCAGCGAGGGATTCATCAGGGAGTTCGCCACGTTGGTGTGGCCGAGGCTCAGGGTATGACCGAGCTCGTGGGCAAAGAGCTCCTCGCCTTTGGCGCTGCCCTGGGCGCCGGCGAAGATCCCATCGATGCCATCCTGGGTGACGACGAAGACATTCTGCGTCGGGTGGTAGTCGGTGCCGTTGAAGTTCTGTACCGCACACGAAAAACACGGCCCGCCGATCGCCACCGTGCCCGAGCCGCCGAAGCTGCCGCTGATCTCGTCGTTGGGATCGTCGAAAATGATCGTGTTCTCGCAGGTGTCGTCGACCGCGGTCGTGCCGCCGTAGCCGTAGTTGATGTTGCTGCCGCCGTCGGCCGTCCAGGCCGCGAGCGCTGCCTGAACCTCGGTGAAGCCGCCGCCCGCGAGGCCGGGCTGGCCGCTGGAGTTGGCCGCGATCGACGTCCCTCCCGGGAAGATGAACCAGCGAGGGCTGTGAATCGCGCCGTCGTTACAGCCGGCGCCGCCGGGCGCCTCGGTGAGCAGCGTGAAGGCATCCGTGATGTTGCGCAGGCCCTGCGAGGAAGCGCGGAAGTAGGCCGTCGCGCGCACTCTGCCGCGCGCCCGGTCTTCGACCCAGTCGGCGAACTGCCGGAAATCGCGCGGCCGGTCGCTCGATCCGGCGACCGGTGCCAGCGCGCCGTCGCTCGCCGGCGCCCACTCCTGAGCCGCCTCGAGGTTGCGCACCGCGTAGCGAGAGCCGCCTTGCGCCACCTCACGAAATGCGCCGAAGATGAGCTGCGCCACACCCCAGGTGCCGTCGCGGCGCGGGTGGAGAAAGAGCAGCGCGCGATCGCCCTCGACCAGCGGCTGCACGCCCCAGATCTTCATTCGCGTGCCGTCGGGGCTCGGACCGCCGAGCTGTCGCACCACCAAAGTGCCGCCGGGCGCGAACCCCTTGAGCGCGCGCTCCACCTGGATCGTGATGTCGGTGGTCGGCGGGCTCTCGATCGGCGCCCCTTCGACCCGCAGAACCCGGGCTTCGACGATCAGCGGCGAGCGATCGACGAGGTCCTCGTCGCTCATCATCACGTAGGTCGTCGCGGCGGCGGGCAAAGCGGCAAGCGAGAGGGCGAGGGCCATGAAAGAGCGGCAAAGCGAATACTGCACGGCGTCCTCCTGGGAGAGCGCCATCTTTTCACAGCCTCGTGCGCCGACCGCCTGCGGCGCGCCCGGTCAGTCCGTCCCCGTTGACGGCACCGCGCCGCGCGCGCCGTTTCGGATATGGTTCGCCAATCCGATGAACCTGGTGGCGGGCGAACGGCTCGGGCCTTACGAGATCATTTCTCCGCTCGGCGCGGGGGGATGGGCGAGGTCTATCGCGCCAAGGACACGCGGCTCGACCGTTCGGTCGCCGTGAAGGTGCTGGCCGGGCACCTGGCGCTCTCGACCGAGGTGCGCCAACGGTTCGAGCGGGAGGCGCGCACCATCTCGTCGCTCTCGCATCCCAACATCTGCACGCTCTACGACGTCGGCCGCGAGGGCGAGACCGACTTCCTGGTCATGGAGCTGCTCGAAGGCCAGTCGCTCGCCCAGCGGCTGGAGAGCGGCCCGCTGCCGATGGAGGAGGTGCTGCGGCTCGGCATCCAGATCGCCGACGCGCTCGAGAAGGCGCACGCGTCCGGCGTCATCCACCGCGACCTCAAGCCCGGCAACGTCATGCTGACCGAGCGCGGCGTCAAGCTGCTCGACTTCGGGCTCGCCAAGCTCCACACTCCGGCGGCGCAATCGGGCATCACCGTGATGGGCCAATTGCCCACCATGGCCGGCTCCTCACCGCTCACCACCGAGGGCACGCTGCTCGGCACCTTTCAGTACATGTCGCCCGAGCAGCTCGAGGGCGGCGAGGCCGACGCCGCGAGCGACGTCTTCGCGCTCGGCGCGGTGCTCTACGAGATGGCGACCGCGCGCAAGGCGTTCTCGGGCAAGAGCCAGGCGAGCCTGATCGGCTCCATCATGAGCTCGGCGCCGCCGGCGGTCTCGACGCTGCAGCCGCTCTCGACGCCGGCCTTCGACCGCGTGGTGGCGACCTGCCTCGCCAAGGACCCACGCGACCGCTGGCAGACCGCGCACGACGTCCGCTTGCAGCTCGCCTGGATCGCCGAGGGCGGCTCGATGGTCGGCCTGCCGGCGCCGGTCG
This sequence comes from Thermoanaerobaculia bacterium, assembly GCA_963821905.1. Taxonomy (GTDB): domain Bacteria; phylum Acidobacteriota; class Thermoanaerobaculia; order Multivoradales; family JAGPDF01; genus CAWGFP01. The sequence continues at coordinate 53,457 of CAWGFP010000001.1, read as the reverse complement.
CCCACCATCGCAAGAACCGCGAGCGCCTGGCGTGGGGGCTCGCGGCGGCGCTAGCGCTCGCCGCCGTGGCCCTGGGCGTGGGCTTCCTGCGCCGCGCGCCGGCGCCCCAGCGACTGGTGCGCTTCGACATCGCGCAGCCGGCGCAGCTCGCCGCGATGGGCGCGCCCAAGATCTCTCCGGACGGCAGCCAGATCGCCTTCGTCGGCACCGATCAGCAGGGCCGGAGCCAGATCTGGCTGCGCGGCTCTCGAAGCACTCGAAGCGCGGCCGCTCGCCGGCACCGAGGGTGTCGCCACGCCAGGTGCGCCCCTTCTGGTCGCCGGACAGCCGATTCCTGGCGTTCTTCGTCGGCACCAAGATGATGAAGATCCCGATCGCCGGCGGACCGCCGCAGAAGATCTGCGACGCCGCCTCCGGCGCCGACGGCAGCTGGAGCGAGCAGGGCGTCATCCTCTACGACGGCTCGACCAACGACCCGATCAGCCGGGTGGACGCCGCGGGGGGTGTGCCGAAGGTCGAGCAGGCGAGCGGTAAGGGCGAGCGCGGCTACCAAGTCGCCTGGCCGCAGTTCCTGCCGGACGGCAAGCGCTACCTGTACATCGTTTTCGGCGGCGCCGCCGAGGACAACGGCGTCTGGCTCGCCGAGCTCGACGGCGGTGCGCCGCGGCGCGTCGTCGACGGGCTGTCGCGGGTCGAGTACGCGCCCCCCGACTCGCTCCTCTTCGTGCGCGAGTCGACGCTGGTCGCCCAGCGCTTCGATCCCGCGAGCGCGCAAGCTCGTGGGCGAACCGCTACCGATCGCCGAGGGCCTCGGGGTCACCAACGTCGGCCTGGCGGACTTCTCGGCTTCCATGGACGGGATCCTGGTCTATCGCGCCGGCCAGGCCGAGGCCGACCGCCTGGCCTGGCTGGATTCCAAGGGCACGCCCCTCGCCAACGCCGACGATCTCGGCGATGGCCACAATCCTGCGCTCTCACCCGACGGACGCTGGCTGGCGATCGACCGGCAGGATGGCAAGAACCAGGACATCTGGCTGCGCGACTTGAAGCGCGGCGTCAGCTCGCGTTTCACCACCGACCCCAAGGCCGAGTACGCGCCGCTCTTCACCCCGGACGGCAAGAGCCTGCTCTTCTCGCGCGAGGAGGGTGACGGCTGGTCGATCGTCGTGCGCGCGCTCGATTCGCCCACCGAGCGTGTGCTGTTGCCGCCCGCCAACACCCAGCTCGCCATCGCCATCACCCCGGACGCGCGGCGCCTGCTCTATGGCATGCGGACAGTGACCGACGGCGCCGCGCACTTCGACCTGCTGGTCACCGACCTCGAGACCGGCGGCCCGGGCAAACCGTATGCGAACTCGGCCTTCAGCGAGTTCCGCGGGGCGTTCTCTCCCGACGGCAACTGGCTCGCCTACCAATCGAACGAGTCCGGGCGCACCGAGATCTACGTCCAGTCGTTCCCGGAGCCTGGCCGCAAGTGGCAGGTCTCGACCTCGGGCGGCACGCAGCCGGCCTGGTCGCGGGCCGGTGCCGTGCTCCACTACGTGGCGCCCGACCGCAAGCTGATGCGGGTCGAGGTCAAGACCGTACCGAGCTTCGACGCCGGCATTCCCGAGGCGCTCTCGACCGTCGGGCTCGCGGCGATCCAGTCGCGCAACACCATGGTCTTCTCGCCCGACGATCAGCGGCTCCTGACCGTATCCTCGGATGGCGCCTCCACCGCGATCCCGACCACCGTGGCGCTCAACTGGAGCGCCGCGCTGCGCCGCTAGGCGGAGGCAGTTCTCGTAGACTCGACGCTTGTGAGCCCTTCGTCGGCGAGCACCCAACTGCGGACGGTGCTCGAAATGATCAAGTTCGAGCACACCCTCTTCGCCCTGCCCTTCGCTCTCCTCGGCATGATGCTCGCCGCCCAGGGATGGCCTGCCTGGCGCATCGTGGGCTGGATCGTGGTGGCGATGGTCGGGGCGCGCTCGGCGGCGATGGGGTTCAACCGGCTGGCGGATCGGTTCATCGACGCGCGCAACCCGCGCACCGCGCAGCGCGCGCTGCCGGCGGGGTTGGTGACGCCGGTTTTCGTGGCGGTTTTCGTGGCCGTGAGCCTCGCCGTGCTGTTCCTCGCGGCATGGCGGCTCAATCCGCTTTGCGTGAAGCTCTATCCGCTCGCGGTCGTCATCCTGCTCGGGTACTCCTACTGCAAGCGCTTCACCGCGCTTTCGCACCTGGTGCTCGGACTGGCGCTCGCCGGAGCGCCGCTGGGAGCCTGGATCGCGGTGCGCGGCAGCATCGAAGCGACGCCATTGGTTCTCGCCGGCGTGGTGCTCTTGTGGGTCGCCGGCTTCGACATCCTGTACGCGCTCCAGGATCTCGATTTCGACCGCGGATCCGGCCTGCGCTCGATTCCGGCTCGCATCGGGGTCGTGCCCTCGCTTGCGGTCTCAGCTCTCTTGCACCTGGCGATGCTCGCGCTGCTCGCGTTCCTGCCGCGTCTTTATCCGCCGGGTCTCGGAGGGCTCTATTGGCTGGGTTTCACGGGCTGCGTGGCGATGATCGCCTACCAGCATGCGGTGGTGCGGCCGGGCGACCTGTCGCGGCTCAACGCGGCGTTCTTCACCGCCAACGGCGTGCTCTCGCTGTGGCTCTTCGTCACCACCGCGGCAGACGTGCTGAACCGTTCCGGTTAGGCGCCTGCTAGGCTTCGTCAAACCGCAAGCGATCACGTGGGGGGTCGACGATGAAGAGGACGCTACGCGCCTTGCGCTGCATGCTCTTTTGGGTCGGGTTGTTCTCGAGCTCCGCGGTGGCGCTCGACGTTACGATGAGCCGCTATGTGCTGAGCGTCAACAACTCTGCGCCGCTCTACTTCGTCGATCACCCCCCAATCGATTCCCTGTGCAAGGACGAAGACGGCTGCGGGGTTACCCTGAGCCTGGAGTCCACTAGCTCGGATGTGACCGTGGCGGCGGAAACCCGGTTGCGGCTGGCGCTGCTGGCCGATCACTTCTCCTGGTCGAGCGGCGCAAACTCGGGCCGGGACGACGACGACGTCAAGAACCCGGTCACGGAGATTACGGGAGACTCGATCACCTGCACCTTCAGTGATGCGGAGGAGGGGAACGCCGACAATGCCGTTGGCTTTTCGCTCCACGCCACGGGCCCCAACGTGGCCGCGGCGGTGTGCACCCTTGTCCTGACCGACTGAGCGCGGCCGAGCCCGGTTGCTATACTTCGGGCCGTGACGATGGAGCTTCTCCCCGCGTCGTTCCCGGCCGACCTGCAGGCCCTCGCCGCCAAGGTGCGCGACGGCGTGCGCCTCGACGAGGCCGACGCCCTGCTCGTGCTTCGACCACGCCGCACGTCCTCCACCTCGGCCGGCTGGCGCACACGTCCGCCGGCGGCTCCACGGCAACGTCGGCCTACTTCAACGTCAACCGGCACATCAACCCGACCAACGTCTGCGTCTACACCTACAACTGCAAGTTCTGCTGTTCGCGGCGCTGCACGGCGAGGCGCACGCCTGGGCAGATGTCGCCACGACGAGGTCTACCGGCACGCCGCCGAGCAGGGCGGCAACCGGCGTCACCGAGTTCCACATCGTCGGCGGCCTCCATCCCGACCTCTCGCTCGCCTGGTACGCGGAGATGCTGCGCGGGCTTGAAGCGAGCGCTTCCCGAACGCCCACCTCAAGGCCTTCACCGCCATCGAGATCGGCTGGTTCGCCAAGCGCGAGAAGCTCTCGATCGAGGAGGTGCTGCAGCGGCTGCGCGACGCGGGCCTGGGCATCGCTCCCCGGCGGCGGCGCCGAGATCTTCCACCCCGAGGTGCGCGAGATCATCTGCGACGGCAAGCTCGACGCCGACGAGTGGATCGAGGTCCACCGCATCGCCCACGGCATGGGCATCAAGACCAACTGCACCATGCTCTACGGCCACGTCGAGCAGCCCGAGCACAAGGTCGACCACCTGATGCGCCTGCGCGACCTGCAGGACGAGACCGGCGGCTTCAACGCCTTCATCCCGCTCGCCTACCACCCCGAGAACAACTACCTGGGGCTGAAGTACCACACCACCGGCGCTCGACGACCTGCGCCACATCGCCACCGCGCGCCTGGTGCTCGACAACATCCCGCACATCAAGGCCTACTGGGTGATGATCACGCCCAAGCTGGCGCAGGTGGCGCTGTCGTTCGGCGCCGACGACCTCGACGGCACGGTGGTGGAGGAGACGATCTACCACATGGCCGGCGCCGAGACCGCAGCAGATGCTGCCGCGCCCCGAGCTCGAGCGGATCGTGCGCGAGGCGGGCTTCGTGCCGGTCGAGCGCGACACGCTCTACAACCCGGTCGCTCCGCCGGAAGCGGTCTCCGTCTAGCTCTCCTCATATCGCCGCAGCTCGAACCGCGCCACGCTCTCGCGATGCACTTCGTCGGGTCCGTCGACGATGCGCAGCGCGCGCTGCTGGGCGTAGAGCTCGGGCAGCGGAGTGTCGTCGCACAGTCCCGCCCCGCCGTGGGCCTGGATCGCCCAGTCGATCACCTCGCAGGCGACCCGCGGCGCGACGATCTTGATCATGGCGATTTGCTTGGCGGCGGCGCGATTGCCGTGGGCGTCCATGGCGCGCGCCGCTTCGAGGGTGAGAAGCCGCGCCATGTCGATCCGGCAGCGCGCCTCGGCGATGCGCTCGCGCCAGACGCCCTGCTCGGCGAGCGGCCGGCCGAACGCGACGCGCTCGGCGAGCCGCCGGCACATCAGTTCGAGCGCCCGCTCGGCGGCGCCGATCGAGCGCATGCAGTGATGGACCCGGCCCGGCCCCAGCCGGGCCTGGGCGATCTCGAAACCGCGGCCCTCGCCCCACAACAGATCGGCTTTCGGTACCCGCACCGAGTCGAGCTCGATCTCCCAGTGGCCGCCCGGCTCGTCGGCGAAGCCGAAGACCCGCAACGGGCGCACCAGTCGAAAGCCGGGGACATCGCGCGGCACGACGAACATCGAATGCTGCCGATGGCGCTCGCCGAGCTCGGGATGGCGCGCCATGACAATGAGCAGCCGATGCAGCGCGGATCGCCGGCCCCGGTCGTCCACCACTTGCGGCCCGAGAGCAGGTAGTCGTCGCCGTCGCGCTCGGCCGTGAGCGCCAGGTTGTTGGGATCCGAGGACGCCACCTCGGGCTCGGTCATGGCGTAGGCCGAACGGATCTCACCCGCGAGCAGCGGCCCGAGCCAGCGCTCGCGGTGTGCCGGCGAGCCGTAGTGGAGGAGAAGCTCCATGTTGCCGGTGTCGGGGGCCGAACAGTTGAAGACCTCGGCCGACCATGGGATTCGTCCCATCTCCTCGGCGAGCGGCGCGTACTCGGCGAGGGAAAGGCCGGCGCCGTGCACGGGATCGGGGAGAAAGAGGTTCCAGAGGCCGGCCTGCCGAGCGGCCGCCTGGAGCTCGCGGATGACTTCCGCGCCGGGAGTGCGGTCGTGGGGAGCCACCCGCTCGGCGAGGAAGCGGCGCAGTCGCTCTGCGAGCTCCACGATCCGCGGCGAAGGTGCATCGGCCATCGGTTTCCTCCGGCGGCGTCTTGCGGGCCGCGTCGCGGCGGAGTATAAGTTCTCCCCACAACAACGACGTACTACCAAGCCGGAGCCGTGGCCATGCTCACGACGGACCGCGAAGCGCGCATCACCTCCTGGAGCTCCGCCGCCCAGAGGCTGCTGGGCTTTACCGCGGAAGAGATGTTGGGCAAGCGCTTCTTCGACGCGGTCGGCGCGCGCGACACCTTCGGCAACCGCTTCTGCAGCCGCGGCTGCGGCTTCCACGACATGGTTCTCGCCGGCGAGTCGGTGCGCACCTTCGAGATGCAGGTCACCGACTCCAAGGGCGCTTTGGTGCGCACCTTCGTGTCGGTCGCCGCCGAGGGCGGTCACCGCAAGGGTTCCTTGATCTACCACCTCCGTCTGGATCTTCGGCGCCTGACCGACCGCCGCCACGCGTCGGATCGCCGGCGGCTGAGAGGGCTGGGGCGCGGCGCCGTGGACCCGATGTCGAACGGAGCGGCGGTGGCTTGGGGCCTCTCGCCGCGCGAGATCCAGGTCCTGCGCTGCCTCGCCGGCGGCGGCGACACCGAGGAGATCTCCTCCCAGCTCGGGATCAGCGCCACCACCGTGCGCAACCACGTGCAGCGCCTGCTGCGCAAGCTCAGCGTCCACGGCCGCCTCGAGGCCATCGCGCTCGCCTACCGCCACAAGATCATTTGACCCCCTAGCCCAACGGGTAGTCCCTACGGCTGATGCCGGCGACATCAGCGCGATTGATGCAGTTAGGGGATAGCTACGCCCTCTAGGTGGTCACTAGCCTCTAGTTCCAGAAACAACGGGAGGAACAGCTATGGCGGTGCGATGCAAGCTGCGGGAACGTTGTCTTTATTTGGTGAGCATTGCGGTGCTCGCGCTAGCCGCCAGTCCTCTGGCGGCCGGGGTCTACGGTACTTCCCTATTCCAACTCGGTGATGGTCAGGATCCCGCTGGCTTCGCGGGAGTGGCGCGTATCGAGAGCGCAGGGCCAGGGCGCTCCCGATTGGGCGGATCTCTTCGATGCCGACGGCAACGCGGTCGGCGGGTTCGGCGGCAGATGGGCGGTCTTCATCGCCGATGACGTTTCTCTCGGATCCGGTTTCGAGAGCACTGCACTCGCGGGATCCGAGTGGCGCGTGCGCAACGGCGTGGCACGCTCCGCCGACGATCTCGGCAATGTCTACGCCTATGCCGCGGGCAACGCCCTCTTTTTCGGTGTCGAGCGCCTGAGCGGTGACGACAAGCTCGCTCGAGATCGAGATCAACCAGACGATCGCCCGCCTCGGACACGGCGGCTTCGGCCGACGGCGTTCCTTGGCAGGTACTCGCGCCGCGCGCCGAGGGAGACCTCCTGGTGGGCTGCACTTCTCGAACGGTGCCCTGGTGGGTTCGGAGGTCCGGGCTTGGAGCGACGGCGCATGGCGCTCTCTCTCGACCACGACGGGTGAGGGCTGCGACGAAGCCGCCAACCTTTGTGTGGTGACCAACGCATCGGCGATAGGCGGCGGGCCGTGGCGCAATTTCGATACCGCCGGCGATCCTGGAACAGATCTCTACTGGTCGCTTCATGGAGGTCGGGGTGGATCGTCGGAGCCCTGCTCGGTCTCGATCTGCGTGGAGAAGCCTGCGGGTGCGGACACCTGGAGACATCGCGTTCGGCTACATCTCGGAGGGGAACTGACCATGACGACCTGTAGCGGCTCCGACCGAAACTGGCTTTCCCGCCGGCTCGCGACGCTCGTCGTGGGCATCGGCGTTTGTACTCTGGCCGCGACGGCACAGCCAGCGCAGGCGGTCTGCGTGGGCGCCCCGAACGGCATCGTCCAGGCCGGTGAGATCTGCGACGACGGCAACCTGTTCAACGGCGACGGTTGCAGCACTTCCTGCACCCTCGAGCCCCTCTCGTGCATGGACGACGTCTCCGGACTGCCTCACAGCGCGAACTGCACGGCCAACGACGTGTCGCTTTCGCTGATCGCGCAGGTCCAGGAGTCCGACGGCTGCTCCTTCCCGGGCGATACGGCGCAGGTCCAGATGCAGGCGCATCTGATTGCCACCTCCAGAGAGCGCTATGACATCGGTATCTTCATCGCTCTCGACGGCGGTACGGGGCGCACGGGCTCGTGCCATCACAACTACCTCCCGCCACCTCTCGCGCCCCCCGGTGTCCTCGATGTGGGTTCGCCCTTGATCGGCAACGGCGGAACGGCCTTCTTCGACGCCGAGCTCACTGAGGATCCGGCCGACTCCTGCGGCGACCTCGCGCAGGGCGTGAACAACTACTACGACCTCGAGGACTACGGCTTTTCGGACGTGCTGCAGACCCTGACCATCGTGTGCGTGGATACCGACGACAACGGCCTCGTCGACGTTGGGTCCTGCCTGAGCTGGGACAACGGGAAGAGCAAGGGCACCAACCAGGCACCGAGCTGTGACAGCGTCCTGGACACGGTCCCCAGCACGGTTGCGAAGTGCCGGTGCGAAACGCTGAACACCACGCTCGCGTTCCCGGGCAAGATCCTCGTCAACAAGGTCACCGTGCCGGACCCCGACCCGACGAACCCGGACACGCTCTTCGATTTCGTGCTGTCCGGCGGGCCGAACAGCGTCAACTTCCCCTTCAGCCTGTCGAACGGCCAGACGGGACCGAACCCTCCCGTCAATTGCAGCACTGTGGATCCCACCGACTGCAATTACCAGAGGCCGGGTACCGGGTACTCGGTCGTCGAGACGCCGGAAGAGGCCTGGACCACGACTGTCGAGTGCAAGAACCAGTCGAACGTAATAAAGGCGGATCCCACCAACTTCTCCCTGGCTCCCAACGAGATCGTCACCTGTACGTTCACCAACACCAATCTCTGCGCTGGCAAGGACTGCAACGACAGCAACGAGTGCACCGCCGATAGCTGCGACCAGAGTACAGGGCAGTGCGTCAACACGGCCACCCCGGGCACCGCCTGCGGCGACCAGACGGACGGCGTCTGCGACGACCCCAATACCTGCGATGCGAACGGCGTCTGCCAGCCCAACTTGGCGGCCCCGACGACGATCTGCCGGCCGGGCTCTGGCGATATCTGCGATCCCGACGAGTCGTGCGATGGAGCGGGGTCCTGCCCTGCGGACATCGTTTCTGCGGCGACCACAGTTTGCAATCCCGGTTCGGGCGACATCTGCGATCCGGCGGAGAGCTGCACTGGTGTAACCGGTGCGGCCTGCCCGACGGACACCATCGCCGCGGCGACGACGATTTGTAATCCGGGCTCTGGCGACGTTTGCGATCCGGCGAGAGCTGCACCGGGGTAGCGGACCAGGCGTGTCCCGCGGACACCATCGCCGCGGCGACGACGATTTGTAATCCGGGCTCTGGCGACGTTTGCGATCCGGCGGAGAGCTGCACCGGGGTAGCGGACCAGGCGTGTCCCGCGGACACCATCGCCGCGGCGACGGTAAGAGTCTATTTGTTAATCCGGGCTCTGGCGACCGTTTGCGATCCCGGCGGAGAGCTGCACCGGGGTTAGCGGACCAGCTCTTGCGTGTCCCGCGGACACCATCGCCGCGGCGACGACCGATTTGTAATCCGGGCTCTGGCGACGTTTGCGATCCGGCGGAGAGCTGCACTGGGGTAGCGGACCAGGCGTGTCCCGCGGACACCATCGCCGCCGGCGACGACGATTTGTAATCCGGGCTCTGGCGACGTTTGCGATCCGGCGGAGAGCTGCACCGGGGTAGCGGACCAGGCGTGTCCCGCGGACACCATCGCCGCGGCGACGACGATTTGTAATCCGGGCTCTGGCGACGTTTGCGATCCGGCGGAGAGCTGCACCGGGGTAGCGGACCAGGCGTGTCCCGCGGACACCATCGCCGCGGCGACGACGATTTGTAATCCGGGCTCTGGCGACGTTTGCGATCCGGCGGAGAGCTGCACCGGGGTAGCGGACCAGGCGTGTCCCGCGGACACCATCGCCGCGGCGACGACGATTTGTAATCCGGGCTCTTGGCGACGTTTGCGATCCGGCGGAGAGCTGCACCGGGGTAGCGGACCAGGCGTGTCCCGCGGACACCATCGCCGCGGCGACGACGATTTGTAATCCGGGCTCTTGGCGACGTTTGCGATCCGGCGGAGAGCTGCACCGGGGTTAGCGGACCAGGCGTGTCCCGCGGACACCATCGCCGCGGCGACGACGATTTGTAATCCGGGCTCCGGCGACGTTTGCGATCCGGACGGGAGCTGCACCGGGGTAGCGGACCAGGCGTGTCCTGCCGGATACCATCGCCCCGCTGACCACCATCTGCCGTAACCGGTTCGGGTGACATCTGCGACGGTGATGAAAGCTGCACCGGCGTAGCGGACGCCACCTGCCCGGCCGATACTGTGGCGCCTGCGACCACGGTCTGTCGCTCCGGGTTCGGGCGATATCTGTGATCCGGACGAAAGCTGCACTGGCGTGGCAGGTTCCCCCGTGTCCGGCCGATGTCGTCGCGTCTGACGACGACGGTTTGCAACCCGGGCTCGGGCGACCTCTGCGATCCAGACGAGAGCTGCACGGGTGCGGCGGGCGCCGCGTGTCCCGCCGACACGGTCGCGTCTGCGACCACGGTCTGCAACCCGGGCTCGGGCGACCTCTGCGATCCAGACGAGTCCTGCACGGGCGTAGCAGATGCAGCGTGCCCGGCGGACACCGTCTCGCCGATTACCACGATCTGTAACCCAGGGTCCGGTGACATCTGCGATCCGGACGAGTCCTGCACCGGTGTGGCGGACACTGCCTGCCCGACCGACATCGTGAGCCGAGCCGACGACGATCTGTAATCCGTCAGCAACGGAGTGCGACGTTCCCGAGTCGTGCACTGGCGAGCCGGATGCCAGCTGCCCGGCCGACAACCCCGGGCCGGCGCAGTGCAACCAGCTGACCGACACCTCGTACTGCCCGCTGCCGAATGATCAGTTCAGGCTGCTGCTGATCGGCGAGCCGTGCGTCAACGGTGGCGGTTCCACCGTCCTCAACAGCTACCGGCTCAATGCCACCAACCCCGGTCAGTTCTACTACAACGTCTTCGACGCCGGGACGCCGGGTGAGGACGTTGAGCTCACCATCACGATCCCGTACCCCTTCGTGACCCAGGGCGCGGTGCCGATTCAGACCCACGACTCCTTCGACGTGGTCGACAGCTGCTTCGTGCCGAGCCCGAACCTCAACAGCGAGTACGAGATCTCGTGCACTGGCGGGAACGTGTCGCCGAGCGGCAATCCGGTGATTCTGCTCACCGACTACCCAGGGACCGATATCGACCCAAGTAACTTCACGACCTGCACGGTCGAGGGTAAGATACCGGCGACCGGTGTTCTCTACGTGACGGTCCACCTCGATTACGGACTCGAGTCGAGGACGCCGGCATGGATGCGTGGAGGCGCGGACAACAATGACGCGCTTGAGCGCCTCCTGCGGCGTGCCCAACGGAGCGACGACGATCGAAGATCCGCAGCCGTACTCGTTCAGCTACTCGAACGGCACCAACGGGTCGACCGAGCCCGAGAGCTTCAACGCCTGGAAGAAGAACCCCGGCGTCAACGGCTTGGTCCTCCAGCAGGGGACGGGTAACCCGAAGCCTGGGGTCCGGGTCGAGCTCTGGGGACCGACGAAGAAATTCATCCTGGCCTACGTCACCGACCAGGACGGCTTCTACATGCTGCAGTACAAGCACACCGGCAAGGCGGCTGATTACACCTTTGAAGGTGCCCTCACTCGGGATCAGCAAGCAGCTGACGTTGAAGGCCAACGGCTACGCGATCGTGACCTTCGAGACCTTGCCGTAAAGCGACATCGAGGCCAGGAAGCCCGGGGCGATGGAATTCGTTCCATCGCCCTTTTCTTTCCCGGCTTGACTCGGCGCCCTGCCCTCTCTAACGTACATTCGAAAGGAATCCGATATGACGCTCCGTTCGTCCGTTTTGACCACGGCCCTGATCGCCGGCTGCCTCCTGGCGGCCCCTCTGCTCGCGCGGCAAGAGCCTGCCGCGGCCGACACGGCGAAGGAACTCGCGGCTCTCAAGAAGAGCATCGAAGCGATGCAGAAGGACCTGCAGGAGATCAAGACGCTGCTTCTGGCCCGTCCGCCGCCGGCGGCCCGCCGGCCAACGTCGTGATCGATCCGGGCGACAACGAATTTAAGGGCGACAACGACGCCCCGCTGACCCTGGTGGAATTCTCGGACTACCAGTGCCCGTTCTGCAGCCGCCACGTGCGGGAGACCTACCCGCAGCTCGAGAAGGAGTACATCGAGACCGGGAAGCTCAGGCACGTCTTCCTCGACCTGCCTTTGGAGTCGATTCACAAGCTGGCGTTCAAGGCCGCCGAGGCCGCCAACTGCGCCGGTGAGCAAGGCAAGTACTGGGAGATGCACGACCGGTTGTTCGAGAACCAGAAGGCACTCGAGCCGTGGGCTGGCCACGCCGAGGCGGTGGGGCTCAACGTCGCCGAGTTCGATGCCTGCCTGGCGTCCGGTAAACAGGCCGAGGAAGTCCGCCGCGACATGGCCGAAGCGCGCAAGGCCGGCATCAGCGGCACGCCGGGATTTTTCCTCGCTTACACGGATCCCAAGAGCAAGACCGTGAAGAGCGTGTCGAGCCTCAAGGGGGCGCAGCCCTTCGCGGCCTTCAAGGCCGAGATCGATCGGCTGCTGGCGGAAGCGGCCAAACCCGGCCAGGGGAAACCGGCCGGCGGAAAGTAAGCCGTCGCGCGGGCGCCCCCTATTCGGGGGCGTCCATCGCGCAGCGGAACCCGAAGTCGCCCTCTCGGTAGCCGAGGTGGCCCCAGCTCCGGCAGGAGCAGCTCAGCACCGAGGGCCGGCTGTCCCAGGAACCGCCGCGCACCCCGTGCGCCTGCCCCTGAGGAGGGGCCGCGCGGATCCTGCTGCGGGCTCACCTTGTAATAGTCCTCGCCGTACCAGTCGGCGACGTACTCCCAGAGGCTGCCACCCATGTCGAGGACGCCGAACGGGCTAGCTCCAGCGGGATAGGCGCCGGCCGCATCGGTCGCGGCGAAGCCCCAGCTGCGGCGGAAAACGGCTCGTTCCGGCGTCGGCTCCTCGTTGCCCCACGGGAACATGCGCGCATCGTCACCTCGGCAGGCGCGCTCCCACTCGGCCTCGGTGGGCAACCGGGCGCCGGCCCAGGAACAGTAGGCGCGTCCCTCTTCCCAGGTCACAAACGTCGCCGGGTGGTCGTCGTGAATACCCCACCAGGGCGGGTCTGGCGGGAGGCTCCTGGCGGTAGCGGCGGCGAACGCTTTGTACTGTGCCCAGGTCACTTCCGTCTTGTCGATCAGAAACGTCCCAACCGACACGCGGTGCTCGAGGGGTTGGCGCTCGGTCTCCTTGTTCCCCATCAGGAACTCACCGCCGGGTATCCGCACCACCGTGGCGCCGTCTCTCGAGCGCCGGTACTCCTCGTAGCCTTGGGCGTTGCTGCCGGCGTGACTCAAGGGGTAATCGGCGACACCCGTCGCGGCGGCTTCCGAAAGCTCGACCAAGACCGTCCGTCCCTCCTGCACTCGCACCCAGCGGCGGATCTCACGTCCCGAGTTGTCTCTCACGCCGACCTCTCTCTCTCCTGCACGCACGACGGAGAGCAGAGTCGGGCCGCCGGGCTCGATCTTGCCCACCGAACCGCCATCGAGAAGGATCTCGGCGCGATTGAGAGGAGAGCTCACCAGGACCGATCCGTAGACGCTCGTCACGGTCGGCGGTGCCGAAGTCGCCCTGAGTCGCAGCACGATTTCGCGCAGGCCGAGCTCGCTTTGCTCCTTGGCGTTCGCAGCCAGCAGGGGTATCACCGTCTCGCGCTCACCGAAGACGAACAGGCTCCTTCTGGCGCTCTCCCGCTCGTAGGCCCCGGTTCCCTGCGCCGTGAAGCCACTGAGCCTGGTGATCTCCAGCGAGATCTCGAGAGAGAAGTCGCCCCGTTCCTGCAATGGGCGCGGTACGGCGGCGACGCCAGCAGTAAAATAGGGAGAGGCAGTGGATGCCCCGCCGGATTGGCTCCCTGGCTCGTGGGCGGCACCGGAGCCGCAGAGGAGGGTGTTCGCCGTCCCCTGCCCGCCCTCCTCGGCCTGGAGGTTCGCAGCGCCATACGTCACCCACCACTCCGCCTTGCGATATACCTCCGCAACGCCGGAGAGAACACAACGCGTACCCGCGGTTCCTCCAACTGGGTTGACCACGACTTCGAGGGCCAGGTGAATCGGGCGGGGCGAATGCGCCGCGACCAGTGCGGCCGGATGCCCGAGCAGCATCAGCAGCAGGGCGGCGAAGCAGCCGGCGGCGGCGAATCTCGCCATGTCTATGCCGGCGCCTTTTGGACGCAGCGAAAGCCATGGTGCACGTTGCGCGAGGTGGGGTCGTTGCGATGACGATAGGCCGGGCGCGTCCAGAGTCCTTGATTGAGCCAAGAGCCGCCGCGTAGAACTCGCATGGATCCGGTCGAGGGACCCACGGGATCGTGACTCGCCGCGGCCGCGTCATAGCCCTCGGCGTACCAGTCGGCGCACCATTCCCAGACTCCTCCCGGCATCTCGAGGACCCCGTAAGGGCTGACACACTTCGCGAAGCTCCCCACGCTGCGTGGCCGATGTGGGCCGCCCTCCCAGGCGTTGCAGTGGTCGGGGTCCCAGCGCTCTCCCCAGGAGTAGAGCCGCCCGTCGGTCCCGCGGGCGGCTTTCTCCCACTCCGCTTCCGTCGGCAGTCGCCCTCCGACCCACGCGCAGTAGGCCTGCGCCTCGTTCCATTGAACGTTGGACGCCGCGTAGCTCTCCTCGGGCCCCCAAGCCGGGGCGGGCGGCAGCGGCGTCCCGGTGGCCTCGGCGTGGCGGCGCAGCTGTCTCCACGTCACCTCCAGCTTGTCGATGAGGAAGTCGGAAACGAAGACACGATGTTGGGGGCGTTCGGTCGGTTCGCCCTGTCCTTCAAGGCTCCCCATGACGAACTCACCCGCCGGCACTTGGACGACGACGGCCTTGTCCTTGTCCCGCCAGTACTCTTCGTAACCCTGCGGATTCCTGCCGATCGCCCGCAGGCCCTGGTCGGGGGCATCCGCTGCCGAGCCTAGGATCTCGAGCCGGATCGGGATCGTCCGCCCTGTCTTCACCGCGACTCCCTGGCGCGCCTCGCGCCCGGAGGCATCGCGCAGCCTCACTTCGCGCTCGCCCACCGGCACATGGCTCAGGGTGACGGGTGCCCGCTCGCTGACCCTGCCCACCGGCCCTCCATCGATCAAGATCTCGGCCCCTGGCACATCCCCCTCGATCGATATCGCGCCGTAGGCGGCCGGCGCCTTGGCGCTGCGGGCTCGCAGGCGGACCCAGGCGTCGTGGATACCGAAGGCTTGGCGCTCGGAGGAGTCTGGAAGAAGCAGCGGCAGGAGAGCGTCGGTGTCACCCGAGATGACTGCAGTTCGGTCGCCCAAGACCTGGTACGAAGCTCGCCCGGAAGAATCGAAGCCCGAGAATCTGCGCATGTGCAGCGTCACGGTCGCGCCGGTTTTCTCCCCGGTGACCCGCGCGGGTTTCGACTCGAGATCCAGTACGAGATACGGACGACCGGGCGCCTTCGCCTCTGCCCAAGCACCGCCACCACAATCGCTGCGCGGTGAAACGGCTCGCCAGTTGCTGTTGACATCGGCTGCGTTGGCCGCGACGGTTCCGAACGAGATCCAGGCTCGGCCCTTTCCGTCCGCCGCGGCGATCAGCGGTGCCCGGCAGCCCGCGTCCTCGGTGCCGTCGAGCAGGTTGATCGACGCCTCGGCCTCGAGCGTCGTGACTAGCCGGCCGGGACGCGCGCTCGCGGCGCTCCTGCTCGGCGCCGCCAGCAGCACGGTCCCCACCAGGAGTGCCGTGGCCACCGGGTTCATCGCGAATGCCCCTCGTGGTGCAGTTGAATTGTAGCTCCGTGCGGGGGCGAGAGCGCGCGGTTTTCGCTGTGCTAGCCTCCCGCCGTGCCACCGGCATTGCCGTTTCGCTACCTCGCCGTCGACGGTCCGATCGGCGTCGGCAAGACCACCCTCGTCGAGATGCTGGTCCGGCGCTTCGAGGGCGTCAAGGTCCTCGAGGACGTCTCGAACCCGTTCCTGCCCGTCTTTCTACGAGGACCGCCCCGGCTCCGCCTTCCAGACCGAGCTCTACTTCCTGCTCTCGCGCTTCAAGCAGCAGCAGGAGATCCAGCAGCAAGGTCTTTTCGACCGCCTGGTAGTCGCCGACTACACCTTTCCGAAGAACCGCATCTTTGCCTACCTGAACCTGTCGGATGACGAGCTGTTGCTCTTCGACAAGCTCTACACGCTGCTCGAGCCGCAGGTGCCGAATCCCGATCTCGTCATCTACCTGGTCGCCGACCTGCGCGCCTGCATGGAGCGCATCGAACGTCGCCAGCGCACATTCGAGAAGAACATGTCCGAGGAGTACATGGCCGAGCTCCTCGACGCCTACAATCACTACTACCACTACTACAGCCGCTCGCCCCTCCTGGTGGTCAACACCGAGCACCTGAACTTCCCCGAGCGCCCCGACGACTTCGAAGAGCTGGTCAGAAGGCTGCAGCAGCCGATCCGGGGTACTGAGTACTGGGTGCCTGCGCGCTGACCTCTCCCCGCCGCTTCGCGCCACCCCTCCCCTAAAGGGGAGGGGACGTACTCAACGAATGCATCCGTAAAGTACGAGTCCCTCCCCTGTAGGGGAGGGACAGCGGGCGCAGCCCGCAGGGAGAGGTCAGAGCCGCCGGTGCAGCGCGACCGGAATCGCGCGCCGCACCTTCGCCACGCGCTCGAGGTCGATCTCGGCGATCGCCAGCCCGGTCCGTCGGAGGCGCGGGCGATCACCAGGCCCCAGGGATCGACGATCATCGCGTGGCCGTAGCTCTCCTTGAGGCCGGCGTCGTCGTGCGCGCCCCACTGCGCCGGAGCGAGGACGTAGCACTGGGTCTCGATGGCGCGGGCGCGCAGCAGCGGTTCCCAGTGGTCGCGGCCGGTGGTGAGGGTGAAGGCCGAGGGCACCAGCAGACACTCGGCGCCGCGCTCGACCAGCGCGCGGTAGAGCTCGCCGAAGCGCAGGTCGTAGCAGATCGAGAGCCCGAGCTTGGCGAGCGGGGTTTCGGCGACCACGACCTCGGCGCCGGGCGCCACGGTTTGCGACTCCTGGAAACGCACTCCACCGGGCACGTCGACGTCGAAGAGATGGATCTTTCGATAGACGGCGAGGGTGTCGCCGCCGGGCGAGAAGAGGACGGAAGTGTTGGAGCAGCGGCCGCGTCTCCGGCGGCGCGCTCGTTGTAGGAGCCGAGGAGGAGGTAGACCCCATGCTCGCGCGCCAGGGCGGCGAAGCGGGCCACGGTCGGGCCGTCGAGCGGCTCGGCTCGGCGGACCTTCTCGTCGTGCGGGCCGAGGTAGTTGGTGTTCTCCGGCGTCGCTACCAAGCGGGCTCCGGCGGCGGCGGCGCGGGCCACCAAGTCGCTCGCCTGCGCGAAGTTGCGCTCTGCGTCCGAGGTCGACTGCAGCTGCAGCACCGCGGCGCGGAACATCAACCCTCCCAGTCCCAGAAGAAGTCCTTGTTGGTGAGCTCGCTCTCGGCTTCGGCGTCGTCCTCGGGCGCGCGGCCGCGATGCGCGTCGTCCTCGGCGCCCCAGCCGTGCTCGATGGCGATCACCTGCTGCTCGAGATCCTCGGTCTGCTCGCGCCAGTATTCGTCGCTGCCGAAGTGGGGAAACGAGCGCGGGAAGATCGGATCGTGCCAGCGCCGCGCCAGCCAGGCAGCGTAATGGATCAAGCGCAGGCCGCGCAGCGGCTCGACCAGGTCGAGCGTCGAGCGATCGAAGTCGCGCATCTCCTCGTAGCCGCCGAGCAGTTCCTCGCGATCGTCGAGCGCGGCGCGGTCGCGCCCGGGAATCACCAGCCAGAGATCCTGCACCGCCGGGCCGGTCATCATGTCGTCGAAGTCCACCAGCAGCGAGCTCGCCGTCGCGCAGCAGGAGGTTGCCGAGGTGCAAGTCGCCGTGCAGCCGGTGGACCCGCACGCCGGTCGGCGCGCGCGTCGTAGGCGTCGCAGATCGCGCGCGCAGCGGTGAAGTAGCGCGAGCGGAGAGCCTCCGGCACCGTGGCTTGCTGCTCGAGCCAGTCGAGGTCGCGACGCGCGTAGGCGAGCGAGGTGAGAGGCAGGCGATGAGCCGCCTCGTGCCGTGCTCCGGCGTCGTGGAGCCGGCCCACCAGGCGTCCCAGCCGGCGCAGCATCCCGCCGTCGAGCTCGTCCGGCGCCCGGCCGCCGCGGCGATCGAAGAGCGCGTAGTGAATGCCCTCGGTAGAGCGCAGCGTGCCGCCGCCCGGAAACTCCCGCGCCGGCACCACCGGCAGCTCGGCGGCCGCGAGGTCGGCGAGGAAGGCGTGCTCCTCGAGGATCTGCTCGGTGCTCCAGCGCCCGGGACGGTAGAACTTGGCGATCACCCGTGAGCGGTCCTCGAGCTCGACCTCGTAGACTCGGTTCTCGAACGAATTGAGCGGATAGGCGAGCGGGCGGGTGCGCAATCCACCGGACTCCACCGCCTCGAGCACGCGCTCCGGCGTCAGGGCGAGGAAGAGATCGTCCGGCGCGGTCATTTCAGCGTCGCACCCTTCGCGGGGCGGTCTCAGGGAGCCGGCGTGGCCGGCGCCTGGCGGATCTCGACCGCGCCCTGGGTGAGCCAGTGGCCGAGGAGAGCGCGCACGCGATAGGAGTCGGCCGGCACCGCCTGTTCGATCTGAATCGGGGTCGTGCCGTCTTTGACTCGCGTCCAGACGTCGCGGATGAAGGCGCCGTCCGATTCTTCCGGGAAGGGCGAGGGCCGCGCGCCGGTGGGTCCGATGAAGGCGTGATCCGGCACCAGGGCGCGGGCGCGCTGCAACTCGTCGTAGCGCCGCATGCCTTCCATGAGGAGCGCCATGACGTCGCTCTGACGCTCCACGACGACCGACTCCGGCGCTTGGCGCACGAACTCGAAGGTGCCCGGAGTGGGCGCTTCGAGCAATTGATAGAAGGCGTCGGGGAGGCGCAAGGCACCGACCCGGCCGGCGACGATGTTGCCCTCGCGCAAGTAGAGATCGCCGACCGTGCCTCCCTTGCGGTCGCGCAGCGCCAGGCGCCCGCTGGCCGCCATCTGACCGAGGGTCTGCAAGAGCTCGGGCATCCCGAAGACCTCGAGGTCGCCGGAGAGCCCGATGGTCACTGGCGCGGCGGCAACCGGCGGCGGCTCATCCTCGGGCGACGGGGTCGCTGGTCCGGCGGGAGCGGGCAACGCCACACCGCTGTCCCAGGCCACGATTGCGGCGCGCGCCGCCTGGGCGAAGCCGTGGTCGGGAAAGCGGCGGTCGATGTCCTCGAACACCGCCCGCACCGCCGGCGAGCGCGTGCTGGCGAGCGCCCGCGCGATGTGGAGCGGCGCCTCTTCGCCACCGCGCACTCGCACTCCGAGAACGCGCATGGGCAGCAGCGCGCGCAGCGCTGCCAGCAGGCGCTCGACCAAAGCCGGGTCTGCGGATAGATCGCTGCCGCCAAGATCGGCCAGACGCGCCAGCGTGTCGCCGAGCTGCGGCTTCTGCTTGAGGCCGTGCTCGACCACGGTGCGCCGGGCGCTCAAGGTCCCCAGGCGCGCCAGGCCCCCGGTGACCAGCCCGGCCATGCGCCAAAGCTCGGTCGGCTCGTGCGGCCCGCCGGCGGGAGATTCGAGCGCCGCCTCGATCTCGTTGAGCCGCTGGCGCAGAGTGACCTCCGCCATGTCGGTCTTGCGCAACCCGAGGTCGATCAGCGCTTCGCGCACCAACGGCGCCGGATTGCTGATCGCCGAGCAGCGTTGGCAGAGTGCCACCTCTGGAGCTGCGTCGTAGCCCTCGGGCGGTGGTATGCGATGCAGCAGGTAGACGAAGTTGCGCTGCAGCATCCAGAGATTGGGCGGCTGTTCCGGGTCGGTGAAGGACTGCTGCAGCCGCTCGAGAGCCGCCTGTCGGCCGGTTGCACCGTGAACTTCGAGCAAGGCGATCCACAGACGGCGCTTGGAGCGGTCGGGCTCGTTGTCGAGAGAGAGGAGCAGTCCGTGCGGCGTCAGGGCGGGATAGGCCCCGAGCATGCGGCGAAACGCCGGCAGTTGCTGCGCCTCCCGCGTCTGGGCCATCAGCTTGGCGTTATCGAGCGCCTCGTGGGCGGTGCCGAGGATGAGATCGGCGCTGGTTTTCTCCACCCGCTTCTCGGCCAGCAGGCGCTGCGCGACTTCGAGAACCTGGAGTGTGCGGCCCAACGAGCCGGCGTTGAACTGCTCCGCGGCGGTCTTGAAGAGCTCGCGAAAATGCGCCGTGGCTTTCGCCGGGTCTTCGGCGAAAGAAACGATCTTGTGCATCGCCTGCACCGGCGCGCTCTGGTACGCCGCGGCCGGGCCGTCGCCGGTGAGGAACCAGTCCGGCAGGCTGCGGCTGAGAGTCGAGAAGAGATCCGAGAGCCGCACTTCCTTCATCAATCCGGCCTTGCTGATGCTGCTGAGGTACTGCTCGAACTCGTGCTGGCTGCTCGCCGTCTGCGCCGCGGTCACCAGGATCTGGGGCGCCAACTCGGCGCGATCGCCGCCATCCGGCGACCCGCCTGCGGCCGGTGTGAGGCGCGAGAGCAGGAGAGCGAACTGTCGCAGGCTGCGCGCCGTCTCGGCGTTCACCGCGCTGTCGGCGGCGGCGCGCGCCCCCATCGCCGGGTCGACCGGCGGCGCGAGAATTCCGGGCCGTTGAAGAATACCCACCGCCGGCGTCAGCGCCGCTTCGACGGCGCACGCTTGACGCAGTTGGGCGCGCAGCGTTGCCTGTTCTGCGGGCGGCGCCTGGGTGGCGAGGCCGTCGATCACCGATTCGAGCCAGGGCTGCAGCGTTTCGGGGGGCACCAGCTTGAGCTCGCCCAGATGGTGCACCTTCTTGATCGCGTGATAGAGAAAGTCGCCGAGTGTCGAGGAAGGTCCCTGAGCGCGAGCCTGGCTGGCGACCCACGAGCGCAAGGCCTCTACCCCGAGCTCCGGGGTCTGCCCCAAGAGGAGCTCCACCGAATCGGCCACCAGCAACGGAGCGACCATGTCCGACAGGTACGCCTGCAGCTCTTCGACTGCCCCGCGTACCTCGCCGGCGAAGGCGTCGTGCATGGCGAAAAACTAGCACAGCGCTCCGCGCGCGCATTGACAAAGGTGGGGCGCCGGGAGCATTCTTACGCTGGTTCTTAGCTCCGCGGTGCCGCACTTCGGCGGTGACGCGGCGGTTTCGAGGAGCCTGGGGCGGGCCAAGAAACCGGGTGGGTTGGGACCTGCCGACTATGGACACGCCCAGAGAGGAGGTGATCCAGTGGATAGTTCGAGACACGATTCGACGGAGGTGGCGGCCCCTTAGGGGCTTCTCCAACGGCGGTCTCAAGGCGCCGCTGGATCCCCTGCGCTCGCGGTTTGGAGTGTGAAGCGGGGGTTCCCACCGCCACCGAGACGAATCCTCAAGGCCCCGGCTCTCGCGAGCCGGGGCCTTTTGTTTTTCCTGCCCGTTCCCGCTGCCAGCGATACAATCCGCACGCCGATGACTCGCCGCATGCTCATCAACGCCCGCCACGCCGAAGAACTGCGCGTCGCGATCGTCCAGGACGGTCTGCTCGATTCCTACCAGGTCGAGGTCGCCGAGCGCGGGCTGCTGCGCGGCAACATCTACCGCGGCGTCATCGCCAACATCCAGCCGGCGTTGAACGCCGCCTTCATCGACTACGGCGGCGAGCGCCACGGCTTCCTCGCCATCCAGGACGTGGTGCCGCAGGCCTACTACCGCGATCCCGGCAAGGGCCGGGCGAAGATCGAGGACGTGCTCGAGCGCGGCATGCCGATCGTTGTCCAGGTGGAGAAGGAGGCCGAGGGCCAGAAGGGCGCGGCCCTCACCACCAACCTGTCTCTCGCCGGGCGCTATCTCGTGTTCACCCCCTTCGATGACACCCGCGGCGTTTCGCGCAAGGTCGAGGACGAGGCGACGCGCGCTCGATTGCGCCAGGCGATGCGCGGCCTCGAGGTGCCGCCGGGATCCGGGCTCATCGTGCGCACCAACGCCCTCGACCAGAACAAGGCGACGCTGGCGCGCGATCTCGCCTCGCTCCTACGGCTATGGAAGGGCATCGAGGGAGAGGCCGATGCGCGGCGACGGCATTCGCCAGCTCTACACCGACCAGGATCTGCTGCTGCGCGCGCTGCGCGACCACCTCGACACCTCGGTCGAGGAGATCCTGGTCGACGACGAGGCGGTCTTCCGCAAGGCCGAGAGCTACCTGCGCGCGCTCCTGCCGCGCGGCAAGACGAAGCTGGTCAACTACCGCGAGCGCATGCCGCTCTTCTCGCGCTACGAAGTCGAGCGCCTGATCGACGGCATCTACGAGCGCCAGGTGCCGCTTCAGGGCGGCGGCTCGATCGTGCTCGACAAGACCGAGGCGCTGACCGCGATCGACGTCAACTCGGGGCGCTCGACCAAGGGCGCCAACCAGGAGGAGACGGCGCTCCACACCAACCTGCAGGCGGCCAAGGAAGTGGCGCGCCAGCTACGGCTGCGCGATATCGGCGGACTGGTGGTGGTCGACTTCATCGACATGCGCAGCATGAAGGGGCGCAAGAAGGTGGAGAAGGAGTTGCGCGAAGCGATGAAGGCGGATCGCGCTCGCTCGACTGTGGGTCGCATCTCCGCCAACGGCCTGCTCGAGATCAACCGCCAGCGAATCCAGCAAGCCCTCCACCTACGCACCCACGAGGCCTGCCTCGCCTGCGGCGGCACCGGGCGCGTCCCCAGCCCCGACGCCGCAGCGCTCGGCATCTTGCGCCGGCTCGAGGCCCGCGCCGCGGTGGGCGACCTCGAGGCGGCGAAGATCGCCTTGCACCCCGAGATCGCCAACGCATTGCGCGCCCGCAAGGAAGAGATCCGCGCCCTCGAGCGCGACCTCTCGGTGCGCATCGAGATCACCGCTTCGGGGCGGCTCGAGCGCTCCGAGCAGGCATTCGAGTGGGTGAAACACCCGCACGGCGCCCCGCCCCTGGCACCGGCCGAGCCGGCCGAATCCGCTACGTCGATGATCCTGTTGGTCGAGGAGGACGCGAACGGCACCGCGATCGTGTCGGAGCCGGTTGCTGCGTTCGAGGATGACGACGACGAAGACGTCGAGCCGGACGACGAAGCCGCGCCGGCCGGTGCGCCAGCGGGCGCCGAGGGGCCGCGCAAGCGCCGCCGCCGGGGCCGCCGCGGTGGCCGCGGCCGGAAGCGCGTCGCAGCGCCATCCTCGCCCCCCGAGACCCTCTAGTTTTGACGCACGAAAACACGGGTGCGATGGATCTCGAGGCGGCGCTCGCGGCGAGCCGGGAGGCCGGGGAGGCGGTGGCGCTGGCCACCGTCGCGGTGGGGCCGGGCGCGGGCAACCGGATGCTGATCTGGAAAGCCGGCCATGCGCGCGGCGATCTCGGGCAGCCGCGACTGAACCAGCGCGCCTCGCTCTACGCCGAGGCGCTGCTCGACAAGGGGAAGTTTCCACCGCGCGCCCGCAAGTCCTTCGACGTCGCGGGCGGCGCGGTGGAGGTCGAGTTCGAGTTCTTCGCCGGGCGCTAGCTCCGGCGCGTGTTCACCAGATCCGGCAGACCTTGGCCGGGTCCTTCACCATCGGCTGGCCCGCCTTGCAGGAGAACGCCTGAGCGAACTCGGGCATGTTCACCACCACGCCGTTGATGCGGTACTCCGGCGGCGAGTGCGGGTTGGTGCGGGCGTTCAGCCGCTTGGTCTCGTCGCGGATGTTGGCGCAGTCCCACTGCGCGAAGCCGACGAAGAAACGCTGCTCGGGCGTGAGCCCGTCCTTGGGCGCCAGCTTCATCGACGCCGTGGCGTCCTTCCAGGCGTCCCAGGCGAGCTGCAGGCCGGCGAGATCGGCGACGTCTTCGCCCAGCGTCAGCTCGCTGTTGATCTTGATGTCGTCGACCACCATGTACTCGGCGTACTGGTCGGCGACGCACGAGGCGCGCTCCTTGAACGCCTTGGCGTCCTCGGCCGTCCACCAGTCCTTCAGGTTGCCGCCGGCGTCGAACTGGCGGCCCTCGTCGTCGAAGCCGTGGATGAGCTCGTGGCCGATGGTGCCGCCGGTATTGCCGTAGTTCGGCGCGTCGTCCATCTTGGGGTCGAAGAGCGGCGGCTGGAGCACGCCGGCCGGGAAGTTCATGTCGTTCATCGAGGCGTTGTAGTAGGCGTTGACCGTGGGCGGCGTCATGCCCCACTCGCCCCGGTCGACCGGCTTGCCGATCTTGTCGAACTGGCGGCGTTCCTCGAACGCCGCGGCGCGGGCCACGTTGCCCGACGCAGTCATTGCGGTCGACCCGCACGCTCGAGTAGTCGCGCCAGCGGTCGGGATAGCCGATCTTGTTGCGCAGGCCGTGCAGCTTTGCGCATCGCCTCTTGCTTGGTCGCCGGCGCTCATCCAGTCGAGCGCCTGGATGCGACGCTCCATCGCCTTCTCGACCCGTTGCACCATGTCGAGTGTGCGCGCCTTGGTGTCGGCGGTGAAGGTCTTGTCGACGAACACCTTGCCCAGGGCCTCACCGAGCTGGTTGTCGACCATCGCGACGCAGCGCTTCCAGCGCGGCTGCTGCTGCTGGACGCCGCGCAGGGTGCGCTGGAAGAAATCGAAGTCGGCGTCGACGAAGGCTTTGGAGAGGAACGGCGCCTTTGTATCCACCAAGTGCCAACGCAGGTAGGTCTTCCAATCCGCCAGCGGCTCCTTGGCCACCAGCTCAGCCGCGCGGGTGAAGAACTTCGGCTCTTCGGCGTTCAAGCTGGCCAGCCGGGTCGGGGTGGGGAAAGCCGCCAGGTAGGCGGCCCAGTCGAAGCCCGGGGCCTGCTTCTGCAACTCGGCGAGGCTCATCGGGTGATCGAGGTTCGAGGGCGTGCGCCGCTCGACCCGGGTCAGCGAGGCCTTGGCGAGCTCGGTTTCGATACGCATCACGGCCTCGGCGCCCTTGGCCGCGGCTTCCGGGCTATCGCCCAGGAGACCGAGCATGCGGGCGACGTGGGCGCGGTACTTGTCGCGCACTTCAACCGATTTGGCGTCGGTATCGAGATAGTCGTCGCGGTCCGGCAGACCCAGCCCGCCGACCGACAGCCAGCCGATCACCTGCTCGGCGTCCCTGAAGTCTTGCGCCGATCCGAGGTGCATGAGAAAGGCGCCCTGGCCGCTCGCCAGCTGCAAGCGGGCGAGCAGCGCCGGCAGGTCCTTGGTGGAGGAGAGCTTCTCGATCGCGCCGAGGTCGGCGGCGAGTGGCTGGGCGGCGCGGGCCTCGACGCCGGCCACGTCCATACACGAAGCGAAGAAATCGCCGATCAGCGCCTGGGAAGCGTCGCGCCCCGGTGTGGGCTTGGCCGACTCTTCCAGGATGCCCCACAGGTACTGCAGGTTGTCGGCGTTGGTCTTGCCGTAGACCGACCAGGACGAGCGGTCCGGAGGGATCGGGTTGATCTTCTTCCAGCCGCCGCAGGCGTAGGTGTAGAGATCGACGCACGGGTCGACGCTGGGGTCCATCGCCTTGAGATCGAGCGAGGGGGTGTAGGGCAGCTCGGCGTAGGGCCGTTCCGACGGCGCCGTGGCGGCAGGGGTGGCCGGAGCCGTTTGCGCGCCGACAGGCGATGCCAGGAAAGCGAAACCTAGAGCCAATGACGGAAAGGCGTTGCGTCGCATGCAGAAATCTCCCAGGTCAGGAACGACGGACAAACTACCACCGGGGCCGCCGCAGCGGCCGGCGCCCCATCCCTGCCTACGTGAACCGAGCTGAGATGTTCGGTCGGACCGTCCCGCTGTGCAAGGAAAGTGAAAGGGCGGGAGCTTTCGGGTAGTCTCCCGGTCAACCAAAGAACCCAGGAGAGACGATGAAGCGAGCTCTAATCGCAATATCGTTCACGCTCGCCGCGGCGCCCGCGCTCGCGGCGCCCAAGACGATGCGCGTCGACTACTTCCACACTGGCGACGCCACCCGCGAGACATTCTCGCTCGACCGCGTCGTGCTCGAGCCGCTCGACTGGCCGGGCAACCCGGCGCGGCCGCTCGACGACACCAACCTCGGAAAATACCTGTTCGAGGTCTGGGACCCCGCCAACAACCAACTCGTCTACTCGCGCGGCTTCGCCTCGATCTACGGCGAGTGGGAGACCACCGGCGAGGCGCGCGAGATGTCGCGCACCTTCTAGGAATCGCTGCGCTTCCCCAAGCCGGAGAAACCGGTGCGCGTGGTGCTCAAGAAGCGCGACGCCCGCAACGGCTTTCGCGAGATCTGGAACTTCCCGCTCGACCCCGCCGACATGTTCGTCGACCCGTCGTTGCCACCGTCGCCGGGGGCGCTCGTCGAGCTGCAGAAGAGCGGCCCGCCGGCCGACAAGGTGGACTTTCTGATCCTCGGCGACGGCTACACCGCCGCCGAGCGTGCCAAGTTCGAGAAGGACGCCAGGCGGCTGATGGACATCCTCTTCCAGGAGGAGCCCTTCAAGAGCCGGCGCGCCGACTTCAACGTCTGGGGGCTCGCTCCGGCCTCGCTCGAGTCCGGCGTCTCGCGGCCCTCGACCGGCATCCACCGCCGCTCGCCGGTGGGCGCCACCTACGACGCCTTCGGCTCCGAGCGCTACGTGCTGACCTTCGACAACCGCTTCCTTCCGCGACGTGGCCTCCTTCGCGCCCTACGACTTCGTCGAGATCCTGACCAACACCCGGACGTACGGCGGCGGCGGCATCTTCGGGCTCTACAGCACGGTGGCCGCCGACAGCCTGTGGTCGCCCTACGTCTTCGTGCACGAGTTCGGCCACCACTTCGCCGGCCTGGCCGACGAGTACTACACCTCGGACGTGGCCTACGAGCCGGCGGCCGATCGGCTCGAGCCCTGGGAGCCCAACGTCACCGCGCTGCTCGACCCGGCGCAGCTCAAGTGGAAGCAGCTCGTCGAGCCCGGCACGCCGCTGCCGACGCCCTGGGAGAAGGAGGCGTTCGAGAAGCACGCCGCCGAGATCCAGGCGCCGAGCGGCGCAAGATCCGCGCCGAGAACCGGCCGGAGGACGAGATGGACGCCCTCTTCCTGCGCCAGCGCGACGAGGAGACCAAGCTGCTCGGCAGCGGGCCGCACGCCGGCAAGGTGGGCGCCTTCGAGGGCGCCAACTACGAGGCACGCGGCTACTTCCGGCCGCAGGCCGACTGCATCATGTTCAGCCGCGACCAGGTTCCGTTCTGCCGCGTCTGCCAGCGCGGCGATCGAGCCGGGTGATCGATCTCTACAGCCGCCCGGCGGCCAAGTAGCGCGCGGCGATGCGCATCACCGTCCACAACGGGCTCGCCGGCATGCGCGAGCGCAGTCCGGCCGCCAAGATTTTTCCGACTCTGTTCTTCGGCGTCTTCCTGGCCGCCGGGTTGTGGATGAGCTGGTACATGGTGCGCGGGCTGTGGCAGACCGCGGGACGCTACCGTTGGCAGGAAGCGCCCTGCACGTTCACCTCCAGCGACTGGAGCGAGAACGCCGACGCCTCCAGCTCGGAGCGCTACTCCGGTCGCGCCGCCTACCGCTACGAATGGAGCGGCTCCGAGTACCACGGCGAGGCGAGCGAGACCTTTGGCGCGGTCGGCGACGCCCAGCGTTTCCGCGACCAGCACGCGGCGGGGGCCGGATCGACCTGCTTCGTCAACCCGGAGGCGCCGCAGGAGTCGGCGCTCAGGCGGCCGTCGCCGTGGACGTTCCTGGTGCTCCTTTTCCCGATGACCTTCGTCGCCACGGGCGCGATCCCGATCATCCTGATCTGGAAGCCTCGGCGGGAGCAGGAGGAGGCACCGGCCCGCCAGGAGGCGCTCACCAAGAAGGGCGGCAGCAACGCGGCCGCCGGCTGCGTCATGGTCGGGTTCTTCCTCGTCTTCCTCGCCGCCGGAGCGGCCGTGATGTGGTTCGTGATGGGACGCGCGCTCATGCGCGTGGGGGAGGCCAAGTCGTGGACGGCGACGCCCTGCACGGTCCTGGCGAGCGAGGTCGTGACGCATGCGGGCGACGACGGCAACACCTACAGCGCGCTGGTGCGCTACAGCTACCTCTTCGGTGGCCGCGAGTACCAGTCGGACCGCTACGATTTCTCGACCGGGTCGACGAGCAACTTCGAAGCCCACCAGCAAGCGGTCGAGCGATTCGTGGTTGGGTCGAGCTGCACGTGCTTCGTCGACCCGTCCGATCCGACCCGGGCAGTGCTCGATCGAGGCTTCCGCAAGGGCTATCTGATCGGACTCTTCGGCCTGCCGTTTTTCGCTGTCGGCCTTGGCGGGCTCATCTTCCTGGCGCGCGCCGGGCTCAAGAAAACGCAGGCTGCGGCGCCGGGCACCCTGCGCGCGAGGCCGGCGATGGCGGCGGCGGGCGTGGGGCCGCTGCGCCTGCGCTCGCAGAGCGGGCCGTGGAAGAAGTTTCTCGGCTCGCTGGCCGTCAATTTCTTCTGGAACGGCATCGTCGGGGTGTTCATCTTCGTCATCGCGCGCGACTGGCGGGCCGGCAACGGCGAATGGTTTCCGATTCTCATCCTCACCCCCTTCGCGCTCATCGGCCTGCTGCTCCTGAGCGCCCTGCCGCATGCTTTTCTCGGGCTGTTCAATCCGCGGCCGGTGCTCGAGCTCGATCGCTCCGAGTGCGCCCCGGGGGAGAGCGTGTCGGGTCGCTTCCGCCTGAGCGGGCTGCTCGGACGCATCGAGCGGTTGGAGATCACCCTCGAGGGCAAGGAAGCGGCCACCCTCACCACGCGCTCAGGGGGCAAGTCCTCGACCTCGCGCCAGGAGAAGATGTTTCACCGTTCGATCGTCTACGAGAGCGGGCCCGGCGCCGCGCCCGAGCGCGAGGCCGAGATCTCCGTTCAGGTGCCGGCGGACACCATGCACTCGTTCTCCTCGGCGAACAACGAGGTGCGCTGGCTGTTGCACGCGCGCATCGAGATCCGCCGCTGGCCCGACATCGACGAGCAATTCGCCTTCCAGGTTCCGCCGAAGAGGAGCTGGCGATGAGGATCGAGCTGGACCAAGGCATCATGACGTTTTCGCCCGGAGAAACCTTGCGCGGCGAGGCGAGCTGGGAGCTGCCGGAGGCGCAAAGCGTCGAGCTGCGGCTCTTCTGGCGCACCGAGGGGCACGGCAACCAAGATCTCGAGGTCGTCGAGACCGTGCGCTTCGAGCCGCCGCAGCCACGCGAGTCGCGGAGCTTCGAGATTGTCTTGCCCGACGGGCCGTGGAGCTTCAACGGCATCCTCATCCACCTGGTGTGGGGGCTCGAGCTGGTCGCCGAGCCGGGAGAGCACGTCGAGCGAGTCGACCTGATGCTCGCTCCGGGCGGGCGCGAGATCCAGCTCCAGCCGGCTTTCGATCCGGTGGACGCCAAAGCCGAGAAGATGGCCTCGGGTTGTCTGGCGCTCTTCGGCAAGGAGCTGCCGAAGGATCGCCACCACACGAGCTAGGATCGGCGGGTGAAGGTCGCGACCTGGAACGTCAACGGCATCCGCGCCCGCGATCAGCAGCTGCGCGATTGGCTGGCGAGCGAATTGCCGGACGTGGTGTTGCTCCAGGAGCTCAAGGCGGCCCCTGAGAAGCTGCCCGAGGCGCTCTCCGGCCAGCAGGACTTCTGGGCTCGCTGGCACGGCGCCGCTGCGTACTCCGGAGTCGCGCTGCTCTTGCGCCGGGCGACCTTCCCCCAGGAGCCGGAGTTCTTCCACCCGGCCTTCGACTTCGAGACCCGCATCGTCGCCGCTCCGTGGGAAGACGTGGTCTTCGCCTCCGTGTACGTCCCCAACGGGGGCAAGGACTACGAGGCGAAGCTCGATTTCCTCCGTGCCCTCGCCCGATGGGCGGGTGAGCTGCGCCGGGACGGCCGCACGCTGATCGTCGGCGGCGACCTCAACGTGGCGCTGGAGGAGCGCGACGTCCACCCCAAGGAGCGCAAGCCGAACCAGATCGGCACCCGGCCGGAAGAGCGCGAGCTCCTGCGCGCCATCTTCGATCAGGGTTTGACCGACGTCGGGCGGTCGCTCGATCCCGACAACGACGAGCTCTTCACCTGGTGGGCGCCGTGGCGCAACCTGCGCCAGCGCAACATCGGTTGGCGCATCGACTACCTGCTGGCCGGCGAGGCGGTGTCGCCGCGGGCGCGCGAGAGCGCCGTGCGGCGCGAGATCGGCACCTCGGACCACGCGCCGGTCGTCGCCTGGTTCGGCGACAGCGGCGCCGCCTAGAGCTTCAACACCATCTGCGTCATGTCGTGCTGCCCGCCGTCCGGGTCGGTGCCGTAGCCGGCGACCGTGTGCTGGGCGAAGCCCAGGTGCGCCAGGACCTCGATGGCGTCGGCTTCGAGATCGGAGATCAGCATGCAGGACAGGTGGCGCAGGCCGTTGGTGCGGGCGGTGTCGATGAAGTGGTTGACCAGCAGCGTGCCGAGGCCGGCCCCGCGCCACTCGGCGTCGATCAGCCACTTGAGCCGGCCCACCATGCGCAGCGGGCCGTTCTTGCGCCGGTGGAGCGTGGCGTCGGCGACGATCCGCCGTCCGTCCCAGGCGACCAGCGGGAAGACCTTGGCGTAGTCGATGTTGCGCGCCCACTCGTCGACGGTCGCGCGGTCGTCGATGCGATCCCAGGCGAAGCGACGGTTGGCAGCCGGCAGGCGCTGGAAAAAGGCGTAGAGCGCCTCAGCGTCGGTCGACGCGAACGGGCGCAACAGGACTCGGCGGCCGTCCCGGAGGACGGCTTCCTGTGGGTAGCGATGGGGCATGTCCGGGACGATACCACCAGGCCTGGTGGGGTGTGACCCATGTTACACTTGCACGACCGCTCGAAAACCGGTCTCCACGGGGTCTGCCGCTGATGCTGGTCGTCTTATCGAGGTTCTCGATGCGCCCGTTCCGCGCCACGGGGATGCGTCCCTGAGCGACGCTGTACGTGTCGTCCTCGTGATCGAGGATGAGCACGACCGCGGGCTCGCGCGGGC
Organism: Thermoanaerobaculia bacterium; assembly: GCA_963821905.1. Taxonomy (GTDB): domain Bacteria; phylum Acidobacteriota; class Thermoanaerobaculia; order Multivoradales; family JAGPDF01; genus CAWGFP01. The sequence goes on along the minus strand of CAWGFP010000001.1, from coordinate 22,848 downwards.
CGTGCTGGAGCGGCTTCTCCCCAACGCAAAATTCGATGAAGCAGCCGACGCCGTCGGGTTGGCGCGGATCTTCGCGCGGCCGTTCGACGTCGCCGTGGTGGAGCGTGGCTTTGCCGGCGCCGGAGACCTCCGGCCGGCGCTCCACGAGGCGCGGCCGCAGGCGGCCCTGATCCTGCTCGCCGGCGATCCCACCGCCGACGAAACACGCCTCGCCCTGCAAGCCGGTTGGAGCGACGTCATCGCCAAGTCCTCGGCCGGCTTCTTGCGCCTCGGCCAGGCGGTCGCCGAAGCGCGCGCCCGCGGCGATCGCCGCCAGGCGCTCGAGCGCGCTGAGCTTCGACTGCAGGCGCTGCTCGATCGCGCAGGGGTCGGCGCCTTCCGCGCCACGTTGGACCAGCGCCTGATCGAGGCCAGCCCGGCGTTTCTACGCTTGGTCGGCGTCGAGACCTTGCAGCAGGCGTTCGATCTGGATCTCGAGCCGCTCTTTCCGCCCGAGCGCGACCGCGGCGCTCTGTTGCGCGCCGTCGACGAGCGTGGCGAGCTGGTGGCTCGCGAGGTGGAGCTGCGCCGCGCCGACGGCACGCCGCTGCGCGTGCGCTTGACCGCGGCGTTGCTGCTCGATCCCGACGGCGATGTCGTAGTCGATGGCCTGATCGAGGGGTTGGGCAGCGCGGCGGACGAGGAGACCCTCGCCGACCGCCTGCGCCAGGCCGAGCGCTCCAACGCCGAGCTGCGCGATTTCGCCTACGTCGCGTCGCACGAGCTGCAAGAGCCCTTGCGCAGCGTCGAGCGCTTCGCCGCGCTGCTCGCCGAGGAGACCCAGAGCAAGCTCGGAGCGAAGGGGCGCGACGCGCTCGCCGCGGTGGTCGAGGGCACCGGGCGCATGCAGGCGTTGGTCGACGACTTGCTGGCGCTGGCGCGGGTCGAGACCGAGGGCCGGCCCTTCGAGCCCTGCGACTTGAACGCGCTGCATGACCGGGCGGTGAAGGGCCTGCGCCGCCAGATCGAGGCGAACGGCGCCGAGATCACGCGCGACGACCTGCCGGTGATCGAGGCCGACTCCTCGCAGCTTCAGCTGGTGTTCCACAACCTGCTCGCCAACGCCATCAAGTTCCGCCGCCCCGAGGTGCCGCCGCGCATCCAGGTCGGCTGCGAACGGCTGGGCGAGAAGGTGCGTCTGGCGGTGCGCGACAACGGCCTGGGCCTCGATGCGGCGCAAACCGAGTCGATCTTCGCCATGTTCGCTCGCCTGCATCCGGACTTGCCGGGCACCGGCATGGGGCTCGCCATCTGCCGGCGCATCGTCGAGCGTCACAACGGCCGGTTGTGGGCCGAAACGGCGAGCGAGGGCGCCGTTTTCCGTCTCGAGCTGCCAGTGGGCGAGCGCCGGCGCGCCGCTCGTACCGACCGCCGCGGGAAGTCCAGCGCGGCCGACGAACAAAATGACCGGCGTGTGCCGGTGCGAGGAGTTTGAGCATGACGCGACGCCTACGGGTGCTGCTGGTGGAGGACAATCCGCGCGACGCGGCGATCGCCGAAGAGCTCCTGGCGCGCTCGACCGCGGCGCTGTTCGACGTCGAGCGCGCTTCGCGCCTGAGCGAAGCGATCGCGCGGCTCGCCGCGCAACCGCCGGTCGACGCCGTGCTCCTCGACCTCTCGTTGCCCGACTCGCGTCCCGAACAGACCTTTGCCCGCCTGGCCGCCGCGACCACCTTGCCCATCGTCGTGCTCTCGGGTCAGGGCGACGAGCAACTAGCCCTCGCCGCGGTGCACGACGGGGCGCAGGACTACCTGCCCAAGCGAGGCGTCACCGGCGGACTGCTCGAGCGCGCCCTGATCTACGGCTGCGAACGCGCGCAGGCACGCGCCGCGTTGCGGGCCAGCGAAGAGCGCTACTCGCTAGCGGTCGCCGGCGCCAAGGACGGTATCTGGGACTGGGACTGCGCGAGCGGCAAGGCCTATTTCTCGCCACGCTGGGCGGAGATTCTGGGCGAAGAAACCTTCGAGGGGCCGATCGAGGCCTGGTTCGAGCGTGTCCATGACGAGGACCTGCCCGACCTGCGCCGCCGGCTCGATCTCCACATCGAGGCCAAGTCGCCGCATCTCGAGCACGAGCATCGTCTGCGCTGCCGCGACGGTCAGTACCTCTGGGTGCAGGCGCGCGGTCTGGCGGTGCGCGACGGAGCAGGCCGCGCGCTGCGCATGGCGGGCTCGCTCTCGGACATCTCGGCGCGCAAGCGCAGCGAGCAACAGCTCCTGCACGACGCCTTCCACGATACCCTCACCGGCCTCGCCAACCGCCAGCTCTTCCGCGACCGGCTGAGCGTCGAGCTCGACCAGGTGAGGCGCCGTCCCGGCGGCCATTTCGCGGTGCTCTATTCTCGACCTCGACCGGTTCAAGAACGTCAACGACAGCCTCGGCCACGCCGCCGGCGACGACTTGCTGCGCGAGCTCGCCGAGCGGCTGCACGCCGTGCTGCGCCCGGGCGACACCGTCGCCCGGCTGGGCGGCGACGAGTTCGCGGTGCTCGCTACCGGCCTCGCCAGCCCGCTCGACGCGACGCCGATCGCCGATCGGATCCAGGAGACGCTCTCCGGCTCGGTGGCGCTCGGCCGCCAGACGGTGGTGACTTCGGCCTCGATCGGCATCGCCTGCTCGCACGGCGGCTACGAGTCCGCCGAGGAGATGCTGCGCGACGCCGATATCGCGATGTATCGCGCCAAGGCTGCCGGACGCTCCTGCTATCAGGTGTTCGACGAGACCATGCACAAGAGCGCGGTGGCTCTGCTGCGGCTCGAGAACGATCTGCGCCGCGCCGTCGAGCGCCAGCATTTCGTCATGCACTATCAGCCGATCGTGCAGCTCGACAGCGGCCGCATCGCTGGCTTCGAGGCCCTGGTGCGCTGGAATCATCCCGAACGCGGTCTGGTCCCGCCAGCGCTTTTCATCGGCGTGGCCGAGGAAACAGGGCTGATCGTGCCGCTCGGCTGGTGGGTGCTGCGCGAGGCCTGCCGCCAGGCGAGCGAGTGGCAGGTGCGCTATCCCGGCGATGAGCCGATCTACATGAGCGTCAACGTGTCGGGCAAGATCGTGCTGCAGCCGGACATGGAGTCGCAGGTGCTCACCATCCTCGAGGAGATGAAGCTCAAGCCCGAAAGCTTGCGCCTGGAGATCACCGAGAGCGTCATCATGGAGCACGAGGCCGAGGTGCTGGGCAAGCTGCAGCGGCTGCGCGAGCTGGGAGTGAAGTTCTCGATCGACGACTTCGGCACCGGCTATTCGTCGCTGTCGTATCTGCAGCAGTTCTCCTACGACACGCTCAAGATCGACCGCTCGTTCATCGCCGGCCTGGGCGACCGCGACGGGGGCGGCTCGGCGATCGTGCAGACCATCGTGGCGCTCGCCTCGATGCTGCGCATGAACGTGGTCGCCGAGGGTGTCGAGACGCCGAACCAGCTCGAGCGCCTGCGCCAGCTCGGCTGTCCCCACGCCCAGGGCTACTGGTTCTCGCGTCCGGTCGACCGCAACGACGCCGAGGCCCTGCTCGCCGCCGGCGCGCCGCCCTGGGAATCGAGCGTCGAGCGGCCCTTCTAGCGCGGCGGTGAAGACTCCGCCGGCCGAGCGGCTCGCCCTCTGCTTGCCTTGGGTGGCGACGGCGGGGCTGCTCGTCTGGCTGCGCCCGCCACTGTGGCGCTGGGACGAATGGGACTTCCTGGCCTGGTGGCTGGACACTCGCTCGCGCGGCCCCGACCTCGCTGCGCTCTGGGCCCAGCACAACGAGCATCGGCCCGTGCTGATCAGGGCGCTCTTCTATATCCACGCCGAGCTCGGCTGGGGCGCCCTGCCCTTGATGTTGCTCTCGCTGGCGGCGTTGGCGGCGAGTTTCCTCCTCCTGCTGCCGCTCGTGCGCGCTGCGACGGAGGGGTGGAGCCCGGCCCGGCGCAACCTCGTCCTCCTCGTCTGCTCGTCGTTCGCGGTGTCGTGGGCGCAGTGGGAGAACTTCCTCATGGGCATGCAGGTCGGCGTCTCGTGCGCTCTGTTCGGGATCTTGCTGGCGCTGCGGGGGCAGGCGGCGCCGCCGAGTCTGCGGGCGAACTGCGAGATCGCGCTGGGACTGGCTCTCGCGTACGTGTCGGTGGCGCACTGGGTGGTGTTGATACCGGTTCTGGTTGTCCAGCGGAGCTGGGGCTGCTGGAACCGTCGAGCCTTCGCCACGGGGCCGCGCTGGCGGAGTGTCGTGGCGCTCGCCGCGGCGCTCGCGGCGCTGCTCGCGATCTACCTGAGCGGATACGCGCGGCCTGCGCACCATCCGGGAATCGCTCACTTCGTGACGTACCCCTTGGAGTCGATCGGCTTCCTGCTGGCGTTTTACGGCAACCCGTTTGCGTTGGGCAACCTCTGGTTACCGCGCGCCATGGGTGTGCTGTTCACCGTCGCCAGTCTGTTCGTCGTCGTGCAGGCGCACGGTGGCCTCGTCTGGCGTCGGACTGCGGCTTTCCCGCTCGGCGCGTTGGCGGCCATGCATGCAGTAGCGCTCTTGACCACCATCGGCCGCGCCGGGTTGGGTTCGTCGGCGGCGCTGGCCAGCCGGTACACCTCGTTCATGCTGGTCGGCTGGCTGCTGGTGGTCTGCGGACTTCTCGAGGCCATCCACAGGCGCTCCGAGAGCGTGGTGCCGGAACGCCGCTCAGTCCGTTTGCTCGCCGGTCTGTCGGTCGTCCTCGCGCTCGTCCTTGGATTGTCGATCAGCGCCGGCAAGCTGGTCCAAGTGGCGACCTGGACGATCCCGCAACAGGCGCGCGGTGCGGCCTGTCTCGACGTGGTCCTGCGCGATCCGAGGCAGCTCGAAGCCCGGCGGCCGTGTCTCGAAGCCCTCTACCCCGATCCCGAACGCCTGCTCGAGATCGCCCGCCGGTTGCCGCTACGCTGACGGCGGCGGACCGCCGAGGCGGCGCGCCGCTTCCTCATACAGCCTGCCCAGGGCGGCGCCGTCGATGTAGACGTGGTTGACCAGGAGAGCGACGGGCAGCTGGAGCCGCCCCTCGCGCGGCGTGAAGCGGCCGAAGGCGACCCGTGGCTGGCCGGCGTAGGGATCGTCCGGAGCGACGTGGGTGAAGGTGGTGAAGGGCACCTTCGGCAGGGCGGTGAAGTAGGCGAACTCCGGCCCCATGCCGCCCGCCAAGTCGACGCCGGCGCTCGCCTGTGCCATGCGCGGTGCCGCCCGGCGGTTGAAAGCATCCTGGTCGGGATCGAATTCGAGAACGCAGAAACTGAAGCGGCCGCCCGGCGCGGGCACGGTGAGCCCGGGATGGAGCTGCTCGTAGAGCACCACCTCGCCGTCCTCGAAGCGGTAGCGGAAGTCTTCGACCGCTTGCAGCGCCCCGGTCATCGCCCAGGCCAGGTTGAGGTAGATGGGCAGACCTCGCCGCTCGAGGTCGGTCTTGAAGTCGGTGACGTCGAGATCGAAGCTGACCGCGTAAAAGGGTGAGCGATAGCGGGCGAAGAAATCGAGGTGCTCGCGCCGATAGTAGTCCGAGACGACGCGGCGCGGCGTGCCCACGGCGCGGCGGGAGCTGCGTCAGTCCTTGAGCCGGCGCACTTGCCGGATGCGCGTGGTGTGGGTGCCGTCGGCGAACTCGAGGAACAGCCCGGGGGCAGCCACGATGTCGCGAAAGAGGGCCCGGCCCCCGGCGGTGCAGCCCGCCACCGCGAGCTCGACGCGCGAGCGGCCCTGGCGCTCGAAGAAGCCGCCGCTCACCGCGAAGCGGCCATCGGCGAGCGCCGCCAGGGTGTAGATCGAATTGCGTGTCGCGACCAGCAGGCGATCCCCGATCGCGAGGTCCGAGCGGCGCACGCCGGCGATGTGGTCGGCGGCCTCGGCGAGCGCGGCGAGCGGCACGGCGGCGCGCCGGGTTTGGGTCTGGAGGATACCGCTGTCGAGGTCGCTCACGAGCGCTTGATCGCCGATTTTAAACGATTCCTGGGCGGGCGGCGCTGGTAGGCTTGGGCCGTGGTCGAGCGACCGCCCGATTTCCGTGTCGAGCGCCTCGGCGAGGCGAGCCAGCCGAGCCCGCTGAAGGTGCCGGAGCACGGCACCTTCGTCCGGGACGACGAGCGCGTTTTCGTCGATCCGCGCCCCGAGCGCGTGCGCGAAATGCTGGCCGGCGGCTTCGCGCCTCCGACCTTCGAGCTCGCCGGGCCGCGCGAGCGCCTGCGCTTCGAGCCCCGCAAGACGCGTGCCGCGATCGTCACCTGCGGCGGCATCTGCCCCGGCCTGAACGACGTGGTGCGCGCCCTGGTGATCGAGCTCGCCGGGCGCTACGGCGTGGCCTCGGTGCAAGGGGTGCGCTTCGGCTACTCGGGGCTGCGGCGCGGCGCCGAGCTGCAGCCGCTCGATCCGGCCTCGGTGGAGGACATTCACCTGCGCGGTGGCAGCGTGCTCGGCACCTGCCGCGGCACGCCACCGGTCGCCGAGATCGTCGACAGCCTGGTGGAGCACGGAGTCGATCTCTTCTTCCCGGTGGGCGGCGACGGCGCGTTGCGCGGAGCGCTCGAGATCGCCGAGGAGATCGCGCGGCGGCGGCTCGACATCGCGGTGGTCGGCGTCCCCAAGACGATCGACAACGACATTCCCTGGGTGCGGCGCTCGTTCGGTTTCCAGACCGCGGTGCGGCTCGCCGCCGACGCCGTGCGCGCGGCCCACATCGAGGCGACCTCGGTGCGCCGCGGCGTCGGGCTGGTGCGCTTGATGGGCCGACACACCGGCTACCTCGCGGCGACGGCGGCGCTCGCCGCCGGGGTGGTGGACGTGTGTCTCATCCCGGAATCGCCGTTCGAGCTCGAGGGCGAGGACGGTCTGCTCGCGCTGGTCGAGCGCCGCATCGAGAGCTCCGGCCACGCACTGCTGGTGATCGCCGAGGGCGCCGGCCAGGAATTCTTCGCGGGCGAAAACCTCGGTCACGACGCCTCCGGCAATCGCAAGCTGGGGGACGTCGGCGCCTGGCTGCGCCAGCAGCTGGAGGAACACTTCGCCGCCCGCCAGCCGATCGCCATGAAGTATCTCGATCCGAGCTATCTCGTGCGCTCGGCACCGGCCGACACGGGCGACGCGATGCATGCCGCGCGGCTGGCGCAGAACGCCGTGCACGCCGCGCTGGCCGGTCGCACCGCGCTCCTGATCGGCTACTGGCACGGGCTCATGACCCACGTGCCGCTCGCCACTCTGCGCGGCCGCAGCCGGCGCGTCGATCCCGCCGGCGAGCTGTGGTGGAACCTGCTCGAGTCGACCGGCCAGCCGGCCCGCATCGGCTCCGCGGCGGTGGGCGCCCATGGCTGAACGCCCGCTCTTTCCGGCCGACTTCCTCTGGGGCGCCGCAACCTCGGCCTACCAGATCGAGGGCTCACCGCTCGCCGACGGCGCAGGCTCGAGCATCTGGCATCGCTTCGCGCACACTCCCGGTCGCATCGCGCACGGTGACACCGGAGACGTGGCCTGCGACCATTACCGGCGCACCGCCCAGGACGTCGACCTGATCGCTGCCCTGGGACACAACGCCTATCGCTTCTCGATTTCCTGGAGCCGCGTTCTGCCGGAGGGCGTCGGGCGGGTGAACTTGGCCGGGCTCGATTTCTACCGCCGGCTGATCGAACGACTGCGCGAGGCGGGTATCGAGCCGATGGCGACCCTCTACCACTGGGACTTGCCCGCGGCGCTCGATGATCGCGGCGGCTGGCTGAATCCGCAGTCGCCGATGTGGTTCGCGGAGTACGCCCACCGTTGCTTCGAGGCGCTCGACGGCCGGGTCCAGCTGTGGACCACGATCAACGAACCCTGGGTGGTGACCGACGGCGGTTATCTCCACGGCGTGCTGGCGCCGGGGCACGCCAATCTTTTCGAAGCTCCTCGCGCCGCGCATCATCTCCTCCAGGCGCACGCCGCCGCGGTGGACGTCTACCGCGAGATCGGCCGGCACCAGATCGGGTTGGTGCTCAACATCGAGCCCAAGCATCCGGCTTCAGACGCCCCCGAGGATCGCGAGGCGGCGAGGCGCGCCGATGCCTACATGAACCGGCACTTCGGGGATCCCGCGCTGCTCGGCCGCTACCCCGAGGAGCTGGCGGAGGTCTACGGCGCGGGCTGGCCACAATTCGCCGACGAGGAAGTCGCCGCGCTACGCCGCGAGATCGATTTCCTCGGCCTCAACTACTACACGCGAGGGGTAATGCGCGAGGGCGCCGGCTATCCCACCGGCGCGGTGAAGGTGCACCAGCGCTCGAGCACCTACACCGAGACCGACTGGGAGGTTCATCCCGAGAGCCTGCGCGACACCTTGCTCTGGCTCCACGGACGCTACGGCGAACTGCCGCTCTACGTCACCGAAAACGGCGCCGCTTTTTACGACCCGCCGCGGGCAGCGGAGGGAAGGGTCGACGATCCGCTGCGCGTCGCCTATTTCCGCTCCCACCTGCGCGCCGTCCTGGAGGCGCGCGAGGCGGGCGCCGATGTGCGCGGATACTTCGCCTGGTCGCTCTTCGACAACCTCGAGTGGAGCCTCGGCTTCAGCAAGCGGTTCGGTATCGTGCACGTCGATTTCGAGACGCTCGACCGCACTCCCAAAGCCAGCGCCCTCTTCCTGCGCGAGGTGATCGCCTCGCGCGGCGCGATGCTCTGGTAGACGGCGGCTAACCAGTCACCTCCGGCCCGAGGCGGCCCGAGGTGCCAGTCGATTCTGTGCGGTCCGAGGTGCCGGCCCGAGGTGCCAGTCGATTCTCCATCGTGGCCCATCGTGAGGCGCCTTCGATCGTGGGGTGCCAGTCGATTCGCAATGCCAGTTGCCCCCGAGGTGCCAGTCGATTCCCCAATGCCTGCGGGAACCAGGCGTTTTCCGTCTCTATGGTGCATGGGCCGACTACCGCGTCACTTCCGACCGCGTAGCCTGATCGAGGTCACGACCCGCACCATCCACGGTCGCCTCCTTTTGCGGCCGAGCCCTACCTTCAACGAGGTCTTCCTGGGGGTACTCGGTTACGCGCAGGCGGCCCATGCGATGGAGGTCCAGACCTACGTCGCGATGTCCAATCACTACCATCTCCACTGCCGCCCCGAAGACCCCGGCCACCTGCGGGACTTCATGCGGCTTTTCAACTCGAAGCTCGCGCGCGAGGCCGGCCGTCTACACGATTGGCCTGACAAGGTTTGGAGCCGCCGTTTCCAACCCATTCCGATTAGTGACGAGCCGGCGGCGCAAATTGCCAGACTCAAGTACGTCCTTTCTCACGGCGTGAAGGAGGGCCTGGTGGCCTCCCCCTTGGATTGGCCGGGGGCACACTGCGCGGGTCCGCTTCTCACCGGCCGGTCCGCTCAAGGCGTTTGGTTCAACCGGACGCTCGAATTCGAGGCAAATCGACGCGGACTCGAGTTCGGGTTTCGGGACTTTGCCACCGTCGAGACCGTAACGTTGTCGCCTCTGCCCTGCTGGGAAGACCTCTCGCCCGAGGACTATCGCCAGCGAATCGCCGAGCTGATCATCGAGATCGAGCGCGAGGGTCGAGTGCTCGCTGCGGCGACAGCTCGAGAGCCAGCAGGGGCAGCATGGATTCGCCGGCAGAATCCGCACGAAAGGCCGCTGCGCCGCAAGCGATCTCCAGCGCCGATCGTGCATGCTGCCAGCAGGGCGGTTCGCCGCGTCTTTCGGGATGCCTTGCGGATCTTCCTCGCCGCGTATCGGGGGGCATCGGAGCGATTTCGTGGCGGCGCTCTGGATGTCCAGTTCCCCGAGTGTTGCTTTCCGCCACCAAGGCCATTCTCTCGCGGCTCGCCGACGGTTTACGCGTAACGCATCGAACAGATGAACGAGCAGTAGGTGACTCCCTGCCTGGCTTCTAGAAGCGGGTTGCAGGAGGTGTGCGTCGAAGCACGACTTCTGGAGTTCGTTCAGCAGGGTGGCTTCCATGACCACTGATCCGATCAGTGCAGGGTGGCTTATTTCTTGGTCGCGTTGATTCGAGTTCGAGAATTCTTGTTGCAAACGAATGCCGGGCGAATGACCCTAGCGAATCGCCTGGCACCTTTGCGGGCACCGCACCTTTAGGGCCTTTAGGGGCACCCCTTAGGGGCCCTTTTTGGCTCAGGTTTCGATTCGGAGCTCGCTCTTGGCGTCGAAGAGGTGGATCGCGCTCGGGTCCACGCTCAGCCGCAACTCCTCGCCCGGCAGGTAGCGGCGCCCGGGCGGCACCTTGGCGGTCAAGCGAACGTCGCCGACGTGGGCGTGGACGAGAGTCTCGTGGCCGAGCGCCTCGGCGAGCTCGACGCGGGCGGTGAGGGCATTGCCGTTGCCTTCACGCAGGGACTCGGGGCGGATGCCGACCACAACCTCGGCGGCCGGGGCGCGGCGGAGCGCGGCGGCGGCGTTCGGGGGCAGCTGAATCTCGACGCCCAGCGCCTCGACCGCGGCGCCGTCGCGCAGCGCGCGGCCGGGCAGGAGGTTCATCGGCGGGGTGCCAATGAAACCGGCGACGAAGAGGTTAGCGGGGCGCTCGTAGACCTCGAGCGGAGTGCCCAACTGCTGCAGGCGGCCGCGGTGGAGGACGGCGAGACGCTGGCCCATGGTCATCGCCTCGACCTGGTCGTGGGTGACGTAGAGCGTGGTCGTTCCGAGTTGGGCGTGCAAGGCGACGATCTCGGCGCGGGTCTCCAGGCGCAGCTTGGCGTCGAGGTTGGAGAGCGGCTCGTCGAACAGGAACGCGGTGGGCTGGCGCACCACCGCGCGGCCCACCGCGACGCGCTGGCGCTGACCGCCGGAGAGCTGCTTCGGCAGGCGCTGGAGGAGGTCGCCGAGGGCCAGCATGCGCGCCGCCTCGGCGACCCGGCGCTCGATCTCGGGGCGCGGCGTATGGCGCATGCGCAGCCCGAAAGCCAGGTTCTCGCGCACCGTCATGTGGGGATAGAGCGCGTAGTTCTGGAACACCATCGCGATGTCGCGGTCCTTGGGCGGCAATTCGTTGACCCGCCGCCCGCCGATGCGGATCTCGCCCGCGCTCGGCAGGTCGAGGCCCGCCACCAGCCGCAGCGCGGTCGACTTGCCGCAGCCCGAAGGGCCGACCAGCACCATGAACTCGTGGTCGTCGATCTGGAGCGAGAGATCGCGCAGCACTTCGACGTCGCCGAAGCGTTTTTCGATCTGAGCGAACTCGACCGTGGCCATCGCGCCCTAGGCTACCGCGACCGTGATGCGGTGAGTGGCGCCGGCGGTGATCTCGCGCAGGAGCCGGTCGTCGAGCCGCTTTCCGTCGGCGACCACACCCGGTTCGCCGCCGCGCACGATGTCGATCTCGAGCCGCGCGCCGCGATAGGGGCGAGTCATCCGCGCTCCCGGCCAGCCGGGCGGCAGGCAGGGATCGAAGAGCAAGCCGTCCCAGGTCGGCCGGACGCCGAGCACCCACTCCGAAACGATGCGCGTCAGCCACGCCGCCGAGCCGGTGTACCAGGTCCATCCCGCGCGCCCCGGATAGGGCGAGTCGGGGCCGTCGACGTTGCCCGGCAGGACGTAGGGCTCGGCCCAGTAGTCGCGCGGATCCTTGAGCGCCGGGTTGATGGCGCGCAGCAGCTGGCCGACCAGCTCGGCGTCGCGCGCCTTGGCGGCCGCGGCGATCGCCCAGGTCGCGGCGTGGGTGTAGACGCCGCCGTTCTCGCGCAGGCCAGGGGCGTAGCGGGTGATGTAGCCCACGGTTTCGTCGGGCTCGCTCCAGGCGGGGGCAAGGAGGAGTGCCCCGGCCGGCGAGACGAGATGCTCGCGCAACGCCTCGAGACACGCCGCCAGCCGCTCCGGCGGACCGGTCTGGTTGAGAATCGCCCAGGTTTGGGCGTTGAGAAAGATGCGTCCGAAACGCGCATCCCGGCCGCCGATCCAGCGCCCGGTGTCGTCGGTGGCGCGGCGATACCAGTTGCCGTCCCAGGCGTGGACGTTGATCGCTTCGATCAGCCGCTCGCGGCGAGCGTGGGATTCGCGAGCGTTGTGCTCCTCGCCGAGGCGGCGATAGATCTCCTCCCATTCCTGGTAGAGGCCGGCCAGGAACTGGGCGAGCCAGATCGACTCGCCGCGTTCCTCGAGACCGAGCGCCGAGAGTCCGTCGTTCCAGTCGCCGGCGCCGATGTAGGGCAGGCCGCGCGGCGAGGTGCGCTGTTCCAGGCGGGCGAAGGCGCGCTCGACGTGCTCGCGCAGCGAGGCCGGCTCCGGCGCGTCGAGAAAGGGTTCGGCATCGGCGAGGAAATCGAGCGTTCCCGTCTCCTTGGCGTAGTTCGCGGCCACGAAGGCCAGCCAGAGGAGATCGTCGGTCATTCGCGTCACGTGCCCCTGCTCGGTGAGCGGATGCCACCAGTGGACGACCGAGCCGTCCTGGAACTGATGACGAGCGTGGAGACGCATCTGCTCGCGGCAGCGGGCCGGATCGATGGTGAGCCAGACCTGCGAGTCCTGGAGCTGATCGCGATAACCGTAGGCCCCACTCTGCTGGTAGTAGCCGGCGCGGCCCCAGATTCGCGCCGAGATCGCCTGGTAGCGCAGCCAGTCGTTCGCCAGCCAGTCGAGGGTGGGCTCCGGCGTTTCGACGCGGTGCTCGGCGAGCCGCGCCCGCCACACGGCGATCGCCCTGGCAAGTGCGGCGTCCATGGTCTCGGGCGCGGCGGCGATTTGAGCGCTCGCCACCGCCTCCTCGGCCGACGTCGCAGTGGCGAGGACGAAACCGCCGTCCCAGATTCCGCCGGGAGGGAGCTCGACGTCGCAGGCGAGCGCGGCGACCGGGTCGTGATGCCGGCCGAAGCGCGAGGGACACGCGCCGTCGGCGAGCGCCGCGGGCGACGCCCAGCTGGAGCCCAGCGGGCCGAGGAAGGCGCTCTTGTCACCGGTGGCGAGGATCACGGCCTGGGCGGCCGCGAAGGCGCTCCAATAGGGAAACGGCGTGTTCCAGTGGCCCCAGCGCGCCGAACCCACGTCCCACATGTGCGACGTGGCGAGGACCGCGCGCCGGGCTTCGTCATAGCGGGTCTCGAGGAAGAGCTTCTGGAACTCGCGCCGCGGCGCCGGCGACGTGCCGCAGTTCCACTCGAGGTAGCTCCCCAGAATGAGCCGCCGGCGCTGCCCCGAGCGATCGCGCAGCCTCAGGCGCCAGGATTCGACCGCGTTCTCGGCGTCGACGAAGAGCGTCCATTCGCTCGCCACGCCGTGCGCTTCGCACTCGAAGACGGTATAGCCGTGGCCGTGGCGGCAAACGAAGCGATCGTAGGCCGGGAAGCAGGGTGCCGGCGCCAGCGACCAGATCGCCTCGCTGTCGAGATCGCGCAGGTAGAGGTAACGGCCCGAGCGGTCCTCGGCGAACTCCTGCTGCCAGCGCACGATCGCCGCCAGTTGAGAGTTGTCGATCCAGGAGAAGCCGCTGCCGGTTTGGGAAACCGCCAGCCCGGCGCGCGGGTTGGCGATGAGGTTGATCCACGGACGCGGGGTTCGCCAATTGGTGATCCGGTACTCGCTGCCGTCGGCGGAGAACTCGCCGTAGAGGCTCTCACCGCTGGTCGTCGCCATCGCGCTCATCGCGAGATCTCCTGAATCTGCTGGTTGCTCGGCGTTCGACGCCTTTGCGCCAACAGCCATCTTGCGAGCGCGGGATCGCGATAGGCCGGATCCCACGCGCCGTGATCCACTCCGGGAAAGAGCGTCAGCCGCGCCTCGCCCCCGGCGGCTCGTAAGGCGGCCACCAGCTCCTCGCTCTGTGCCGCCGGAATGATCGAGTCCTGCACGCCGTGAAACGCCCACACCGGCAGACCGACGAGCGGCCGCACCAGCTCGTCCGCCGAGCCCTGGTAAGCGCGCGGCGGCACCCGGCCCTGGGCGTCGCGCACCCGCGCCGTGGAATATCCGCAAATCGGCACCAGCGCCGCCCACATGCGCGGCTGGCGGGCGGCGAGCACCCAGGCCCCGTGCCCGCCCTGCGAGAGACCGGTGAGGTAGAGGCGGTCGCCGTCGATCGCGTAGCTGCCGCGCTGGCGCTCGATCAGTGCGAGGAGTGGCGCTTCGTACTCCTCCCATTCCCGTTCCGGGTCGGGTTTCTGCGGGAAGAGCGCCAGCGCGGGCCAGTCAGCGGGGGCCGCGGCGATGGCTTGCGCGAGGCCCTGGGTCAGCTGTCGCAGCCCGTCGCTGCCGCACTCACCGCGGCCATGCAGCGCCACCACCAGCGGCCACCGACGCGCGGCGTCGTATTCGCGGGGCACGTACAGGGCGTAGCGCAGCGTCTCGCCGCCAGCGGTGATTTCGTCGAGCAGAAAACCGCGCGGCACCGGGGTCACCGCCGGCGCGGTGAGGGTGGCCCCCAATAAGGCTGGGGACACAGCGGCGAGGAGCAACGCCGTCATTCCCACGGCCGCTCCACCACGATATGAGCCGGCAGACGCTCGAGGCGCAACTCGCGTTGGTGTGCGACGAGCCGGCCGTCAACCGTGACGCGACCGGGCTTCTCGCCGATCGGTGGCGCGAGGAGCACGCCTCCGGGCGGCATCGTGTCGAGCCCCGCGACCTTCACTTCGAGACGCCCTTCGCGCAAGTGGAGCGAATACGTGAGCTCGCCCCACGGTGTGCGCAGCCGTTCGACCCCGAGCTCCTCCCCGTCGGCGAGCCAGGAGCGTGGAATGCCCGCCGCCAGGACCAGGGCGCCGTCGCTGCGACGCTCGTAGGCGTAGAGATCGAGGAAGCTACGGATGAAGTCCGAAGCCACCCATCCGTGCGGCAGGTCACCCAGGAAGCGCGGCTTGCGCGGCTCGCGGAAAACCACCTCGGCCCATTGAGTTCCACGCCGCCGGGTGGCGGCCCTGGCGGAAGAAATCGATCAGCTCGTGCGCGCCGTCGCGCCAGCCGAGCCGGACGAAGGATCGCACGACGCGCCACTCGTACGGGCGTGTAGACATCCCATTCGCGGCGCCCGTCACGGCGCTCCTCGAACTCGTCGCAGGTAGCGCGCGAAGGTCGCTTCGACCGCCTCGCGAGGCAGCTGGCCGGCAAGCCCGGTGGGCTCCAGCATGACAGTCGTCGAGGTGGCGTCGAAGTCGCCCAGCTCGGCGCTTCCCGGCAGGAAGTCGATGTCGTGTTGCGCTCTGTGCCAGACCGATCGAGGCCACCAGGTCGGCGGCGAACTCATCGCGGCTGGCGCGCCAACGGGCTGCCAGATCGTTGCGCCCGAGATCGTGGGCGAGCGCTCGCGGCATCGTTGTAGCCGAGGTAGCCGAAGGCGTCGTCCCAGTAGGAATGCATCGGCTTCTCGGAGTAGCCCTCGTGGCTGATCGACTGCGGCAGCAGACCGTAGAAGACGCGCGCCGCGCCACTGCGATAGGCTCCGGTGCGGCGCTCGGCGCGCAGGCGGTCGAGATAGCCGACCGCGCGCTCGACGGAGCCCAAGTGCCGCTCGGCGAAGGAGCGCTCGCCGCCGTAGCGCCAGACCTCGGCGCACCAGGTGGATCCACTCGCCATGGCTGTCGTTCTCGGGCACCGGATCGGCGCCGCGGCAGTCGACGCAGCACGGCACCTTGCCGTCGTCGTATTGATAGTCCGCGTACCAGTCGGCGAACTGCCGCACCGGCTCGAGCGTGCCCGAGGCGCAAGAGCGCGCTGCCGGTGAGCGCGCCGTCGCGAATCCACGAGCGCGCATAGGCGCGCGAGCCGGGCTGGATCGCCGGCCCGTCGCGATGGATGAGGATCGCGGCGAGCCCGTTGCGCAACGAATGCAGAAGATCCTGCGCCGCCCGCGGTGCGCGAATGCCGACGCGGTCGAGGCGGGTCCGCCAGTCGGCCTGCGCTGCGACCTCGCGGTGCGCGAAGTCGGCGGGCGTAGCCCCCAATACGGCTGGGGGGACACCCGGCGCGGAGGCCGGCTCGCCGTCGAGCGCCGTGGACACGATCACCTCGCGGCTGGCGCCCGCGCCGAGCTCGAGATCCCACGCCGCGGCGGCCGAGGCGTAGCCCAGCTCGTCGTGCGAGACCGCGTCGGGCGGGAGCGCGCCCCGACGCAGCCAGGCAACGATCGAGCCCTGGTCGAAGATCGAGCTGCCGCAACGCACGGCGGCGGGCACGAACATGACCTCACGGCGATCGAGTGTCAGGCCGCTGTCCGAGCAGCGCGCCTCCGAGAGACGCGCCACACCGCCCTGGGCATTGAGGAACTGTGAAGGCGGGTTGACCTGGAACGGGCGCGCCGCAAGCCACAGTGTCGCGCGGTGCGGCTTGCCGTCGATGCTGCGCAATCGGTAGCGAAGCAGGAGACGCGAAGCGCTCGGCTTGCTGGTGTTGCGAGCGCGGTGATCTCGAGCCGCAGGCCGCCGATCTCCCAGTCGACACTCGGAATCGGCAGATCGCCGTCGAGCAGACGTTGCGCCGGCGTGACGTCGCTCCAGCTCGAGAAGCGCCCGTCGACGAGGAGGAAAGGCTCGAGCGCAGGCGCGCCGACTCCGAGCTCGACGGCGCCGTCTTCGGAGAAGAGCACCTCGCTCGGGGCGCCGTCGAGACCGACGACCGTCCAGTAGACCTGCTCGCCGGAGAAGCCTCGCGGATAATCCCCCCGCGGCGACTCGTGGGCAACCGTCTCGAAGAGAGCGTTGGGGCTGTCGGCGAAGCCCAGCGGGTGGACGGCGACCTCGGCGAGCGCCGGCGCGCCGCCGCCGGCCGGCACCGTGATCCGAACCAGCCGCGCCTCTTCGTCCGGCAGCGAGAGATCGGTGCGACCGCCTGCCGCGCGGGCGATGCGCCTCGCCAGGCGGTACGTCGTGCCGTCGTTCGAAAGCTCGACAACGAGCTCGGTTGGCTGTCCGCCCTCCGCCCAGTAGAGCGTCAACCCGCCGAACTCGCGTCGCGTGCCGAAGTCGACCGTCCAACTGGCCGCCATATTGGGGGGCGGCGCTTGCCAGTAAGTGGCGCGATCGCCGTCGATCGCGGCCCGGGCATCGTGACCGGAGAGCGTGGCGCTGGCGACCGCCTTCGGTGTACCGGTGTAGGGCCCGTCGGGAGGCAACGGGGTGAGGGCGACGTTGCGCAGCCACACGGTGCCGCGGCCGCCCGATCCGGCGGTGATCGCCAGCTCGATGGCGCCGAGACGGTGGAGCTCGCCGCCGCGGGCGGGCCCCCAGGCGAAGCGCACCTGACGCTTCTTGATGCGCAACGGCGTCCATTGGCGTGGAAAGTCGTAGTCGCGCCGCACCGACCACCAGACGCTGTCCAGCGACGGGTCGACCAGCTTCACCTCGAGATGGTTGGCGGGCGCCTCGCCGCGAAGATCGAACGACAGAGCCCAGTTCTCCGCTAGATCGAGGGTCAGGGGCAGGCGCGCCGCGGCCCAGCCACCGTGGCCGTGAAAGTCGAAGTCCAATCGCACGGCGTCGCCGTCCTGCGAAATCCGCAGCTCGACGCCGTCGGCCGGCGCGGCGATCCAGCGCGAGGCATCGCCCGCTCCCGCGAGTGCCGGCGGCGCCCCCAATACCGCTGGGGGCACAGCTGGGCGCGCCTGGCCGAGCGTGCCAAGGGCGAGGGCTGCGAGCCCGGCGATGCGCCAGCCGGCGCGAGCGCTCACTCCTTGACGCTCCCCATCAGGATGCCTTCGATGTAGTGGCGCTGCGCGGCGAGGAAGAGCAGCACCACCGGCAGGACGGTGACCACCGCGCCGGCCATCATCAGCTCGGTGTCCTGCACGTGCTCGCCCGGACAGATTGGCCAGCGCCACCGGCAGCGTGTAGCGGGACTCGTCGGTGAGCACGATGAGCGGCCACATGAAGTCGTTCCAGGCGGAGAGGAAGGTGAAGACGCCCAGGGTGACCAGGATCGGCCGCAGCAGCGGCAAGCACCACCGTCCAGTAGATCCGCCACTCGGAGGCGCCGTCGACGCGCGCCGCGTCGAGCAGCTCGTCGGGGATGCCGAGCGCGAACTGGCGCACCAGGAAGATGCCGAACACCGTGGCGATGCCGGCGACGATGACGCCGCCGTACGAGTTGACCAGCCCGAGGGCGCGCAGCTCGAGGAAGAGCGGCAGCACGCCGACCTGCGGCGGCACGACCAGCGTGGCGAGCAGCACCGCGAAGAGCCGGTCGCGGCCGCGGAAGCGCAGCTTGGCGAAGGCGTAGCCCGCCATCGAGTTGCAGAGCAGCGAGATGACGCGTGATCGACGAGGCGAGGAGGAGCGAGTTGCACGAAGGCGCGGCCGAGGTGCAAGCGCTCGAAAAGCGCCCGGTAGTGCTCGAGTGTCGGGCTGCGTCGGCAGATAGCGCGGCGGCAGCTGGTTGGCCTCGCCGGTCGGGCATGAGCGAGGCCGAGACCATCCAGAGGAGCGGCAGGAGCGTCACCACGCGCGAGCGCCACCAGCGCGCCGTTGACCGCCAGAGCGCGCAGCTTCGGCGAGCTCACGCGGACCGTCTCCGCGCAGCAGCATCTGCTGCACGCCCGAGAGCGCCAGGATGAGCGCGAAGAGCACGAACGCGATCGCCGCCGCGCGGCCCATGTTCCACCAGCGGAACCCTTGCTGGTACATCAGCAGCGCGATCGACAGTGGTGGCGTTGAGCGGCCCGCCGCGGGTCATGACGTAGGGCTCGGCGAAGATCTGGAAGAAGCCGACGGTGGTGAGCACGGCGACGAAGACGGAGGTCGGCCTGAGCATCGGCAGGGTGATGTGACGGAACTGCTGCGCCAGCCGAGGCGCCGTCGAGCCGCGCCGCCTCGTAGAGCGGTCTCGGGGATCGCCTGCAGGCCGGCGACGAAGATCACCAGGCTGTAGCCGAAGGTGCGCCAGACCGCGAGCAGCGTGATCGCCAGCATCGGGCCCAGCGCGGATCGCCGAGCCAGTCGATCGGCGGCAGACCGACCAGCGCCGAGCATGTGGTTGAGCAGGCCGAAGCGCGGGTGGTAGAGGTAGCGAAAGACGACCGCCACCGCCACCAGGGTGGTCACCACCGGCGCGAAGATAGATCGTGCGGAACAGCGCCGCGCAGCCGCGCCAGCTGCGAGTTGACGAGCAGCGCGCCGCCGAGCGCGGCGACGAGCGTCAGCGGGCCGCCGACCACCACGAAGAAAAGCGTGTTGCGCAACGAGCGCCAGAAGAGCGGCTCGCGCAGCAGGTCGGTGTAGTTGGTCGAGGCCGACGAAGCGCGCGTTGCGCGGGTCGGCCACCGCATAGATGTCGAAGTCGGTGAGCGAGAGCAGCGAAGCCGGCGACCACCGGCACGGCGAAGAACAGCGACGATCGCGGCGAGCGCCGGGAAGCAGGAACCACGCCGCGGCGCGGCTTTCGTGCGGGCGGCCGGGCGGCGCGGCGCTCATCGCGGACTCGCGTCGAGCGTCAGCAGCGCCGTGTCCGAGGCCAGCCTGCCGTGATCGAGCATCCAGCGCCGCTTCTCGAGCATGACGGTCGACGTCGCGGTCGAGCGCGGCGAGCGCGTCGTCCACGTCCTGGCGCCGCGGATCACCTGCTCGGCGGCGACGCGCCATGCGCGTGGCGATCTGCTCCCACTCGGCACCTTGGGCGGCGAGCCGACGGCGCCTGAGCTGAGCGCGAAACGCGCGGCGCGCGGATCGTCGGTCGAGGCCGGTGAGCGTCCAGGCGTCGGGCCGCGCCGGCAGGTCGCCCGACAGCTCGTAGAAGCGCGCCTGCTGCGCCGGCTCGCACAGGAATTCGACCAATCGCCAGGCGGCTTCGTTTTCGGCCGCCTGGCGGAAGAGCACCAGGCTCGAGCCGCCGGCCAGCGACGGGCCCGGATGTCCGCCCGCGCCGTCCGGCGCCGGCAGCGGCGCCGTGGCCCAGCGCTCCTGCATCTCCGGCCGGCAGCCGGCGCGGAACTCGCCGAGGTTCCACGGCCCGGTGATGACCATCGCGAAGTAACCCTCGGCGAACTGCTGGTAGAGGTTCGCCACGCCGGTGTTGGTCGAGCGCGCGGCGCCAGGCCGATCGGCGAAGAGCTCGAGGTAGAACGTCATGGCGCGGCGGAAGCGCGGATCGCGGAAAGCCGCCGCGCCGGCCGCCGTCGCGCGAGCAGAGGCGCGCCGGTCTGCAGGCCGAAGATGACCGGCTGCTCCCACTCGTCGACCGGCAGCAGGATGGCGAAGCGCCGGCCGGGATCGGCGTCGCGCAGATCCGCTCCATCGCCGCGCGCCACTCGGCTCCAGGTGCGCGGCGGCCACGGCGACGCCGGCCTGCGCCACCAGGTCGGTGCGGTAGAAGAGCACGCGGGTGTCGACGTACCAGGGCACGCCCCAGGTCGCGCCGTCGACCACGTTGGTGTCCCAGATGCCGGGGAAGGAATCGGCGCGCGCGACGGTCGATCCGCGGAGCCGCGGATCGAGCGGCGCCAGCGCGCCGAGCGCGACGAACTCCGGGATCCAGGTGTTGCCGAGCTGCGCCACATCCGGCGTGGCGCTGCCGACGTAGGCGGTGAGCAGCTTCTCGTGCGCCGCCGTCCACGGCACCTGCTGCACCTCGAGGCGCAGGTCCGGGATGGCGCCGCTCGAACTCCGGCACCAGCTCGCGCACCACCTCGCCTTCGCGCCCGAAGGCCCAGAAGCGCACGGTGTCGGCGTCGCGCTCGCCGCGGCAAGACCCCAGCAGTGCGGCGAGGGCCGCGAGGGCGACGAGTCGTGCGCCGCGCGTCATCGCCGCGATCCTCTTACGGCGATGGCGCGGAGTCGAGCCATCCGCCGGTGAAGCCGGCGCGGCGCAGGCCGCGCACGATGTGCGGGTTCTTCCGCATCGACTTCCAGATCAGCCCGGTGCGGTGGTTCTCGATCATCGCCACGATCGGGCCCTGGTCGATGCCCAGGTAGTCGCCGTCGAACCAGCCGACCGCCGGGCACCACGCGGCCGTGCTGCACCGGCGAGTCGGTGAACTGGTAGGTGGGATTGAACGAGTCGAGGAAGCCGTAGCGTCGAATAGCAGGTGCTCGCCCTAGCGGGCGCGCATCGCGGCGAGCGCCGGCATGGCCGACTCTCGGGCGCGAAGGCGATCGAGGAGCCCGCGGCGGTGGGCGCGATCGTGCCGTCGTCGACCGGGAATCCCGAGGGCCGCGCCGCGCGCCGGCGTAGGTCCTGAAGCGGCGGACCTCGCCGCCGACGCGCTCGGTCGGCGTCCATCGGGCCCGTCGCAGGCGGTGAGCCCCCAGACGTCGGCACCGTATGCCGCGCCAGCCGCCGCGGGTTGTCGATCGCGTAGGCGCGCTGGGCGAGCGTGGCGCGGCGCGAGTTCTCGAAGTAGTCGATCCCCTGCTCGCGCATGTAGGCGTCCTGGATGCCGCGGAAGTCGATCCAGACGTGCGAGTACTGGTGGCCGAAGAGCGGCGCGAAGTCGACGTGCTCTGGCCGTGGAAGTCGCCCACGCGATAGGTGCCGCGTCCACGCCTGCCCAGGCCGCGGGGTCGACCGGATGCGTCGGCGAGCCGAGGGCGAGGACGTAGAGGATCATCGCCTCGTTGTAGCCGCGCCACTCGTAGTCGATGAAGCCGTTCTCGGGGTGCCAGCCCATGCGAGACCGCGCGGTGGATTCGGGCTGCGCCCAGTCCCATTCGGCCCGGCGGTAGAGCGTTTCGGCGAGCTCGCGGATCTCGCGCTCCGCGGGATCGTCGCGGTCGAAGTAGGACTGGCAGAAGAGCGCGCCGGCGAGGAGCAGCGTCGTGTCGATCGGTCGACAGCTCGACGTGCTCGAAGCGGGTCCGCGTCTCATGTCGAGGAAGTGGTAGAAGAAACCTCTGTGGCCGGTCGACGCCGCTCGGCGCCTCGGCCCTGCGGCGCGGCGCCGAGGAAGCGCAGCGTGGTGAGCACGCGGTCGCGGCGCCTGCTCGCGGGTGATCCAGCCGCGCTCGACGCCGATCGGATAGGCGGTGAGCCCGAAACCGACGGCGGCGACGCTGGAGAACGAGGGCGTCGGCCAGCGGTCGGGCACCAGGCCGTTGGGGTCGGTCTGCTCCCAGAAGAAAAGGAAGGTGCGCTGCGCGACGTCGTCGAGGAAAGGCTGCTCGCCGACCACGACAGGGGGCGCCGGAGAGCTCGCCGGTCGCGGCTGGCAAGCACTCACGGCGCCCAGGCTAAGCGACAGGATGAAGATCGAGACGACTCGCCGGGGCCACCTGCGGCCCCGGCGAGAGGAAACGGCGGGCAGCGTCCTCGCGAGCTGACCGCGCACGCGGGATCACCAGCCGTTAGAAGCCATAACGCAGGCCGACCTGATAGCGGCGCTGCGACCCGCTGATGATCGAGTTCGGCTCGCCGAGACGCGGATTGCCTTCCGGCGGCAGGAAGTCCTGATAGTTCAGGTAGCGCTCCTCGTTGAAGACGTTGAAAGCTTCGAGAATGATCCCGAAGCGGTGATCCGTGGCGAAGACGAAGTCCTTTTCCAGGCGCAGGTCGAGCGTCGTCCAGCTCGGGCCCTCGCCGGTTCGAGGCCGGTAGCTGCCGGGCTGGAAGCCGTTCGAGAAGTCGTGGATGCGGAACTTGTCGCCCGAGCCGTACTGCAGGATGCCGCTCAGCCGCATCTCCCAGGGATGCCGACGATGCCGTTCGCCACGACGCGTTGATCCTGCGTGCCGGGCGTGCCGTAACGCGGCCAGTCGGCGATGGTCGGCAGATCGAGGCTGAACAGATCGCCGCCGATCTGCTCGGCGTCGGCGTAGGTATAGGAAATGTTGTAGCCGTAGTTGCCGCTGTAGGGACGGTCGAAGGTGAGGTAGACCGCCTCGTACCAGGTCTTCACGTCATCGGAGGAGATCAGCACGTTGCTGTACGCCGGGTCGAACTGCGGGCAGCAGAAGCCGGCGCCCCAGAGGTAACTGTAGCCGTGATAGC